>NZ_CP154878.1:600000-1200000 GCF_039955095.1 Limosilactobacillus sp. WILCCON 0051
AGGTGATCCTGATCCAGCAAACAACCCTCAACTGCGTCTGGTAATCGACAAGGCCCATGCAGCCAACATGCCTAAGAAGAACATTCAACGGGCAATTGAAAAGGCTACTGGTGCTGGCGGTGCCAAGTTTGAAGAAGTTACTTACGAAGGCTATGGCCCAGGTGGGGTTGCAGTGATGGTATTTGCCTTGACTGACAACAAGAACCGGACGGCTGCTGCAGTACGTTCTGCATTTACTCATTCCGGCGGTTCGCTGGGTGCCAGTGGATCTGTTTCCTACATGTTTGATCGCAAGGGCTTGATTGAAATTCTGCGTGACGGTCTCGACAAGAGCGAAGACGACATGCTGATGGATGCTCTGGATGCTGGTGCTGAAGACATGAAGGCTACTGACGACAAGTTCCAGATCTTTACGGCACCAAGCGACATGACCAGCGTTCGTGATGCTTTGCAAGAACAAGGCTACGAACTGGACACGGCTGAAGTAACGATGATCCCTCAAAACACGACAGTTGTTCCTAGCGACAAGGTTAGTCAATACAAGCACTTGATTGACGAACTGACTGACAACGACGATGTTGCTGACATTTATGAAGCTGGGGTTATCGAAGACGATGACGATGCTGAATAGTTTCGTTTTTAGACGCGGGCAATAATGCCTGCGTCTTTTTTTGTAAGCACACTATAACCAACCGCATATGATTAAATCCCAAGTTCTCCTATACTTGAAGACATATTCAAGGAGGAGGACTTTTTATGAAGCAAGATTTTGTCGAAGTTGATATACCACGAACAAAGAAGCCGGTTACTAAGCGCTCACGCTTGACTGCGACCGTTTCACTGCACCAAGTAAAAATTAATGTCTACCAAGAAGCAGATCCCGCTCTGGTTAGTGAGATCATTAAAGCAGTAGCCGCTTATGCTGGTTAACTGGAGTGCCCCTCAGCACGTCTACATAGTTTGTGGCAAGACCGATCTGCGGAAGGGGATTGATGGTTTGGCCATGGTGATCGCAGAGAATTATGGCTTGGAATTAGATAATGATTCGTTATTCCTATTTTGTGGCAATCGTAATGACCGCTTCAAAGGCTTGTACTGGGACGGCGAAGGATTCATCCTGCTTTATAAACGCTTTGAAAATGGTGGACTGCGATGGCCGCGACATCGAGAAGACGCAGTGGCATTAACCAAGAGTCAGATTAAGGCATTGTTAGAAGGCATCTCGCCACTGCCTCAGAAACGAATCAGGCCGGCTATTAAGGGACCAGGGTATTAACAAGTTCCTCTTTTATTTGCCTCCATTATCTGATAACCTAATGGTCATCAGATAATAAAGGAGGTGATTGGTAATGGCTGAGAAGATCACTTTAGAAGAAGCCTTGCGTGAAAACAAAGAACTAAAGGCTAAGATTGCGGAACTGACCGAGATGGTAAACTATCTGCAAAAGCAACTTTTTGGAAAAAAAACTGAAAAATTAAGTGCTGGCCAGTTGGATCTGTTTGATGACAACGAACAGGAAACCGTGCCAACGAATGATTCAACAGTAGAAAAGTTGACCACTACCGTTACCAGTCACCAGAGAAAATGCAAATCAAAGGAATCACGTAAACAATTGCTTGATTGCCTAGAACAAGTTGAAGAACTTCATCAGCTAAGCGAGCAAGAACTGACTTGTGATCAATGCGGTCAAATGATGACGGTTATCGGCAAACATGAACAATATCGTGAAGTTAAACTGATTCCTGCCCACTTGTGCTGCAAAATCGTATGTACTGAAACGGCTAGATGCGAACACTGTCAAGATCCGGAAACCGACAATGATGTACTCGTTCAGGCAAAGACGCCACAGCCCTTGTTTCCACACAGTTACCTTTCAAGCTCGGTAATCGCCGAAGTACTTTTTGAAAAGTTTGGTCTGGCAGTACCGTTTACCCGCCAGACGCAGTATTGGGAGCGCCTCGGACTTCCCATCACCAGCAAACATATGGCTCGTGGGGTAATTGAAGCTGGCGAAAGGTTTGGGCAAAAGATTTATGAACGTCTGCGTCAAGAAATCAAGGCAGCACCTGTGGTGCAGCTTGATGAGACGCCATTTCAAGTTCTGGATCTTGATCAATCACATGGCTACTTCTGGTCAGCCTGTTCTACGGCAGAATTCAGTCCACATCAAGTATCGTATTTCCACTATGCCCCTTCACGATCAGGAAAGGTTATTACAGAAATCTTAGGTGATGACTTTTCTGGCGGTATTATGTGTGATGGGTTTAGTGGATATTCTGATAATCGCTTACCAGAAGCGTATTGGGGGACCTGTCTGGTTCATATCAATCGCCAATTTAAGCGACTGCTTGATCCAAAGATTACCCGCTTTCAAGGGCAAAGTATTGCGAGTGACGCCGTGCGGATCCTTGCCAAAGTATTTCACATCGAAAAACGGTTGAAATATTCATCAGCAAGTGAGAAGGCAGCCCAAAGGCGTCAGCATTTAAAAGCGATGATTGATGATTTCTATCAGCTGATTGAAGAAGCCTTGACGAAATCGCCACTCAAACCGCTACGCAATGCAATCAAAAATGCCCTCAAATTGAAGAAGCGGGTTTACCAGATGTTCAGGCATGGAGAGCTGCCATTGCATAATAATCACAATGAGCAACTGATTCGTCCCACCACGCTGGTCAGAAAGAACAGTCTGTTTGCGAAGTCCACGGCTGGGGCCAAAGCCAATGCGATCTGGTATAGCATCGTGCAAACCGCAAAACTAAATCATTTGGATGTCTTTAAATATTTAGAGACCCTGCTTAGCGCCTTTACAAAACGCGAAACGCCAGAAATAGAGGCTTATTTGCCATGGGCTCGTGAAATTCAAGAAAGCTGCAAAGCCTAATTGATAAATGAACAGCGGTCGACCACGCAGAAATGCGCCGGTCGACCGCTGCTTTTTTGTTCTTTAATTTTTGAAATTGGTCACCGCTTAGTAGGCAACACGGTTCAATATGGTGTGCTTACCTTTTTTTCTCAAAGCATTCAACATCAATATTTACCAATATCAGGTAATACATTACGGCATTTTAAGAGCAGTCCTTATTTTTGAGGGGCTGCTATTATTTAGAAGATCACGCCAACAGCGACGCTTACAGTCGAGAGTGGCGTGATTTTTTTATTTAAAAAACTTTTGCAAGCAAATAACCAGTATTAAAAAAATATCATCTGGCTTCTTTTGGCATATAGCATTGTTAGAGGAGGGATAATTTTGAAAAGCGAGTTCTCAAGAGATATTGCGGTTTTAATTCGCTATCGGGTGTCAGATCTCTATGTTCTGCCATATCGCAGCTACTATCGACTTTTAATCATGCATGAGGGGCAGCTGCAGCTTTATCAGCAATGGCCATTACCACTTGGCAAGCGCTTGATTGCATATTTAAAGTATCGTGCTGATATGTCAGTCAGTGAGCATCGTCGCCCGCAGTCAGGATCGCTTTGCTGGCACGCGCCTAGGGGAAAGGTGGACTTAAGATTGTCATCGGTTGGCGACTGTCGCGGACAGGAATCACTGGTGGTACGTTTCATCTATCGTTTATGCAATGATTATCGGATGCTGGTACCGCCTCAATGGCAAAAATTGCAGCAGACTGCTAAAAAGCGGGGGTTGATGCTGTTTGCCGGACCGATGGGATCAGGGAAGACAACGACGATGTACCATCTGGCGCGTCAGTTCGTTGGCCAGTGTGTCGTTATGACGATAGAGGATCCGGTTGAGATTACCGAGCCGATGTTTATTCAGCTGCAGGTTAACGAATTGGCTGAGATGGGCTATCAGCAGCTGCTTAAGGTTGGCTTGCGGCATCGACCACAGATCTTTATCATTGGCGAGATTCGTGATCCGCAAACGGCACAGATGGCAGTTCAAGCAGCCTTAAGCGGTCATCTGGTCATGGCAACCGTGCATGCCAGAAATGTCTATGGAGCGTTGACTCGTCTGGAACAGCTGAACGTCGATGACTTTTATCTGCAGCAGGCGATCAGCTGTGTCTGCTATCAACGACTCTTGCCGACAGTAAAAAAACAATTGGCGGTGCTGTTTGATCTATTGGCTGATGATGCATTGCAGGAAAGCTTTACAAAGCGAAAGGTGGGGATGACCGATGCTTGGGAGCAGCAGCTTAAAAATTGCGTGGCCAAGGGCTGTTTGGAAAAAAGCGTGGCCCAGTCGTACCAAGCCGGTTAAATTTAAAGTCAGTCAACAGGCCGACTGGTTTTTACTGATGCATGATCTGCTGGCGGTTGGCTTCTCGTTGCAGCATGCAGTTCAATTCTCACAGCGGGCCTATCCGCGGCAGGCTGCTTTTTTTTCAAAAATTGATCAGCAGCTCAGGACCGGTCGTCTGCTGGCAGATGCGTTAAAGCCTTATTTAAGAGTTGAGCTTTATTATCAGCTTTTACTGGCTGAGCAGCATGGCAGTCTTTCAATAACGCTAAAAGAGATTGGTCAGTATTTACAGGTCCAAAAGCAGCAGCATCGTCAGCTAAAGACGCTTTTGGAATATCCGCTGATTTTATTGGTGATGCTGGGGACGATTTTGGCGGCCTTGCTGATTTTCGTTTTTCCCGAGCTGCAAAGCTGGCAGCAGCAGAATCAGCTGTCAATCGGCGAACGATGGCCGATTGGCGAAACACTGATAATTACCGGCAGTGTTTTTTTAAGCTATGGAGGATTAGCAGCGATTCACTGGCGGCATATGTCAACGCTAAAAAAGGTGCGGCATCAGTGTCGCTGGCCGCTGTTTGGCAAAATCTTTCGTGAATACTATGGTTATTATCTAACGTCCAATCTGGCCATTTTGCTGCAGCATGGTTTCTCTTTGCGTGAAATATGCCAGCTGACGAATAGCTTTGATGATGACTCGTTGCTGCATCAGGTTGGCCGGGCAGCATTTGAGCTTAGCTCGCAGGGAAGACAGTTGACTGACTTAATCTTAAAAGCACCTTTCTTACCGGATGAACTGGCCATTTTTATCAATCGTGGCTTGACCAATGAACAATTAGGCCAGGAACTGACTTTATTTTCCAAGCTCAAGTTTAAAAAGTTTCGGCAGTCAACGATGCATATTCTGGTATTGGTACAGCCAGCGCTTTTTATTTTGATTGCTGCTGGGATTTTTTTAATGTATCTCAGTATTCTTTTGCCAATCTATCACTCACTGCAGGAGGTTTACTAAGATGTTAAAGAAGCAGAAACGGCGCGCGTTTACACTATTAGAGATGGCTATCGTCTTATTTATTATCAGTCTGTTGGTACTGATTATTTTGCCAAATCTCAGCACACAGCGCGAGCATGCAACCAAGATTCATGAAAATGCCATGACCAATGTCGTCCAGACCCAGCTTGATCTGTATGAGAATGATACTGGACAAAAAGCCCAAAGCATAGATCAGCTGGTTGAAAATCAATATCTGACCTCAGCACAGGCACAAAAAGCAGCCAGTGAGCACATTAAAGTTGTCAATGGAAAGGCTGAGCGAAAATGAAAATTTGCCGGCCAGCCTTTACTCTGTTGGAAATGATAATTGTCTTGGGAATTGCCGCGTTGACGATGCTGATTGGCTGGCCATCAATGCAGCGAACCATTCAGAAAAATGAAGAGCGTCAGTTTTGGCAGGTCTTTCGTCAAGCATGGCAGGCAGCTCAGGTACGATCAAAGACCAGCAACGAGTCAACCCGCGTTTTTTATCTAAAAAGCCACAGTCAGGTTGTCTTTTCCTGGGCAAGTGGTGCTGAGTATATAAATGTTCCGGGTACGCTGTCGGTCAAACGGTTCAATGATATTGAGATGAAAACAACGGGCTATGTCAGTCCGCAGACAGAGGAGTTTGTTTCAACATTGGATAATACGGATTATCAAATCAGAATTCAATTGGCATGGGGGAGCTATCATGTACAGGCAACACAAAAAAAGGCATCGGGCAGTCATGCTGGGTGAGAGTGTGACGGCATTGGCGATTGTCGCGTTCAGTATCGTTTTTTTAATGACTGGCCTAAATGAATTGAATCATCAAAGAAAACTGGCTGATGAGCAGCTGGCAGCAAGTCGACTGGCTAAAGAGGCCAGTGATGCTCTCAAAAATCACCAAGACCGCGTCAGGATCGTTCGAGCTCCACTAATGGCAACTGCTGATCGCAATAGGGTAGTCGTTGAACGATCAGGAAAGTGTATTCTAAAACTGGAAAGGCGGTAATGGTTTGAGACGATCAGCATTTACGCTGGCAGAAAGCATAATGGCACTACTGATCAGCATGGTGACAGTTTTGGCATTGGGGCAGACTGTCAAGATTGTTGATCAAGTCAATCAGCGTGCTTTGGATATGCCAACGGATTGGTATTTATTCGTGACCGAGCTGGAATTATCGGATCGGCACTTCAGTCTTTATCGATGTCAGGATGAACAGCATACGGTGCTGTATGGAGCTGCCACCAAGAAGTATTATGAGCTGACGGCTGAAAATGGTCGAATATTCTTACGGCTGCAGCATGGTGGTGGTTATTTGCCGATGCTTTATCAGGTTCAAGCAGCAACTTTTAAACGGCTTGACAGGCAACGGTTAGAAATTGAGGTGAAAAGAAGCAATGGATATCGGCAAACAGCGGTTATCTGTCTGGCGCCGTCGCAAGAGCAGTACGCTGCTGGCGGCGATGATCGTGCTGAGCATTGCGACAGCCACTGTTTTGGCTCAGTATCGCTATCAGGCTGGTCAAGCAAAACTGATTCATCGTCTTAGTGATCAATTTATTGCACAGGCAATGTTAAATTTGACTGGCAGCAAAGATAATGCGGACTTTAATAGAGGAATCGTCAAGCATGAAGACAGGTTGACAATCGTCTGTCTCAATGACGGATCATCCTTTAAGTTTCAAGAAGACGAGGCGCTTCCTTGAATTTGTCGGTAAAAATAGGTAAACTATTTTCGTACGACGAATGAGGATGGGAGTGACCAAAACTGGCAACACCAGAACAACTATTTGTACCATTTGATCGCGCAACGGAACTGTTACAAGCAGATTTGAACAGCTCTTATCTTGATGCATTTCTCGAAAATGCTGAGAATCTGGTTGATAATGGCAAGGTTCGTGTCGAGGATGGTTTGCCTAAGCCAGAGACGGTTGCTGAGTTAAACAAGCTATATCAGCAGCTGGATCTGTTGCATACCGACCGCGAGACAGTACGCCGTCTTTTGCAGCTGGATCTGTTAAAAGTGATTCGTAAGGATGCGATTCAAGCCAATCATCAAATGACGCCCGATACTTTGGGGATCATGATGGCCTACTTGATTGAAAAAATCATTGATCGCAATCATCCATATACGATTTTTGATCCGGCAGTAGGAACGGCTAATCTACTAACAACGGTCATGAACCACCTGCAAGAAGCCATTGATCAGCCAGTACAGGGATACGGAATCGATAATGATGATGAGCTGCTGGCAGTTGCCAGCGTCAGCGTCTCATTACAAAGAGAGCCGGTTGAGCTGTTTCACCAAGATGCCATTGAGCCTTTGACGATTCCGCAAAGTGATTTGGCGGTTTCAGATCTGCCAGTTGGATACTATCCGCTTGATGAAAATACGAAAAATTATCAGACGCGTGCTGAAAAAGGACATTCATACGTTCATCATCTGTTGATCGAACAATCAATGAATTATCTTAAACCAGGCGGCTTTGGCGTATTTTTGGTACCATCGAATCTCTTCCAAACTGAAGAGACGATGGGCTTTGTTAAGTGGATCCACTCGGTAGCGCATTTCCAAGGATTGATCAATCTGCCAGCTGATCTTTTTAAGAATCAAGCTGCTCAAAAATCGATTCTTCTTTTGCAGCGTCAAGGTGGTGGCAGTCATCAAGCCAAGCAGGTTTTGTTGGGCAGTTTTCCGTCAGTCAAGAAGCGTGCTGAATTTGTAGCCTTTATGAATCAGATTGATGCATGGGTAGCTGCAAATCTTAAAAGTTGAGAGTTAGTAAAAGGAGAGATTACGCCAATGTCAAAAACGATTGCTGTTAATGCCGGCAGTTCGACCGTCAAGTTCAAGCTGTTTGACATGCCAAGCGAAGAAGTAGTAGCAGAAGGCCAGATTGAACGTATCGGTCTGGAAGTTGGCCATGCCGAAATCAAGTATGGTGACGGTCAAAAGTTGAAAGAAGATAAGCCATTCGCTGACCATGAAGCTGCAGTTCAATATCTGCTCAAGCAGCTGCTGGATTTGAAGATTGTTGCCAGCTATGATGAAATTACGGCTGTTGGTCACCGGATTGTTGCTGGTGGTGAATACTTTAAGGATTCAGTTGTCATCGATGAAGACGTTATGAACAAGATCGATGCGCTGGCTGAATATGCACCATTGCATGACCCAGCTGAATTACAAGGTATCAAGGCCTTTAAGGAAGTCTTGCCGGATGCATTTGCAGTTGCCGTTTTTGACACTGCTTTCCATGCTAATATGCCAAAAATGAATGCCCTCTATAGCGTTCCTTATGAATGGTACGAGAAGTATGGTGCCCGTAAGTATGGTGCTCACGGTACCAGTCACCGTTACGTAGCGGCTCGGGCAGCTGAAATGCTTGGCCGACCATTGGAAGAATTGAAGCTGATTACCTGCCACATTGGTGCTGGGGCTTCAATTACTGCTATTAAAGGTGGCAAGTCCTTTGACACTTCAATGGGCTTTTCACCATTAGCCGGGGTTACGATGGCTACTCGTTCTGGGGATGTTGATCCATCATTGGTTGCTTTCGTCCAAAAGAAGCTGGGCGTTTCTAGCGATGAAATGGTTGACATGCTTAACCACAAATCCGGTCTGTTGGGGATTTCTGGCGTTTCCAGCGACATGCGCGATGTTGAAAAGGCCAAAAACGAAGGCAACGAGCGTGCACAGTTGGCTTGGGACATCTATGTCAACCGGATCGTTCGCTACATTGGCGCCTACATTGCTGAACTGGGTGGAGCAGATGCCATTGTCTTTACTGCGGGTGTTGGTGAGAACAGTATCACCGTTCGTCAGGCCGTAGCTGACAAGCTGGGCTACTTTGGTATTGCGATTGATCCAGAAAAGAACAACATTCGTGGCGTAGAGCGTGATCTGTCGACTGATGATGCTAAGATCAAGACGCTGCTGATTCCAACTAACGAAGAATTAATGATCGTTCATGATATCGAACGACTTAAAAAAGCCAGCAAGTAGTTGCTGTTAAAATCAAAATGGGACGCTGGTGAGCGTCCCATTTTTGTGTTTAGGAGTGATAATGATGCGTTTTGTGACTTCTGATACCCACTTTTTGGATCAGCATCTGTTAGGAGTTGACGATTTTGCGCCACGGCCTTTTGCTGATACCAAACAGATGGATGAGCAGATTATTGAACACTGGAATGCTAAGGTTGCCGAAAATGACATTGTATATCATTTGGGCGATATTGCCGTATATTTTGCTAAGCCAGCCAAGCGAGCCGATGAGGCGATTTTTGAGATTTTAAATGCGCTGCATGGTCACCTGGTACTGATCAAAGGCAATCATGATCGAAGAGAACTGTTTAAATATCTGGCTGCTCATAATTATGACTTAAATGGTCAGCCTAAATTCAGCTTTCATGATGTTGGGGCTTTAATCAAGTATAATCATTGTCAGTGCTATCTAACGCATTATCCAATGATGCTGGGGATTGCGCCACGGATTATAAATCTGCATGGTCATATTCATCACTATGCCGTTCCAGTAAAAGAAAACGTTAATGTCGGGATTGATTCCCCGGAACTGGAATATCTGAAAAAACGGCCGGCATTTGGCGAGCCCTTGACACTGGCAGAGGTTGAGACGATTGCCCGGATCAAGGCAGAAAAGCTGACTCGACATTAGATCATAGCAGTGAGTATAATAGTTTGGATATTTATTAAAACGAGAAAGGAGTGGCTGATATCAATCGCAGTAAAGTTGAAGAATACATTGAACGTCGCCAGATGCAGCGGCAAGGCGTTTTTCGGGTTCTACAGCAAGATCAGCAGCATTTTTTGATCAACAATCATCCTTACACGCTGGTTGCTGACTACAAAAACGCTTTTAATTCCGAGGCACTTGCTGATCGTTTTAGTTCCATTCTGGGTAAATATGACTATATAGTCGGTGATTGGGGATATGGACAGCTGCGATTGCGTGGCTTCTATGGTCCTGATAATCCACAGTATAATCCTGAACAGGGGATGCAGACGATTCAAGACTATCTGTATGAAGACTGCAACTTTGGCTGTGCCTATTTCATCATCCATAATCAAGAGGTGCAGCTGCCAAGAAAGAATCGGCGGTCTGGCAGACGTTTTTCAAATCGGCACAAAGCTTCTGGGAACAGTAAAAAACATCAGTCGGGCGCAGCTGTCAAAGAGGTTCGACAATCACTCAAGCAGCCGCCTTTAAAAGAACGTAAAAACCAAGAAGTACGTCGCGTAAAAACCGGTAAGCATCGTCAAAAACTGATAGTGAAAAATAAGAATAATAAGCGAGAGAAAGCATGAAACAATATCAAGGCTATTTTATCGATTTAGATGGTACGGTCTATCGCGGTAAGGAAAGAATCCCAGCCGCTGCACGTTTTATCAAGCGCTTGCAGGAGCATCAGCGAGAGATTCTGTTTGTTACCAACAATAGTACCCGCAGTCCCAAAGAAGTTGCTGCCAATCTAAGAGCAAATCATGATATTAACGTGACGGCGGCTAATGTATATACCTCAGCAATGGCAACCGCTGATTATTTGGTACAGCATGCTGGCCAAAAGCGCCGAGTATACGTAATCGGGGAACGAGGACTAAAAGATGCTTTGTTAAATAAGGGAATGCAATTGACTGATCAAGATCCTGACTATGTCGTTGTTGGCTTGGATCGTAACGTGACTTATGAGCAGTTTAAGATTGCAACGCTTTGTATTCGAGCTGGTGCTGTTTTTATCGGTACGAATGGGGATACCAATCTGCCAAGCGAAGAAGGGATGATTCCGAGTGCTGGTGCTTTGGTTGAACTGGTTCGCTATGCCACACAGCAAGAACCAATCATGATCGGCAAGCCACAAAAAACCATTGTTGAAATGGCTTTAAAGGCTAGCGGACTGAAAAAATCAGAGGTATTGATGGTCGGCGATAACTATCAGACCGATGTAAAAGCAGGTATTAATACTGGAGTTGATACGCTTCTTGTCTATACCGGTCTTTCAAAGCCAGCTGATATTGAACATGTGGAGACTAAACCAACTTATACGGTGAAGACGCTTGATGAATGGAACGTTTAGAAAACAAATAGTTGAAGCCATCGGGACAATCCTTGCGTTGCTGCTGATAACTATCGCAGCGGCTGGGCTTGCCCTTTTTTTAACCTTGCTGATCTCGCCGTTGCTTTTAAGGATTCCGTCGCACTTTTTGAATCTTTCAAATGCAGTGGTTTTAAAAGATTATCGTCATTTATTAATGTATCTTGTTCAGCCTTGGCCACAGCCGCCTTTGCATCTAGCTGGGATTCCAATGACTGAAAGTGCCGTTGAGCATTTTAGCGATGTCAGACATTTGATCATAACGGCATTAGCTATAACTGGATTGGCATTATTTGGCGCATGTGGAATCATGCAGTATGAAAAAAAGACCTGGCAGCTTTGGAAACTGTCAGGTCTATTGAAGAATCTATTAGCATTGTTGATAGTCGTCGGGATGATGATTATCATAGATTTTGATGACTTTTTTATCAAATTCCATTATCTTGCTTTTTCCAATATGAATTGGGTGTTTTCACCGACCAGCAATCCAATTATTAATTTGTTTCCCGATGATTTTTTCGCGATGCTGTTTGGAATCTGGTGGCTATTCACCATCCTGCTCTTGAGTTTGATTCAATGGCGAATCAACCGTTACTTGAGCAGACTTATTTGAGAGCTTTGATTTAATAAAGCTGATTACGGCAGGCATCAGGGTAACCACAATGATTGCCAGAATGATTGCCGAGAAGTGAGCCTGGACAAAAGGAAGATTGCCAAAGAAATAGCCGCACGAACAACAGATTGCAACCCAGCTTACACATCCGACGATGCTGTAGCGGATAAAGCGCCGATATGGGAAACCGGATCCAGCTGCAGCAAAAGGAGCAAAAGTACGAATGATTGGCATATACCGAGCCAGGATGATCGCAGGAGCACCATGTTTTTCAAAGAATGCCTCTGCTTTTTCAAGGCTCTGTTTATCGATCAGTTTTCCGAACCATGAGTGATTTGACAGGCTCTTACCGATTCTTTGACCGATCAGGAAGTTAATTGAATCACCTAAAAGACATGACATTAAGAATCCAAATGCAAAAATCCAGATATTTAAGTGGTAGCTTGCATTTGCAGCTAGTGCACTGGCTGCAAATAGCAGTGAGTCACCAGGCAGGAATGGTAAAATTACCGCGCCGGTTTCGATAAAAATGATCAGAAACAGGATTAGGTAGCTGGCATCGCCAAACTGATTAACGATCTGAATCAGATGGGTGTCAATGTGAAGGATAAAATCGATTAAAGTCGACATATAAAACTCCTTTTATTTTTCTTATATTCAATTATCGCTAAGATTTTAACAGCAATTAGGTTTTTTTTGAAGAATAATCATTAAATTAAACAAAAACGTAAACTATTTTAAATCATTCAGTAAATTCACTTTTTATAACATAGACAATAATGCTGACTTCGAATTATATTGATCGTGATTTGAGGGCCGTTTTATAGTTGTGGAGTTTTAAAGTTTGTGTTTTGAAAAAACGTTTAAAAAATATAGAAATAGCATTGACGAAAACTCAGAATATCGGTATAGTAGTTATCGTTGTCGATGAGGCAGACGCTGATGACAGTCAGATTTGCTTCTAGCAGTTATTAACGATTTAAAAAAATGTTGTTGACAGCTGCGCGACTTCATGATATATTATTCTAGTCGCTTGTTTAAAACGTTTGAAAAAAAGAATTAAAAAAGTTCTTGACAAATGATTAACAAGTGTTAAAATAATAAATGTTGTAACTGATCAATTGAATCGGTTACATGGTAGACCTTTGAAAACTGAATACAGTTTCGACGAACACAAATGTGCGGGGTCATCAATTATTACGATTGATGCAAAACATTTGCGAAGTCAATTCGCTTAATTTAAATTTGAGCTTTTCAAGTTCTTATATTTTATATGAGAGTTTGATCCTGGCTCAGGATGAACGCCGGCGGTGTGCCTAATACATGCAAGTCGAACGCGTTGGCCCAACTGATTGAACGTGCTTGCACGGACTTGACGTTGGTTTACCAGCGAGTGGCGGACGGGTGAGTAACACGTAGGTAACCTGCCCCAAAGCGGGGGATAACATTTGGAAACAGATGCTAATACCGCATAACAGTTTGAATCGCATGATTCAAACTTAAAAGATGGTTTCGGCTATCACTTTGGGATGGACCTGCGGCGCATTAGCTTGTTGGTAGGGTAACGGCCTACCAAGGCTGTGATGCGTAGCCGAGTTGAGAGACTGATCGGCCACAATGGAACTGAGACACGGTCCATACTCCTACGGGAGGCAGCAGTAGGGAATCTTCCACAATGGGCGCAAGCCTGATGGAGCAACACCGCGTGAGTGAAGAAGGGTTTCGGCTCGTAAAGCTCTGTTGTTAGAGAAGAACGTGCGTGAGAGCAACTGTTCACGCAGTGACGGTATCTAACCAGAAAGTCACGGCTAACTACGTGCCAGCAGCCGCGGTAATACGTAGGTGGCAAGCGTTATCCGGATTTATTGGGCGTAAAGCGAGCGCAGGCGGTTTGATAAGTCTGATGTGAAAGCCTTTGGCTTAACCAAAGAAGTGCATCGGAAACTGTCAGACTTGAGTGCAGAAGAGGACAGTGGAACTCCATGTGTAGCGGTGGAATGCGTAGATATATGGAAGAACACCAGTGGCGAAGGCGGCTGTCTGGTCTGCAACTGACGCTGAGGCTCGAAAGCATGGGTAGCGAACAGGATTAGATACCCTGGTAGTCCATGCCGTAAACGATGAGTGCTAGGTGTTGGAGGGTTTCCGCCCTTCAGTGCCGCAGCTAACGCATTAAGCACTCCGCCTGGGGAGTACGACCGCAAGGTTGAAACTCAAAGGAATTGACGGGGGCCCGCACAAGCGGTGGAGCATGTGGTTTAATTCGAAGCTACGCGAAGAACCTTACCAGGTCTTGACATCTTGCGCCAACCCTAGAGATAGGGCGTTTCCTTCGGGAACGCAATGACAGGTGGTGCATGGTCGTCGTCAGCTCGTGTCGTGAGATGTTGGGTTAAGTCCCGCAACGAGCGCAACCCTTGTTACTAGTTGCCAGCATTCAGTTGGGCACTCTAGTGAGACTGCCGGTGACAAACCGGAGGAAGGTGGGGACGACGTCAGATCATCATGCCCCTTATGACCTGGGCTACACACGTGCTACAATGGACGGTACAACGAGTCGCGAACTCGCGAGGGCAAGCTAATCTCTTAAAACCGTTCTCAGTTCGGACTGCAGGCTGCAACTCGCCTGCACGAAGTCGGAATCGCTAGTAATCGCGGATCAGCATGCCGCGGTGAATACGTTCCCGGGCCTTGTACACACCGCCCGTCACACCATGAGAGTTTGCAACACCCAAAGTCGGTGGGGTAACCCTTCGGGGAGCTAGCCGCCTAAGGTGGGGCAGATGATTAGGGTGAAGTCGTAACAAGGTAGCCGTAGGAGAACCTGCGGCTGGATCACCTCCTTTCTAAGGAATTAATCGGAAACCTGCACATTCGTTGAAACTGCGTTCAGTTTTGAGGGGTTTACCACCTCATCTCAATAATCGTTCGCTTGTTGGGTCTATAGCTCAGTTGGTTAGAGCGCACGCCTGATAAGCGTGAGGTCGGTGGTTCGAGTCCACTTAGACCCATATATGGGGAATTAGCTCAGCTGGGAGAGCACCTGCTTTGCAAGCAGGAGGTCATCGGTTCGATCCCGTTATTCTCCATTGCCAGTCGTTTGACTGGTGCTTGTACTTTGAAAACTAAATAATATTTATTTCTTTATTCACAATTAAACCGAGAACACCGCGTTATTTGAGTTTTATTAACGAAATTAATCGCATACTCAATAACTGAGGTGATCGTAAGATCATCAAGGTTAAGTTATGAAGGGCGCATGGTGAATGCCTTGGTACTAGGAGCCGATGAAGGACGGGACTAACACCGATATGCTTCGGGGAGCGGTAAGTACGCTTTGATCCGGAGATTTCCGAATGGGGAAACCCAATCATCTTAGTCGATGATTGCCTGAGCAGTGAATACATAGCTGTCAGGCGGTAGACGCAGTGAACTGAAACATCTAAGTAGCTGCAGGAAGAGAAAGAAAATTCGATTCCCTGAGTAGCGGCGAGCGAAACGGGAAGAGCCCAAACCAACGAGCTTGCTTGTTGGGGTTGTAGGACTGAACATTTGAGTTACCAAAGTGCGACGTAGTTGAAGTCGTTGGGAAGCGACGCCAAAGATGGTGATAGCCCAGTAAACGAAACGTCACACTCTCAGTTCAGGATCCTGAGTACGGCGGGACACGTGAAACCCCGTCGGAATCCGCGAGGACCATCTCGCAAGGCTAAATACTCCCTAGTGACCGATAGTGAACCAGTACCGTGAGGGAAAGGTGAAAAGCACCCCGGGAGGGGAGTGAAACAGTTCCTGAAACCATGTGCCTACAAGCTGTCGGAGCACATTTACGTGTGACGGCGTGCCTCTTGCAGAATGAACCGGCGAGTCATGATTGCGTGCAAGGTTAAGGTGGAAAAACCGGAGCCGCAGCGAAAGCGAGTCTGAAATGGGCGTACGAAGTACGCAGTTATGTACCCGAAACCAGGTGACCTACCCATGTCCAGGTTGAAGGTGCGGTAAAACGCACTGGAGGACCGAACCCGTATCAGTTGAAAATGGTTGGGATGAGGTGTGGGTAGCGGTGAAATTCCAAACGAACTTGGAGATAGCTGGTTCTCTCCGAAATCTCTTTAGGGGGAGCCTCGAGGTTTAGAATCATGGAGGTAGAGCACTGTTTGGACTAGGGGCCCGTCATGGGTTACTGACTTCAGATAAACTCCGAATGCCATTGATTTTTACTCGGGAGTCACACGGTGAGTGATAAGATCCATCGTGGAAAGGGGAACAGCCCAGATCATCAGCTAAGGTCCCTAAATATATGCTAAGTGGAAAAGGATGTGGAATTGCACAGACAACTAGGATGTTGGCTCAGAAGCAGCCATCATTTAAAGAGTGCGTAATAGCTCACTAGTCGAGTGACTCTGCGCCGAAAATGTACCGGGGCTAAGCATATTACCGAAGCTATGGATGCATCCATCAGGATGCGTGGTAGGAGAGCGTTCCAAGGGCGATGAAGTCAGACCGTAAGGACTGGTGGAGCGCTTGGAAGTGAGAATGCCGGTATGAGTAGCGAAAGACAGGTGAGAATCCTGTCCACCGAATGACTAAGGTTTCCTGGGGAAGGCTCGTCCTCCCAGGGTTAGTCGGGACCTAAGTCGAGGCCGAGAGGCGTAGACGATGGACAACAGGTTGATATTCCTGTACCAGTTGATTGTGCTTGAGTGATGGAGTGACGCAGAAGGCTAAGCGATCCGGACGATTGGAAGTGTCCGGCCAAGCAGCAAGTCAGTTGATGAGTCAAATGCTTATCAGCAGGTTGACAAGCTGTGACGGGGAGCGAAATTATAGTAGCGAAGTCGTTGATGTCACGCTGCCGAGAAAAGCTTCTAGCGAATAATCAACTGCCCGTACCGCAAACCGACACAGGTAGTCGAGGAGAGTATCCTAAGGTGAGCGAGCGAACTCTCGTTAAGGAACTCGGCAAAATGACCCCGTAACTTCGGGAGAAGGGGTGCTGATCGCAAGATCAGCCGCAGTGAAAAGGCCCAGGCGACTGTTTATCAAAAACACAGGTTTCTGCAAAATCGTAAGATGAAGTATAGGGGCTGACGCCTGCCCGGTGCTGGAAGGTTAAAAGGAAGAGTTAGCTTCGGCGAAGCCCTGAATTGAAGCCCCAGTAAACGGCGGCCGTAACTATAACGGTCCTAAGGTAGCGAAATTCCTTGTCGGGTAAGTTCCGACCCGCACGAAAGGCGTAACGATCTGGGCACTGTCTCAACGAGAGACTCGGTGAAATTGAATTGCCTGTGAAGATGCAGGCTACCCGCGACAGGACGGAAAGACCCCATGGAGCTTTACTGTAGCTTGATATTGAGTGCTTGTACTGCTTGTACAGGATAGGTAGGAGCCATAGAAGCCAGGACGCTAGTTTTGGCAGAGGCGCTGGTGGGATACTACCCTTGCATTATGATCACTCTAACCCGCACCACTGATCGTGGTGGGAGACAGTGTCAGGTGGGCAGTTTGACTGGGGCGGTCGCCTCCCAAAAGATAACGGAGGCGCCCAAAGGTTCGCTCAGAATGGTTGGAAATCATTCGCAGAGTGTAAAGGCACAAGCGAGCTTGACTGCGAGACAGACAGGTCGAGCAGGGACGAAAGTCGGGCTTAGTGATCCGGTGGTTCCGCATGGAAGGGCCATCGCTCAACGGATAAAAGCTACCCTGGGGATAACAGGCTTATCTCCCCCAAGAGTCCACATCGACGGGGAGGTTTGGCACCTCGATGTCGGCTCATCGCATCCTGGGGCTGTAGTCGGTCCCAAGGGTTGGGCTGTTCGCCCATTAAAGCGGTACGCGAGCTGGGTTCAGAACGTCGTGAGACAGTTCGGTCCCTATCCGTCGCGGGCGTAGGAAATTTGAGAGGACCTGTCCTTAGTACGAGAGGACCGGGATGGACATACCGCTGGTGTACCAGTTGTTCCGCCAGGAGCATCGCTGGGTAGCTATGTATGGATGAGATAAACGCTGAAAGCATCTAAGCGTGAAACTCGCCTCAAGATGAGATTTCCCATTCCTTATGGAAGTAAGACCCCTCAGAGATGATGAGGTAGATAGGATGGAAGTGGAAGTGCCGCGAGGCATGGAGCGGACCATTACTAATCGGTCGAGGACTTAACCAAGTTTAGGGTGTTTCGATTGAACGTGAGAAGAATAGATATTGTTTAGTTTTGAGAGTGCAAGCTCTCAGTCCTGAAAAGGATTAGTGTGGTGATGATGGCTTGAAGGATACACCTGTTCCCATGCCGAACACAGAAGTTAAGCTTCAACGCGCCGAAAGTAGTTGGGGGATCGCTCCCTGCGAGGATAGGGCATTGCCATGCATTATGGAGGATTAGCTCAGTTGGGAGAGCATCTGCCTTACAAGCAGAGGGTCACAGGTTCGAGCCCTGTATCCTCCATTGAGCATTATGCTCATGAGCCGTTAGCTCAGTCGGTAGAGCATCTGACTTTTAATCAGAGGGTCGACGGTTCGAACCCGTCACGGCTCATTGCCATAGAGAGGCTTTGAGATGCGGAATACCGTAATTTTGCGCCGACTTAGCTCAGTTGGCAGAGCACCTGTCTTGTAAACAGGGGGTCGGAGGTTCGAGCCCTCTAGTCGGCATCTTGAATATTATGCGGAAGTAGTTCAGTGGTAGAACATCACCTTGCCATGGTGGGGGTCGCGGGTTCGAATCCCGTCTTCCGCTTTGTCAATTCCATAATGCCGGGGTGGCGGAATTGGCAGACGCACAGGACTTAAAATCCTGCGGTTAGTGATAACCGTACCGGTTCGATCCCGGTCCTCGGCATCTTTTGCACCCATAGCGCAATTGGATAGAGTGTCTGACTACGAATCAGAAGGTTGAAGGTTCGACTCCTTCTGGGTGCATTTTTCGGGAAATAGCTCAGCTTGGTAGAGCACCTGGTTTGGGACCAGGGGGTCGCAGGTTCGAATCCTGTTTTCCCGATTAACAATGAAAATTGTTATCGCGGTGTAGCTCAGCTGGCTAGAGCGTCCGGTTCATACCCGGGAGGTCGAGGGTTCGATCCCCCCCGCCGCGATTGACTGGCTGTTAGGGACCTTTAGCTCAGTTGGTTAGAGCAAGCGGCTCATAACCGCCCGGTCGTAGGTTCGAGTCCTACAAGGTCCATTGGGCCTCATAACACTCGACAGCTTTTCATTTATGGAGGATTACCCAAGTGGCTGAAGGGGGCGGTCTTGAAAACCGCTAGGTCGTGAGAGCGGCGCAAGAGTTCGAATCTCTTATCCTCCTTTTCATTATCGCGGGGTAGAGCAGCCTGGTAGCTCGTCGGGCTCATAACCCGGAGGTCGTTGGTTCAAATCCAGCCCCCGCAATTTTGGTCCGTTGGTCTAGTTTTGGTTAGGACGCATCCCTGTCACGGATGAGATCACGAGTTCGAGTCTCGTACGGACCGTTTATATGGCTCGGTAGCTCAGTTGGTAGAGCAACGGATTGAAGCTCCGTGTGTCGGCGGTTCGATTCCGTCCCGCGCCATTAAAATAATTAAGCTTCTGCTTAATGCGGGTATAGTTTAGTGGTAAAACCACAGCCTTCCAAGCTGTTGTCGCGAGTTCGATTCTCGTTACCCGCTTTAATAATATATGGGTCTATAGCTCAGCTGGTTAGAGCGCACGCCTGATAAGCGTGAGGTCGGTGGTTCGAGTCCACTTAGACCCATTGGAGAATTACTCAAGTGGCTGAAGAGGCGCCCCTGCTAAGGGTGTAGGTCGCGAAAGCGGCGCGAGAGTTCGAATCTCTCATTCTCCGTTATGACCCGTTAGTCAAGTGGTTAAGACACCAGCCTTTCACGCTGGTATCGTGGGTTCGAATCCCGCACGGGTCACTTATCATGACCCATTAGTCAAGCGGTTAAGACACCAGCCTTTCACGCTGGTATCGTGGGTTCGAATCCCGCATGGGTCACTTAATTTATTATCGCGGGGTAGAGCAGCCTGGTAGCTCGTCGGGCTCATAACCCGGAGGTCGTTGGTTCAAATCCAGCCCCCGCAATTTTGGTCCGTTGGTCTAGTTTTGGTTAGGACGCATCCCTGTCACGGATGAGATCACGAGTTCGAGTCTCGTACGGACCGTATGATTAAACATGTTGCTGTTTCGGCAACATGTTTTTTTGGATCTTTATCAAATCGTATTGGTGAAGATCAATTCCCTGCTTCAAAAATGAAGTGGGGATTTTTTTAGGCGCGGATACAATCAATGCGCCGCAATAGATTTTCAAAATTACGGAAGCCACAACAGCTGCGTTTTAAGTTTTTGATCTTTCGATTGATGCCTTCCAGTGACCCGTTGGAGTAGTCGTATTTGGCACTGTTGGCGATATAATGGGCGGAGTGAAGGCTTGATCCATCGCGGTTTTGGTGTTCTCATAGGCAAAAATGGCTAGGTAAAACAAAAGTGCAATGCAGTTCAATGCATTGCACTTTTGTTATTCAGCTGGACGATAATCCTCATAGTAATAAACGCTGCGCGGACTGTGATCCATGTATCCGGCGAGCGGTGCAAAGTCGGCACTGCTGTTCCAGTCATCAATAGCAGCCGCATTTGTCCAAGTCGTTATCAAAATGGTTGCATTGGTTTGATCAGGACGTGAGAACATATAGCCAGTCGTCATCTTAGAATGATCGGCACTATCAAGAGCTATTTTCGCCTGTTTGCGCAGCAGGTTCTTATCTTCAGTACCAAGCTCAAATGATTCAAAATGAAGAATTCCTTTGAACTTATCATTTCCAACACTGTATAAAGTCTCTAAGGTAATTGGACTGTTAAAGATGGTTGGCTTACCTGATAGGTCAAATAAAGCCAGCTTGCTGTTGTCACCAGTTGCCTGCAGCAGCCGGAAGTCACGGTCTGGGTGCTTTTTAACGATTTCAAGCAGAACTGGCATTGAGCCAAAAGTAAAACTAATTTGTGATAGCATGATTGTCTCCTCCTTATCTTAATTGTCTTAATTATACCGCTCATTAACATTAATTGGGAATAACGAGTTGGAAAGCGCAACTAATTAATCAATGATGCCCATTATATCAATAAATGTATCGTTCACGATGGTAGTTTGATAATTGTTGGCAAGCGAATCGGGAGTTATTTTTAATTCACTTACAAAAAGTCAAGAAAATTACTGACAGTGGTTCAAAATCATTCTAAAATAAGTTATAATTATTTATGGAGTGATCAAGGTTAAACATGTTTTTGATTTAAAGGAGGCCCAACAAATGGTTACACTATATACGTCTCCAAGTTGCACATCTTGCCGTAAGGCGCGGGCCTGGTTGAAGGAGCGTGGTATTCCTTTCACCGAGCGCAACATTTTTTCTGAACCTCTGAGTATGGATGAGGTAAAAAATATTTTACGAATGACTGAAAACGGTACTGAAGACATCATTTCAAAACGTTCGAAAGCTTATCAAAGTTTAAACATTAATCTTGATGAGATGTCAATGACCGAGCTTTATGATTTGATTCGTAAAAATCCAGGCCTGTTAAGACGACCAATCATTATGGATGACAAAAGATTGCAGATTGGATATAACGAAGATGAGATTCGTCGGTTCCTGCCACGTGAAGTCCGGGCATTGGAGCTGGCTGAAGCGCGTCGAAAAGCAAACTTGAACTAAAGGGGTGGCGATTTTTCGTCGCCTTTATTTTTTTATCGAACTGTTATCGGAAAAAGAATGCTATAATGAAAACTAGACGTTTAATATCGTTCGGCTTTTTAAGCTTAAATCGAAGCCGGAGCGACCGTATGAAAAATTAGCGAATCAAAGGGGGCGCGATGCATATGGAAATGAAACGCATTAACGAAAATACGATTCGCGTGCTGCTCAATAATGAGGATCTAAATGAGCGCGGTATTACCGTACTTGATTTGCTGAATCATAATCAACAGATTGAAGACTTTTTTTACAGTATTTTAGAAGAAGTCGATGCTGATCATCAATTTCAGGATAATGATCTGGTTACGTTCCAAGTTCGTCCCCAACAAGATGGTTTAGAGCTTTACATTACCAAAACGGATCCTGCCAGCCTAAAAAAGGGCACTCCCGCTGGTCAGCCGCCATTGGATCAAGACCAGATTACCAACCTGATAAAAAAAGAGCTGGTTGGCAGAGATCGTCAGGAATCGCATCCAGATCATGATCAAGAAAACAATGTGTCCGCAGGCGATGAGCCAGAAGCTGCCATCGATAATCCAGACATTGAAAAAAACGTTTGTGTCTTAAGAATTGATGATTTTGAGGATCTGGTAGCCCTGGCCAAATCAGCACGCGACAACATCAATGCGGTATCCGATCTTTATCGTTATCAGAATAATGACTACCTGCTCTTGACGTTTATCGACGATGGCTCGCTGTCATCGAGTCAGTTGAAGGATCAGCTGGCTTTGGCATATGAGTATGGTCAAAAAACCAATCTGACGCCCGATGTCATTTTAGAACATGGTAAGCCATTAATGAAACAGGCTGCCCTAGAACTGGTGCGAACGTATTTTGATTGATTAATTGAAAAGCTGAGTCATTGAAATGTCCAATGACTCAGTTTTTTTAATGACAATTGCCTGTTTTTGGCATATAGCAAAGTGGAGGTGTAATTATGCAGACCGCTTTGTGGAATGGTCAACTGGTCTGGGCCCAAACTGAAGCCAAAAAAGCGCAGCGAACATATTGGTGTCCGGACTGTGGTCAAAAAGTTCATTTATGTCAGGGAACCGATCATCGTCCCTATTTTGCACATTATGCCAAAAGCAGATGTGATGCCAATGAAACTGCCATTCATCAGTTAGGCAAGCAGCAGATTGGCAGGTGGCTGAATCAGCAAGGCTGGCCGAGCTATTCTGAGGTTTATTTGCCGACAATCAAGCAGCGACCAGACATATTGACCAAGATTAATGATCAGTGGGCAGCCATTGAGTTTCAGTGCAGTCCGCTTGGCTTGACGCGGCTGATTGAACGCAATCAAGGATATGAGCGGCTGGGAATTGCCTATCGCTGGTTTTTGGGCCCAACCTATGCACATCGGCTGCAGCCGGGAAAAGCAGCTCAGTTTTTACAATGGCATCATCAGCAGCTGATCTTACCATTTTGGAATTTAAAACGACAGCAGCCTGACTATCAAAAAAGACGGCTTTTTGGCCCAAAATCGGGAAAAAGTCGTCAAGATGTCTGGCAGGTTTTAATTTGGCAGACTCAGCAGCTGCAGCGGCAAATTCGCTTGGCAACGCCGCGGCTTTGCGAATTAGCCAATCAGACCTATTTAATGGGCCACGGGGCAATCAGTACCTGTCCCTTGGTTGCTCATGACACGCATTTTCAATGGAGCTTGATGAATGAGACACCATTGGAATGGCGCATATCAGTTATCTTAAGACTTGAGCAGTGTGCTGCGCATCAATGTTGGAATTGGCCAGCCTGGTATGACTTTTTAAATCAAACTGCTAATTGGCTCCCCTTGCCATGTCTGAGTGATGTTCAAGTCACGCAGGTTCGTCATCGAATCTTGGCCTGCTATACCCAAGAGCTGAATCTGGCTGGCGTGATCCGCTACCATCAGCAGGTCGTTGAATTGATTCAGCCGCCGCGATGGTTCAGCAGCTATGAACGCAAGCTGGCCTATCTGGAGAAACTAGCAGCCAGCTAAAGAATCCGCAGTGTTGATTGATGATGCTTATCATTAAAGCTTTGCGCAAATTCTTCGGGAGTCTGCTGCAGGCAAAACTGATGATTACGGTATGATTCGATCAGCGACTCATAGTCAAAGTTGTTGATCATATATCCATAGACAGGCTGTTCGGAATCAAAAACGACTGCAGTGGCGGTTTGGGTAACGCCCATTTCATCAGCCATGTACTGATCCTTTTTGAATGCTTTGATTGCCAGTTCTGATTTACGATCTTCCCAGAACATGTCCAAATCGAGCTGCGCCTGTTGAGCAATCTTTTTGGCAAGGGTTTCTGAATAATCGGCTCCCTCATTGATCAGTGCCGATTGCAGCCGCAGCAGATAGTGTCGGCCACGCTTGCGTCCTTGAAACAGTGCTGCTTTATAATCCAAGATAATCTGGTAAAGCGTAGCGGAAGTCTGCTGCCGAACATTGAGGTCATGATCGTTGAGATGATAAAGTTTCATGGTCTGCTGAATCGTGTCCATGTTAAACAGCGGAATAAATTGATAGTTGACTTTGGTGCGCAATTGCTGGTCAATGCGCAAAACATCCTGTTCGCAGCGAAAACAGCGCATGCCTAATGGATTAACAAAAAGATGAATTTCGAGCACAGCCGCTCCTCCTGTTCGTTGCAGAATAATCGGTTATTGAACAATGCTATTTTTACAAAGAATAGGCACGATGTAAAGCGATCTGTTTTGGTTGAATTTACATAAAATAATTTGAAGCAATCATTTAGCAGATCAGTTATGATATCTATGAAAATCCTGGGCTTGTTTTCCAATTGAACCAGGCAGTCTTTAGTTAAGTCATTGCGAAACTATGATAAAATAAACAGAGATTGTCAAGGAAGTGGGATTGCAATGATTGAAGATTGGCAGCATTTTTTATTACCTTATCAACAAGCAGTCAATGAATTAAAAGTCAAGCTGCGGGGGATGCGTAAACAATTCCAAGATCAAGATCAGCATTCACCGATTGAATTCGTTACTGGCCGTGTTAAGCCGGTCGACAGTATTAAAGAAAAAATGGTGCGGCGGCATGTCCTAGAAGAACGCCTGGAGCAAGACATGCAAGATATTGCTGGTTTGCGAATCATGTGTCAGTTTGTCGAGGATATCTATCAAGTCGTTGATCTGCTGCGTCAGCGCAATGATATGACGATTCTAGAAGAGCGCGATTATGTAACCAACGTTAAGCCAAGCGGTTATCGATCTTATCATATCGTGATCGAGTATCCCGTTCAGCTGGTTACTGGCGAAAAAAAGGTTTTGGCCGAGATCCAGGTGCGAACGCTGGCGATGAATTTCTGGGCGACGATTGAGCATTCATTAAACTACAAATATCAAGGCGCGTTTCCTAAAGAACTTTCTGATCGTCTGCAGCGGGCGGCAGAGGCTGCTTTTAAGCTGGATGAGGAAATGTCTGAGATCAGAGAAGAAATTCAAGAGGCACAGACGCTGTTTGGTCGTAAGCAAGCACCTGATGAACTGCTGAACTCATCGCTGGAAGATAAAAAAGGAGCGGATTAATCAATGCGGGTAGCCATTTTTAACTATGAATCGCCGGAGTCATTGCGAGTACGAAAACTGCTGCTGAATCGTCTGGAAGAGGAAACCGCAATTACCTATGATGAGCAGCAGCCAGATGTCGTTATCACGATTGGTGGCGATGGCACGCTGATTTCGGCATTTCATCACTATGAGGATCGCTTGTCGACGATTCGTTTTGTTGGTATTCATACTGGACACCTGGGCTTTTATACCGATTGGCGCAATTTTGAAGTTGAGGATCTGGTCGAAAGTCTGCAAAACGACAGTGGTCAATCCGTCAGCTACCCATTGCTGGAAATGAGTGCTACTTATGATGACGGTGAGATTGAACGACGCGTGGCACTGAATGAATCAACGCTGCGCAATATCGTCAAGACCATGGTTTGCGACGTATACATCAATAATCAGCTGTTTGAGCGTTTTCGCGGCGATGGGCTGGTCATTTCAACACCGACTGGATCAACGGCCTATAATAAATCAGTTGGCGGTGCAATTTTGGATCCGCGCATTATCGGCTTCCAGCTGGGCGAGATGGCCTCGTTAAACAATCGGGTTTTTCGAACGCTGGGCTCGCCGGTCGTTTTTGGCTCAGATACCAAATTGACGCTGCGGCTGCCTGATGATTCCGGTACGGTGCTAAGCTGCGATCGCGATCAGATTATGATGGACTCGCAGTCGCATCGGTTGGTCGACGTGTCCTATCGCGTATCCGACAAGGTGATTCGTTTTGCCAAGTACCGGCATACCAACTTCTGGGACCGCGTTAAGGATTCGTTTATTGGAGGCATCCAATAATGGAATTTTCCTGGGTCTATACCGGAGAAAAGCCGATCAAGCTGCGTTCTGCACTCAAACAGCGGGGCGTTACCAGTTCATTGATCAAAGCAGCAATCTTTCATGGTGGTCAGATGACGATCAATCATGAGGTAAAATGGGCTGTCGATCTGGTTGAGCCGGGGGACTGCTTTGCCATTGAGCTGCCGCCAGAAGTACCTAATGATCATGTTCCGATCTGTTCCAAACCATTTGATATCGTTTATGAAGATCGGGATTTTTTGGTGATCAACAAAGCTGCCGGCGTGGCAACAGTACCGGCGCATAACGTTGCCGAACAAGACAGCCTGGTCAATCGCGTTAAATACTATTATCAAAAACAAGGCTATGAAAATCAGGTAACTCATGTCGCCACGCGCCTGGATAAAGATACCAGCGGCCTGGTGATCTTTCCTAAGCACCGTTTTGCTCATGCCGTCTTGGATAATCAGCTCAAGCGGCATTTGGTAAAAAAGGAATACGTTGCCTTGGTCAGTGGTCAGGTAGCGACCGGGCACGGCTATATCGATGCACCTATCCAGCGTGATCCAGAATCATTTGTTCAGCGTCAAGTCGGTCCGGATGGTAAAGCGGCCGTTACCGAGTATTGGCTGAAATATGCGGGGGTGAATGCCTCAATCGTCAAGATTCGGCTGCATACCGGGCGGACACACCAGATTCGCGTTCACTTCAGCTATCTTGGCCATCCATTGTTGGGTGATGCCATGTATGGCGGACCAGACGTAATGTCACGGCAGGCACTGCACTGTCAGTGGCTGAGTTTCTACAGCCCATTTTTAAACCGGCAGATTGAGCTAAAAGCACCAATTCCAAGCGACATGATTGCCGTAATTGAAAAAGTGACGCAATAAAAAACGGGACGCTGATTAAGCACCCCGTTTATTTATTGAATTGTCAGCAGCTATTTAGGCCAGCGCTTGACACAGACTGGTTCTGGACAGGCCACGTCTTTTTGCAGCAGCGTCAGCCGGCCGGATTGCGCATCCCGTTTGTAAAGCGTCAGGTTATCGCTGTTTTGATTTGAACCTACCAGGTAGGCGTCGTCATGGCTCAATTCAAAGTCGCGTGGAAAATCACCTTCCGTACTGATTGATTGAACGTGGGCAACCGTAAAGTCTGGCTGTACGGCAAAAACTGCAATGGTATTTTCACCACGGTTGGAAGTGTAGACAAAGCGGCCATCAGCAGAAATATGAATGGCTGCGGCGCCGTTATGAGCGGTCCAGTCAGCCGGAATGGTCTTGATGGTCTGCAGGTGAGTCAAGGAGGCGTCAGCAGCGTTGTAGCGCATTACGGCCAGCTTGCTGCTTAGTTCGCCCAGCACATAGACGATCTTGCCATTTGGATGGAAGACCAGGTGACGCGTACCAAAGCCGGGTTCGAACTGGTAGCGGGATGCAGCCGTAAGCTTGCCTTCATCGGATACGTTATAGACCACGACCAGATCCATTCCCAGGTCGCAGACGATAAGACGATTGTCCGGCGTTAAATCGATATAGTGAACGTGTGGCGCATCCTGTTCTGGTTGGGGACCGGTTGCTCCTTGATGAACGACGGAATCAGTTTGGGTCAGCTTACCATCAGCTGCAATCTTAAAGACCTTCAGCTCACCGGTATGGTAATTGGCAGAGAACAACAAGTGACGCTGGTCATCAACGCCAATGTAGGCAGGAGTAGGTCCCTTTTCCAATTTGGCATCGATCAGTTCGGCCTTGTCGCCGGATAGATCGTATGAAGCTACGCCGCCACGCTCGCCATCCTGTTTCAAGGCATACAGCCGCTTTTGTTCACCGTACTGCAGGTAGGCTGGCTTGCCGGAAGCAGCTACCAGGCGAACGTTGGTTAATTCTTCTTTTTCAGTGTCTAAGGTTACGCCGTAAATGCCACGGCTGGATTTACTGGTGTAGGTTCCAATTAAAAAGTCTTCAGTCAAAACGAAGCCCTCCTTTAAAAATGTACACCTATATAATAGCAGAAACTGTTCGCTTAGAATTGAGAAATTATGAGCAAATTGAAAGGATCATCAATGAAAAAAATCGCAATTAAGAAACAATGGGTCAATGAGCATCGGCAGCTATTTCGCTGTTCAGTCTGTCAGGCACCAATCAAGGGCGTTTTTGAAAACAGTCTGGTCTGTAAGCAAGGGCATGCCATTGATTTTAACAAGCATGGCTATCTTTATTTTTTGAATAATGGCAATGGTACCGACTATGATCGGACGATGTTTGAAGCCAGACGCCGCATGCTGAGCGCAGGACTGTTCCTGCCAATGCTTAAGCAGATCAATGCCGCGATGCCAGACCAGCCACAGACGATCCTGGACGTTGGTACGGGTGAGGGAACGCCGCTTTTTCAATTAGAGAATTTGCGGAATCAAAAAGATGCTGCTATTGGTTTTGACATTTCAAAGGCCGGCGTGCAGTTAGCTACTCAGCTGCCAGGCAAGCTGTTTTTTTGCGTAGCAGATCTGCGCCGGCTGCCGTTTGCGGACGCGTCGTTTGATCAGGTGATGGAGCTTTTTTCACCATCTGATTATCAAGAATTTGATCGGATCCTCAAGCCAGGCGGTCAGCTTTTAAAAATCATTCCCAACGCCAACTATCTAATCGAATTGCGTCACCTTTTATACGATCAGAACGATCAGCATGCAGCCTACGACAATACACCAGTAGTTGAGCGCTTTATGCAGCATTACCAGCAGGCCAGGATCGTACCGCTTCAATATCAGTTTGAGATTCCGCTGGGGCTGGCTAAAGATTTGGTAGAGATGTCGCCGCTGCATTGGGGCCGCAATGCGAAACAGCTTGATGAAAGCGATTTATCATCATTAAAACAAGTTACCGTTGACGTCAGCTTGTTAATCGGTAAAAAAATTTGATTAATTAATTGTTTTTTTTAAGTGATGGTAGTATATTATCTTATAGAAATCGTTTGACTGAGGACATCGATTTAATCGTTGGCATTGGTCAAAGAGTACTTCATTAAAGCAGCGTTTCGCCGTGCCCACACCGAGACCCTGCTTTTTTTATTGCCTTTTTTAGGAGAGAGAAGACTGACTATGACTAATCATATTGTGCTGTTTGAACCCTTGTTTCCGGCTAATACCGGCAATATTGCCAGAACCTGCGCCGGAACCGACACTGTTTTGCATTTGATCAAGCCCCTTGGTTTTTCCACGGATGACAAGCATATGAAGCGTGCCGGTCTGGATTATTGGGACAAGGTTAAGGTTGTCTATCATGAGGATCTGCTTGATTTTATGGCAACGGTTCCTAATCTTGATCAGCTGTATCTGGTTTCAAAGTTTGCCGAACGCGACTATACTGAAGTTGACTACCGTTTGCCTGGCGATCACTACTTTTTGTTTGGCAAGGAAACGACTGGCTTGCCGGAACCGTTTATGCGGCGCTATCCGCAAAGCTGTATTCGGATTCCGCAAGACGACAACAACATTCGCGCGCTTAATCTTTCCAACAGCGCGGCGATTGTTATTTATGAAGCGCTTCGTCAACAAGGATTTCCTAAATTAGCCCGTGTGCATCGCTATTCAGACGATAAGCTGAAATAATCGGTAAGGTAAAGGAGGAATTGCATGGCCCGAAAAAAAACTACGACCCGACGCCGTTCCAATAAAACGGCTGCCAAGCGGCGATCAAGAAAACCAGCGCGTGACGAGCGAGCTATTCGCAGCTTAAGCGGCCTGGCCATCATTCTTTTAACGCTGACCGGTCTGTTTAAACTGGGAATCTTAGGTGCCGGCGTGCAGGATATTTTTAAGGTTTTGGTTGGTCAAAGCTATCCATTGTTAATGGCAATCGTAATCCTGTACAGTCTGGGACTGACGATCTATGCTCAATGGCCGCGCTTTAGAAAACGCTGGGTCTGGGGAATGCTGATTTTTTATCTGGGACTCTTATTGATGCTGCATGCACGGATGTTTGATCAATTAGGCCGCCACAGCGATTTTTGGAATCAGACCTGGAGCAGCGTAACTGCGGCAGTCTTAAATGATGATTCCAGTATGCCGATTGGCGGCGGCATGCTTGGGGCAGCGTTATATTCTGGCAGCGGTTATCTGCTTGGCAGTACTGGAACCAAGGCAGCGGCTGTTTTACTGATGATTATCGGCGTGGTGGTCTTTTTTGATCTGCCAGTGCAAAAGCTGCGTTTGGCGATTGCACAAATGCTAAAGCAGCTTAAAGAACGCTTCCATCAATTAAATGCTGAGCGGCGGGCTCGGCAAGCAGAGCGTCGGCAACGTCAGCCAAAAGAGTCAATGGCAGTGCCGAGTGCTGAAAAGGATCTGCCAACGCCGCATGCTGAACGGAAACGTGAGCAGCAATCAAAAGAGCTGCCAGAGTTTGAAATCGGTCAATCACTGTCTGGTAAAACCGCTGCACCTGATCAGCAAAGCCGTGAGCCCCGCATTACCGTAGCCAGTGAGAATGAGCGGCCAGCATCATTGAATGCCAAGGATCAGGCCGATGTTGAACTGTCCTTGAATCGGGTTGAAGCCAAAGAGGATCAGGACTATCAATTCCCGCCGCTGGATCTTTTGACCAAAGTGAAGCCAACGGATCAAAGCGCTGATCTCGATTCGATTAAGTCCAATACGCAAAAACTGCAGGATACGTTAAAATCGTTTGGTGTCGATGCCACGGTTGAAAACGTGAACCTTGGCCCTTCCGTAACTAAATATGAGCTGCGTCCAGCAGTAGGGGTTAAGGTCAGTCGGATTACGAATCTAGCTGATGATCTGGCCTTGGCATTGGCTGCCAAAGATATTCGGATTGAAGCACCGATTCCTGGCAAGTCATTGATCGGGATTGAGGTGCCTAATCAACAGATTGCCACGGTAGGCTTTCGTGATATGATCGAAGCTGCTCCCCATGATGATCGACCGCTCGACGTGCCGCTTGGTCGCACGGTTACTGGTCAGGTAATGACGGCTGATCTGACTAAGATGCCGCACCTGTTGATTGCCGGTGCAACCGGGAGCGGCAAGTCGGTTGCCATTAACGTGATCATCACCAGCATCCTGTTAAAGGCTAAGCCCAGTCAGGTCAAAATGCTGATGATCGATCCCAAGAAAGTAGAGCTAAGCGTGTATAATGGGATTCCGCATCTGCTCAGCCCAGTGGTTTCCGAACCGAAAAAAGCGGCCCGGGCATTGGGCAAGGTAGTCGGTGAAATGGAACGGCGCTATGAATTGTTTGCTGCTTTAGGCGTACGCAACCTGGATGGCTATAATCGAATGGTTGAAAAAGAAAATCAAAGTCATGACGATCCGAATGAACAGCAGCCGACAATGCCATTGATTCTGGTAATCGTTGATGAATTGGCTGATTTGATGATGACCGTTTCTAAAGACGTTGAGGATGCCATCGTGCGAATTGCGCAAATGGGGCGGGCCGCCGGCATTCACATGATTTTGGCAACCCAGCGGCCCAGCGTTGATGTCATTACCGGTTTGATCAAGGCCAACGTTCCTTCACGAATTGCATTTGCGGTCTCCAGTGGGGTCGATTCGCGAACGATTATTGACACCAATGGAGCTGAAAAGCTGCTTGGCCGTGGCGACATGCTGTTTGAGCCAATCGATCAAAACAAGCCGATTCGAATTCAAGGCGCCTTTATTTCTGATCATGACGTTGAGGCAGTCGTTGATTTCATCAAAAATGAGCGGCCAGCAGAGTATGATGATCAGATGATGGTTAGCGATGCCGAGATTCAGCAAGAAGAACAAAAAGAAGATGAAGATGAGCTGTTCGGCGAAGCGCTGCAGTTTGTTGCCCAAGAGCAAAAGGCCTCAACCTCACTGATTCAGCGTCGTTTCCGCATTGGCTATAATCGAGCAGCGCGGATCATTGATGATATGGAGCAGCGTGGCTATATCGGTCCAGCTAATGGGTCCAAACCGCGTGAAGTCTATAAGAAACCAGACTTGCCGGCGCAATAGGGCTAAGCTGCTTAAAATTTAATCCAGCAAAAAAGAGGCTTTGGCTGTTTGGCCAAAACCTCTTTATATTTATACCGATCAGCTAGAAGCCGAGTGAAGCGACGGCCCCTAAAATTAGGGAGCCCAGCATTGCGATCAGCATCAGCCAAACGGCCACCATAGTAATTTTTTGGAATCGGGTCTTTTTCTTGCGTTGCATCGGTAAATAATCCCGCCTTTCAATTTATCCTTATCAGTTTACACATCTTAGCACCCAAATTCAAATCTGTTGTTGATCTGTGATAGAATGAGACTTGACTAAATTTAGCGGAGGCAGTTTAAATGGTAAGACAACTAATTATGGAGTTCGTTATCTTGATTGGCTATGGGATGCTGGAACGGTTAACGATTAAGCTGTTTAAACTGCCCAAGCGGCGGAATACCTGGCTTTGGGCCACGCTGCTGATGGTCTTGAGCTTTTGGAATCTGGGGTTTTATTGGTACTGCTACGTGCTGATCGTTTGGATGCTGCTGAGTATCGGCCTGATCTTTTTACAGCTGGCGGCCGCGCATCAGTTCATCTATCGACAGTATTGGCCGGCTTTTTGGCGCGTAACGCTGGTCGTTTCAGTTGCAGCTTTCTTGGTTTCTTTAACCGGATCATATCTGCCGGTCGTTTAGAAAGAATATATGTTTAGGGTTTCAAAGCCGCTGTCTCGCTTCAAGGGGCAGCGGCTTTTTTAGGCTGTACAAAATTATTAAAATCCATGGTGAGAAGTGGGGGATTGTGGTAGACTGTATCTGTAACATTGGTCCAAAAGGGGGGATTAGTATGTTCATGGGTGAATATGAACATACGATTGACGATAAGGGTCGTCTGATCATCCCCGCCAAATTTCGTTCGCAACTGGGAGACGGATTCGTCGTTACTCGTGGCTTGGATGGCTGTTTGACTGGTTATCCGCTGAGTGTCTGGCATGAATTGGAAACAAAATTAAAGTCGTTATCAATGACAAAACGCAATGCACGAGCTTTCGTGCGTTTTTTGTATGCTGCCGCGACCGAATGCCAGTTCGATAAGCAAGGACGGATCAATTTGCCAATAGCACTGCGACAGCATGCTGCTTTAAATAAACAGTGCACGATCGTTGGAGTATCAGAGCATTTGGAAATCTGGGATACAGAACGCTGGCAGCGGTATATGGACAGTACGGCTGCAGATTTTGATCAGATTGCCGAGGATCTTGACTTCGATCTGTAGCTTGTCAGAAAGGAGGTATATTAATGACTGAATTCAACCACGTTACGGTGCTGCTCAACGAAGCAGTGGCTGGTTTGAACATTAAACCAGCTGGCATTTACGTTGATGCAACGCTTGGTGGTGGCGGTCACAGTGAGGCGATCTTAAAACAGCTTACGACAGGACATCTGTACTCGTTTGATCAGGATCAGACTGCAATTGACTACAATCAAGAGCATCTTAAGCCGTACTTAAAGGCTGGCCAAGAAACCTTTATTAAGGACAATTTCCGCCATTTAAAATCGGCTTTGAATGCGCAGGGCGTAACGAGTATTGATGGCATCGTCTATGATCTTGGCGTTTCTTCGCCACAGTTTGACGATGCCAAGCGTGGTTTTAGCTATCAGCACGATGCATTGCTGGATATGCGCATGGATCAGAGCCAGTCGCTTTCAGCTATGGAAGTCGTTAATGAATGGCCATATGAACGTCTGGTCAAGATTCTGCACCGCTATGGCGAAGAAAAGTTTGCCAAGCAGATCGCGCGGGCAATCGAACGACAGCGCAAACAGGCTCCGATCAAGACCACGCTTGAACTGGCTGAAGTCGTTAAAAATGCAATCCCAGCGGCAGCTCGGCGGCACGGCGGACATCCGGCCAAAAAGAGCTTTCAAGCGATTCGCATTGCGGTCAATGATGAGCTGGGCGCCTTGGAGGACTCATTGGAGCAGGCGTTTGAGATGCTTAACGTTGGTGGCCGCATCAGTGTGATTACCTTTCAGTCACTGGAAGATCGATTGGTCAAGACAATGTTTAAAGAACAGGCATCATTGCCAGAATTACCGCCAGGATTGCCAGTAGTTCCACCGGACATGGAACCCAGCTTTAAATTGGTAAATAAAAAGCCAATCCTGCCAAGCGATATGGAACTGCGCGACAACCATCGTTCACACAGTGCCAAACTGCGGATTATTGAAAAAACTAAGTAGAAATCAGTAAGGAACGTGTTTTATATGGCCTCAAATGCGGCAAGAAAATTAAATCAACCAACGCCTCAATTGACGCCGCGCCCTAATCAGCCGACGCCACAAGTAAAGTCTCATCAGCATCGCTTGCCGTTTTCGCCGTTTGAAAAGATTTTGATGATCTTTGGCGCTCTCGTTGCATTTTCGATGATGATCATGGTCGTAACTACCCAGCTGTCAGTCGTTAAGCAGCAGCACCGTCTGCAGAATCTGCAAACGCAGGTAGCCAATGTTAAACAGCAAAATGTCAGCGATCAGCAGGAAGTTACTACGCTGACCAGTCAAGCGCGATTGGAGCAGATTGCGCAGAAATATGGCCTCACGGATGCGAATTCAAGCGTAAGGAACGTTAATAAGTAATGAAAAACCAACAACAACGAACGATTGGAAAGAATCAAAAAAATCGCAAAATGTTCGGTATCGCATTATTCCTAACATTTTTCTGTATTTTTGTTCTGTTTGTCGTTCGTTTTTTTGTCATTGCAACGACCAAGGATGTCCAAAATCGAAATTTACAGACGATGGCCAGTCGAATGTACACCTCGAAACGAATTATTGAGGCCAAAAGAGGTACGATCTATGATGCACAGGGCAATGCACTGGCTCAGGATACCAAAACCTATACCGTAACAGCGGTCTTGAGTCATCAAAGTCTGACTGCCAAGGGAAAGCCTAATTACGTAACCAATAAGAAAAAGGCAGCTAAAGTCCTGGCTAAGTATCTGGATATCACGGAAAAAAAGGCCTTGTCGATCATGTCGCCAAAGCGCAAGAACGTTTACCAGGTTGAGTTCGGTACGGCTGGCAGCGGTATTTCAGTCAGCACGATGAAAAAAATCAAGGCCCAGCACGTTACGGGACTGCAGTTTACGTCAACGCCTGCTCGCCAGTATCCGGCCGGCGAATTTGCCAGTCAATTGATTGGTCTGGCTACTGCCAAGACCAATGACAAGACTGGTCAGACCAAGCTGGTTGGGCGACTGGGATTAGAAAGCTATTTCAATAAGAACCTGACCGGTATCAACGGCCTAAAGGAAATCAAGCAGGACGTCTATGGCTATCAGCTGGCTGACAGTCAGGTAAAGGGCCGTCCTGCCAAAGATGGCGCCGACGTCTATACGACTTTGGATAATCGAACGCAGCAGCAGCTTGAGACTTTAATTACCAAAGCTGAAAAAGAAACACAGGCCAGTTCAATGACCGCCGTAGTTATGGAGGCCAAGACCGGCAAGATCCTGGCAGCAACGCAGCGGCCTAATGTCAATTCATCAACTCCGGTCTGGCGCAATGCCTTGGTACAAGATACCTATGAACCGGGATCAACAATGAAGGTTTTGGCACTGGCGGCGGCAATTGATTCTGGCAACTTTAACCCCGAGGCCGTGTACAAGTCGGGGACCTGGGAGCTTGGCGGCGGTAAGATCACTGACTGGAATACGGCCGGTTGGGGCAATATTACATATAAGGAAGGATTTTATCGTTCCAGTAACGTTGCCTTTGCCCACATTGAACAGGACATGGGATCAGCTACCTGGAAAAAGTACATCCAAAAGTTTGGGCTGTTGAAAAATGTCGGCGTTTATGGCATGAGTGGTGAATCCAAAGGCTATACGAGCTATAAGGGGACGCTGGAACAAGCCAACACGGCGTTTGGTCAGGGGATTACCGTCAACGTGATGCAGATGATGCAGGCTTTTTCAGCCATTGCCAATAAGGGTACGATGGTCAAGCCCTACTTCATCAAAAAAGTCGTAGCCAGTGATGGAAAGACGATTGAAAAAACCAAACCGCAAACGATCGGTCATCCAGTCAGCCAGGCTACGGCAAAAAAGGTGCTCCATTATATGCAAGGCGTCATCTATAACAAGAATGGGACCGGCCAAGTATATAAGATCAGCGGCTATCGGATTGCTGGTAAGACTGGGACGGCCCAGATCGGCAGCTCGCATGGTTATGAAACCGGGAGTACCAACTACCTGTATTCTTTTGTCGGGATGGCACCAGCTAAAAATCCAAAATACGTTGTCTATATTACAATGAAACAGCCACAGCACATTACCAAAGCCGCCGAGCAGTACATGGCCGAGGTAGTCAATCCAGTCACCAAGCAGCTTTTGGACCGAGCAGCGGCCAAGGATTCTAAGCACCAGGGCGTCGTCAAGCTGCCAAATGTTGTTGGAATGAGTGCGGCTGATGCGCAAAAGAAGCTGCAGAACAAGAAACTGAACGTGGTTGTTTTAGGGAATGGCCAAAAAGTCAAAAAGCAGTCGGCCGCTAAAGGCAGCAGCGTGATTATCAATGAGCGCGTCTTTTTGTTGACTGGCGGGCAGGTTACGATGCCGGATATTTCTGGCTGGTCACAGGCCGATGTCAGCCGGTTTGCTCAGCTGATGGGGCTTAAATTAAAATCAACTGGTGGTGGCTATGCCGTTTCACAAAGCATCAAGGCCAACACGGTCCTTAAAGAGGGAGCAGCCTTGCAGGTCCGCTACAAGGCAAAATAAAACCATATGAGAATTGATTCTAGGAGGATATTATGAGTATATTAGTTGTCATTTTGACGCTGCTCAGCTCGTTTTTAATTACGTTCTTGCTGATGCCGTCTTTGATTCGCTATTTCCGAGCTAAAAAAGAAGGACAGCAGATTCGTGAGGAAGGTCCGACCTGGCATGCTAAAAAAGCCGGGACGCCGACAATGGGCGGGCTTTTGTTTATCATTGCCGCTTTGGTAACCTGCTTGTGGGTTGCAGTCTGGCAAGGAGTCTTAACCAATACGATGTGGGCTTTGCTGTTTGTTTTGGTGGTCTATGGATTGATTGGCATGTGGGATGACTCGATCAAAATCTTTAACCATCAAAATGAGGGGTTTAAGCCATGGCAAAAAGCGCTTTGCCAAATTATTGCTGCCATGATCTTTACGGTAATCTATCAGCATGAAGGCTTTCAAATGGGCTTTGGCAGCTCACAGATCGGTTGGTTTTATGGTTTGTTTATTATTTTCTGGATGGTTGGCTTCTCCAATGCCGTAAACCTGACTGATGGCTTGGATGGCCTGGTAACTGGCTGCGGTATCGTATCCTTTTTAGCTTACCTGTTCTTGGCAGTTATGCAGCGTCAATATGAGGTTGCTTTGTTCTGTCTGGCAATGGTAGGGGCTTTGGCCGGCTTTTTCCCTTATAATCACAAACCGGCTAAAATCTTCATGGGTGACATGGGCTCTTTGGCAATTGGGGGATCGTTGGCTGCCGTTGCGCTGCTTCTTCATCATGAATGGTCGCTTTTGTTTATTGGGATCGTCTATGTTGCTGAGACCTTGAGCGTGATTCTGCAGGTAGCAGCCTTTAAGACAACCGGTCATCGAATCTTTCCGATGACGCCGATTCACCACAGTTTTGAAATGAAAGGCTGGAGTGAATGGAAGATCGATATCGTCTTTTGGAGCGTTACGCTGCTGTTCTCGATCCTGACGATTGGTACGATCATGCTATTTGAATAGTCAGCTGGTTTTTGTTTTTAACGATAATTTTAAATATAAATCAGCATAAGTGGTCTATGATTATTTTTGTGATTAAAGACTGGGTAAAATAATTTTTGCTTTTATAATTGATGAAAATACGAGGTGAATTTTCGTGCGACAAGTAACGAAGTATCAAGGCAAAAAGGCATTAGTATTAGGGTTTGGCATTAGTGGCATTAACGCTGCACATCTGCTGGTCAAGCTGGGAGCCAAGGTGGTAGCCAATGATCAAAAAACGCCTGAGGATCCAGCGGTCGTAGCTGATCTTAAAGCAGACGGCATTGAGGTGATTACGGGTGAGAATCCTTTATGGCTGGCTGATGAGGACTTTGATGTCGTTGTCAAAAATCCTGGGATCCCTTATGATGTGCCGCTGGTTCAAAAATTCATGGCCCAAAAAACGCCAATCATTACCGAAGCTGAACTGGCCAGTGAGATTTTTGCGGGGCATCTGATTGCAGTTACGGGCAGCAATGGAAAGACCACGACCACGACTTTGATTGAAAAAATGGTTGCCAAGAGCAATCCGTACCAGACCGCTTATGCAGGCAATATTGGCGTGTCATTCAGCAAGACCGCTGAAAAGATGGGGGCCGATGATACGATCGTTGCTGAGCTGTCCAGTTTTCAGCTGATGGGCGCGCCAACGATTCATCCCCATATTGCCGTTATTACCAATATTTTCGCCAATCACCTCGACTATCACAAAAATCGGGAAAACTATATCAATGCCAAGCTCAACATTACGCGCAACCAAACCAAGGATGACTACCTGATCATCAACTGGGATCGCGATGAATGGCAGGCAGTCGCGCGGCGCTCCAATGCAACGATTATTCCGTTCTCCCGGCTTAACAAGAGTCATGAGGGAGCCTATGAGCAAGATGGCATGATTTATTGGCGGGATGAAGCAATCATGGCAGCCAAGGATATTCGCCTGATTGGACCGCAAAACGTTGAAAATGCACTGGCAGCAATTGCCGCGGCTAAGCTGAGCGGTGTTTCCAATGAGGATATCGTTGCCGTGTTGACGACTTTTTCTGGAGTGCGTCACCGCCTGCAGTATGTAATGGACTATCAAGGGCGGCGTTTCTACAATGATTCCAAGTCGACCGATATCGAAGCCACTGAAGTTGCACTGCAGGGCTTTGAGCAGCCGGTAATTCTGCTTGCAGGTGGCTTGGATCGTGGCTATACGTTTGAGCGTCTGGTACCATATTTCAAGAAACACGTTAAGGCAATTATCGTCTTTGGTGAATGCAAGCAGCAGATGAAGGATGCTGCTGAGCAGGCTGGCATTGCCAAGATCGTTGAAACCGAAAATGCCGTTACGGCGGTTCCAGAAGCTTGGAAACTTAGCGAGCCTGGTGACGTCATCCTGCTTTCGCCAGCCAATGCCAGCTGGGATCAGTTCCCTAGCTTTGAAGTACGCGGCGACGAATTCATCAAGGCGGTTGAAGAACTGACTGGACAAAAGGAGCAGAACTAATGAGAATCATCGTATCCGGTGGCGGTACCGGTGGCCATATCTATCCAGCATTGGCGTTGATTGAGCGCCTAAAGCAAGTGGAGCCAGATACCCAGGTCCTTTATGTCGGTACTGATCGCGGTCTGGAAAACAAAATCGTTCCAGCAGCAGGACTTGAACTAAAGGTTTTGCATACGCAGGGCTTTAAGCGTTCATTGTCGCTGGAAAACTTTAAGACGGCTTATCTGTTTTTAAAAGCCGTTCATGATGCCAAAAAAATTATTAAGGAATTTAAGCCTGACGTGGTTTTAGGAACGGGCGGCTATGTCAGTGGCGCCGTTTTGTATGCGGCAGCCAAACTGCACGTGCCAACGGTTATCCATGAACAAAACAGCGTTGTCGGTATTACCAATAAATTTTTAAGTCGTTACGTTGATGAGATTGCCATTGCCTTTGATGCTGCCAGAGATCAGTTCCCAGCAGCCAAGGTTACGATGTGCGGCAACCCACGTGCGCAGCAGGCAGCCGCTAATGCAAATTCCGATTTTTCTTGGACCAGCTACGGCTTAAGCGATGACAAGCCGGTTCTGATGATCTTTGGGGGCAGTCAAGGAGCGCCTAAGATCAATGCCAGTGTGGTTCAGGCCGTTCCTGAATTCAGCAAGCGCGATTATCAGGTTGTTTTTGCCACGGGGCAGAAGCGCTATGATCAGGTTAAAGAGGCACTTAAAGGCGTTAAAGTCGGATCAAACGTCAAGATCGTTCCTTATATTGAAGACATGCCGGCTAAAATGCCTAAAGTTGCCTGCCTGGTCTCAAGAGCCGGTGCAACCACGATTGCTGAGATTACGGCACTGGGCATTCCAACGATTTTGATTCCAAGTCCTTACGTAACGGCCAACCATCAAGTCAAAAATGCCATGGCGCTGGTTAAAAACGGTGCTGCGGCCATGATTACCGAAGATCAGCTTGATGGCCGCTCACTGCTGGTTCAAGCTGATCGTCTGATGGAAGATCAGGCTGCCCGTGATCAGATGGCACAGGCCTCAAAAAAGATGGGCCGTCCAGATGCAGCTGATCGCTTGATTAAGATTCTGCATAAGGCGATTGCCGATCACCAAAAATAAAGGGGGAAAAACATGAAAGACGACGAAGAACGAAATCAAGAGCATCAGCGATATGCACGACGTTTGGCCAAATTAGAAGCGCAGAGTGCCGCGGCTTTTGATCGTCGTCGTCGCTATCAAAAACAGGGCATTGGCAGTCGTGTCGTGGGTATCAAGCGTGCACAGCGCGTTGACAACTCACGGCGCGTACTCAGCATCTTGGTTCCTTTTTTGATCATTATGCTGCTGGCCCTGTATATTGTTTCTCCCTTAAGCAAGATCAAAAGCATCCAAGTAACTGGCAATCAAGATCTGTCAGCCGCTAAAGTTGAATCGGCAGCTCAGATCAAAAAGGGAGCCCTGATCTGGCGAGTCTTGATTCAGCAAAAAAAACTTGAACAGACGGCCCAAAAAGCCAATCCGCAGGTTAAATCGCTCAAGGTCAGTCTAACTGGACCGCAGTCGATCAAAATCAAGGTCGCTGAATATCCGATTATTGGCGTAATTGAGCATAATGGGGTCAATCAGCTGCTGATTGGCAATGGTCGGCTGACTCCAGTCAAGAATCGCTCAATCTCTAATTTTGTACGCTATGCCGGTTTTGAGCATCACGAAAAGATCATGCAGCAGACGGCCCGTCAGATTGGCAGGCTTCCCGCCGCAATCCGGGGTGGCATCTCAGAAGTAACCTTTGCCCCCACGACATCAGATACTAAGCGTCTGCGCATTTACATGAATGATGGCAACGAGATTTTGGTTCGTTCTGACAATCTGAATCAAAAAATGCGCTATTATCCTTCAATTGCCTCTAAAATGAAGGCAAACGGCGTAGTTGATCTGCAATATGGGGCCTTCTCGTACTCATATGGCACCCAAGACGAGTAGGTTCGTTGATCAAGCGCCAAATAAACATGGTTTGGACCTTTTTTGTATCGTGTTAAGTGTGGTAAAATTTAGTACAGTTTATGGCTACAATCTGAATCCGGGTTGAATTTTAGAAAACAGGAGGGTTCCAGGCAGATGGAAAATTCACAAGTCTACGTAGGCTTAGATATCGGAACCACTTTAATTAAAGTATTGGTATGCGAAAACGTAAAAGGACAATTAAAAGTCGTAGGCACTGGCGTTCAACCATCTGCTGGGCTGAATCGTGGCGTGATCGTCGATATTGACAAAACGGCGCAGGCAATTTCAAGAGCGGTTGCTGAGGCCGCGGCCAAGTCAGGCATTGACATCAAAAAAGTTGTCGTTGCTCTGCCAGCCAACTATCTGCAAATGGGTCACGTTCATGGCATGATTACGATCGCCAGTCAAGGTCAGTCGCGTGAGATCGTCAATCAAGACGTAATCGACGTTGCTCAGTCAACGCTGACGCAGAATCTGCCGCCTGAACGCGAGATCATTGACCTGGTTCCACAAGAATTCACGGTCGATGGTTTTAAGGGAATTAAGGATCCACGGGGAATGGTTGGCGTTCGCTTGGAATTGGCAGCTACTCTTTATACTGGTCCCAAGACGATCGTTCACAACACTAAGAAGGCAGTTGAACAAGCGGGGCTGCAGATTCAAGATCTGGTCGTCTCACCGATTGCCACTGGCTTTAACCTGCTCAACGATGGCGAGCAGGACTTTGGCACGCTGGTTGTCGACATGGGTGGCGGTCAGACTACGGCCAGCATCATTCATGACCATCAGCTGAAGTTTGTCTATGTTGATCCTGAAGGCGGTCAATTAGTAACGCGCGACATCTCGACAGTGTTAAATACCTCGATGCGTAATGCTGAGCGCCTAAAGCGAGATCATGGCTATGCCGACAGTCGCATGGCTGATGAAAACGTGCAGCTGGCAGTTGATGTCGTTGGTCAAAATCAGCCGGTCGAATATTCTGAAAAGTATCTGGCAGAAATCATCGAGGCTCGTATTCGGCAGATTTTCCAACGTATCAGCAATCGCTTAAAAGAGGTGCATGCGCCTAATCTGCCTGGTGGCGTCATTTTGCTTGGCGGCGTGACGGCCTTGCCTGGTGTGGTTGAGTTGGCCAAGGAATATTTTACGACCAATGTGAAGACTTTTGTGCCTGAACAGATGGGAGTCCGTCATCCTGGCTTTGCGCTGGCAATTGCCTTGGGAATGTATGAGGATCACCTAAACGATATTGATCGTCTGCTGAAGCAAACCGTTCAGCAAGGTGCCTTGATTATGAGCCCTCATCAAGCCGAGCAGCCGCGCAAGCTGGAAACGACTCGCAGCTACTATCAAGAGTCATATCAAAAACCAATGCCTGATGCCTCGTCAGAACCTCAGCAAGCAAAAGAAGAGCCAATGACGCCGGAAAAGCACGTCAAAAAGCCTAAGAGCAAGGGTGGCATTAAGCGCTTCTTTGAGAACTTCTTTGACTAATTAGACTAACTTTTAAAGTGACGGAGGAACCAACGAATGGACAATGTAACTAATGAAACTGACCAAATGCAATTAGAGGGTGCGAAGATCAAGGTTATCGGTGTCGGCGGCGGTGGCGGCAACGCAGTTAATCAAATGATCAATGATAAAGTGTCCGGCGTTGATTTTATCGTTGCCAACACTGACCTGCAGGCACTGGATGCCTCACACGCCCAAACCAAGATTCAATTAGGCCCCAAGCTGACTAAAGGACTGGGTGCCGGCTCTAATCCGGAAGTCGGCTCCAAGGCTGCTCAAGAAAGCGAGTCTGAAATTTCAAAGGCTCTTGAAGGTGCTGACATGGTATTCGTAACTGCCGGCATGGGTGGTGGTACCGGGACTGGTGCTGCTCCAGTCGTGGCTAAGATTGCCAAGGACTCTGGTGCGCTGACGGTTGGTGTCGTTACGCGTCCATTTACCTTTGAAGGTCAGCGTCGTGCCAAACTAGCCAGCGAAGGACTTGAAAAATTAAAGCAAAACGTTGATACGCTGATCGTCGTTGCCAATAATCGACTGTTGGAAATGATTGACAAGAAGACGCCGATGATGGAAGCCTTTAAAGAGGCAGATAACGTTCTGCGTCAAGGTGTGGAAGGGATTTCCGATCTGATTACCAATCCTGGCTACATCAACCTGGACTTTGCCGACATTCGCCATACGATGGAAAACCAAGGCTCTGCTTTGATGGGAATTGGTTCTTCAACAGGCGAAAATCGGGCTGCCGAAGCCACGAAGAAGGCCATTTCCTCACCACTGCTTGAAGTATCGATTGACGGGGCCGAACATGTCCTGATGAACATTACTGGTGGCAAGAATCTGTCGATGTTTGAGGCTCAAGAAGCTTCCAACGTCATCAGTCAGGCCGCTAATACCAATGTTGACATTGCCTTTGGGATGGCCATGGATGACACGCTTGGCGATGAGGTTCGCGTAACGGTTATCGCTACTGGCATCGATAAGGCCAAGCAGCAGCGCCAACAGGCAGCCGCTGCTCGGCCAGTAAGCACGCCAGCTGCCAGCGAAACGCGCGCTGCTCGTGTTGAACCAGAGGCCAAGCCAGTTTCTGAAAGCACGCCTGCTGAACAGCCTGCCGAAGAACGTCCAGCTGAAAATCAACGGAGTGAACGAGCAGCTTCTCAAGATCCATTTGCTGGCTGGGATGATCCAACCGCTGGTACTCATTTAACCGATACGCGTGAACAAAACGATGAGTTCAATCACGTTAAAAAGCCAGAATTCAATGTCTTTCATGGAGATGTAGCCGCATCCGACGAACAAGACGATGATAATCTGACGATGCCGCCATTCTTCAAGAACCGTCGTCATGATTAATTAGTGATTTGGGGGAGCTGAATAAAGGCGCTCCCTTTTGCTGTATCTTCAGCTCAGAATTAAAGGAGGAGCAAAATGGCTAATTTTTTAAATAACTTTTTTGGAATCGGCTCTGAATCAGAAACTGAAGATTACGAGCCACAGCCGGTTGCACCGGCAGCTCCCGTAACGCCAGCCGTCAGCAAAAAGGTGGTACCGATTGATCGAGCACAGCATGCTGCGGCTAAGCCAGCACCGGTTGAAAATGGCAAGATCATGCTGTTTGAGCCACGGTTGTATGGCGAGGCCAAGGAAATCGTTGATGAGCTGCTGAGTCATCATGCCGTTATCGTTAATTTCACTCAAATGGACAACAAAGCCGCCAACAAGGTCGTGGACTTTCTAAATGGGGCCGTCTATGCAATTGATGGTGAAATTAAGCGGATTGGCGAGCAGATCTTTCTATGCGTGCCACGTGACGTTGATGTTGCCGGTAAGCTGGCCGGTGATCTTAATTCCAATAACAGTGAACGACTTTAAGGAGAAATATGGTTGCTTATCTTGCATGGCTGATCAATAAAATTATTGATGCTTATATTTTACTGATTGTTGTCTGGTGTCTTTTAACCTGGTTTCCGGGTGCAATGCAGAGCCGTTTAGGTGAATTGATCACTAAGCTGGTTCAGCCGTATCTGCGTTTTTTTGACGAACACATTCCGCCGCTGGGAGGGATCAGTTTTGCGCCGGTAGCGGCCGTATTCGTGCTTTATCTGGTGCAGTATGGCATTATTATGCTGACCAGAATGATAGGCTATTAGGAGCAGAAAAATGACGGATGAAGAAAACATTAAGCAGCATTTTCGTCCTGATGAAGCGCCCTTGATTGCTCAGGTTGAGGATTGGCTGAATATGGCTGCTGATCAGTACCGACCGATTTTGACTGATTTTTTGAATCCGCGCCAGGTCTATATTGCTCAAACACTGACCAATCGACGTGATGATGTTAAAATGCGGGCCAATGGCGGTTGGGAGCATGCTGAGATGCAGCGGGTCTTGTTTTATCCCAGCTATTATGAGCCGCAGCAGGCTGATTTTGAGCTGCAGCTGATTGAAATCGACTACCCAACCAAATTTACCGAGCTGCATCATCGGCAGATCTTAGGAACACTGATTGGCACTGGCTTGGCACGTTCATCATTTGGTGACGTGCTCAACGAGGGAATGCGCTGGCAAGTGGTAGTCAGTCGTAGTCTAACCGACTATCTGCGGCAGCAGGTTGGTCAGATTGGCAAGATCCACGTTAAAATGAAGCCGGTTGAACCAGAAATGGTCGTGACGCCTCAAGAAGATTGGGAAGCCATGACTGATACGGTTTCATCGCTGCGCCTGGATGCTGTGATTGCAGCCGGCTTTAACTATTCACGCAACCGTGCCAAGCAGCTGATTGAACATGGCGATGCGCGGGTAAACTGGGAGACTGAGATGCGTCCCGATTATCCGCTGGTTGCCCATGACCTGCTTTCAGTACGGCATGCAGGCCGAATTCGGATTGATGAGATCCAAGGAACTACAAGAAAAAATAAGATTCGCGTCGCCATGTCAGTGGTGCATGCTTAGTTTGGAGGAAAAGCAAATGACGTTAACCGTTGAAGAAATCAGCAAAAAGCAGTTTGACAACAAGATGCGGGGCTATAATCCCAGTGAGGTCAATGAATTTCTGCGTCAAGTGGCCAGTGAGTTTCAGGCACTGCAGGCTAAGAATCATGAATTAACGGAAACCATCAAGGCCAATGAAGAAAAACTGAAATACTTCACGGACTTGAAGGATTCTTTGAACAAATCGATTCTGGTCGCGCAAGAAGCCGCCGATAAGGTTAAGAATAATGCCAAACGCGAAGCCGAAATCATGATTCGCGAGGCGCAAAAGCAGGCAACCGATATTGTTTCAGAGGCTAATGCCAAGGCAAATCAAGTTGTTGAAAACAGTGCCGATGAAACGCGGAAGCTGACTACGGAAACCAATGATCTTAAAAAACAGACACGGATTTTCAGACAGCGGCTGCAGGTAATGCTGGAATCACAGCTGGAAGTCGTTAAGAGCAAGGATTGGGATGAGCTGCTGGCTAATGACGATCTGAGCAAATATGACGAAATTCAAAAGATTTTGGGAAGCAGTCTTGACAATCATTCGACAAACAGTGTAGAATCACAAGCAATCGATCAACCAGCTGCTGAAAAGTCACAGGAAAGTCAAGCACCAAAGCAGGATCAAAAAGCTGCCGCCAAGCCGGCTGCTAAAAATGATGGCGAGACGGTCGTTGTCTTTCCTGACAGTACGGCACACTAGTTGATAATTAATCGCGAACAAACTGTTGAGGAGAATCGCGCCCCCAGCGTCGTATTTCAGCGAGCCAACGATTGGTGAGAGGTTGGCAATTAAGGCCTGGGCAGCTATCATCTCTGAACGTCAATGCGAACTTAGTAGCATTGGCCGGCTCATTGCCGTTACCAAATGACTTAAGGAATCAGGTAACTGATTTGAACTTGGGTGGTACCACGAAAACGCTTCGTCCCATTGCGGACGGAGCGTTTTGTCGTTTGGACGCGATTTTTAAGTTTAGAGAATTGACAAGGAGGAATTCGCAGATGCGGGTCAAAGACACTTTGAACATCGGCAAGACTAAGTTCCCTATGCGTGGACGCTTGCCGGAAACCGAAGCACAACGCGAAAAGCTGTGGGAAGACAACAAAGTCTACGAACAGCGGCAAAAATTGAATCAGGGCAAGCCAACTTTTATTCTTCACGATGGCCCTCCATATGCTAATGGGAACATCCACATTGGCCATGCCATGAACAAGATTTCCAAAGACTTTATCGTTCGCTACAAGTCAATGGCTGGTTTTCGGGCACCATACGTACCAGGCTGGGATACGCATGGTCTGCCGATTGAGCATCAGCTGACCAAGATGGGCTATGACCGCAAGAAGATGAGCACGACCGAATTTCGGGATCTGTGCCGTAAGTTTGCCTTGGAACAGGTCGACAAGCAGCGGACTGACTTTAAGCGGCTGGGTGTCTCTGGCGAATGGGACAATCCATACCTGACGCTGGCTAAGGAGTTTGAAGCACAACAGATCAAAGTCTTTGGTGCTTTTGCCAAGAAGGGTCTGCTATATCAAGCTAAAAAGCCGGTCTACTGGTCATGGTCATCTGAATCTGCGTTGGCAGAAGCCGAAGTTGAATATCATGACGTTGTAGCCAAGACGGCTTACTTCTGTGAACAGGTTATTGATGGCAAGGGACGTTTGGACAATGATACGTACCTGGTTGGCTGGACGACTACTCCTTGGACGATTCCAGCTTCTGAAGCCGTTGCCGTAAATCCTAAGATTATCTATGCCGTAGTTAAGCCGGCTAATGATGATCGCAAGTTCGTCATTGCCGATGAGCTGGTTGCCAAATGTGCTGAAAAGTTCGGCTGGGATGAATATGAAGTCGTTGATCGGCTGTCTGGTCAAGACATGGATCGCATGACCAGCAAGCACCCATACAACGACAAGGAAATGCTGGTCGTTAATGGTGATCACGTTACGCTTGAAGCAGGGACGGGGCTGGTTCATACCGCGCCAGGCTATGGTGATGATGACTACCAAGTCGGCAAGAAGTATGGCCTGCCAATCTTTGCACCAATGAACGATCAGGGTGTCTTGACCGCTGAAAACGGTCCTGAGTTTGATGGCGTCTTCTATCAGGATGCAGACGACATTTCGTTGGATCTTTTGAAGCAGCATCATGCGCTTTTGAAGCAGGAACCGCTGGAACACAGCTATCCATTTGACTGGCGGACCAAAAAGCCAATCGTCTTCCGGGCTACTGATCAATGGTTCGTCTCAATTGACAAGATGCGTGATGAAATCTTGAATGCCGTTGATGAAGTTAAGTACTACCCAAGCTGGGGCAAGGTTCGGCTGCACAACATGCTCAAGGATCGCGGCGACTGGGTCATCTCGCGTCAACGGGTCTGGGGCGTGCCACTGCCAATCTTCTACGCTGAAGACGGCACGCCGATCATGACTGAAGAAACGATCAACCATGTTTCCGACCTGTTCCGTGAGTATGGCTCCAACGTTTGGTTTGAACGCGATGCCAAGGACCTGCTGCCAGAAGGATTTACCAGTGAACATTCGCCACATGGTCAGTTTAAGAAAGAAACCGACATCATGGACGTTTGGTTCGACTCTGGCTCCAGTCATCAAGGCGTATTGGCTGAGCGTGACTACCTGACCTACCCATGCGACATGTATCTGGAAGGCTCTGACCAGTATCGTGGCTGGTTCAACTCCAGTCTGATCTGCAGCGTCGTGCTCTCTGGTCATGCTCCATACAAGTCCATCGTTTCGCAAGGCTTTACGCTGGACAAGGATGGCAAAAAGATGTCCAAGTCGATCGGTAACGTTATTGATCCAAACAAGGTCGTTAAGCAGATGGGGGCCGAAATTATCCGTCTTTGGGTAATGAGTGCCGATACTTCGGCTGATGTGCGGGTTTCAATGGATACGTTCAAGCAGATCTCGGATGCCTACCGGAAGCTGCGCAATACCTTCCGCTTCCTCTTGGCCAACACGGCTGACTTTGATGCCAATGACGACACGGTTTCCTATGAAAAGCTGGAAAGCGTTGACCAATACATGGTTGTTAAGCTGAACCGCTTCTTAAAGGAAATGCGCGATCTGTTTGATGAATATGACTTCATGACGGCCTACAAGAAGCTGATCAACTTTGTCAACAATGATCTGTCGGCATTCTACATGAACGTAGCCAAGGATGTCTTGTACGTCGAAGCCAAGGATTCTCATGCGCGTCGTTCAATGCAGACGGTCTTTTACGACATTTTGGTAACGCTGGTTAAGCTGCTGACGCCAATTCTGCCGCACACGACTGAAGAAGTCTGGGAATACATGGATGAGCCAGAACAGTTCGTCCAGCTGACTGAGATTCCAGAGCCACGGACCTACGCCAATGAAGAAGAACTGCTGAGCAAGTGGGACGACTTTATGGAGATTCGCTCTCATGTTTTGAAGGCGCTGGAAGAAGCACGTGATGCCAAGCTGATTGGTAAGTCACTGGAAGCACAGGCTGATCTGTACTTAACCGACAGTCAAAAGACGCTTTTGGACAGCATGAACGCTGATGCCGGTCTGCTCTTTGGGGTATCAGCACTGCACGTTCATGATGCTGACCAAGCACCAGCTGATGCCGAGAAGTTCAACGACAATGTTGCCGTGAAGGTTTCCGTCGCTGCTGGCGAAACCTGCCAACGCTGCCGGATGGTTAAAGAAGACGTTGGCGAAGATGCCGTTTATCCAATGCTTTGTGCGCGCTGTGCAAAGCTGGTGCGGGAAAACTTCCCTGAAACGGTTGCTACTGGCCTAGAAAAGTAATCTTAAACGAACCTTTATTGACCGGTTAAAGACAAGGTTTAATAAACGGTGTAAAATGTATCAAGCAGCATTTAACTGTTTGATGCATTTTTATTTTGCAGTGAAATGGCAGGTGAAAAAATTGCTAAAAGGACGCGTAAAAAATTTTGATGCCCAAAAAGGCTGGGGCTTTATCGAGGTTGAAAACGAACCAGACGTCTTTGTTCACTTTAATGGCATTGAAGGCAGCGGCCATCGTGAGCTAAAGCCCGGACAGCTGGTTTCCTTAGTCGTCGTACAAGGAAGAAAAGGGCCGCAAGCTGCTCATGTTCGACCATTGGATAATTTTTAGAAATGAGGGACGACAATGGATCTAGAAGAAAAAACGCTTGATCGGCAGACGGTCTTCAAAGGCCATATAGTCGACGTTGAGCTTCAGCACGTCAAAACACCGCAGGGAAATACTGCCGTGCGTGAGATCGTTCGTCATGCCCCGGCAATTGCTTTGTTGGTAATTGATGATGATCAAAAGATGATTTTGGAAAAACAGTGGCGATCCCCAGTGCAGAATATTACCTGGGAAATTCCGGCCGGCAAGCTGGATGAGCGTGATCAAGGCGATGCAAGACATGCGGCCGTTCGTGAGCTGAACGAGGAAACGCGCCTTAAAGCTGACGAATTGACCAAGATTACGTCTTTTTACAGTTCCGTAGGCTTTTGCGATGAATTTTTGACGCTTTATCTGGCTAAAGGTCTCAAACCGGTTGAACGCGCCCTGCCGCAAGACCAAGATGAAGACATCAAGCTCTACCGCTTCAGTCTTGAGGAGGCTTTGCAGATGATTGCCAATGGTGAGATTCAAGACTCCAAGACGATCGTAGCGGTTTATTATTGGCAGGCTCAGACACTGGCCCAGAAATTAAAGGAAAATAATGAAAAATCAACAGATTGATCCAGAAAATATGACGCGCCAGCAGTATCGTGAATGGCAAAAACAACAGCAGCGAATTCAGGAAAATCCTGAACCACCGCTTGATGATGTCAGTGAACCAGAGCCGTTGCAACCGCGGCAAACGGTAAAAAAGGCTCAGGCACAGCTGCTGGCTGAAGAAAAGACTGCTCGTTTAAAGCGCCGGCTGAATTGGGCAATTCTAGGGCTTAGTCTGGCGATTATCGTCGTCTATCTAATTTTGTTTTTTGTAGGTTGATGGAGGGAAGATCTTAATGAAGTTTGGAATTATTTGTGCGATGCAAGAGGAGATCAAGGAACTAAAAGCAGCTCTAAAAAATAATCAGACCAAGACGCTGGGCGATAAAGAGTACTTTACCGGTCAGATTGATGGTCAAGACGTCGTACTGGTTGAATCTGGAATCGGCAAGGTTGAGGCTGCAATTACTGCCGAGCATTTGGCAGTGGACTTTGCCGTTGACGTCATTATCAACTCTGGTTCGGCTGGCGGTATTGGCGAAGGCCTGCACGTTGGCGACGTGGTAGTTTCTTCAGAGACGGCCTATCATGATGTTGACGCAACTGCTTTTGGCTATGAATACGGCCAGCTGCCGCAAAAAGCGCCTCGCTTCAAAGCTTCGCAGCAATGGGGCAGTGCTTTGATGGCGGCGGGCGAAAAGACCGGCTTGAACGTCAAGCGCGGCCTGATCGTTTCAGGTGATCAATTTGTTGCCAGTCAGGCTGCGATTGCCAAGATCAAGCAGCACTTCCCAGATGCTCTGTCTGCTGAAATGGAGGGAGCGGCCGTGGGACAGGTGGCCTGTGATCACAAGCTTCCTTACGTCGTTGTGCGGGCAATGTCTGATACTGGTGATGAAAAGGCCAGTGTCTCATTTGATGAGTTTATCATCGAAGCCGGTAAGCGTTCAGCTAAGATGCTTTTACAGCTGTTTAGCGATTTAAACGCTCAGGAGGGATAAGATGGCTGAATTTGTTTCTAAGCTAAAGCTTCCCGGCGATACTGACACATATTCAATCAGTCCGGAGATAAAAAAATACACGCTGCTTGATCTAGGATTTGAACAATCGGCGCGGGGTGTCTATACCTACTTAGGCAGCCTGGATCGGCAAAATCCATTCAAACCGGTTGCTCGTTTGAAGATTCGTATTAATCCTGAAATGACGGGTTTTAAAATGGAAACCGTCAATACTAATGGCTTTCGTGAAGTCAACATTTTTAAGCATCCGCGTGCTGATGAATTGACGACTCAGTATCACTTCATCTTGAATGAAATGGTAGAGCGGCATATCTTTGATCGTCAATAATATTTTTTACTGGTCAAACCGGGCGTGTCTTTGTTACAATGAAAAGCACTGTGAACACGCGACCTTCACTCGTAGATTGTTCCAGAATCTATTGAAAATGATGGTGATAAAATGACAGACAACTCTAAGACTCGCGTTGTCGTTGGTATGAGTGGCGGCGTTGACTCCTCAGTCACGGCGCTTTTGCTGAAACGGCAAGGCTATGATGTCGTGGGCGTCTTTATGAAGAATTGGGATGACACTGATGAAAACGGCGTCTGTACCGCAACTGAGGACTATAAGGACGTCGCCAAGGTTGCCACGCAGATTGGCATTCCATATTATTCAGTGAACTTTGAAAAGGAATACTGGGACCGGGTCTTTAAGTACTTCATTGCTGAATATAAGAAGGGCCGCACGCCTAATCCTGACGTCATCTGCAACAAAGAGATCAAATTCAAGGCTTTTATTGAATATGCTCATCAGTTGGGTGCCGAGTACGTTGCAACCGGTCACTATGCTGATTTGAAAGCAGATGCTGATGGCAATATGCATTTGATGCGGGCAGCTGATCCGCATAAAGATCAGACCTATTTCTTGAGTCAGCTGGATCATGCTCAGCTGGATCATGTTTTGTTCCCACTGGCTGGCTACACTAAAAAGCAGGTGCGCGAGATTGCCAAGGAAGCAGGACTGGCGGTTGCTGATAAGAAAGACTCGGTAGGAATCTGCTTTATCGGAGAAGATGGTCATTTCCGTGAATTCTTGAGCCAGTATCTGCCAGCACAGCCCGGCAACATGGAAACCGTTGATGGCAAGGTAGTTGGTCAGCATGCTGGCTTGATGTACTACACGATTGGTCAGCGACGCGGTTTGGGCCTTGGCGGCAACAAGGAAAGCAATGAGCCTTGGTTTGTAATCGGCAAGGATATTACCAAAAACGTGCTTTACGTTGGTCAAGGCTATGAAAATGAGCATCTGTATGCTACCCATCTGGAAGCCAGCGACATTCACTGGGTTGATGACGTGGTCAGTCGCTATGGTCGCCATTTCCACTGTACGGCTAAGTTCCGCTATCGTCAGATCGATGAGGGCGTTACGGTAACGATCAGTGATGACGATCAGATGGTAACGGTCGAGTTTGATGAGCCGGCACGGGCAATTACGCCAGGCCAGGCCGTAGTTTTCTATGACGGTCAGGAATGCCTGGGCAGTGCAATTATCGATCGTGCCTACAACCATGATCATCAACTTCAATACGTTTAATCAAGACTTTTTGACAGAGCCGCTTGCAGATAGCTGTGAGCGGTTTTTTGCTATCATTGAGTATTTTGACGATAGCTTTAATTATATTTATTTATAATGATAAATATTGGTTATCTCCCGGTTATTTTTGGTATCATATAAGCAGACACATCAAAAAAAGGCAGACATTTGGAAGAGAAAAAATGACAAGGATCTATTTTATCAGACATGGTAAGACTCAGTGGAACCTCCAATCGCGCTATCAAGGTGCCCATGGCGATTCACCGCTCTTGAAAAGCAGTTATCGAGAAATTGAGTTGTTAGCGAAATCATTAAATAACACCGCTTTTGCTCATGCTTATGCCAGTCCACTTAAACGAGCCCGCGTTACGGCAATGACGCTGCTTGACAATCTGGAGCAGGCAGTGCCGTTTACGATTGACAGTCGGCTGCGTGAATTTGATCTGGGATTGATGGAGGGAATGCATTTCAGCGCCGTTGCTGAAAAGTGGCCCGCAGTTTTGGATAGTTTTCGGCATCATCCCGATTGTTATGATGCCTCGATCGTGCAAAGCGAGAGTTTTCCTGAGGTAATCGCTCGGGTTGGTCAGGCCGTTAAAGAGTACGCGCGCTGCTATCCAGGCAATCAAAATCTATTGATCGTTTCCCATGGGGCCGCTTTAAATGCCGCCATTAATGGTCTGCTTGCGGTTCCAATGGCCCATCTAAAGGATCGCGGCGGACTTAGCAATACGTCGACTACGATTTTGAGAACCGATGATGCTGAGCATTTTGAATTGGAAAAATGGAACGATACCACTTATCTGCATAAAGAACATCTAGATCCGACTGATACGATTTAATGGGGTGAATAATATGAGCAACCAAGAAATCAATCGCGAAGAACAGAAAAAACAGACTCAAAAGCTGGTTCACCGCTTGGTAACGGCAATCGATGAAGAACCAGACAAATTCAACAATTACTATGACCTGGGTGCACTCTTGACGCGTCTTAACGACTTTGAGCAGGCAGAAGAACTGTTTATGAAGGCTTTGGGCATCTTTGAAAAGAAAAAGGATGCCAAAGCCGTCAACCTGTTAAACTATGGTTTGGGTAACGTCTATTACTCAGTCGGCAAGATCAATGAGGCTATCAAGCAGTACAATAAAATCGATGATGCCAAGCTAAAGGCCGATTCTTATTTGATGCTTGCGCAAAGCTACATGAAGCAGAAAAACTACCAGCAGGCGGTAGCATATGGTTTGACGGCTCATGATCTGCGTCCGCAAGATCCTGAAATCAACCAGGCAATTGGGGATTCATTATTGGCGCTGGGCGAGTTCAAACAGGCTAAAAACTACTATGACCTGATTTTAAAGCGTCACCCAGGCCGTGCAGATACGCAGTTCAACCGAGGACTGGTGGCAATGGTCTTAGGCGAGCCTTACCAGGATTACCTGAATCAATCACAGCAGCTTGATCCAGACTATTATGCACAAAGCGAAAAACGTATTTCAGATATTGAGCATTTTTTGCAAAAGCAATCTGGTCAAGATAAATGATTGCTGCTCAAAAAAATAGCCGTCCGGCAGCAACGTCATTTATCGGCGTTCTGCGTCGGGCGGCTTTTGTTGCGCCGAACAGTTTTTATCAAGTCTTATACGTGCAGGTTTTAGAAGCGCCGTTTGTCAAGAAACAGGCCGAGATTACCGTGGTTGGACGCTTTGGTCAGCTAAAAGTCGGTCAGGCCTACCGCTTCATCGGCTACTGGCAGACGCGCGCCCGTTTTGGCAATCAGTTTCGTGCCGTTGACTACCAGGAAGTAAGGGAGGATTTGCATGGCCAAGAGTAAAAGCGCATCAGCTAAAGAGAGTCTGCGGGGGACGGTTAATTTTATCAAGTTTGCTAAAGAAGAAGGCCCCAGAGCTTTTCGTATCTGCGTAGTTGATGTAGAAGAGGCCAGTTTTCCCTGGTCAGAAATGGAGATTACGGTCAAGGGACCACTGGGAGACATAAAAAAACACCAAATGTATGAATTTACCGGTCGGCTGGTTGATAATGCCAATTATGGCCGGCAATTCGAAGCTGCGGGATGTCAGATTGCCCTACCACAGTCAGAAGATGAGCTGACTGGAACCTTAAATCAGGCTGGGATTGCGGTTACGGATGCAGCCGAGATCAGCCACCGCCTGTTTAAGAAGTTTGGCAAAAAAGCGGTCGCCAAAACCGTTGATGATCCCAAGCGACTAGAGAAGATCAAGATTTCTAACGAGGCTGATCGCAAGCTGGCTGCTGATTATTTTAATGCCCGCCATGATGAGCATCAAATGAATGATGAGCTTGTGGAATGGCTGGCCAAACTCGGCTTTAAGGATCGTCTCAGTGAGCGGATCATTAATAAGTACGGTGCTGATACGATGAAGATCGTCAAGGAGAATCCCTATCAACTGGTTTTGGATATCGATCGCATTGGTTTTGGTCGAGCGGACTTTGCTGCAGGGGTCTTGGGAGTTGCACCAGATGATCCGCGGCGAATTGCGGCAGCCTTATTGGAAGTCTTAAATCAAGAAACCATGAATCAAGGTGCTACCTATGTCAGTCAAAAGACGCTGATCGCGCGTGCAATGGGGCAGCTGGGCAACGTTTCCGATCCAGTATTGTTTGAAAACGAGCTGGCTGAGCTGATTAAAACCCATCAACTGCAGGCTGAGGATGCCGAACATATCTATCCACGCTTCTTGTATAATTCCGAATGGCTGATTGCTGAGCATCTGCATCGGATTTTATTTACTGAAGCCAAAGTTGATGAAAAACGGGTTGATGAGGCCGTCCAGACTGCAGAAAGAGCAGCCCGGATCGATTATGACCAGCAGCAGAAAAAAGCGATCAAAATGGCGCTTGAATCCAAGGTGCTTTTACTTACTGGAGGACCAGGAACGGGGAAGACGACCATTATTCGGGGAATCGTTAACAGCTTTGCTCAGCTGCATGGTGTCGATGATGAAGAAATCATTTTAGCGGCGCCAACCGGTCGAGCTGCCCAGCAAATGGCGGCTGCAACCAAGATGCCAGCCAGCACCATTCACCATCTGCTGGGACTGACCGGTCAAGAAACGCCATCTAAAATGACGGCCAGTCGCTTGAAAGGCAGTCTGCTGATCGTTGACGAGATGTCGATGGTTGACACATTGCTTTTTAAGACTTTAGTTGCCGCAATTCCTCAAACGATGCACGTGGTTTTGGTTGGCGATCAGGATCAATTGCCTTCAGTTGGACCCGGGCAGGTTTTTCGGGATCTTTTAAGCTTTGACCAACTGCCGCAGGTTCGCTTGACGCAGATTCATCGTCAGTCAGCCAAGTCAACGATCATTCCGCTGTCGAAAAGCATCAATGACGGCCAGGTACCAACAGATTTGTTTAAGCAGGCCTTGCCGGATCGTTCGTTTATTCCAACCGATGCTCAAAATGCTGGTCGGTTTATCAATCAGCTGATGGATTGGGGACTAAGCCAGCCGGGATGCGATCTAATGAACGTGCAGGTCTTGATCCCAATGCATAAGGGAATTGCCGGTATTGATCAGCAAAACCGCAATCTACAGGATCATTTGAATCCCGCCAGTCCAAATCGGCAGGAGGTTAAATTTGGTGAGACTGTTTTTCGTAAAGGCGATAAGGTAATTCAAACCGTCAACGATCCAAGCAACAACGTCTATAATGGCGACATGGGAATCATTGCCGCGATTGAAGGAGGCGACAATGCTCCGCAGACCAAAGCAGCCAAAAAGCCGCTCAAGGTAACCGTCCGTTTCAACAATGACAACGAGGTTAGCTATAATCGCAAAGAACTGGCCAATCTACAGCTGGCGTACTGTGTAACGATTCATAAATCACAGGGGAGTCAGTTTAAAATGGTGATCCTATTGATGCTGGCCAACTACCGCTTGATGTATCAGCGTAATCTGCTGTATACGGGAGTCACACGGGCGACTGACTTTTTACTGCTGCTTGGCCAGCCAGAAGCTTTTCAGGACTGCATCCAGCAGCCGCCCTTGGCTCGACATACAATGCTGCCTGACCGCCTGCTCAAGGTTTGGCAGCGGCCAGACTTTTATCGGGCACCTGAACCGGTCAGTGATGATGAGGGAATCAATCTGTTTGCCAACGTTCCTAAAGCAGAAGCAATTGATTTTTTAAAGCATCATCACCAAAACAGCGATCTTCAGACCCAGCCGCAGTCAGCCGCACAGTTGCCTGATCGTTTGACTGCGCGGCTGATTGAACAAGAGGCGATTGACCCGATGATCGGAATGCAAAACGTTACGCCTAATGATGATTAAATCAGATACGGCTTGCACAACAAGGGATTTGTTGCGATAATATTCTTAATGTTTAACATAATTGCGTGGAGGATTTAAATGAGCAAGATTGAAAATGCAGAAAACGTTCGTCTGTTTGCACTGAACTCCAATCAGCCACTGGCACGGCGATTGTCTGAAAAATTGGGATTACCGCTGTCGGATGCTACGATTACGCACTTTGCGGATGGTGAAATCTCGATTACCATCAATGAAAGCGTTCGTGGTCGTGAAGTATATGTTTTGCAATCCGTTTCTCAGCCGGTCAACACCAATCTGATGGAGCTTTTGATCATGGTCGATGCCTTGCGGCGGGCCAGTGCGGCAAAAATCAACGTGATCATGCCTTACTATGGCTATGCTCGTCAAGATCGAAAAGCCCGCAGTCGGGAACCGATCACGGCCAAGCTGATTGCCAATTTGTTGGAGATGGATCAGATTGACCGCTTGATTGCGATTGACTTCCATGCACCACAGCTGCAAGGCTTCTTTGACATTCCGGTTGATCACCTGCAGGCTGCACCAATTTTGGCTTCCTACTTTGCGCAAAGTGATCTTGACTTGGAAAATACGGTCATTGTAGCGCCGGATCATGCTGGGGTTACGTTGGCACGGCGCTTTGCTGAATTTTTGGGGACGCCGATTGCCATTATTGATAATCGTAATCTTGAACAGCAGCGTGGCGCCAAGACTACGGAAACGCCAACCTCAATCATTGGGGACGTTGCCAATAAGACGGCCCTGGTAGTTGACGACATCGTTGATACCGGCGTCCGAGTTGCCAACTCAGCAGAACTGCTCAAGAGCTGTGGCGCCAAAGAGGTCTATGGCGTTGCCACGCATGCAGTCTTATCAAAAGGTGCCGTTGAACGGATTCAAAACTCGGCCGTTAAAAATATGGTGGTTACCGATACGATCGATCTGCCGGCAGAAAAACGGATCGATAAGCTGGTGCGGCTGTCGATTGCTGATCTATTAGCCGGCGCCGTTGCAAGCATTCATAATCACGAATCGATTCACTATCTCTACAACATGCCGGAAGTTAAACCGGTTGAAGACTAAACTAAAAGGATTCAGCGCTTTAATGCTGAATCCTTTTTAGTTATGTTAAGTATTGGGCAGCCTAAGCCGGTTTAGCCTGCGGACTTGGCGTGGCGAAACTTTGCAGAAGTCGTTTTAACTCGATGCGCCGCTGCTGTTTGGAGATAAAGAGTCCCATTTTTTCCTTGTCGAAGCCCGTAATCAGCTTATTCTCACTAAAAATAATCGGGTTTTTTAAGATATGCGGACTTTTTTGAATGGCCGCGGTTAATTCGTTGAGTGTCATTTGATCGGGATCAATCTTTAAGGCCTTGGTTTCACGAGAGCGCTGAGATACCAAGTCATCGGTGCCATTTAAAGAAATCGTCAGCAGCTGCTGAATTTCGGCTGCGCTCAATGGTTCTTTCTCAATGTTGCGCTGCGTCAACGCGATATCATGCTTGGCAAACCATTGAACGGCTTTGCGCTTGGAAGGATCATTAGTATGAAAATACAGATTAACCATTTGAACGAACCACCTTTTATGTGCTTTAAAAGACATTTTAGCAAGTTTGACAATAATATAAAGACTAATTGACCAATTGTTAAATAAAATTTATCAAATATGACTTTTTTTAGAAAGTCTTAATCTTTTTGAAAAGGCTTAACACGGCATTTAGCAAGCGATTGACAGATTATCACCAATAAAGCGAACATGGTGGCGTCTTCAAATATGCGGCAAAAAATGTTAAATTAAAAGAGTATAAATTTTTCCGTGGCGTCTTGACGTCAATCGAGTAAAGCTCAAAGAGGTGTTAAATTCATGGTTAAACGGATCAAAGCTCAGCATCAGCGGCATGGCCGGCAATGGCTGTTGGGAACGGTCAGTGCATTGAGCCTGCTGGCAACGGCTCATGCCAAAGCTGATCAGGTTACCGTTAAAGATGGTGATACTGTTTGGGATCTGGCCAATCAATACCAAACCAGCGTTAAAGCAATTGAAGATGCCAATCCTCATGTTAAAAAAATCAGCAGCAGCGTTGATCTGATCTACGCCGGCCAACAGCTGGAACTGTCAAAAAACAGTACTGTCAGTCAAGCTTCAGCTGTTGATAGCGACTCTTACACGGTCAAAAGCGGCGACACGCTGAGTCAGATCAGTGAACGGCTGCATGTATCGCTTGCCGACCTGGTAAGCTGGAATCATCTGAGCAATCCTGACCAGCTGGTGATTGGTCAGCAGCTGATCGTCAAAGGAACGGCAGCTGCCAGTCAAACGCCAGCTTCAACCTCAGCAGCTGAAAAATCAAATACTGCTGTCAGCGTACCAGCAACGACTAATGCCAGTTCCGTCAGTCAAGCGGTCGTCCAGACAGCACCGGTTGCCTCAGCTGAAACAACCGCCTCAGATAGTGCTGTTTCAATCAATAATGCGGCATCACAGACAAGTCAAGCTGATGAACCGGCAGCTGCCTCAAGTCAAGCTCCTGCAGTGACTTCAGCGCAGAATTTGAACAGCAGCGCTGAACAGTCATCTACAGCAGAATCATCAGAGACGGTATCTGCAGAATCGGCAGCTGCTGATACTGTTTCGGCAGATCCGGTTTCCAGTTTTGATGATCAATCCGCTGCAACAGCGGCTGCAAGCTCAGCTAGTGAAACGGCACCCGTTGAGCAGACTGCTGCATCCAGCACGGCAACGACCGCGGCAGCAATCAGTTCGGCAGATGCAGACAGCGAAAGCGCATCGGCTGAACAGCCAACGCAGTCTGCAGCAGCTTCATCAGCTTCATCAGTTGCAGAATCTACCAGTCAGCAAGCAGATTCGACCAGTCTAGTGGCCGCTGATTCATCAGCAGCAAGTACTCAGACTGCGACTACTGATTATTCCACTGCGGCTGCTTCAACTAGTTCATCTAGTACGTCAGAACAGGCAAGTACCAATAGTACGGCTGTTGCCGCAGACACTGCTGCTTCAACCAACAGCAGCTCAGATCTGACGACTGGCTCAGTAGTGAGTCTGGCGGTTAAGCTGGCCAACGCCAACATTCCATATGTATGGGGCGGGGCTTCGCTTTCCGGAATGGACTGTTCTGGTTTGGTCGACTATGTTTTCCAAAATGCGGAAGGAATCTCGCTGCCACACTATACGGTATCTTTGGAAAGCTGTGTCAGTCAGCACTCAGTTGCTGAAGCTCAGCCAGGTGATATCTTATTCTGGGGCAATCATGGGAGTACCTATCATTGTGCCATCTACATCGGCAACAATCAGTACGTAGCTGCACCACAGCCTGGGCAAAACGTTGAGATTGAGACGATCAGTCCTTACTTTATGCCAAGCTTTGCGGGGACGGTAATCCGCTGATCCATAAAATAAAAGAGCAGCCGGCTTGATCTGCGGGCTGCTTTTTTGATTGAGTCGATTAAGCAATTGTTTTGAAGGTACAAAATACTAAAAGATTTCTTATTGAAACGTAACAAACTTGTAAAACGAAAAAGGTTAACATTTTTTAAAGAGAGTGTTAAATTATGTTTATCCAATCCGGATCAGCTTTAAATATTTTCATTATTGGAGGTTGTTTAAAGTGAGCAACAAGTTTGAAATTCAACATGATTTAGTTGAAGCCCAAAACAAGCTTAACCGGTTATGTCAGGCAGAATCTAAGGCTAATGCCGCTCAATCCGGTACGCAAACGATAACGATCGAACCTCAATTTGGGGATGAAATGCAGCGTCTGCGTGAGGAATGCAGTCAGCTAAGCATTATTCTTGAGGCGATGGAAGCTTCTGAGGATTAGTCGGTTTAAAATAAATATAAAAACAAACGATTATTTCAAGTCCGCTTGAGTAATCGTTTTTCGTTTTCAACTGTAGAGGCGAAGATGTTAAAAACGTGCGAGCTGCGGCGATAATGCCTGCTGTTCGCACGTTTTTAATTAAACTTTTTTTCTTTTAGCGAAGTGCCCCAAAACGGATATTGACAGGTATCCAGCGTCAGATCCATAAAACGACTGCCCATTTCCTCGCCATCGGTTTGCGCAAATTCTAGTGAGGTCGTAACGTAATGCAGTCTGGATGCACGGAAGCATTTGGCAAAGCGAGAATGATTCAGCTTGCCGCGTGCAAACTGCCGCAGACACCAAAACGTAATCAGCCAATTGCGTCTTTCAACTACTAAAAGCTCTAAAGTTGATGACTGTAGGGATTCATCGGGAGCAATCCTAAAACCGCCACCGATGTAGGGATGGTTGCTGGCAATCAGAATAAAGGTTTTAGGGAAAAGGTGATGGTGACCGTTTTTTTCTTGAACCATCGTCTCAAAGGGCTCTTGATTGTATAAAACGCCCAAAGCCTGCGACATATACGACAAGTTGCCCAGATGCCAACGATTCAGCCGTTTTTTTGCTCTTGATGCGTTGGCTTGACTGACAATGGCAGCATCAAAGCCAATTCCGAGGTTGTTTAAAAAGTAGCCTTCTTCCTGCTTGATCGCATCATAATAATGACCAACATTGATCGGTGTCGGGTGTTGAGCGTCCAATACCTGCGTTAAGGCGGTCATTGGATCTTGCGATAGACCATAGCCGCGAGCAAAGTCATTGCCGCTGCCGGCCGGAATATAGGCCAGCGGTAATGACGAATTTGCCTTAATCAGCCCATTGAGTGTTTCGTGCAAGGTTCCATCGCCGCCAACTACCATTACGACATGAGTAGCCGCAGCAGAAGCAAAACGATGAGCAATTCGCGCGGCCAAATCAACGGCATGTCCATGATAGCGGGTTTCAACGACTTGATACACGATATTCAGCTCGTTTAGACGGTTCTGCAGCTGCTGCCAGATTTTTTTAGCACGGCCGCTGCCTGCTAATGGATTAACAATGATTGAATACTCCATGCAACGCTCCTTAAAAATAATAAAAAAGCTGAGACAGACTTGCCGTCCCAGCCATTAAAGACCATTCAGCCTAAAATTCGGTAATCTTGAAGTCTGGATTCTGCTTTTCGTATGCCAAAGACTTTTCATCCAGCAGTTCAATGAATTCAATTTGATATTCGGTCTTAGTTTCCACAAGCTGACGTGCCGCTGCTTCAGAGTCGGCTTCCAAGTAAAGCGACTTGGTGTTTTCACGTCGAGGAGTCATGGTTTTATCTGGTTGATAGTAAACTTTAAAAGTCATTTTTTCTCTCCTTAGATATTGGATCTCGATAAATCACCAATTTATTTTATCACAACTAACGAGCAGTGTCGCCATTCTTAATGAACCATGTGGTATTCTTAAGATAAGAATAATAAAACGGAGGAATTTAAAATGCGACTGTTTATCATGATTCTAGTCTCGGCAATTATTGTCATTGCAATCTATCTACTGATTCACCGGACGATGATCAACCGAGCAACCCTCATGCTGCGCAGACAGGCTCAAGCGGCAACCGATGCGGCAATGGCCTATGCATTAAAACAAAATCTGCTGCAGCTGCCATCGATGCCGGAATCACAGCTGGTGGCCGATGTTTGGGGGAAAGGCGTGCTGGCATTTGAATATACGCTCAAAGCTAAAAAAGTAACGGAACTAAAAGAAAAAGACGTTGAAATGGCGCTGAATGCCTATGCTAAAGAAAAGCATCTGGATCATCTGCCAGCAGCAGCCAAAACATTTGTCGTGACTGATTGGTGGACCTACGAACAAATGCTGCATATTGACGTAGCCTATATCTATAATGAAGCCACGCGCGAATACGTAATGGATCTGCACAAATTGAATCAGAACAATTGATATCGCTTGTCAGACGTCACTGAGGCAATATAAAAAGCCCAAGCGCACGAAAAGCGGTGTGCTCAGACTTCTTGAATCAGCTAAGCCTAGTCGAATAGAATCGTATCCTTAGGTGCCTCAAAAGGATGTTCCTTATTGATGTGATCATAGAACAAGACCCCATGCAGGTGATCGATTTCATGTTGGCAGACGATGGCTGGATAATGCTTGAGCCGGATCTTGTGCGTTTCACCAGTCGTGTCTTGGTATTTCAAGGTAATCCGATCATGACGCGGTACATAGCCAGGAACGTCACGATCAACTGACAGACAGCCTTCGCCTTCAGTTAAAGCGCCATATTGAACCGATTCGCTGACGATTACTGGATTGATAATAACGTCTTTAAAGACTGGCTTGTCATCTGCCTCTTCACCAGGAACCAGGACAGCGGCCATCTGTTTGGATTCGCCGACTTGCGGAGCCGCCAGCCCGACGCCGGCTCGCAGCTTATATTTTTCACACAGTTCAGGATCTTGACTGACCACCAGGTATTCCATCAAGTCCTTGGCCAATTTTTGGTCATCTTCAGAAAGAGGGAACTCGACTTTGGCTGCCCGCTTGCGCAGAACGGGGTCGGGATCACGAACAATGTCTTTCATTAGAAACATACTTGGTTTCGCCTCCATATTAAACGTTCAAAGAATAGTCTATCATAAAAACTCGAAAAAAAGCGGTCAGAAGCCTGTCAATTTGATAATGAAGGCATATACTAGATGAGATAAGCAGAATACCGTAAAAAGGAAGTGAAGACAGTGCACGATAAAAATTATTCCTATCCACTGGATCCTAGTTGGAGTACAGCTGAGATTGAAACCGTGATTGCAATGTTTCGAGTTGTGGAAGATGCTTACGAAACAGGCATCAATCGTCAGCAGATCATGGACTGTTATCGAGATTTTAAGAACGTGGTACCAGCTAAAAGCGAAGAAAAAAGGCTGGGTAAAGAATTTGCCAAGGTGACGGGTGGCTATCAGCTCTATGATGTCGTCAAAGCTGCCCGTGAGCAAAAAGCAGGACAGATCAAGCTAAGTGTAAAATAACATTAGAGGTGTAGGAATGCTCGAACAAATTGATCAGCAGGCGCAGCGGCTGATGTGGGAAGTCCGTCAGCAAACGCTGCAGCTGATGACCAAAAAATTTAACGTTGCTGAAAAAACCAGTGCCAGGGATCTGGTGACGACTGTCGATAAGCAGAATGAAAAAATGATTGATGAACGGCTCAAAGCAATTGATCCTGCCTGTCGAATCGTCAGTGAGGAAGGCTTTGGCGATCAGGTTGATGATTTAAAGGGGCATGTTTGGATTGTCGATCCGATTGATGGCACGATGAATTTTGTCATGCAAAAACGTAATTTTGCGATTATGATGGGACTATATGTTGATGGTCAGCCAACCCTGGGCTATATCATGGATGTTGTCGAGGGAACGCTCTATCATGGCGGTAAAGGCATGGGAGTATTTGCCAACCAGCAGCGGCTGCATACACCCGAAAACAAATCACTGGCCGATAGTCTGATGGTAATGAATGGGTATTTGACCATGAATAACGTTCATGGTCTGCAAAAAGCCGCTCGCAAAGCACGTGGTCTGAGAATGTATGGCAGTGCCGGCATTGAAATGATCTATGTGCTGACCGGATGCTTAGGTGCATACGTTTCACACCTGCATCCATGGGATTTGGCAGCTGGCCGCGTCTTAGCCGAAGAACTGGGATTAGTTGTGAAACCAATTGACGATGATCATCTCAATGTGTTATCATCTAACCTTGTATTAGTAGCGACAAAGCAAGCTGGTCAAGATCTTTTGACCATCGCTGAATAGCCCAAGACTGTGACAGCGGTCACAGTTTTTTTATGACAAGGCCGCTGCCCCACAAAATTTAGAGTATTGATTAGACGAAAGGAAGATAACTTTTGAAAACACGTGATGATATTCGCAACATTGCGATCATTGCCCACGTCGACCATGGTAAGACTACTCTGGTCAATGAAATGTTGAAGCAGTCTGACACTTTGCCAGAACACTTCGAAATTCAGGATCGGGCCATGGATACCAACGCCATCGAACGTGAACGTGGTATCACCATCCTCTCCAAGAACACGGCCGTTAAGTACGGTAAGTACCAGATCAACATTTTGGATACCCCAGGCCACGCCGATTTCGGTGGTGAAGTTGAACGGGTTATGAAAATGGTTGATGGTGTGCTGCTGGTTGTCGACGCCTTTGAAGGTACGATGCCACAGACGCGGTTCGTGCTGCAAAAAGCTCTGGAACAACACCTGACGCCAATCGTGGTTATCAACAAGGTTGACCGTAAAGGCGCGCGTCCAGAAGAAGTCGTTGATGAAGTATTGGATCTGTTCATTGAATTGGGTGCCGATGAAGATCAGCTGGACTTCCCAGTTATCTACACTTCAGCAATGAACGGTACTTCCAGCTACGACTCTGATGTCTCAACGCAGGAACACACGATGAAGCCATTGTTTGACACGATCGTCAAGACGATTCCAGCACCAATCGACAACTCCGATGAACCACTGCAGTTCCAAGTTGCCATTTTGGACTACAACGACTTTGTTGGCCGAATTGGAATTGGTCGGATTTTCCGTGGCAAGATCAAGGTTGGCGACAATGTTTCTGTTATGAAGCTGGATGGCTCCAAGAAGAACTTCCGGGTTACCAAGCTGTTTGGTTTCTTTGGTCTGAAGCGTGAAGAAATTCAAGAAGCCAAGGCGGGTGACTTGATTGCCATTTCTGGGATGGAAGACATCAACGTTGGTGAAACGATTACGGATTCCGAACATCCTGAAGCCTTGAAGCCATTGCGGATCGATCCGCCTACGCTGCAAATGACTTTCCGGACCAATGACTCACCATTTGCTGGTCGGGAAGGTAAGTTCGTTACGTCTCGTCAGCTGGAAAACCGTCTGAACGCTGAACTGCACACGGATGTTTCACTGCGGGTTGATCCAACTGACGAACCAGGTGCCTGGACGGTTTCTGGCCGTGGTGAGCTGCACCTGTCAATCCTGATTGAAACGATGCGTCGGGAAGGCTACGAGCTGCAGGTTTCTCGTCCACAGGTTATCTACCGTGAAATCGATGGTACGACCTGCGAGCCATTTGAAGAAGTCCAAGTAGACGTTCCTGATGAATACACTGGTGGCATCATTGACTCACTCGCAAAGCGTAAGGGTGAAATGAAGAACATGGAGCCTTCCAAGAACGGTCAAACGCGGATGATCTTTGAAGTTCCTTCCCGTGGTCTGATTGGCTACTCGACTGAATTCATGTCACAGACTCGTGGTTATGGGATCATGAGCCACTCCTTCAAGGAATACCGTCCAGTTATCAAGAACTGGAACCCAGGCCGGACGAAGGGGACGCTGGTATCAATGAATGCTGGCAAGGCTACGACTTACGCAATGATGGGGATCGAATCGCGTGGTACGCTTTTGATCGACCCAGGTACGGAAGTCTACGAAGGTATGATCGTTGGTGAAAACAACCGTGAAAACGACATTACCGTTAACATCACCAAGGGTAAGAACCTGACCAACGTGCGGGCTGCTGGTTCTGATGAAATGGCGCGGATCAAGACGCCAACGCATCTTTCACTGGAAGAATCACTGGAATTCTTGAACGATGATGAATACTGTGAAATCACTCCTGAAAACGTGCGCCTGCGTAAGCAGATTCTGAACACGAATGCTCGTGAAAAGGAAGCCAAGCGTCGTCGGGCAGCTTCACGCAAGTAGTCAGTGCTTGATGCATGTATTAAGATTTGATAAAGACTCATCATTCGGCCTAGTGACCGGATGATGAGTCTTTTTAAATGTCGTCCAGTTTTCAGACGGCTTGTGATTTGCCGCATGTTTGCATGGATAGTGGTGTATAATGTTACTTGATTTTATCAAAAAGCGAGGAATGGCTAGTTGAAGACGACGTTTAAAAAAATCTATCGAAAAATGCGCAACATCGACTATTGGATTTTGATTCCGTATTTGGTGCTGTGTCTAATCGGCGTAGTCATGGTTTATTCGGCCAGTGCCGCAATCAGAATGCAGACGGGCGGCTCACCAGTCAACTATCTGATCAAGCAGATCGTATTTGTCTTGATGGGCTGGGGAGTATTTGGATTTTTTGCTTCGCTTAATCTAGAAAAGTTAAGAACTAAAGGCGTTTTAGGATTGTCTTTTGGGGTTTTGCTTGTGGCGCTGCTTTTTGTTAAGGTTGCCGGTCGTGCCGTTAATGGTGCCAATGGCTGGATTAATCTGGGGCCGATCAGCATTCAGCCGGCCGAGTTCACCAAGCTCTTTATGATTGTCTATTGGGCCGATCGCTGTACCAAAGTCAATGACGAGCTGCATCGTCCCAGTATGCAGGATTATGTTTCAGGATTGATTTTGACTGCAATTTTGCTGATTTTAATCATTATTCAGCCTGACGTCGGCGGTTTTTCGATCAACTTTGCCATTGCTGCCTTGATGATCATGGCATCGGGCTATAATTCACGCTGGACGATTCTGATTTTTGACGGCCTGCTTTTTGTTGGAATGATTGCCTTGCCCAGCTTGGCTAAGGTTGTGGCAACTGGTCATATCAAAAACTATCAGGTCGCGCGCTTCGTGGCATTTGTCAATCCGTTTGGGACACAGAGCGGTGCCGGTAGTCAGCTGGTCAATTCATACTATGCAATCAGCAATGGTGGGCTAAAAGGCGTTGGTCTGGGCAATGGTATTCAAAAAATGGGCTATCTGCCAGAGCCAAATACCGATTTTATCTTATCAGTCGTCAGCGAGGAGCTTGGCTTTATTGGCGTATTTTTGATCTTGGCGCTTTTAGCGGTCATCATCTGCCAGATTATTCGGGTTGGGGTTCGCTCTGACAATATGTATGAGGGGCTGCTCTGCTATGGAGTCGGTACTTTTATTGCCGTTGAAGCTGCAATTAACGTTGGTGGGGTTACTGGTCTGCTGCCGATTACGGGGGTAACGTTCCCATTTATCAGTTATGGGGGATCCAGTATGATTGCATTAAGCATTGCGCTTGGTTTGGCGATGAACGTCAGCATTCGGCAAAAGCTGCGGCGTAAAAATCAGCGGCGTCTGCAGGCAATCAGACAAAGGGGGTTGGGTAATGAGCTTTAAGATTCGTCCCCGGCGCGGCTTGATCGTCTACTTAAACAGCATGAAGACGGTCAAGTCGCTGCGACGGTATGGTCATGTTCAATATTCATCGCGCCGGATGCATTACGTGGTTTTGTACGTTGATGAAGAAAATATTGCCAGTACAATTGAAAAACTGCGGCAGCTGCGTAATGTCAGAAAAGTAATGCAGTCACACTGGCCGGAAATCGATCCTGAATTGACCGATCTGGAAGTGACGGGACTGTACAAAAAACATGATGAGGATGAAAAAGAATGAGAATTATTTCAGGCGAGTTTCGTGGACGGCGCTTGAATGCCGTACCTGGAATGGCAACGCGGCCAACGACTGATAAGGTCAAAGAGTCGCTGTTTAATATTATCGGCCCGTATTTTGAAGGCGGGACCAGTCTAGATCTATATGGCGGCAGCGGTGGGCTGAGTATTGAAGCCGTTTCGCGGGGAATCGATCATGCGACCTTGATTGATCGGCAGTATGCAGCCATCAAAACCATCAAAAAAAATATTGAGGTTACCAAGCACCCTGAGCGTTTCAGTGTTTATAAACAGGATGCCGAAAAAGCCCTGCATTTTTTGAGTCGGCAAGCACAGCATTTTGATTTGGTCTTTTTGGATCCGCCATATGCCAAGCAGCATATTATTGATGATCTTGAAAAAATGGTTGACTTGAATCTCTTGAACGATCAAGCCTTAATCGTAGCTGAGACCAATCAAGAAGCTCAGCTGCCGATTGAGAATTGGGGCCGCTTTGAGTTTTTGCGACAACAGACTTATGGTATTACGGTATTGACGATTTATCGTTTTAGAAAGGATGAAGCCTAATGAAGATTGCACTTTTTCCCGGGTCATTTGATCCACTGACTCTGGGCCACTTAGATCTTATTCGTCGCGGCAGCGCGCTGTTTGATCAGCTGGCGGTTGCAGTAATGAGCAATGATTCCAAAAAGCCGCTGTTTACGGTTGAGGAGCGCGTTGCCCAGGTTAAAGAAGCAGTAGCTGGACTTTCCAATGTTTCGGTAATCACGGCTGAGGGCTTGACCGTTGATCTGATGAACAAGATTGGTGCCGACTATTTGATGCGTGGACTGCGCAACGTTACCGATTTTCAATACGAACGCGATATTGCAGCGATGAATCAATTTTTAGACGATCAGGCAGAAACGGTCTTCTTTTTAGCCGATCCTAAATATCAGCATCTCTCCAGCAGCCTTTTAAAGGAGACTGCCGCAGCTGGTGGCGATATCTCTGCCTATTTGCCAGGTAATATCAATAAGGCTTTGGAGAAACGGCTGCGGGAACAAAAACTGGAGCAGGTAAAAGAACAAAATGAGCAGACAAGATAAGCAGATTCTCAAGCGGATTGCGGGGGTTCTGGCCGCGGTTTTGTTTGTTGGCTGGTTTTTATTCTGGCCGCTGAACTATTATATTGAGACGCCAGGAACCGCCGATAATCTAAAATCATATGTAACGGTTAAGGGACATCCAGATAAGCGCAAGGGAAGCTATATGATTACCTCCGTCTATTTGCAGCAGGCTCGTCCCGCAACCTATATCTGGGCCCACTTTGATCCGCAGGCAACGATTGAGAAGGCTTCCGACGTTACGGGCGGTCAAAGCGGTGCCACTTACAACAAAGTACAAAATTTTTATATGAAGAGTGCCATCAATGAGGCGATTGCTGTTGCCTACAAGGCTGCTCATCAAGAATACACCAAGCAGTATCTGGGAATTTACGTTCTTGAGGTTGAAAAGCAATCCAAGTTCAAAAATGATCTAAAGGTTGGCGATACGATCACCGAGGTTGACGGCCGGCATTTTGATACTGCTCAGGGTTATCAAAAATACATTGCCAAGCAGAAAGTAGGTCAAAACCTTACGATCACCTACCTGCACAACGGCAAAAAGCATCAGACAACGCACAAGCTGATCAAGATAATGGGCGATCGTGCCGGCATTGGAATTTTACTGACTGACAACGTCAAGATTCATACCAAGATTCCCGTGAAGGTTGATCCAGGACAATTGGGCGGACCATCCGGCGGCTTGATGTTCAGTCTGCAGATCTATCAGCAGGTATCTGGCGAGAATCTACGGCATGGCCGCAAAATCGCTGGGACGGGAACGATTGCCCCAGATGGATCGGTTGGCGAGATTGGCGGCATCGATAAGAAGGTCATTGCCGCTCATAAAGCCGGCGCGACGATTTTCTTTGCTCCTTACGTCAAGCCAACCAAAACAATTCTTAAATATGAAGAAGGCCATCAGACCAACTACCAATTGGCTAAAAAGACGGCCAAAAAGTATGCGCCGGGAATGAAAGTCGTACCGGTCAAGAGCTTCAATGACGCTGTTGAGTATCTGAGAACTCATCAATAAAGAAATAATATGAAAGTCGGAAATTTTAAGAATTTTCGGCTTTTTTTAATGCAAATAACTCTTTTTGGCATAAAGCATATTGAGGGGGGTGAAAAAATGCAGTGGCAAGAATTTTGGGAGCTGCACCGCAAGACGATTTTGATCGTTTTAGGCGGGGTGGCACTGCTGATCGGTGGCTGGCTGTATTCCAGACCGGCGCCAGCCAATCCAACTTTCGCCACGGCCGTCAGCACCAAGCCGGCAGCCGTTGATAAAAGCAAGGCAGAGACATCGCCTGCCAAGGTCTGTGTTGATGTAAAAGGAGCGGTCAATCGGCCGGGAGTATACACGCTGGGAAAAAATGCCCGCGTTCAAGAAGCAATTGCAGCAGCGGGAGGCGTCCATACCGATGCAGATATGCGCCAGGTCAACTTGGCCAAGCAGCTGCAGGATCAGCAGGTCGTCTATGTTCCAGCTCAAGGCGAACAGCTGCCAGGCGGTTTGACGGCAGGGATGGCGGCTGATCAAACTGGGCCGAGTACTACGGCGGGAGGACAGGATGCGCCCAAGATCAATCTTAATCAGGCCAGCAAGGAAGAACTATGTCAGATTAACGGAATTGGCGATAAAAAAGCTGATATGATCATCCAGTATCGGCAGCAGCATGGACCATTTAAAAGCATTGATGAGCTGAAAAACGTCGATGGCTTTGGCGATAAGACGGTTGCCAAGCTAAAAGACCAAGTCGCGGTTTAAAATTGACGTTGGTGTTGAGATTGAATCTGGTATACTGGTTAGCAGAACAAAAAAGAGGATGATAAAAGTGGAACATAGAATTGATTGGGATCAGTATTTTATGATGCAGGCGGCCCTGCTGGCTTCCCGCAGCACCTGTCAGCGACTGTCGGTTGGCGCCGTCTTGGTTCGTGACAAGCGGATTATCGCTGGCGGGTACAATGGCTCGGTTTCAGGTGATGACCATTGCCTGGATGCGGGCTGCTATTTGCGTGACGGTCATTGTGTGCGGACGATTCATGCTGAAATGAATGCAATTCTGCAGTGTGCCAAGTTTGGTGCCTCAACGGATGGCGCCAGCCTTTATGTCACCGATTTTCCTTGCCTGCAGTGCACCAAGAGTCTTTTACAGGCTGGAATCAAAGAGATCAATTATATCCGCAATTATCATAACGACGACTATGCGATGAAGCTGATTCGCTTGAAACATGTCGCTTTACACCAGATCAAGCTTGATACCAATATTTTGGAAGAAGCCCATTTGGATCAGTACATCAATCCGCAAAAGCCATTTAAGGATTGATTGATTCACGGTGGCTTTTTCCTGCCCTAACCGCTGCTTTGGTTACTGGAATCATCCTGGGCAGTCAGCTGTGGCTGAGTCTGCTGCTGCTCTATTTGCTGTTTCGCGTTTGGACGCTGCATGATTTTGCAACGATCAGGCTGGTGCTTTTAGCTGGTTTGACGGCGAGCCTAGTTTGCGGCTATGCGCTTTATAATGCTCGGACTAAGCCGCTCACAACGCCGCAGCCGGTTGAATGCAATTTTAAGGTACTGCCTGATCAGATCGTAGTTAACGGCAATCTGGTCCAGATGCAGGGAACCAATCTGAATTCAGGCGAGCGTCAATCAGTGGTCCTAAGACTGCGTTCTTCACAAGAAAAGGCGGCGTTGGTTCATAACCAAGCCGTGCTGTTTTTACAGATCAAAGGTCAAGAGCAGCCAATCATCGGTCCTACCAATTTTGGCCAGTTTGACTACCAAAAGTACCAATGGCGACATCATATCTATAATGAGATTCGGGTACAAAAATGGCATTGGCAGCCGCAAAAACCGCATACGCTGATTGAACGCTGTCATTGTCTAAGAATTGGTCTGCATCAGTATTTTCAGACGCTGCCCTCGCCATTGAGCGAGTATTGCGATAGTCTGATCATTGGCCTTAATACCTTTAAGACCACACAGCTGCTGAGTTCAGTCAAAAAACTGGGTGTGATTCATCTATTTTGCATCTCAGGCATGCACGTGGTTTTATTGATTGCAATTTTAAGAGGACTTTTGATCCGGTTGCGGTTTAATATTGAAACGATCGACTGGCTTTTAATCGCTCTGTTGCCGTTTTATCTGATTATTGGCGGTGGTGCGGCCAGTCTGATTCGAGCATCGATTATGGCTGAAGTGCGCCTTTTGAGTCACCGGCTGCGTTTTTCAAGAGTTGATGCCTGGTCGATCAGCCTAGTGATCGGCATTCTGATTGATCCATACGTTTTGTTGACGCTTGGCGGCCAGTTGAGCTATTTGATGTCTTTACTGATGCCGTTGTCGCTAAGAAACGTCTCGGATCTAAAAAGAGCATTTTGGCTGAATCTGGTCAGTCTGCCCAGCCTGTTTCATTATATTTATGAGGTACATTTATTAAGCACGCTGGTCAGCTGGCTTCTGATACCATTATTCGGCACGGTGCTTTTTCCGCTTACGCTGCTGGCGGCTTTGACTGCCAACTGGCTGCCGCTTTTGGCATACAGCTTTAATCAAATGCTGAAGCTGCTGCATCGGATTTTGGATCAATTGGCTGCTGGGCCAGGCATGCTGGTGTTTGGTCAACTGTCTTCACCTGGGGCTATTATAATTCTGCTTTTGACTTTGTGGCTGTTGGCAGAGCCGGCTAAAAAAAGCAGCTGGTACATTTTGGCTGCTGCTTATTGTGTGGCTTTTCTGTCGATTCATCTAGCGCCAGCTGGTGAGGTGACGTTTGTAGATATTGGTCAGGGCGACTGTGCGATTGTTCGGACGCCGTTTAACCGCCAAGTAGTGATGATTGATACGGGTGGTCGACTGCAGTATCGTCTGCCGCGATGGGCCAAAAGTCAGACGACCAGCGATATGGCAGCCAGAACTTCGATCAGCTATTTAAAGAGTCGTGGAATTACGCGACTTGATGCTGTTTGTCTAAGCCACAGCGATGCTGATCATATCGGCTATCTGCCAACCGTACTCAAATCAATGCACGTAAAAGAGGTGCTGGTCCCTAGTGGAATGGAGCGTAATCAAAAATTTGAGCGCCTGGTCAGCCAGCCGCTTAGAGTCATACCGGTGCGAGCCGATCACCAGCCCAATGATCTGCCCTTAAAGGTGTTGCATCCCTTTAAATCTGGGACGGGTAAAAATGAAGACTCAATGGTGCTGGCAGGACGCTTTGGATCACTTGACTTTGTTTTTACCGGTGATCTGGATCGCAAAGGAGAACGGGCCGTTATTGATCGCTATTCACAGCTGAGAGCCGACGTGCTGAAATTAAGCCACCATGGCAGCCGGACTGGCAGCGATCCTAAATTTTTAAGCCGTCTGCAGCCGCGTTACGGTATCATCTCAGCCGGTCGCTTTAATCGCTATGGTCATCCTAATTCCGTGACGATAAAAAATTTGCGGCGCCTAGGGATTACGCCGGTTTCAACTCAGCAGTATGGGATGATCAGCTATTGTTACTATCAAAATCATGGATACTGGAAAACCAGACTAAAAGGGGATGAATTAAAATGGATGTTGCCACCTTACGCCAACAGCTGAGCAGCCAGACGCCGGCAATGATCTATGTGATATTGGGAACACAAGGAATTTTGCAGCAGCAGGCGCGTGATGCTTTTATGAATCTGATTCCTGAAGCAGAGCGGGTGATGAACGTTGGCAGCTACGATATGGAGACGACGCCGCTTTCGGTTGCGCTTGATGATGCAATGTCGGCACCTTTTTTTGGCGAACGGCGCTTGGTTTTGATCAACAAGCCATATTTTTTAACGGGTAATCCTGCCAAGGTCAAGGTCAATCACGACTTAGACGCATTTAAAAACTATCTGGAGCATCCTGAGCCGTCAACGGTACTGGTATTAATGGCACCTTATGAAAAATTTGACAATCGCAAGGGACTGGTTAAAGAACTGAAAAAAGTCGCAGTTGAAGTCAGTGCGGCGCCTTTAAGCGAACAGGATGCCCGCCATCAGGTTGAACAAAAGCTCTTAGGTGACGGTTACCGCTTGGAAAATGGTGCGATGGATGAACTGGTCAGACGTACCAATGCCGATTATGGCTTGATGATGGGGAACGTTGAGAAACTAGAGCTTTTGGCATACCAAAGCAAACGCATCAAACGTGATGACGTGATGGGGTTGGTGCCACAGTCATTGGATGAGAACGTCTTTGATCTGATTACGGCAGTCTTAAAAAGAGACCAGGCCAAGGCGTTGGATATCTACCAGCAGCTTTTGGAAACCAATCACGAGCCGCTGCAGCTGAATGCGCTGTTGGTCAGTCAGTTTCGACTGCTGATTCAGATTAAGGTGTTAAGCAAGCGGGGATTGAGCCAGGGAACGCTGGCCAGTCGGCTTAAAGTACATCCATATCGGGTTAAGCTTGGTATGCAGACAGCGCGTCGTTTTCAAATGAATGATTTGGTAAGAGCGTATTTAGGCCTTATTCGCTGTGAAAAAGCCTTAAAAACGACTTCGCGCGAGCCAGAACTGCTGTTTCAGCTGTTTATGCTGCAGTTTGCTAAAAAAGCTGGGTAAAACAAAAAAACCGATGTCGCTGAGACATCGGTTTTTTGTTTTATTTAAGCACTACTTGTTGTAACGAGCCGTCAGACGGGACTTGTCACGAGCAGCCTTGTTTGCCTTGATCAGGCCCTTGGAGTGGGCACGGTCAATAGCGGAAATAGCTGCCTTGTACAGGTCGTCAAGGTTTTCGGCGCCGGCTACCTTAGCCTTGTCGAACTTCTTAACAGCCGTGCGCATTTCGCTCATTTGGGAAGCGTTGCGTGCTTGGGCCTTTTCGCTGGTCCGTACACGTTCGATTGCTGATTTGATGATTGGCATGAATTTCACCTCCGTTAACCCGGTTTAATTAGTTGACCAGAATTTTTCAACATTTGTCATTATACAAAAGTCAGTTGTCGATTGCAATAGTCTTAGTCCTATCGTTTGAAAAAAGGCTTTGTTGGTTGCAATTTTACTCAGAATCCGTTATATTATCAAAGGCTGCTAAAAACGGTCCATGCCTCTTCTCGGTTCAGCGATCCTCACCGACGCTCTACCTAGAACTCGGCGCATTAAAATTTGAAAGGTGGGAATAGCAACATGGCTATCTCTAAAGAACGCAAAAACGAAATCATCAAGGAATACGCTACGCACGAAGGCGACACGGGTTCAACTCAAGTTCAAGTTGCCGTATTGACTGCTGACATCAACGAACTGAACAACCACCTGCGTACGCACAAGCATGACTACCATTCACAACGTGGTCTGATGAAGAAGATCGGTCACCGTCGTAACCTGCTGGCTTACCTGCGTCGTACTGACCTGCAAGCTTACCGTGAACTGATCAAGCGTCTGGGCCTGCGTCGTTAATCCTAACGTCTGCTCAGATCTTAAGTCTCGACAAATGTCGGGGCTTTTTTTGTTGCTCTTTTTAAAATTTTTCATGGATAGAAATGGTTAATTATCAATCTGTGTTGATTCTGTGGTAAGATGAATAACAGCAATTATGAACGAATAAATTGCCATGAGCCGTCCAGGACCGTGGCGCGTTTAAATACAATCATAAAGGAGCAAACATGAGCAAGATTAAAATTACGCCTTTTGGGGGCGTGCACGAGAACGGCAAGAACATGTATGCCGTTGAGGTTGACGAACAGATTTTTATTTTGGACTGCGGTTTAAAGTATCCGGAAAACGAACTGATGGGAATTGACGTGGTCGTACCGGACTGGTCATTTTTAAAGGAAAGTGCCGATCGAATCGTCGGGGTCTTTTTAACCCAGGGACATGCCGATGCAATTGGTGGTCTTCCGTATTTCCTGGCTGATTTTAACGTACCGGTATTTGGGAGCGAATTGACGATTGCCTTGGCTAAGCTGGCCGTTAAAGACAGTGCCGACAAGAAAGTCAAAAAATTCAATGACTTCCATGTTGTTGATGCTGCTACTGAAATCGACTTCAACGACGTTACGGTTTCATTCTTTAGGACTACGCACTCGATTCCTGATACCATGGGGATTGTTTTGCAGACGCCAGAAGGCAACATTGTCTATACCGGTGACTTTAAGTTTGATCAGACGGCTGCGGAAGGTTATCGGACTGACTTGGCTCGGCTCGCTCAGATTGGCCAGCAGGGAGTCTTGCTTTTGCTGTCTGATTCGGCCGGTTCTGGGATTACCGGCATGAACACCAAGGAAAAAGACATTGCAGCCTACATTCAAGATACTTTTGAAGCTGCTCCAGGACGCGTGGTGGTTGCTAGCGTAGCCTCAAATATTATGCGTGTTCAGCAGATTTTAAACGCCGCAGCGGCAACGGGACGCAAGGTGATTCTTTCCGGCCATGACCTGGAACAGATCATTGACACGGCTATGTCCCTTAATAAGCTGAAGATGCCAGAAGACGACCTGCTGATTACGCTGGAGGAAGCCAAGAAGCTGCCGCCAGAGGAACTGGTTGTCTTAGAAACGGGCAAGATGGGTGAGCCAATCAAAGCACTGCAGCAGATTGCCAATGGCGACAATAAAAACATCACGCTAAATGAGAACGATCTGGTTTTTGTTACGACAACGCCATCATATGCGATGGAAACAACGGTGCAAAAGACTGAGGACATGCTTTACCGGACCGGTGCCAGCGTCAAGTTTATTGCGGCTGATCTGAATCCATCCGGTCATGCCAACCAAAATGATGAGCAGCTGATGCTTAACTTTATGCGGCCACAATGGTTTATGCCGATTCAAGGGGAATATCGCCTGCTTGATCAGCATGCCATTTTAGCTGAAGAAGTTGGCATTCCGGCTGACCACATCTTTTTGACTAATAAAGGCGATGTTTTGACCTATGAAGACGGGGCATTCCATTTAGGGGCCCACGTTGAGGTTGGCAATACCATGATTGATGGTACCGGGGTTGGTGATATCGGCAATATCGTGCTGCGTGATCGTCGCGTATTGTCCGAGGATGGCATCTTTGTAGTCGTGGCAACGATTGACCGTAAAAAGAAGAAGATTGTGGCGCGGCCGCAGATTACCTCGCGCGGTTTTGTTTTCGTTAAGACCAACCGGCAGCTGATGAAGCAAAGTGCCGATCTGGTTGAAAAAGTCGTGCAGGAAAATCTTGATCAAAAAGAGTTTGACTGGACGCATCTTAAATCTGACGTGCGCGAAAAGCTGAATCGTTTCCTTTTCAATCAAACTAAGCGTCATCCGGTAATTTTGCCGGTGATCATGGAAATCAACCAGCATCCAAAGCGCAAGAACCACTCTAAAAAGAACAATGACAAGGCTAATGAGGAATCAACAGCCAAAAAGACTGCCGTCAAGCATCGTGGTCGGGGACGCGGAGCTAAGCGTCAGCGTAAGACCGAAGCCAAGGCAGGCAAATAATCAGCAGCGTGAGCATCAGCAAGTGCTCGCGCTGTTTGACTTTTAGAAAGGAATTTTAAGACTATGACGCCTTTACAACAAGAGCAGTTTCATCAAGCAGATCAGTTGCTTGACCAGCAGCACTATCATGAGGCCGCCCAACGGTTTGCTGCTTTGTATGAAGAGGTTGACGAGTTTGTGGTTAATCGTCAGCTGGTAAGAGCATTATATGAAGATCAGCAGTATGCTGAGGCCGCTTTTTATGCAGTTGAGCATCTCAATGACTATGTGACTTCTAAAGAGCTGATGCAGCTGTTGATCAACGCTGAGCTGCATGCTCAGGCGTTTATTGACGTGCGCGTGCAGCTGAATGCTCTGCCAAAATGGCATGATGAGTTTATTGGTCAGGTCAAGCAGGCCGAAAATGAGTTTGCCGCTTGCTATCAGACGACGCTGAACAGTCAGCTAAAACAGTTCTACCACTTGGGCGATGGCAGTTTCAGCGAACAGCAGCGTCGTTTTAGAGCCGCCAGTCACCTGCCGCTTAAGCAGTATCTGATTGGGGCTAAATTTCTGGTACGCGATCCGTTTGTCAATCCGTTGATCAGATCAAGTCTGATGCAAATATTGCAGCGATTGCATCTTACGGGAAAGATTGCCATCTATTGGCTGGATGAACGAGAGCATTTGATTGATCTGGCAAAACTGTCGGATGTCGAAGCGATACCGGTCGTTTCACAGGTTGAAGAAATGATCAAACGAGATTTCAGCCAGCAGGATCCATTGTCATACCAGATGTTTGACCAAGAGTTTCACCTGCAGCTGGCCTTTTTATATCCCCTGGTTGAATTGGCGATTCCTGATGCAGGCGCCTGGTATCAGGCTTTGACGGCGTATTCTAAAAGCACCGATCAAGATCAGGACGTTGTTTTGGCTAAGCAGTGGCAGAATCAGATTGCACGTCTGGCTCAGCGACTGGGCATGCATTAAAAAGTTTCGGTTAAATTCATTTACAAATCAGGGTAGAGCTGATATTATAATTAAGAATTCTTTCGGAAAACCGGTTTTTAAACTTTTAATTGGCTCCCGGAAGTAGTACAATTTTCATTAAGGGTGTGTCAGACAATGTTTTGGTTGTCTGGCATTATACTTGTAATTTATCAGGAGGATTTCATTAATGGCTGAAAAAGAACATTATGAACGTACTAAACCCCATGTAAACATTGGTACTATTGGCCACGTTGACCATGGTAAGACTACTCTGACTGCTGCTATCACGAAGGTTCTGGCAGAAAAGGGTCTGGCAAAGGCTGAAGACTACGCTGATATCGACAACGCTCCAGAAGAAAAGGAACGTGGTATCACTATCAACACGGCCCACGTTGAATACGAAACGGAAACGCGTCACTACGCACACATCGATGCCCCTGGTCACGCCGACTACGTTAAGAACATGATCACTGGTGCCGCACAAATGGATGGTGCTATCCTGGTTGTTGCTGCTACTGACGGTCCTATGCCACAAACTCGTGAACACATTCTGTTGGCTCGTCAAGTTGGTGTTCAATACATCGTTGTATTCCTGAACAAGACTGACTTGGTTGACGACGACGAACTGGTTGACTTGGTTGAAATGGAAGTTCGCGACCTGCTGAGCGAATACGATTTCCCTGGCGATGACATTCCAGTTGTTCGTGGTTCTGCTTTGAAGGCTCTGGAAGGTGACCCTGAACAAGAAAAGGTTATCCTGCACCTGATGGATGTTATCGACGAATACATCCCAACTCCAAAGCGTCCTACTGACAAGCCATTCATGCTGCCAATCGAAGACGTCTTCACTATCACTGGTCGTGGTACTGTTGTTTCCGGTCGTATCGACCGTGGTACCGTTAAGGTCGGCGACGAAGTTGAAATCGTTGGTCTGAAGGACGAAATCCTGAAGTCTACTGTTACGGGTGTTGAAATGTTCCACAAGACGCTGGACCTTGGTGAAGCCGGGGACAACGTTGGTGTTCTGCTGCGTGGTATCGGCCACGACCAAGTAGAACGTGGTCAAGTTCTGGCACAACCAGGCTCCATCCAAACGCACAAGAACTTCAAGGGTGAAGTTTACGTTATGACGAAGGAAGAAGGGGGCCGTCACACGCCATTCTTCTCCAACTACCGTCCACAATTCTACTTCCACACTACTGACGTTACGGGTACGATCGAACTGCCAGATGGTGTAGAAATGGTTATGCCTGGGGACAACGTTACGTTCACTGTTTCCCTGCAAAAGCCAGTTGCCATTGAAAAGGGTCTGAAGTTCACGATTCGTGAAGGTGGCCACACTGTTGGTGCCGGTGTCGTTTCTGACATCCTGGACTAATTTCAAATTAGTGCAATTAATAAAAGAGCAAGCAGATTTCTGCTTGCTCTTTTTTTATCAAATTGGATTGGTGAAGATCAATGGGTCTTTGTCAAATCGTATTGGTGAAGATCAATTCCCTGCTTCAAAAATGAAGTGGGGAATTTTTTTAGGCGCGAATGCAGTCAATGCGCCGCAATGGACTGAAATTACTGATATAACTTGTATAGTTGCTAAAAATCAAGGCAATGACATCCAGTCATAGATGGATTGATTAGCCGCAGCTAGGATAGCTAAATGATTTTTAGAAACCATGAGATTGCTCTAGTTGCTTAATAAAGTAGGTTTCTTATTGAAAATATTTAAGGGGGGTATACTTTATGTAAAAAAACATATATACACATTTAATGTCATGAAATATGTTTTTATATTTTTGGTTAATGGCATTTTGGATTGGAAGCGTATTATGATTGGTAGTAATAATTTATTAACTTTGGAAAATGTCAATGTTTATTACGGACGAAAAAAAGCAGTTAAAGATGTTTCGTTTTCCATTTCTCCTGGAGAGATCGTTGGTTTGGTTGGCCCTAATGGATCTGGAAAAACGACGATTATGAAAGCGCTGTTGGGAATTGCAAAGTCAGATGGCCAGATTCTGTTGAACCAACAGCCGATTACGCTAAGACATCATCGTGAGCTGCAAAGAGTAGGCGCCTTGATCGAGTATCCTGCCGTCTATCCTTTCTTGACTGGTCGTGAAAACTTAGCCTTATATGCACGAGATATTAAGAAAATGGACGAGTTGGTTGAACGTCTGCAGATGACTTCTTATATTAACCGTAAAGCAAAGGGATATTCAGTTGGGATGCGGCAAAAACTAGGAATTGCTTTGGCATTGCTTGATGATCCAGAATTTGTCATTTTGGATGAGCCGATGAATGGTCTGGATATCGAAGCCACGATCTTGATTCGTCAAATTATTAGTGAATATGCAAAACATGGTACGGCCTTCTTGATTTCTAGTCACGTACTTAGTGAATTACAAAAGATCATGACTAAAGTGATTATTTTAAATAAAGGTTGCATTGTTTTGAATGCTTCAATTGATCAGATTATGCAACAGCCAAAACGATATCGAGTACAGACTAGTTGTTTGAACAAAACCATACAGTTGCTGCGGGAAAATGATATTAAAGTTCAGCCACAGGATAATTACTGCCTGGTAGCGCGTGAAGATGTTGAAAAAGTACAAAAAGTATTGATGAAGCAGAATATTTGGCTGACTGCTCTGATTCCGGATGGCGTAAGCTTTGAGAATATCGTTGTAAATATTCTAAAAAAGAAACGAGCTGAAATAAAATGATCATTGAACTAAAAAGAGAGTTCTATAAGTTTAACCATCTTCGCCTTCCTAAGTACTCGTTTTGGGCAATCTTGCTGCTTACGATTTATGGTGCCCTGCCAACGGATTTTGTAACATTAAGTACGATTGCCAATGGTTTTGGCGTTTTTCAATGGATAGTCATAATTATGATTGGTTCCAGTGCTGAGAGTCTGGCATTTGAATATCGATATCATACGATCATTCCTACCATATACCGATGTTCTAAACGAGCAGACGTATATCTGGCCAAAGTAACCATTTTAGTTCTATATAGTGCCTTGCTGATTATTCTTGGGTTCTTTGAAACATTGTTGGTTAAGGTGCTTCTTTTCAGAAATCAGTATAATGTGTGGACGACCATCTACCATCATCGGCGTTTGTTGAATGTATTGCTGATCAATGCTTGTGGCGCTTTTATCTATATATTGTTTGTAGTCGCATTAGGCTTATTATTATTTATTTTGTTTAAAAATAGTGCATTGGTAATTGCAATCGGCATCTTTTTAGCTTTTATGGGTGCCTGGATATCTGATGGCATTATGAATTCATTGCCTGAAATTAATAAGATTTGGGCCTGGAATCCATTGAACATGATTAATGTGGTTACTCAGCTGAGTAGTTCTGGTATTTCAAAAACGGTATGTCTTAGTGCTCCTCAGTTGATTGTAGGAAATTTAATCTATACTTTGATTTTTGCTTTATTAGGCATCTTGGTATTGGAAAAGCGAAGTATCTAAGGGAGATTAAAATTTATGAGCAAAGCAGTTTGGCGTGAATTCTATAAGCTTAATCATCGCAAATCAACATGGTGCTCAATTATCATAATGATGGCCTTTATGTTAGTGATTGGGATGATGATGGGGCGGTCCTATGGAAATTTACTGGTAATGTCAACTTATAATTCCAGTCAAATTATAATGTTGATTATGGTTGTGGTTGGGTCAATGATATTTACGGGAGAATTTCAAAGCGAAACGATTCTGCCGCTGATTTTTCGTTCGCCAAATAGATCAGTCATATTTTTTGCGAAGTATTTCACGTTATTTTTATATGAAGTAATTTTACACATTATTGCTATTGTCTTTACCATTTTCTTAAATGCTTCAGGACTAATCAGCAATAGGGTTTCTCTATCAGCAGTCTATAAATATCATCAGTCATTATTGATGAATATGCTTTCTACGACACTGATCGATGTAGTTCTGACAGCAATGATGATCGGGATGATCTGTGTCGTCGCATGTCTTTTTAAATCTGAGCTGATATCGGTTTTAGTTAATGCACTCCTAGTCTTGGTTGGAGGTGGCTTTTCGGCCAATTTGATGGAAGCCAACAACGGCCTTTCAAAAATTATTCGTTGGAATCCATTGAATATGACGTATCTAACACCAGAGTACTATAATTATGCTAGTTATCATGGCACGTCTATGCTGTCGACCAATCAATTGTTGCTAGGTACGTTTTGTTACATGTGTTTGTTTGGTTGGCTCGGGTGGCTGATTTTTGAAAAAAAACATTTTTGATTTATTCTTACCAGGCTCGCACATTGATGGCCTGGTTTTTAATTTCCGAACAATCGTATTTAAACCCTTTTACAAAAGTCGATTTAAAAATAAGATGCGAACATTCGTAATTTTATCGTTTTAATCTATTGCAAAAATCCGAAAATTGTTGCATAATCAAATCTTGTTTGTTGGATTAAATGCATAGGAGATGAATTTTAATGGGTCAAAGCACGAATAACTCGCCTGCTTCTACCAATATTTTAGAGAAATGGTTTCATTTAAGCGAGCAGGGCACGACGATCAAGCGAGAGCTGCTCGCGGGTCTGACGACTTTTGTTTCAATGGCTTACATTCTGTTTGTCAATCCCAGCGTCTTGGGAATGGCCGGCATGAATAAGGGCGCGGTTTTTACGGCAACGGCATTATCTGCAATTATCGGCTGTTTATTGATGGCATTTTTAGCCAATTATCCGATTGCCATTGCACCTGGTCTTGGTGATAACGCGTTCTTTACATACTCGGTGGTTCTGGCAATGGGGATCTCATGGCAGACCGCGATGGCTGGTGTTTTTGTAGCATCGGTAATCTTTACGATCCTTTCTTTGATGAAGGTGCGTGAAGCCGTGATCAACGCGATTCCGCATGATTTGAAACTGGCCATTGCGGCTGGGATTGGTCTGTTTATTGCTTTTGTTGGGCTGCAGGGCGGTGGCCTGGTCGTTGCCAGCAAGAGCTCATTGGTTCAATTAGGCTCACTGACGGTACCAACGACCTGGCTGACGATCTTTGGGGTCTTAGCGATTGCACTTTTGATGGCTAAACGAGTTCCTGGATCAATCTTTATCGGGATGATTCTAACGACGCTATTGGGCTTATTTACGGGCCTGATTAAGATGCCTGCTCATATTATTTCGTTAGCTCCTTCCATGAAGCCAACTTTTGGCGTGGCGCTGACCAACCTGGGCAAGGTTAATACGCCGCAGATGTGGGCCGTGGTGCTGATCTTCCTTTTGGTGGCATTCTTTGACACGGCCGGAACACTGGTGGGCTTGGCACAACAGGCTGGTTTGATGAAAAACGACCGGATGCCGCGGATTGGTCAGGCTTTGATGGCAGATTCAATCTCAATGCTGAGTGGTTCGGTAATGGGGACTACGCCAACGGCTGCCTACGTTGAATCATCGGCTGGGATTGCAGTTGGTGGTCGAACGGGATTGACTGCGTTGACGGTCGGCGTTTTGTTTGCTTTCAGTCTGCTGTTCAGTCCGCTGCTGACGGTGGTTACGACCCAGGTTACGGCACCAGCACTGATTATTGTTGGTTCGCTGATGGCCAGCTCCTTAGCGGGTATCGACTGGCTTCATTTTGAAATTGCCTTTCCAGCATTCATGGTGGTTGCCGGCATGCCTTTGACCTACAATATTTCTTATGGGATTGCGTTTGGCTTTATTCTCTACCCGCTGACGATGACGGTTGCAGGACGGCGTAAAGAAATCAATTGGATCATGTGGACGTTGCTCTTTGTCTTCATCTTGATGCTGTACGTCTTAAACGTATTACCATAACGACTATTAAAATGGCTCGATCGAAAGCGGTCGTGCCTTTTTTATAATGTTTTGACAAAAATGAAAGAGGCTTCGGTGATGATAAAAAAATCAGAACTAAAACACTTGATTGATGTGGCAGCTGGTCGCGTGCCAGCTGACGTAGTGATTAGAAACGCACAGATCGTGGATGTCTTTTTAGGAACCATTCGGCAAGGCGACGTGGCATTAGCAGCTGGTTATATTGCTGGAATCGGTGAGCATTATGAAGGACAGCAGGTGGTTGATCTGGCAGGCCGCTTCCTGCTGCCAGGACTGATTGATGCTCATATTCATGTAGAATCTTCCTATGTTTCGCCGGAAGAATTCAGTCGGATCTTTGTCCCATGCGGAACGACAACTGCTTTATGCGATCCGCATGAAATCGTCAACGTTGCTGGTTTAAAAGGCTTGGAATACATGGAGCAGGCTGCCAAGCTGGCAAAAATGGATATTCGTTACCTGATGCCTTCTTGCGTGCCTTCGACTCCTTTTGAGCATGCCGGCGCCAACCTTAGTGCTTTGGATATGGAACCGGCGCTAAAAGAGGGTACCGTGGATGGCTTGGCTGAACTAATGAACTATGTCGGTGTCGTCAATAATGATGACAAGATGATTGATGAGGTTATGCTGGCCAAAAAGTATCATCGGCGGATCGATGGTCATGCACCGCAAGTCTTCGGCAAACTGCTGAATGCCTACGCGGCTGCGGGTGTAGCCAATGATCATGAATGCTCAACGGTTCAAGAAGCGCGGGATCGACTGGCTTGCGGGATGTATGTTCTGCTTCGGCAGGGAACGACTGAGCATGACTTGAAAAATCTTTTGCCGGTCGTAACGCCGCAAACAGCGCGTCACTGCCTTTTGGCTGGCGATGACGTCCAGGCAGTCACGGCAATGACGCTGGGCCATCTGGACAACAGCATTCGGATCTGTATCGAGCAGGGCCTTTCCCCGATTACTGCTATTCAAATGGCCACCTTAAACGCAGCTGAATACTGCGGGTTAAATGATCGTGGGGCCATTGCTCCCGGCAGACGGGCTGATTTGGTAGTCGTAGATGATTTAAGAAGTTTTCATGTGGAACAGACCTGGATCCTGGGCGAGAAAGTGGCTCAAGATGGCCAGTATCTGCCAAAGGTTCAGCGCTATCCAATCGATGCCGTGGCAGCATCGATGCACGTTAAGCCGTTAGCCAGCGATTGTTTTAAGCTGAACCTGACTGGCAAAGCGGTGCGGACGATTAAGGTGATTCCGGGTGAGGTCTTGACTGATGAAGCAATCTGTCAAGTCAGTCATGATGAAACCGGTGATTTTGTCTACGATCCAAGTCAAGATGTGGTTAAATTAGCAGTTATTGAGCGTCATCACGCAACTGGCAAAATGTGTACGGCACTGGCCAGCGGATATGGCATCAAGCATGGCGCGATTGCCATCTCAATCGGTCATGACTCTCACAATATCATGACAGCCGGGGTCAGTGATTCTGAGATGCGGGCAGCTGTTGCTGAACTGATCAAGCAGGGCGGCGGCGTTGTCATGATAAAAGATCAAAAGCCAATTGCCCGCATGGCGCTGCCGATTGCTGGCTTGATGAGTGATCAGCCGGCTGAACAGGTCGTGGCGGCCCAAAATCAGATCAATCAGACTGCCCACCAAGAGCTGGGAATTCCAGAAAACATCGATCCAGTCATGTCACTGAGTTTTTTGCCATTGGCAGTAATTCCAAAATTGAAATTGACGGATGAGGGACTCTTTGACGTTGCCAATGGTCGGTTTGTCACGCTCGAAGTCGATGATCAGGCTTAAATTGGCGATAATTAATGCGAATAGTTGAAATCCAGGGCACTGTACGGTAAACTATTAAAGTATGTACGGGTCGCTGTCGTTTGTGATATGAGCAGCGACCAGTTGAAAACTGCAAGTTATTGGAGGAAATGAAATGTCAGCAAAATGGGAACGCGACAGCGAAGCCAGCAAAGGGACATTAACTTTTGAAATCGACGTTGAAACGGCTAAGAAGGGTATTGACCAAGCCTTTAAGCGTACGCAAAAACGGATCACGGTTCCTGGTTTCCGTAAGGGCCACGTGCCACGTCAACTGTTTAACCAAATGTACGGTGAAGAAGCTCTGTACCAAGATGCTTTAAACATCGTGCTGCCAAAGGCTTACGAAGATGCTGTTAAAGAAACTGGTATCGAACCAGTTGACCAGCCACAAATCGATGTTAAGAGTCTGGAAAAGGGTCAGCCATGGGTACTGACTGCCGAAGTTGCCGTTAAGCCAGAAGTTAAGCTGGGCGACTACAAGGGTATGGAAGTTCCAGCTCAAGACACGACGGTTTCCGACAAGGAAGTTGAAGACGAACTGGAATCCAAGCGTCAACAACAAGCTGAACTGGTTCTGAAGGAAGACCAACCAGCTGAAAACGGCGACACGGTCGTTATCGACTACGTAGGTTCCGTTGATGGCGAAAAGTTTGACGGCGGCTCTGCTGACAACTACTCGCTGGAACTGGGCTCAGGCGCCTTTATCCCAGGATTTGAAGACCAGCTGGTTGGCCACAAGTCTGGCGAAGACGTTGAGGTTAAGGTAACCTTCCCTGAAGAATACCATGCACAAGACCTGGCCGGTAAAGAAGCCGTCTTTGAAGTCAAGCTGCACGAAGTTAAGGAAAAGCAACTGCCAGAAATGGACGACGAATTTGCCAAGGACGTTGACGAAGACGTTGACACGCTTGACGAATTGAAGGAAAAGACGAAGAAGCAGCTGCAGGAACAAAAAGAAGACGCTGCTCACGCTGCCATTGAAGATGCTGCTATTGAAGCTGCCGTTAACAACGCTGAAACGGAAGAAATTCCACAAGCAATGCTGGACGACGACACGGACCGTCAAGTGCAACAATACCTGATGGGCATGCAGCAACAAGGCATCAATCCTAAGATGTACTTCCAAATCACTGGTACTACTGAAGACGACCTGCGCAAGCAATTCGCCAACGATGCTGCTAAGCGGGTTAAGACCAACCTGGTTCTGGAGGCAATCGTTAAGGATGCCAACCTGGAAGCAACCGATGAAGACATCGATGCTGAAATCAAGGACCTGGCTGCTCAATACGGTATGGAAGAAGATGCCGTTAAGAAGGCTCTGTCCAAGGATATGCTGAGTCACGACATTCAAATCAAGAAGGCCGTTGACCTGGTTACGGATTCTGCTAAGCAAGTTGAATCCAAGGACGCAGAAGAAGACAAGTAATCTTTGAAATTGCGTTAAAAACAGCTGCGAACAGCACTGTTAAAACAACATAGGGGCCCAGCGTTCGGTTATCCGGGTGCTGGGCCCTGTTGTCGTACTGAGTCGATCATTTTTTATTTAAGCCTGCCTGTCGTATCGATGATGGTTTGAATTATTCGAAATTTGGCCGACAGTTTGGTATGATAAACACAATCATTTTAAGAGGAGGACGCAAGATGTTTGAAGATACCAGTGGCATGGATGCCGTGCACTGTTCTTTTTGTGGCAAGTCGCAAGACGAAGTAAAAAAGATCGTTGCCGGTCCTGGCGTCTACATTTGCAACGAGTGTGTCGATCTTTGCCAGCAGATTATTGAACAAGAGCTGGCAGAAGATCACGCTAATGAAACTTTCCGCGTACCAACGCCGGCCGAAATCGTCAAGGAGCTTAACGACTATGTAATCGGACAAGACGATGCTAAAAAGACGCTGGCCGTAGCGGTATATAATCACTACAAACGGGTCAACGCCATGATGACGGGCGACAACAACGAAACTGACCTGCAGAAGAGCAATATTGCTATTATTGGGCCGACTGGTTCTGGGAAGACCTATCTGGCACAATCACTGGCAAAGATTTTAAACGTGCCGTTTGCGATCGCGGATGCGACTACCTTAACTGAAGCCGGCTATGTCGGTGAAGACGTTGAAAACATCATTTTAAAGCTTTTACAGGCCGCTGACTTTGATGTTGAACGAGCTGAAAAAGGCATTATCTACATTGATGAAATTGATAAGATTGCCAAAAAAGGCGAAAACGTCTCAATTACCCGTGACGTTTCCGGCGAAGGGGTTCAGCAGGCACTGCTTAAGATCCTGGAAGGCACGATTGCCAACGTTCCGCCGCAGGGTGGTCGTAAGCATCCGCAACAGGAGTTTATTCAAGTCGATACCAGCAATATTTTGTTCATTGTTGGTGGGGCCTTTGATGGAATTGAAAATATTGTCAAGGAACGCCTGGGTGATAAGACGATTGGTTTTGGAACGGATACCGGCGAGCTGCAGGACGTCAACGAAAAGAACATCCTCCAGCACGTTATTCCAGAAGATCTGCTTAAGTTTGGGCTGATTCCTGAGTTCATCGGCCGCTTGCCTGTTTTGACGGCGCTGCAAAAACTGGATGAAGATGATCTGGTTCGCATCTTAACGGAGCCAAAGAATGCTCTGGTCAAGCAGTATCAAGAACTGATCCGCTTGGATGGCAGCCAGCTGCAGTTTACGGATGGGGCCTTGCGGGCAATGGCTCAGTTGGCAATCAAGCGAAATACTGGGGCGCGTGGACTGCGTTCGATCATCGAAGACGTAATGCGAGACGTCATGTTTGATCTGCCAAGCCGCAATGACGTTGCCAAGGTCGTAATCGACAAGCGCTGCGTGGAAAGCCATGGCGAGCCGCGCTACGTATTAAAAGACGAAAAAGCTTCATAACAAGTAGAAAGGGTCAGCAGTGGCCCTTTTTTAACGGAGGAATCAAAATAGATTATGGAAGTTCATCACGTTGACTTAACGATCAGCGCGGTTGCTGAAGAACAGTATCCGAAGACTGACTACCCAGAGATTGCTTTGGTTGGCCGTTCCAATGTCGGCAAGTCTTCTTTGACCAATGCCTTGATCAATCGCAAAAACTTCGCTCATACCTCTAGTCAGCCCGGCAAGACACAGACGCTGAACTTTTATAACGTTGAAGATCAGCTCTTTTTTGTCGATGTCCCCGGGTATGGCTATGCCAAGGTCTCCAAAAAGCAGCGCGAAAAATTCGGCAAGATGATTGAGACTTATCTGACTACGCGTCCGCAGCTAAAGGGCGTAATTGAACTGGTTGATGCTCGTCATGCGCCAAGCGATGATGACGTGGCCATGTACCAGTGGCTGAAATACTACCAGGTACCGCTTTTGGTAGTCGGCACCAAGATTGATAAAGTCAAGCCCAGCGCGCGGACGAAATCGATTTCGCAGATTACCAAGACGCTGGGACTGACTGACACGCCGCTGCAGCTTTTCTCGGCCGAGACCAAATTCGGCAAGGATGAGGTCTGGCAGTGGATCGAAGCTCGCATGCACGATCAAAAATAGCCGCTTTTGATCAGCCAGTCATAAATCAGCAAAAAGGGCCCCATGTCCGGAACTGGCCGGATACGGGACCCTCTTGTTTTCTTATAATGCGAAGCGGTTATTGCTTGTTTTTGTCGCTGGTTTCTGCCTGGTCAGCCGACTTGGCCTTTTCCTTGGCTTTTTCTTTTGGATCGATTGCCAGGTCGTTGAACAGTTTTTCCAGCTTTTGATTGCGTTGTGTTACCAAACCCATGGGCTGGCCCTCCTTTAATTGCCGTTTGCAAATATCCTATCACAAACTGGAAATCACGTAAATCAACTTACAGGCGATTCTTTTGCGACCAGCTGCCAGTCTGTACTAGAATTAGAGATAATTAACTAAATGGAGGCGTTCGATGACCACACAGCGAGTGGAGCATAAACTGATGCTGCTGCCGGATAAGCCCGGCTGCTATTTAATGAAAGACATCAATGGACAGATCATCTATGTCGGCAAGGCCAAAAATCTTAAGAACCGGGTCCGCTCGTATTTTAAGAGCAGTCATACGGGGAAGGTTGCGGCAATGGTTGATCAGGTCGCAGATTTTGATATCATTACCACTGATTCCAATAAAGAGAGCTTTCTGCTTGAGATTACGCTGATTCAAAAACATCAGCCCTATTACAATATCAAGCTTAAGCGAGGAACCGGCTATCCTTACATCAAGATCACCAATGAGCGTGACCCGCGCATTGAGATTACTGGGCAGATAAAAAAAGACGGTGCCTATTATTTTGGCCCTTATCCAAACGTCTACGCGGCAGAAGAAACGCTGCACTTTATTCAAAAGGTCTATCCGCTGCGCCGCTGTCGGGGACATCAAGGACGCCCATGTCTGTACTATCATATGGGCCAGTGCCTGGGAGCATGTTTTAAAGAAGTCCCGCGTGAAGAATACGATGCGCAGATCAAAAAAATCAAGTCGTTTCTAAATGGCAATACTGCCAGCGTCAAAAAACAGCTGCTCGCAAAAATGAAACAAGCTAGTGCGGAGCTTGAATTTGAAAGGGCGGCTGAGATTCGCGATCAATTGCACTATATCGAGGTGACGGTTGAAAAACAAAAGATCATTACCAACGATAAAACGCCGCGTGATCTGTTCAACTTTTACATGGACAAAGGCTGGCTGAGCATTCAGGTGTTCTTTATTCGTCAGGCAAGACTGATGAAGCGAGAAAAGCGTCTCTTTCCGGTTGTCGATACGGCAGCTGAAGAAATGACCAGCTTTATTCTGCAGTTTTATAACCGTAAAAACAATATTCTGCCTAAAGAGATTCTCTTGCCAGCCGGGCTGCCCAATCATGAAATCAGCGAGATTCTGGGCGTACCGGTGCGAACGCCGCAGCGAGGAGAAAAACGTGATCTGATGCACATGGCTTATGAAAATGCCCAATTGCAGCTGAATGAGAAATTTCGGCTGCTGGAAATGGATCAGGCTAAAACCAGCGGCGCGATGAAAGAGATTACGGATGCTTTAGGCCTTTCAGAATGTCATAAGATCGAGGCTTTTGACCACTCGCATATTCAAGGTGCCGATCCGGTCAGCGCCATGGTAGTCTTTATTGATGGCGAACCGGTCAAAAAGCTGTACCGCAAGTATAAATTAAAAACGGTAATCGGTCATGCTGATGAGGCGGCCAGCACGCGCGAAGTGATTCGGCGTCGCTACAGCCGGTTGCTCAAGGAAGGCCAGCCGCTGCCCGATCTGATCTTTATGGATGGGGGCGAGATTCAGATGGACGCGGCCCGCGATGTCTTGGAAAATGAGCTGAATCTGGCAATTCCGGTCGTGGGGATGGTCAAAAACGATAAGCATAAAACGGCTGATCTTTTATATGGTCAAGACGATCATCACGTTCATCTTGATCCGCGCAGTCAGGGATTTTATCTGGTACAGCGGATTCAAGACGAGGTGCATCGATTTGCAATTACCTTTCATCGCAGCGTGCATACCAAACATTCGCTGAGTTCCCGACTGGACGAGATTAAGGGCGTGGGACCAAGAACGCGCAACAAGCTGTTAAAAGCGTATGGCTCATTGGATCGGATTGCTGATGCCAAGGTTGAGGATATCCAGGCACTAGGGATCAATCAAAAGACGGCCCAATTGATCAAAATATCTTTGCAGGGCAAGGCCGATGTAGCAAAAGGCAGCAGTCATGACTGATTTTGACGCCCGCTTGATTTTTCCTTATACTAGACTTAGCAGTCACTATTTTAAGAACGGAGAATATTTTCATGGCTAACATGTTTGTGGATCAAATAAAAATTGAAGCCCATGCCGGAAAAGGCGGTAATGGGATGGTGGCTTTTCGGCGCGAAAAGTACGTTCCCAACGGTGGTCCAGCCGGTGGCGATGGTGGTCGCGGCGGCAGCATTATTTTAAAGGTCGATCCGGGCTTGCGAACCTTGATGGACTTTCGCTATCATCGGATTTTCAAGGCTAAAAATGGCCAAAACGGGATGAGCAAGCAGATGACGGGAGCAGCTGCCTCTGATCTGATCGTGGCCGTGCCAGAGGGAACTACGGTACGCGATCTGGATACGGGTGCAATTATGGGCGATCTGACGCAGCCTGGCCAGGAATTGGTAATTGCCAAGGGTGGTCGCGGCGGTCGCGGCAACATTCATTTTGCCTCAGCCAAAAACCCGGCACCGGAAATTGCTGAAAATGGCGAACCAGGCGAGGACCGCTACTTGGAACTGGAATTAAAGATGCTGGCCGATGTTGGGCTGATTGGTTTCCCATCTGTGGGCAAATCAACGCTGCTTTCGGTCGTTACTGGTGCTAAGCCCAAGATTGCCGCTTATGAATTTACGACGCTGGTGCCTAATCTAGGGATGGTCATGCTGCCGGATGGTCGTGATTTTGCAATGGCTGATATGCCTGGCTTGATCGAAGGCGCGTCGAAAGGGGTTGGCCTGGGCTTGACGTTCCTGCGTCATATCGAACGTACGCGGGTATTGCTGCACTTGATCGATATGGGCAGCCAGGACCCCGAACAGGCTATTGAACGCTATCACCAGATCAACCATGAGCTGGCTGCGTATGATCCTGAGCTGTTGAAACGCCCACAGATCATTGTTGCTACCAAGATGGATCTGCCGGACGCTCAGGAAAACCTGGCACACTTTAAGGAGATGCTGGCCCAAGACGATACGTTTGCCAAGGTGCCGCCAGTCGTGCCAATCAGTGCGATTACGCATCAAGGCGTGCAGGGGCTGATGCAGATGACGGCGGATCTGCTTGATCAGACGCCAGCCTTTGACAGCGAGCACCATGACAAGCTGACAAGCGTCGAATATCGTGCTAAGGAAGCCGAACCAGACTTTACGATTACGCGTGACGATGATGGTACCTGGGTCTTAGGCGGCGAAAAGCTGACGCGCCTGTTTAAGATGTCCAACCTTGATCATGAAGACGGTCAGCTGCGATTTGCTCGTCAGCTGCGGCATATGGGCGTTGACGACGCGCTGCGGGCTAAGGGCATCGAAAATGGGGATTTGGTACGAATTGAGAAGTTTGTTTTTGAATTTGTCCAATAATTGACGATAATAGAAGACAGGATAGGAAAATGATTTATGCAGATTGAATTCTTAGGAACCGGTGCCGGGTCGCCAAGCAAGCAGCGCAACGTTTCCAGCATTGCCTTAAAGCTGCTGGAAGAACGCAACGCAGTCTGGCTGTTTGACTGCGGTGAGGCTACGCAGCACCAGATCTTGCGGACGACGATTCGCCCCCGCAAGATTGAAAAAATTTTTATCAGTCATCTTCACGGTGATCATATTTTTGGCTTGCCGGGTCTGCTCAGCTCGCGATCGTTTCAAGGCGGCAACGAACCACTGACGATCTATGGTCCCGTTGGCATCAAGGAGTTTGTCAAAACCGCGTTAAAAGTCAGCGAGTCGCGTTTGAGCTATCCCTTGAAATTCGTTGAGCTGCGTGATGATGGCGAGATTTTTAGCGACAAGACGTTTACGGTTTATACCAAAAAGCTCAATCACAAGATCGCCTGCTTTGGCTATCGGGTGGTTGAGCATGATCATCCAGGCGAATTGCAGGTCGAAAAGCTGCGGGCTGCTCAAGTGCCATCAGGACCAGTCTATGGGCAGCTTAAAGCCGGTAAGGTCGTTGAGCTGCCTGATGGACGAGTGTTGGATGGACATGACTTTATCGGCGCGCCGCAAAAAGGTCGGGTGATTACGATCATCAGTGATACGCGTCATACGCCAGCAGCTATTGAACTGGCTAAGGATGCCGACGTCTTGATTCATGAGGGTACTTTTGCCAAGGATGAGACCAAGATGGCGCGCAGCTACTACCATTCAACCAGTGGTCAGGCAGCAATGACGGCCAAAAAGGCGCATGCCAAGAAACTGCTGCTGACGCACATCTCGGCACGCTATACCGGCAAGGCGGCCTATCAGCTGGCCTACCAGGTTCGCGATATATTCCCTGACACGCGCGTCGTTAATGATTTTGATATAGTTGACGTACCATTTAAATAGAGGTGATGGCAATGATGAAGCGAATGAAGGCATTACGGATGCTGCGCAATAAGGTTGTTTTGATTACTGGCGGATCCAGCGGCATTGGCAAAGAACTGGCTTTAGAAGCAGCCCGACGCGGTGCAATCGTTGTAGTTTGCGCGCGTGATCTGGAAAAGCTCAATCAGGTTGCCCAGCAGTGCCTGATTCTTTCGGGTCGCCCATCATTTGCCTATCAGTTGGACGTTACGGATCCAGATCGGGTTGACGAGGTATTGAACACGATTCGACACGAGGTTGGCGAAATCGATGTTTTGGTCAATGCTGCTGGGCTGGGCGACTTTACCGCGGTTAAAAGCCAGTCGCGCACGGTCATGAAACGCATGGTTGACGTTAATTTGCTGGCATTGATGTATCTGAGCCGCTGTGTAGCTAAACAGATGATGGATCAAGGTTTTGGCGCCATTATCAATCTGGGCTCTTTGGATGGCAAGATTCCGACCCCGAATGCGGCTGCCTATTCAGCAACCAAGGCTGGCGTAATCCAGTTCGACAATATTCTGCGCATGGAAGTAGCTGACTATGGCGTTCAGGTGTTGACGGTCAATCCGGGCCCGGTTGCCACGTCGTTTTTTGACAAGGCGGATCCTGATGGCAGCTACCTAAGCAAACTGCCGCGCTGGATGATCGTGCAGCCGGCGGAACTGGCTAAGCAGGTTTGGGCTCATGTCGGCTATGAGACCCGTGAGATCAACGTGCCAGGCTGGACCTCCTGGCTTTCATGGGGCTACCAGGTGTGGCCGGGACTTGGCGATTGGGCAATCAAAAAGTTTTTTGACTATCAGCAAGACAAGCGCAGTCTATAAACAGACAACGACCGGGACTGAAACAGGTTCCGGTTGTCATGTTTTAAAGGAATGGTGAAATAATGGAAGCGCGCTATGCGTGGGAATTGTCCCAAAATAAAAACCAGCAGCTGGCAAAAGACCTTCAAGAACAATGTCAGCTTTCACCGCTGCTGGCACAATTATTGGTCCAGCGCGGCATTGATTCGGTCCAGGCAGCCAAGCAGTACTTGGATCCTCAGTTGGCAGAGCTGCATGATCCGTTTGAGCTGCATGATATGCAAAAAGCCGTTGATCGAATTCAAGCAGCCGTTGCCAATGGTGAAAAGATCGTCGTCTATGGTGATTATGATGCAGATGGCATTACCAGTACGGCGGTTATGTATGAAACGCTGGATGAGGTGGGAGCTCAGGTCGAATTTTTTATTCCTAACCGGTTTACTGACGGCTATGGTCCCAATCTTGATGAATACCAGCGCTTGATTGATGGCGGTGCTCAGCTGATCGTTACGGTCGATAATGGCGTTTCCGGTGCCAAAGAGATTGAGTATGCCAATTCACGCGGCGTTGACGTTGTGATTACCGACCACCATGAATTGCCGGCCCAGCTGCCTGAAGCCGCCGCAATCGTTCATCCTAAGTTTCCTGGCAGTGAGTATCAGGGCGGTGATCTTTCGGGGGTCGGCGTTGCTTTTAAGACGGCCTGGGCGCTGACTGAAGAGTTCCCTCAAGAGATGCTGGATCTGGTAGCAATTGGCGAACTGGCCGATCTGGTTGACGTTACTGGTGAAAATCGGGCATTGATTACCTGGGGACTTCATCAGCTGCGTCAAGGAATGCGACCAGGACTCCACCAGCTGGTTAAACTGGCCAAGCTCAATGAGGATCGGCTGACTGATCAAGACGTCGGCTTCGGCATCGCGCCCCGCCTGAATGCGCTGGGCAGAATTGACGATGCCAGTGAAGGCGTGCTGCTTTTAACGACTATGGATGATCGCGAAGGCAAAGAGATTGCTCAAGAAGTTGAAAATGCCAACCAAACGCGGCAGCAGCTGGTGGCAAAGATTACTGAGGAGGCCTTAAAACAGGCACGTTCAGCTGAAAATGCAGATCGCTCGACGCTGGTGCTGCTCGGGCATGAATGGCATCAAGGCGTTTTAGGCATCGTTGCCAGCCGCGTTGTTGAAGAAACTGGCAAGCCCACGATTGTTGCCAGCGTTAATGATGGTGATGAGATTGCCAAGGGTTCTGGACGCAGTCGCGACGGTTTTGATCTATTTATGGCACTGCAAAAGCATCGCGATTTGATGACGGCATTTGGCGGTCATGCACAGGCATGCGGGATGTCGTTTACCGTTGACCAGGTTGATGAGCTGCGGCAGGCCTTAGAACAGGAAGCCGTTGAGCAGGGGCTTTTCGAAGCAGGGGCGGCTAAACTGGAGCTGGCGGCTGAACTGGGGCCAGATGACGTCAACGAAGATCTTTATGATCAACTGCAGTGTCTAGCGCCGTTTGGTCCCGGCAATCCAGAACCGGTTTTTGCAATTCATGCTGATCAAATCAACAACGTCAAGACAATGGGCAAGGCTCAGGAACATCTGAAGTTTGAGCTGCGGGGACAAAAACGCAGCGCGGCCGTGGTGGCGTTTGGCAAGGCTGAGCTGGCGCCATTGCTGATGGCTGGCGTACCAGTGACGATTGCGGCTACGGTAGGGATTAATGAATGGCGTGGCAAACGGACCGCGCAACTGATGCTAAAGGACATTCAAACGCAGGGAACGGCAATTCTGGATCAAAGAACGCGGCAGCTTTTGCCAAGCATGTTTACGGAAACCGGCTATTATGTCGCCTTTGATCAGACGCTGCGGGAAAACATCGCCGGCCATGCCCATGGGACGGTTTTAAGCCCACAGACGGCCGTTAAAACCGACTTTAAGGATCAGCAGGTGACGATCGTGGACTGTCCGCCAAGTTTAGCGATGCTCAGTTCGCTTTGGCAAAATGGCGGGCAGCCAGCGATGATTCGGCTGCTGCTTTGGGAAAGAAATCCAGTCCGCTTTGGTTTGCCGACGCGCCAGCAGTTTGCGGCTTTGTATCGTTTCTTGCGTCAGTATCCTAAGATTGCCAACTATCGCCAACAGCAGCCGGCGATGGCTCGTTCGCTGCAGATGCCGGTTGAACAGCTAAATTGGATGATTACGGTGTTTTATGAGGCAAAATTTGTTACAATAAGTGATGGCGTTCTAAAGCTGACGGATCATCCCGACCACGTTGATTTAGAACAGACGAAATGCTATCGTCAGCATGCGGCTCATCTGCAAAGCGATCAGGTGCTGCTGTATAGCGACACGCGCACGCTGCGAAAATACGTTGCTGACTGGCTGATGGCAAACGAATAAGGAGAATATTTTAAATGGCTCTAGATCTTTATAAATATGTTGCAAGTATTCCTGACTACCCGGAAAAAGGAATCATCTTCCGAGACATCCTGCCGCTGATGGCAGATGGCGAGGCTTTTAAGCAGGCCACTGACGAAATTACGGCATTTGCTCGCGAACGGCAGGTTGACATGGTGGTTGGTCCTGAAGCACGCGGTTTTATCGTTGGCTGTCCGGTTGCCTATGAATTGGGGGTCGGCTTTGCGCCAGCACGGAAGAAGGGCAAGCTGCCACGGGCAACGGTCAGTGCTTCTTACCAGCTGGAATATGGCGAGGCAACGCTGCAGATGGAAAACGACTCCGTTAAGCCTGGTCAGCGCGTTTTGGTAGTTGACGATCTGCTGGCTACTGGCGGTACGATTGGTGCTACGATCGACATGGTTGAGCAAATGGGCGGCAAGGTCGTTGGTGCAGCTTTTCTGATTGAATTAAAAGAGCTGGAAGGCCGCAAGCATCTGCGCGGTATCGATACGAAGACGCTGATGGAATTTTAGTCGCTGCTCGGTTGTTTTTTCGTACAAAAAGGGTCCAACGCTCATTGAGTGGAGGACCTTTTTATTGTTATACGGCTGTTTTATAATGATCGTGCATCTGATCAGTCAAAAAGCTTAAATTATGATTGAAATAAAGTACGATCCGTAAAAAATTATTGTAAAGTAGTAATGAAATAGATTTTTATTTAATGATTACAAAGGAGCTTTCCATGATTTTCTTAGTTGTATTCGGTGCATTGATGCTGATCTTGAGTGCCTTTTATCTGGTTAATTCCTGGCAGCAGTATCGCCAGTGGGTGGTGCCAACGATCATGCTGGTCTTAAGTCTGGCAGCTACGGTTTATGGTACGATCAATCTGCCATATTGGCACCATAGTCAATCGGCACAGCAAACGACGAGTGCTGCCAGTTCAGGATCGTCGCTTAGCTCTGCGACCGATTCGAAAGCTGATTCAAGTTCCAGTTCCAGCTTTTCAGTCAATGGCACTACCGCGGTCTTCAACCAGCAGGACAGCGGCGCTACTCAAGAACAAAAAGAAATGTATCTGCTTCGTCAGCTGCAGAAGGCCTACAGCAAGATGGGCACCGTCAACTATGACAGCGACTCGAAAACCTATCAGATCATGCCAACTAATGAGAATACGGTTGAGGCTTTAAACTATATTGCCCAAAATCCGGATCAGGCTCAGCAGGCAGGATGGTCAAACCTTACCAATTCGCTTAACCAGACTTCGACACAGATTAAAAAAATCGTGGGCAGCGGCTATTCATTGAGCATGATGAAGCCCAACGACAATCAAACAGCGCTGTATACGGCTAAGGATGGCAAGCAGACCTACAGTATCGTCAATCAATAGGGGGCGAGCAGATGAAGAATCGTGATCGGCTGGTCTTAGTGACGGTGATTGCGTTTGGCTTGGCCATGCGTGCGCCCATCGTCACCATTCCATTGATAATCGACCAGCTTGCGCGCCAGTTAAAGACCGCAGTCGGCAATCTGGGAATTTTGACGACGATTCCGCTGATTATGTTTCTGCTGTTTTCGATCGTTGTCGCTAAGGAAATGACCAGATTCGGCCTGCGTCGCGCTTTAAATTTTGGCTTGACGGCGTTGGTCTTAGGCGCCTTGTTAAGACTGGACGTTGCCTGGCCAATGCTGCTGCTTGGCACGGTGCTGGTTGGACTGGGGATTACGCATCTAAACGTTTTGACGCCTTCCGTAGTTGCGGCCTATGAACCCAATCAGACCGCGCTTTATACCACGGCCTATTCAATGGCGATCATGGTCGGCTCGGCTGTTTTCAGTCTTTTGACGCACCCATTGTCGACTGCTTTTGGCTGGTGGTCGGTTTTGGCTGCATTATTGCTTTTGACAATGTTTCCCTGGCTGATGTGGCTGGCTTTCAGACTGCCGATGCCTAAGCGACCGCAGCCGGAGCGAACGATTGATCAGTCAGACAAGCTGATTGATGAGCCTAAATTAAATTCGACTGTCGCTCCGCTTTGGAAAAACCGCTATGCCTGGTGCTGTCTGCTGATGTTTGGCGCGCAGTCCATCATCAACTATACGCTGGTGGCTTGGCTGCCCGAATTGATGCGTTTTAACGGCATTTCAGGCGGTCAGATCAGCATCGTTTTGGCAATGTATTCATTTGCCGGCATGCCGGTTTCATTGCTGCTGCCCCGCTTTCTTGAAACCGCCACGCATCGAAGCCAGATCATAATGTCGATCGTAGTTGGCCTATTGACGCTGCTGGCAGCCGTTTTGATGTTTTGGCAGTCAACCATGCCGCTTTTTTATTGGTATTATCTGGCGATTATTACCGGTGCCATGACGGCCTTTTATTTCATTATGGCGCTGACGATGTTTCCACTTAAGACGATTTCGCCAGCACGGACGGCACAGCTTTCAGGTTTAACGCAAAGCGGCGGCTATCTGATTGCGGCACTGGGACCCTCGCTTTATGGGCTGGCCTTTAAGTGCAGTCCGTTGGGAACGGTTCAGATCTGGGCGTTTGCAATAATCGTTGTCTTATGCACGCTGGCCAGTTTTGTGGTCGTCAAAATGCCAAAAATCTAAAAATAAACTCAAAACAGTGGTTGTTTCGACCGCTGTTTTTTTATGCCTTGACGAATTTTAAGCCAGTCGCTAAACTGGAAAAAATTTTAAAAGGGAATGATTAGAATGCTTAAAATTGATGGCCACACCCATACTGAGCTTTGTCCCCACGGCAGTCACGAGAGCACGCGAGCGATGGTTGAACGTGCCATTGAGCTTGGCTTTGACGAATATTGGATTACTGAGCACGCGCCCATGCCAAAAGACTTTGTTCAACGGTTTGCCGGTCCAGCCGATGATTGGCAAACGGAAGGACTCAGCAGAGAGCAGGTTGACGACTATCTAAACTTAGCTGAGCAGCTGCAAAGTGAATATGCCGACCAGATCAAGATCAGCATTGGTTTTGAGATTGAGTATCTGGCAGGCTTTGAAGAAACGACGCGCGCCTTTTTGGATCAGTATGGAAAAAAGACCCAGCACAATATTTTGTCGGTACATTATCTTCAAGATGATCAAGGAAAATTTTGGGGAATTGACTATTCCACAGATGAGCTGCAGGCTGGTTTTGCTGATGAGCTGAAGACGCCGCAGCTGCTGTATCAGCGTTACCTAAAAACGGTTCTGGCCAGTGCCCGCTGCGATCTGGGCAGCTTTGGACCTGATCGGCTTGGCCATCTTAGCCTGATCAAAAAATATCAAGATTATTTCGGGCTGCCGGAAGTTTTTGATCAATCATGTCAGCAGCTGATTGATGAGATCATGACTACCGCCAGCCAGCGGCAGCTGAGTCTGGACTTTAATTCGGCTGGCCTTTATAAAAAATACTGCAACGATTTTTATCCCGGCAGTCAGATTGTCTTGGCAGCGCTTAAGGCCGGCGTACCATTGATTTTCGGCTCTGATGCGCATGGAATCGATCAGGTAGGACGTGGCTGGCATGCTATGAAAAATTTCTTAAAAGTGCTTGACACGATCAAATGATGAGAATAAGATAGCTACAACATCAAATGAATCTCATTATTTTTTAATGATGATGACCCGGAGAGTAGCTGTCGTGGATTATTGAGAGAGTCTCGCTAAGTTGGGAAGAGATTGGTTGCGACAGTGAACCACACCGGTGAGTCGATCAGCTGAAATTGTTGTCAGTAGGCTGTTCCGGGACCACTCGTTATTAGGGCTGAATTTTATCCAGCATGAGGATCGTTTCGCAAGGGGCGATCGAATTTGAGGTGGGACCACGCGAAAAGCGTCCTCTTTGTCCAGATGGGCAGAGAGGACGCTTTTTTACATAAAAAATAAATGAGCAAAAAATGAGAGGAGGCATTATCATGATGAGCAGCATTGCTTTACCGGCTGGCTTGCGCGATCAGTTTGGCACGGAGGCAGAATCAAAGGATCAAATCAGTGCCTGGCTGATGAAAAATCTGCGCAATCGCGGCTATCGACGCATCATTACGCCAATCGTGGAACGACGGGATCTGTTTGCCGAGTTCAATATGCAAAGCGAGCAGTATCGGGTGATTGATCCGGCTGGCGATGAGCTGGTCTTGAGACCGGATCTGACGTTGCCGGTTGCCAGGTTCCTGGCGACGACCAGCGTTAAGCTCCCCCAAAAGATCTATTATCTGGGCGAGCGGTTTCAAGCAGCGCCTGAGCTTTCAGGTGGGCAAAACGAGCAGACGCAGGCTGGTATCGAATTAATCGGCTATGGTTCATTGAAGGCAGAAATGGAAGGCGTGATCTTAATGCATCAGCTGAACCGCCACCTGCTGGACAACCAGTTAACGATTGAGCTGGGACATGCCAGACTGGTCGATGCGATTCTAAATGCGCTAAAACTGGATGAAGAACTGCAGCAGCAATTGGCACAGGCGCTTTATCACAAAAACTTTCCGGCCTATGAAAAACTGCTCAGACAGGTTGATGCCCCTCAGACAATGCCGTTTCTGCGTAAATGGCCATGGCTGTTCGGTACGCTGGCAGAGGTAAATGACATGCTGGCAGAAGTCAAGGTTCCGAAGCCGGCTCGTCGGCTGCTTGATCAGCTCAAGACGGTGGCTGAGTTTGCTGGTGAGCTGGCCGATCAGCAGGTAATTGTCGATCTCAGCAGTGCGGTGCCGCAAAAATACTATACGGGCATCGTTATGAAAGGCTATGTAGAAAAGACGACTAGCGCCTATCTGATCAGCGGCGGCCGCTACAACCGCCTTTTAGCCAACTTCCAGTCACAATTGGAGCCCGCGGTTGGCTTGGGAATCAACATTGATGCTTTAGCTGAGGCCGCAGCGCTAAAACCGGTCAAAAAACAGCCGGTCTTTGTCTATGCACCGTTTGAGCTTCTTGGCCAGGCCGCAGCACTGGTCGAAAAGCACGGCAACTACTCGCTGGCTTTGGCCGATTCGTTGCAGGAGGCTTCGCAGCAGGCCCAAACGGCGGGAGCGAAACTGGTCGTCTTGGATGCAGAAAAGGGGATGAAAGAATGCTGAGAATCGCGCTGACCAAAGGAAGAGTCGAAAAGAAATTCATTCCGCTTTTGGAGAAATGCAATATTGACTGTCAGCCCTTGATTGATAAGCAGCGCCGCTTGATCATCAATCTGGGCGATCAGTATCAGATCATTCTGGTAAAAGGTGAAGACGTCTGCACCTATCTAAGAAAAGGAGCGGTTGATCTGGGCGTCGTAGGCAGCGATGTTTTAGAAGAGCAGGGAGCCGATGAGCAGGTAAACGAGCTGCTGGATCTAAATACCGGTCGCTGTCAGTTTATCGTCGCTGCAAAAAGCGATTTTGACTGGAATCAGCCTCGTCGCAAGGTTATCGGCACTAAGTATCCCAATGTGGCGCGCCGCTGGTTTGCCAGCCAAGGCGAAGACGTCGAGATCATCAAGATTGCCGGCTCGGTTGAACTGGCACCGCTGACTGGCTTGGCCGATGCCATCGTTGACCTGACTGAAACCGGAACGACGCTGCGGGTTAATCACCTGGTCGTGCATGACTGGCTGGACGTAATCACGAGTCGGCTGGTGGCTAATCCGGTTGCTTTAAAGCAGAAGCGTGATGAGATATTTGCATTGACGAATCAATTAAGACAGGCAATGGAGGAAGAGTATGATGAAGATTTACGAAAAGTCACTGAATGAAATGAAACGAATCGTTGCTCGCTATACCGAACAGACCATTGATTTTGAGATTGAAAAAACGGTCAGCGAGATTATTCAAAACGTTGCTCAAAACGGTGATCAGGCCGTTCGCGACTATGAGCGCAAGTTTGATAACGTCAATCTGGCAGATTTTTCAATTCCTGCCTTTCAGCTTGATCAGGCGCTGGATGCGATTGATGATGACTTGCGGGCGGCTTTGGAACTGGCTAAGCAAAACATTACCAGTTTTCACAAACAAGAAATCGAAAACAGCTTTGTTGACGTCAGCACGCCAGGCATCATGCGCGGTGAAAAGATTACGCCATTGGCCAGCGTGGGACTGTATGTGCCAGGCGGAACGGCAGCTTATCCATCAACTATTCTGATGTGCGGCATTCCAGCCAAATTAGCGGGAGTCAAGCGGGTCGTCATGGTAACGCCGCCACAGCCAGCTGGCATCAATCCAGCGGTCTTGGCAGCTGCCCGACTGGCTGGCGTCGATGAGGTCTATCAGGTTGGCGGGGCTCAGGCCATTGCTGCTTTAGCCTATGGTACGGAAACCATCCCCGCTGTTGATAAGATTATGGGGCCCGGCAACATCTTTGTGGCAACGGCCAAAAAGCAGGTGTTTGGCAAGGTAGCCATTGATATGGTGGCCGGTCCGTCTGAAATCGGCATCCTGGCTGATGACAGTGCCGATGCCAAAGAAATCGCGGCCGATCTTTTGTCACAGGCTGAACACGACAAGCGGGCTCGGGCCATGCTGATCACCAACAGCAAGTCGCTTGCCGAAGCCGTTTCTAAAGAAGTTGATCGTCAATTGAGCACTTTGCCGCGTCAAGAGATTGCCCGGACTTCCATTGAGGATCGCGGCTTTATTGCGGTGATGGAAAATACGGCTGAGATGTTTGAACTGATGAACGACGTAGCTCCTGAACACTTGGAGGTCCAATTGGCAAATCCAACGCAGTACCTGGGTCTGATCAAAAATGCCGGTTCGGTTTTCCTGGGCCGCTACGCCAGCGAGCCTTTGGGGGATTACGTTGCCGGACCAAACCACGTGCTGCCAACTGGTGGAACGGCGCGTTTTGCCTCGCCGCTGGGAGTTTATGATTTTGTCAAGCGGACTCAGTTTATTCAGTTTGATCGTCAAAATCTTAAAGCCGATCTCAAAGCTGTTACCAAGTTGGCGCGTACGGAAGGTTTAGAAGCTCACGCCCGCGCTATTGAAGCCAGATTTGACAAGGAGGACTGATCAAATGCGCAAGGCAACGATAAACCGAGCTACTAAAGAGACACAGATCAAAGTCGCGCTGAATCTTGACGATCAAAGTCAGGTTGCCATTAATACCGGTGTTGGCTTTTTTGATCACATGCTGGAGCTGTTTGCCAAGCACGGCCGCTTTGGCTTGGTCGTGGAGGTCAAAGGCGATCTGAACGTTGATGCTCATCACACGGTCGAAGATACCGGCATCGTCTTGGGTCAGTGCTTTAAAGAAGCATTGGGCGACAAGGCGCAGATTGAACGCTATGGCAATGCTTTTGTACCGATGGATGAAACGCTGGCACAGGTTACGGTTGATTTAAGCGGGCGTTCCTATCTGGTATTTGATGCCGAGCTGACCAATCCACGGCTGGGCGCCTATGAAACGGAAATTACCGAAGACTTTTTTCAGGCACTGGCCTTTAATGCCGAGATGAACCTGCACGCCAGAGTACTATATGGCCGCAACACGCACCACAAGATTGAAGGATTGTTCAAGGCAACGGCCCGTGCAATGCGGCAGGCAGTCACGATCAATCCAGCCATTCAAGGAGTTAACTCAACCAAGGGGATGATTTGATGATCGCGGTAATCGATTATGGAGCAGGCAACGTCTTTAACGTGCTCAAGGCCTGCCAGTACCTGGGCCAAAAAGCTGAACTGACGGCTGACCCGCAAAAAATTTCGCAGGCTGACGTGGTACTGTTTCCAGGTGTAGGAGCATTTGGTGCTGCAATGACGCGTTTAAAAGAAACCGGCCTGGATCAAATCATTAAAAGCACGGTTGCCAATGGGACGCCATTTTTGGGCATCTGCCTGGGCATGCAGCTTTTGTTTGACTCGTCAACTGAATTTGGCAGTGCAGCTGGTCTGGGCTTGATTCCCGGGCAGGTCGTGCGGATTCCAGATGATGATGGGCAAAGGATCGTTCCGCAGGTGGGTTGGAATCAAAACGAGCTGCAGCAGCCGGAAAGCATCTTTAAGTCAATCGATCAGCAGTATACCTATTTTGTTCATTCCTACTATGCCAAGTGTGCTGATGAATATATCGTATCAACGGTTGACTATGGCTTGGCCGTGCCGGCAATCGTTCGAAAAGACAACGTTTATGGTTTCCAGTTTCACCCTGAAAAAAGCGGGCAAGTCGGGCTGAAACTGCTGCAAACCTTTTTTGAAAAGGCGGTGAAAGCATGATCTATCCAGCAATTGATCTTCAAAACGGCAGCAGCGTGCGGCTCTATCAAGGCGACTTCAAACAAGAAACGCTGGTCAGTGCCGATCCAATCAGACAGGCGCGCTTGATCAGAGAAGCTGGCATTGGCGGACTGCATCTGGTGGATCTGGATGGCGCTAAGACCGGTCAGCCGCAGAATTTTGAGCTGGTAAGTCGGATCGTTAAGGTATTTGCCGGTGAAACCGAGATTGGCGGAGGCATTCGAAATGAGCAGACGATCAGAAGCTACCTAAAAAGCGGGGTTGATCGAGTCATTCTTGGTTCGGTAGCGCTAAAGGATCCTGAGTTTACCAAGCAGATGCTGGAAAAATTCGGCAGTCGGGCGATTACGATCGGCGTTGACGGCCGCGACGGTCAAGTAGCGACTGATGGCTGGCTCAATCAGTCCACGACTTCAATGGCTGATCTGATTGCAGCGATGACTGCTGCCGGGGCCAAACGCTTTATCGTTACTGACACGGCAACGGATGGTACGCTGACGGGGCCAAATATCGAGCTGCTTGAAGGACTGCAGCAAAAGTTCCCCGAAGTACGGATCGTGGCCTCAGGCGGCGTTGGCAGTCTTGATGATCTGAAAATGCTTAAGCAGGCTGGGTTAAAAGACGTGATCGTTGGCAAGGCGATTGCAGCGGGCAAAGTAACCTTAGAGCAGATTGCGGAGGTGAATGAGAATGCTGGCTAAACGAATCATTCCGTGCCTGGACGTAGCTGACGGACGGGTGAAAAAAGGCGTTCATTTCGTCAACTTAAAAGATGTCGGCGATCCGGTTGCAATTGCAGCAGCATATGAAAAACAAGGCGCTGATGAACTGGTTTTCTTGGACATCACTGCAACCAATGAAAAGCGGCAGACCATGAGCAACGTGGTTGAGGCGGTTTCCAAACAAGTCTTCATGCCGCTGACGGTTGGCGGTGGCATCAAAAATCTGGCCGACATGGAGCGCATGTTAAAAGCCGGGGCCGATAAAACCGCGATCAATTCGGCAGCAGTTGCCAACCCAGCTCTGATCAGCCAGGGTGCCGAACGCTTTGGCAGTCAAGCCGTGGTAGTGGCGATTGACGTTCGCTGGGATCCAGCAGCCGGTAAATACTTTGTCTATACGCATGGCGGTCAGCAAAAGACGGATCTCGAGGCAGTTGTCTGGGCTAAAAAAGCCGTTGAGCTGGGAGCCGGTGAGCTGCTGATTACCAGCATGGACTGCGATGGGACCAAAGATGGCTTTGATCTCAAGCTCTACCAGACGATTGGCCGCGTCGTCAACGTGCCGATCATTGCTTCTGGCGGGGCCGGCAAAATCCAGGACTTTGTTGATGTCTTTAAGCAGACGCCAGTGACGGGAGCTTTGGCCGCCTCAGTCTTTCACTTTAAAGAGCTGACGATTCCTCAGGTTAAGCAGGTGCTGGCTAAGGAAGGGGTGCCGGTTCGCCAATGAAACCCGATTTTTCGAAAATGAATGGTCTGCTGACGACGGTGGTGGTTGATGTCAATACCAAAGCCGTTTTGATGGTGGCCTGGATGAATGAGGAAAGTTTTCAAAAAACGCTGGCCAGTGGCGAGACGTGGTTTTGGTCTCGTTCCCGCAAAGAGCTCTGGCATAAGGGAGCTACCAGCGGCAATACGCAGCAAGTGGTCAGCATGACGCTTGACTGTGATGGCGATACGCTTTTAGTAGCGGTTGATCCTAAAGGGCCAGCTTGTCATACCGGACGATACAGCTGCTTTTTTAATCCAATTGAAATCATGAAAGAAGGCAATGCCAATGACACAGCAGAATCTTGATGAACTTTATGAACTGGTTAAACAACGGAAAGAAAATCCAATTGATGGTTCGTACACTGACTATCTCTTTAAAAAAGGTCTGGATAAGATCTTGAAAAAAGTTGGCGAAGAAACGACTGAGGTTATCGTTGCCGCCAAAAACAGCGATCCGGCTGAACTGCAGTACGAAACGGCTGATCTGCTGTATCATTTAATGGTCCTGCTCGTTGAATGCGATCTGCCCTTTGAAAAAATCAAAGAAGAACTGGGTGCGCGCGTTGGTCAGATGAGCCAGTTTAAGGATCGTGCCCCAATCAAAAAACTTTAGAGGTGAGACGATGAAAGAAACGATTAAGCAACTGGCAAGCTATGTACCGCCAACGCCGACGGAAACGATTGCCAAACAATATGGCCTTAGCCGCGTTGCCAAGCTTTCGGCCAATGAAAATCCATATGGAACCTCGCCTAAGGTTGCCGCGGCGGTTGTTGATGCCGTGGAGCAAGGGAGCGGCAATTGGTATCCAGATGGCAATGCAACTGAGCTGCGAGAAATGATCGCTCAAAAACTGGCCGTTAAAGCAGAAAATATCGTCTTTGGCTGCGGCTTGGATGAGATCATTACTTTGGTTTCAAGAGTCTTTTTGGAATCAGGGGATGAGGTCTTGGTTGCTGACCCGACGTTTTCCGAATATGGTCTCAATGCTCAGATCGAAGGCGCAACCGTCAAAAGCGTGCCTGTTGACTTGCAAAGCGGCGCCAATGATTTGAATGCCTTTTTAAACAGCATTACGCCAAATACCAAAATGATCTGGCTGTGCAATCCTAACAATCCGACCGGTGGATATAATGAAACTGCTGCTCTGCGTGATTTTATGACTCAGGTTCCCAAAGATGTTTTGGTACTGATTGATGAGGCATATATTGATTTTGTCAGGTCCGCTCAGCCTGCCTCGGCATTACCGCTGCTCGAAGAATTTGACAACGTGGCTGTTTTAAGAACCTTCTCCAAGATCTATGGACTGGCCGGCTATCGGGTTGGCTATATCATTGTCGATGATCAGCGGGCACGCTATCTGCAGACGGTGCGCCTGCCATACAACCTGAATACGCTGTCGCAGGTCGCGGCCCAGGCAGCATTTGCTGATCAAGAGTTTGTCGAGCAGGTCGCGGTTAAAAATGCTCAAGAACGTGATAAATGGGAGACGTTTTTAAAACAGCACCAAGTTTTCTATTATCCTAGCCAGGCTAACTTCATCTACTTTAAGCTGCCGGGTGCCGATCAGCTTGCTAAACGATTTTTGGAAAACGGCTATCAGATTCGCACTGGATTTGCTGATGGCTGGCTGCGGGTGACAATCGGTCTGCCGAATGATAATCTGGCGATGCAGCAGATTATGGCTGATTTTTTAATTATGACTAGCCGGAAATCCCGTGACTTTAGTCATGGGATGGATAGGCCTACTATGATAGAATACTTGTAGATAGTAGTTGACTTAATAACTGTATCACTAAGAACCAAAGTGAACGATTACAGCATTATAAGGCTAACTATCTAACAACTATTGAGATATATCGTCCCTATGGCAACCTGGGGACGTAAAAGGCATTGGTAATTAGACGATCACTGCTCAAGCAACTGCGGCTGTTTGAGTAAATCATCCGTATCTATGCAAATTGTGGTTCGGATACTCAATACTGGGGTGTTTGCCCACAAGCCATCGACTTTAGCCGATGGTGGTTGACATTAAGATTGCGGATTGACTGCTTTGTTTAGGCAAGGCAGTTTTTGCTATTAATTGAAAATAAACTGACTGATTTAACGGCTGTCCTTGAAAGATCGGATATTGGATTTTTACGGATGGCAAATCGAGCCGATCTTATGTAATTTTTAAGCGGATTGTTGAATCGATGCTTCTGACAAAAGCTATTAGTAGATCGGTAGTGTCGCATTCATACAGCGGATTCTTTTTTAATAAAGTCAGCAGCGTCGGTAATAGTTTATGGATTGATGCAACAGCGGCCTTCTTGTGACTCATAGTCTTGGAAGATCGCTATTTGTTTTTTTGCAGGACGATTAATTTGAAAAACGATGATTTGTTCTTAAATATTGCCAAAAAGTTCAACATTTCCGTAGTAAACGAATAGTCTATTTAATTATTGTTCATGTTTCTTAAATAAATCAAAAAAGTTTGAATTTTGTCGTTGACATTTACTTGCGATCTCGGTATATTAGATAACGTTGTCGCGGCGATAAGCTGCTGATCACTTGAGATTAACGACTTTTCGTCTAACCATCAAGAAAGGCTGATTAAAAAAGTTCTTGACAGGTAGTTGACAATTTGTTAAACTAATTAAGTTGCTTGCTTGAAATGAGCGGGCAACGGTAGACCTTTGAAAACTGAATACAGTTTCGACGAACACAAATGTGCAGGGTCATCAATCATTACGATTGATGCAAAAACATTTGCGAAGTCAATTCGCTTAATTTAAATTTGAGCTTTTCAAGTTCTTATATTTTATATGAGAGTTTGATCCTGGCTCAGGATGAACGCCGGCGGTGTGCCTAATACATGCAAGTCGAACGCGTTGGCCCAACTGATTGAACGTGCTTGCACGGACTTGACGTTGGTTTGCCAACGAGTGGCGGACGGGTGAGTAACACGTAGGTAACCTGCCCCAAAGCGGGGGATAACATTTGGAAACAGATGCTAATACCGCATAACAATTCGAATCGCATGATTCAAATTTAAAAGATGGTTTCGGCTATCACTTTGGGATGGACCTGCGGCGCATTAGCTTGTTGGTAGGGTAACGGCCTACCAAGGCTGTGATGCGTAGCCGAGTTGAGAGACTGATCGGCCACAATGGAACTGAGACACGGTCCATACTCCTACGGGAGGCAGCAGTAGGGAATCTTCCACAATGGGCGCAAGCCTGATGGAGCAACACCGCGTGAGTGAAGAAGGGTTTCGGCTCGTAAAGCTCTGTTGTTAGAGAAGAACGTGCGTGAGAGCAACTGTTCACGCAGTGACGGTATCTAACCAGAAAGTCACGGCTAACTACGTGCCAGCAGCCGCGGTAATACGTAGGTGGCAAGCGTTATCCGGATTTATTGGGCGTAAAGCGAGCGCAGGCGGTTTGATAAGTCTGATGTGAAAGCCTTTGGCTTAACCAAAGAAGTGCATCGGAAACTGTCAGACTTGAGTGCAGAAGAGGACAGTGGAACTCCATGTGTAGCGGTGGAATGCGTAGATATATGGAAGAACACCAGTGGCGAAGGCGGCTGTCTGGTCTGCAACTGACGCTGAGGCTCGAAAGCATGGGTAGCGAACAGGATTAGATACCCTGGTAGTCCATGCCGTAAACGATGAGTGCTAGGTGTTGGAGGGTTTCCGCCCTTCAGTGCCGCAGCTAACGCATTAAGCACTCCGCCTGGGGAGTACGACCGCAAGGTTGAAACTCAAAGGAATTGACGGGGGCCCGCACAAGCGGTGGAGCATGTGGTTTAATTCGAAGCTACGCGAAGAACCTTACCAGGTCTTGACATCTTGCGCCAACCCTAGAGATAGGGCGTTTCCTTCGGGAACGCAATGACAGGTGGTGCATGGTCGTCGTCAGCTCGTGTCGTGAGATGTTGGGTTAAGTCCCGCAACGAGCGCAACCCTTGTTACTAGTTGCCAGCATTCAGTTGGGCACTCTAGTGAGACTGCCGGTGACAAACCGGAGGAAGGTGGGGACGACGTCAGATCATCATGCCCCTTATGACCTGGGCTACACACGTGCTACAATGGACGGTACAACGAGTCGCGAACTCGCGAGGGCAAGCTAATCTCTTAAAACCGTTCTCAGTTCGGACTGCAGGCTGCAACTCGCCTGCACGAAGTCGGAATCGCTAGTAATCGCGGATCAGCATGCCGCGGTGAATACGTTCCCGGGCCTTGTACACACCGCCCGTCACACCATGAGAGTTTGCAACACCCAAAGTCGGTGGGGTAACCCTTCGGGGAGCTAGCCGCCTAAGGTGGGGCAGATGATTAGGGTGAAGTCGTAACAAGGTAGCCGTAGGAGAACCTGCGGCTGGATCACCTCCTTTCTAAGGAATTAATCGGAAACCTGCACATTCGTTGAAACTGCGTTCAGTTTTGAGGGGTCTACCCTCAGCTTGTACTTTGAAAACTAAATAATATTTATTTCTTTATTCACAATTAAACCGAGAACACCGCGTTATTTGAGTTTTATTAACGAAATTAATCGCATACTCAATAACTGAGGTGATCGTAAGATCATCAAGGTTAAGTTATGAAGGGCGCATGGTGAATGCCTTGGTACTAGGAGCCGATGAAGGACGGGACTAACACCGATATGCTTCGGGGAGCGGTAAGTACGCTTTGATCCGGAGATTTCCGAATGGGGAAACCCAATCATCTTAGTCGATGATTGCCTGAGCAGTGAATACATAGCTGTCAGGCGGTAGACGCAGTGAACTGAAACATCTAAGTAGCTGCAGGAAGAGAAAGAAAATTCGATTCCCTGAGTAGCGGCGAGCGAAACGGGAAGAGCCCAAACCAACGAGCTTGCTTGTTGGGGTTGTAGGACTGAACATTTGAGTTACCAAAGTGCGACGTAGTTGAAGTCGTTGGGAAGCGACGCCAAAGATGGTGATAGCCCAGTAAACGAAACGTCACACTCTCAGTTCAGGATCCTGAGTACGGCGGGACACGTGAAACCCCGTCGGAATCCGCGAGGACCATCTCGCAAGGCTAAATACTCCCTAGTGACCGATAGTGAACCAGTACCGTGAGGGAAAGGTGAAAAGCACCCCGGGAGGGGAGTGAAACAGTTCCTGAAACCATGTGCCTACAAGCTGTCGGAGCACATTTACGTGTGACGGCGTGCCTCTTGCAGAATGAACCGGCGAGTCATGATTGCGTGCAAGGTTAAGGTGGAAAAACCGGAGCCGCAGCGAAAGCGAGTCTGAAATGGGCGTACGAAGTACGCAGTTATGTACCCGAAACCAGGTGACCTACCCATGTCCAGGTTGAAGGTGCGGTAAAACGCACTGGAGGACCGAACCCGTATCAGTTGAAAATGGTTGGGATGAGGTGTGGGTAGCGGTGAAATTCCAAACGAACTTGGAGATAGCTGGTTCTCTCCGAAATCTCTTTAGGGGGAGCCTCGAGGTTTAGAATCATGGAGGTAGAGCACTGTTTGGACTAGGGGCCCGTCATGGGTTACTGACTTCAGATAAACTCCGAATGCCATTGATTTTTACTCGGGAGTCACACGGTGAGTGATAAGATCCATCGTGGAAAGGGGAACAGCCCAGATCATCAGCTAAGGTCCCTAAATATATGCTAAGTGGAAAAGGATGTGGAATTGCACAGACAACTAGGATGTTGGCTCAGAAGCAGCCATCATTTAAAGAGTGCGTAATAGCTCACTAGTCGAGTGACTCTGCGCCGAAAATGTACCGGGGCTAAGCATATTACCGAAGCTATGGATGCATCCATCAGGATGCGTGGTAGGAGAGCGTTCCAAGGGCGATGAAGTCAGACCGTAAGGACTGGTGGAGCGCTTGGAAGTGAGAATGCCGGTATGAGTAGCGAAAGACAGGTGAGAATCCTGTCCACCGAATGACTAAGGTTTCCTGGGGAAGGCTCGTCCTCCCAGGGTTAGTCGGGACCTAAGTCGAGGCCGAGAGGCGTAGACGATGGACAACAGGTTGATATTCCTGTACCAGTTGATTGTGCTTGAGTGATGGAGTGACGCAGAAGGCTAAGCGATCCGGACGATTGGAAGTGTCCGGCCAAGCAGCAAGTCAGTTGATGAGTCAAATGCTTATCAGCAGGTTGACAAGCTGTGACGGGGAGCGAAATTATAGTAGCGAAGTCGTTGATGTCACGCTGCCGAGAAAAGCTTCTAGCGAATAATCAACTGCCCGTACCGCAAACCGACACAGGTAGTCGAGGAGAGTATCCTAAGGTGAGCGAGCGAACTCTCGTTAAGGAACTCGGCAAAATGACCCCGTAACTTCGGGAGAAGGGGTGCTGATCGCAAGATCAGCCGCAGTGAAAAGGCCCAGGCGACTGTTTATCAAAAACACAGGTTTCTGCAAAATCGTAAGATGAAGTATAGGGGCTGACGCCTGCCCGGTGCTGGAAGGTTAAAAGGAAGAGTTAGCTTCGGCGAAGCCCTGAATTGAAGCCCCAGTAAACGGCGGCCGTAACTATAACGGTCCTAAGGTAGCGAAATTCCTTGTCGGGTAAGTTCCGACCCGCACGAAAGGCGTAACGATCTGGGCACTGTCTCAACGAGAGACTCGGTGAAATTGAATTGCCTGTGAAGATGCAGGCTACCCGCGACAGGACGGAAAGACCCCATGGAGCTTTACTGTAGCTTGATATTGAGTGCTTGTACTGCTTGTACAGGATAGGTAGGAGCCATAGAAGCCAGGACGCTAGTTTTGGCAGAGGCGCTGGTGGGATACTACCCTTGCATTATGATCACTCTAACCCGCACCACTGATCGTGGTGGGAGACAGTGTCAGGTGGGCAGTTTGACTGGGGCGGTCGCCTCCCAAAAGATAACGGAGGCGCCCAAAGGTTCGCTCAGAATGGTTGGAAATCATTCGCAGAGTGTAAAGGCACAAGCGAGCTTGACTGCGAGACAGACAGGTCGAGCAGGGACGAAAGTCGGGCTTAGTGATCCGGTGGTTCCGCATGGAAGGGCCATCGCTCAACGGATAAAAGCTACCCTGGGGATAACAGGCTTATCTCCCCCAAGAGTCCACATCGACGGGGAGGTTTGGCACCTCGATGTCGGCTCATCGCATCCTGGGGCTGTAGTCGGTCCCAAGGGTTGGGCTGTTCGCCCATTAAAGCGGTACGCGAGCTGGGTTCAGAACGTCGTGAGACAGTTCGGTCCCTATCCGTCGCGGGCGTAGGAAATTTGAGAGGACCTGTCCTTAGTACGAGAGGACCGGGATGGACATACCGCTGGTGTACCAGTTGTTCCGCCAGGAGCATCGCTGGGTAGCTATGTATGGATGAGATAAACGCTGAAAGCATCTAAGCGTGAAACTCGCCTCAAGATGAGATTTCCCATTCCTTATGGAAGTAAGACCCCTCAGAGATGATGAGGTAGATAGGATGGAAGTGGAAGTGCCGCGAGGCATGGAGCGGACCATTACTAATCGGTCGAGGACTTAACCAAGTTTAGGGTGTTTCGATTGAACGTGAGAAGAATAGATATTGTTTAGTTTTGAGAGTGCAAGCTCTCAATCCTGAAAAGGATTAGTGTGGTGATGATGGCTTGAAGGATACACCTGTTCCCATGCCGAACACAGAAGTTAAGCTTCAACGCGCCGAAAGTAGTTGGGGGATCGCTCCCTGCGAGGATAGGGCATTGCCATGCAGATGATTTAAAAGGGTAAGACCTTTGGTTAGCCCTTTTATTTTTTTGGAGGATTAGCTCAGTTGGGAGAGCATCTGCCTTACAAGCAGAGGGTCACAGGTTCGAGCCCTGTATCCTCCATTTACCATGATTGGGCTATAGCCAAGTGGTAAGGCAACGGTTTTTGGTACCGTCATGCGCTGGTTCGAACCCAGCTAGCCCAACTTGAGCCGTTAGCTCAGTCGGTAGAGCATCTGACTTTTAATCAGAGGGTCGACGGTTCGAACCCGTCACGGCTCATTAACTTAATAATTATGCGGAAGTAGTTCAGTGGTAGAACATCACCTTGCCATGGTGGGGGTCGCGGGTTCGAATCCCGTCTTCCGCTTTTATCATGCACCCATAGCGCAATTGGATAGAGTGTCTGACTACGAATCAGAAGGTTGAAGGTTCGACTCCTTCTGGGTGCATTTTTCGGGAAATAGCTCAGCTTGGTAGAGCACCTGGTTTGGGACCAGGGGGTCGCAGGTTCGAATCCTGTTTTCCCGATTTAGAATTATCGCGGTGTAGCTCAGCTGGCTAGAGCGTCCGGTTCATACCCGGGAGGTCGAGGGTTCGATCCCCCCTGCCGCGATAAATGGGTCTATAGCTCAGTTGGTTAGAGCGCACGCCTGATAAGCGTGAGGTCGGTGGTTCGAGTCCACTTAGACCCATAACTTGCAAAAGTTGATTTTATGATAATGACCCATTAGTCAAGCGGTTAAGACACCAGCCTTTCACGCTGGTATCGTGGGTTCGAATCCCGCATGGGTCACTTGATTTATTATCGCGGGGTAGAGCAGCCTGGTAGCTCGTCGGGCTCATAACCCGGAGGTCGTTGGTTCAAATCCAGCCCCCGCAATTTTGGTCCGTTGGTCTAGTTTTGGTTAGGACGCATCCCTGTCACGGATGAGATCACGAGTTCGAGTCTCGTACGGACCGTAAATGGCTCGGTAGCTCAGTTGGTAGAGCAACGGATTGAAGCTCCGTGTGTCGGCGGTTCGATTCCGTCCCGCGCCACTAGCCATTTTATTATCGTTCAGCCACGTTATGATAATGGGGCTGAACGATTTTTTTCTTTGAGAAGAGAAAATGTAAAGCGGCTCACTCAGTAAATGAATTACCGTTTTTTATGCTTAAGAAAGCATCAAATACGAATTCGCTATTGAAAGACTGATGTCCAAAAAAGCTGTCGTTAAATGGTTTAGGTGAACTATCCATCAGCAGCTTTTGAGCGATCATATAATAAAAAACACGCTGTTCTAACCTCAGTATGGCTAGAATAGCGTGTTTTTGGCTGCTGGATTATTTCTGTTTGTCTTTCAAAAGTTCAACGATTTCAGCCAGGTATTTTTCCTCACTACTTGGTTCAGGATCAGCTGGTGCTTCATCGTGACTTGGCATCAGCTGATTGACAAACTTCACCAATAAAAAGACGACAAAGGCAATAATTAAGAAGTTGATGACCGAGTTTAAAAAGGCCCCATAGCGGAAGTGCGCGTCGCCAAAACTAAAGACCAGATTGGAAAGATCGATCTTGCCTAAGAAGATTCCAATCAATGGGTTGATCAGATTCTTAACCAGCGCATTGACGATTGACGTAAAGGCCGAGCCGATGATTACCCCGACGGCCATATCCATGACATTGCCGCGTGAAATAAATTCCTTGAATTCCTGCAACGTTTTTTTCATTAAAGTATCTCCTGTTATTCTTAGAGCAACAGTAAGATTATATGCTAAATCAACTAATTCAGCAATTAAAAATCAGATTTAGTATCCATATAATTAAAAAGATTATAGTTATTAAAGTTAATCAAGTGACTAATTATTACTTGTAAAATTAAGAAGGTTGATTGTATAATATTAGAAATTTTTAATTTAAGAGAGGAATTCTAATTATGTTCAGTCAAATTGGTGAACTCATTTTTAATAATGAGGCCGTTGCTAAGACTTCTGATTTTACGATGGGATTGGAAGTCGAGATGCAGCGCGTGGATGAAACCGGCAATGTCAGTCAAGAACCGTACCCGGCCGCGATTGGCGATGAAAAGACCAATCCTTGGCTGACCAATGACTATTTGGAGACGATGCCTGAAATGGTAACGCCGGCCGCCAGCCACTCATTGGATGCAATGCATTATCTTTATAAAATCAATAATGCTCTGCGTGCGGCCCTGGCTCCTGGTGAACTGCTCTGGCCACTGTCAATGCCGCCTAAGCTGCCGGCTGATAAATCACAGCTGCGTCTGGCAAAGATGGGACCCAAAAAAGAGGCCTATTTGAAAGAATGGACCAAGCGTCACAGCTATTCAGAGGGGACGCCATGCGGAGTGCACATTAATCTAAGCATTGATCAGCATATTATCGATCTGGTCAAATCGGGCTTTCCCGATAAGTTTAAGGACGAAAAAGCTGTACGCAATTATCTGTACGCGGTTTTGGCGCAAGGATTCGTTCGCTATCGCTGGTTTATTACCTATCTGTTTGGTGCCAGTCCAATCGCTGAGGCTAACTATTTTGAAAAAGGACAGGGGATTGACCATCCAGTTCGCAGCATTCGCCAAAGCTCATATGGTTTTGGGACCAAATTTCAAGGTGACTATACAGATGTCCAAAGCTACGTTGATCGAATTGAAGACGGGGTTAAGCAGGGGATTTTGACCTCAGATTATGAATTTCATGGCAGCGTGCGGCTTAAGGGCAATGCCAACCTAAAAGAGCTGCCCAAGACTGGGGTTGAATATATTGAGCTGCGCATGCTGGATCTGGATCCCAGCAGTTCAGTTGGCGTCAGAACGGATACGCTGCGTTTTATTCGTCTGCTGGCCAGTTATTTTATCATGCACCCAGCCCTGCCGCTTGCTGAGGTTAATCGCGTCTTGGATAATGCCGACGAGATGAATGATGTAGTGGCCAAAGAACTGCCAACTGAACCTTGCCATTATCAAAACAAGGCTTTGGCAATGATCAAGAGTCTGGAGCGCTATGCCAACCAGATTCAACTGGGACCAGAATTTTCCGAGATTTTGGAGGATTTGGAAGACCGGGTTATCAATCCTAAAACCACACCGAGCGCTAAGCTGATGAACTACGTCGAAAATGATTCTTTAGAAAGCTATGCACTGCGGCGGGCGCGTCGCTATCAAGAAGCGGCCATGGAATCGCTGCATCCGTTCCAGGGATTTGCCGGTGATCATATTCCAAATGCCGACGAGCTGAAGCGAGAACTTGATAAATAGACGAATTTAAGATTAGACATAAAAACGGCACTGCCAGCTATAAGCTTGCGCAGTGTCGTTTTTATGCTAGTTGTTTTGATTATCGGTATGATGACGCTTGGCTGCAACCTTGGCTGAGCGGCGGATAAAGTCGCCAAACAAGGCCTGCGATTCGCGGTAATGCTTGTACATGTTTTCAGGATGCCACTGCACGGCCAGAATCTGATCACTGTCACTTGATTCTAAGGCTTCAACGACCAGGTCCTGCGCGCGGGCAGCAACCTTAAGCGAAGGCGCTACCCGATCAATGGCCTGATGGTGCCGCGAGTTGATATAAGGATGCTTGCCGATCAGCTTGTAGAGACGGCTGTCCAGGTCAACGTCGATATGATGCGAAGGCAGATTGCCCGGGGCGCCTTGAACATGTTTTAAATGAGCGTCTGGATTCTCAGAAAGGTCTTGATATACGGTTCCGCCCAGCCCAATGTTGATCAGCTGCATACCGCGGCAGATTCCTAAAATGGCCTTGCCAGACTGAACCGCCCCCTTGAGCAGTGCAATCTCAAACAGGTCCCGTTTACGGTAGGTCATTCCCAGATTCATGTGCGGCTCTTGACCGTAAAATGTTGGATCAACATCGGCCCCGCCAGCAAAGACAACCCCATCAAAAGTCTCCAGATATTCAGGCGCTAAGTCGGGCTGCACGCTTGGAAAAATAATCGGCACGCCCCCTGATTTAACAACGGCTTCAATAATCGGCCGCGGCGCAAATGGAGCATTGCGCTCGTTGATGACGTTGGTGGCTTCAGTCAAGGTTGCGGCTGGAATCGCGATTTTTGGTTTCATTAGAAAATCCCCCATTTGCAAAAATCTTATTAGAATGAACTTATCATACTTAATCAGAAAAAGTACAGTTAAATGCTGAAAAATATTAAAAAAAGATGATAAAGCGATTAATGAAACGGTCAGTACCAGTTGGCCGCTGCGATTAAATTTTTTGAGAATTAGTTACAATCGCCGAAATAACGGCATTTGGTGACTAGAAAGCTGAACTTTCATAACGATTTACCAAAAAAACGCAATTGACAAAGCAACCAACAGCGAGTATCTTTATTTGCGATGAATGAATGTCCTTTAAGTTTAGTCCAGAGAGGCTAGCAAGGAAACGAATTAAATTGCGGCATGGTGAATGCTGTTTTCGTTGAACGCTGCCCTCAAGTAAGGGTGGCGTTTTTTTAAGGGCAAATTCACAAAGGAGGATTTCTGATCCGCCATTTAAAGGACGACAGTGAGCGTCCAAACGGTTACTCGTGAATTTAAGGAAGGATTTTGTCAAAATGTTAGAACCTATGAACCTTGTCCGCTTAGAAAACTTTGTCAGCGTAGAAGATCTGTCAGCTGATGAAGTCAACGCTTTGATTGCTCGTGCTGAATACTTCAAGCGTGGTGGTGCCGTACCAAAGCTGAACAAACCAGTCTATGTCGTTAACGGCTTTTTTGAAAACTCTACGCGGACGCACACCAGCTTTGCCGTAGCTGAACGTAAGCTGGGGTTGACGGAGATTCCATTTGATCCAACGCATTCTTCAGTTAAAAAGGGTGAGACGCTGTACGACACGATGCTGACGATGACGGCGCTGGGTATTGATCTGGCAGTTATCCGTCACAGCGAAAACAACTACTACCAGCCACTGATCGACACCAAGGAAAACGAACAGGCTAACATTGGAATCGTCAATGCCGGCGATGGTTCGGGCCAACACCCATCACAATGTCTGCTGGACGTGATGACGATCCATGAACAGTTTGGTACCTTTAAGGGCCTAAAGATTGCCATTATCGGTGATATCAGCCACTCCCGCGTTGCCCGCAGCAATGCTCAGCTGCTCAATAAGCTGGGGGCCGAAGTCTACTTCTCTGGTCCAGAATACTGGTTCAATGAAGACTTTACGCAATATGGTCAATACAAGCCGGTTGACGAACTGGTTGGCGAGATGGATGCCATCATGCTGCTGCGGGTTCAACATGAACGGCTTTCCAATGAGGATGCCCACGAAAAAGACTTCAGCAAAGAAGCCTACCATGAAAAGTACGGCATGAACCAAGATCGCTACAATAAGATGAAAGACAATGCCATCATCATGCATCCAGGTCCAATCAACCGTGGCGTTGAACTGGCCAGTGAATTGGTTGAGGCGCCTAAATCCGTTTTCTTCCGTCAGATGCAAAACGGGGTCTTTATGCGGATGGCAATGATTGAAGCAGTTCTGCGCGGTCGTAAGTTGGGTGGCTTGGAATAAGATGACGACAAAACTGATCAAGGGTGGTACGGTCTTTGTAAACGGCCAATTGGTTAAAACGGATGTCCGGATCGCTGATGGCAAGATTCAGGCAATTGGCAACGATCTGCCGGCTGCCGATGAAACGATTGATGCCACCAACAAATTAGTAGCACCAGGACTGGTTGACGTTCACGTGCATTTCAGAGAACCTGGTCAAACCTATAAGGAAACGATCGAAGCCGGCAGCAAGGCAGCGGCTCATGGTGGCTTTACCACGGTTGGCGCCATGCCAAACGTTGATCCGGTACCTGACACGCCAGAACGTATGCGGGCACAGACTTCTTTGAATCAAAAAGAAGGGGTCGTCCACATCTTTCAATATGGTGCAATCACGCATGGACGGACCAGTGAGGAACTGGTTGACTTCCACGGCCTCAAGCAGGCAGGCGCTTATGCCTTCAGCAACGATGGCAGCGGGGTCCAGACGGCGGGCACCATGTATCAGGCCATGGAAGGCATTGCCAAAGAAAAGATGATCTTGGCGGCGCATGTTGAGGATGATTCGCTGCTGTTTGGCGGGATCATGAATGCTGGAAAACGAGCTGACGAACTGGGACTGCCGGGTGCACCCAGCGTTTCAGAATCGGCTCAGGTGGCTCGGGATCTGGTCTTAGCCAACGCAACGGGGGTTCATTACCATATCTGTCACGTTTCAACTAAAGAAAGCATTGCTATGGTACGGTTTGCCAAGTCACAAGGCGTCAATGTAACCTGTGAGGCATCACCACATCATCTGCTGCTGGCTGATCAAGACATTCCGGCCAATAACTCATATTACAAGATGAATCCGCCGCTGCGTCATGAAGATGATCGGCAGGCACTGATTGAGGGACTGCTTGATGGCACGGTTGACATGATCGCAACTGACCATGCCCCGCATTCAAAAGCTGAAAAGCCAAAAGATGACATGCGGGGGGCAGCTAACGGCATTACCGGCAGTGAGACGGCTTTTCCAATGATGTACACCAAATTCGTCAAGGGCGGCATCTGCACTTTAGAACAGCTGCTGAACTGGATGAGCACCAATCCAGCTGACATTTTTGGCCTGCATGAAGCCGGGCATCTGGAACCTGGCAAGCCAGCCGATATCGTGATCTTTGACTTAACCACGCAGCGAACGCTTAATGAGGCTGATTATCTTTCCAAAGGCGTCAACAATCCGTTTACCGGTGAGCAGGTCTATGGCACGGCTGACCTGACGCTGGTTGATGGAAAGGTTGTCTATCAGCGCTAAAACTGAAATTAAATTCAAACCAGATCGAAAATGACGGTCTGGTTTTTTATTTCTCAAACATTTGTTCGCAATTAGGAAACGTGTTAAAATGAGATACCAACCCAGAATTAGGAAAAGAAAATGGTGAAAGCTTTGAAAACGATAACTTGGCAAGACATCATCCGAATGCTTAACAGTGATGTCTACTTATATGAATTGGGTCGTAAATGGGGAAACGATTTTTTAACTTCCGAACAGCAGGCTGCCATGATTCGCAAATATCAAAACGAGCTGCTGGACCTGCAGGAGGATCTGGCGGACTACACGAGCCTGCCGCTGCCTGACAGTGCGACTTTGATTGGTATTTTTATGGCCCGCTGCGTGATTGCGGAACTGATCAATCAAGAGCCGGTTGCCAGTGATGAGATTTTAAAGGTTGATTATAGTACCAAGCCGGATCAGTTTGATTCTCACTGGACGGTCGCGATCTATAATCCGGTTGCTGATGAAACGATGATTGGCGTGGCGGAGCTATCCTATGCTGAGATTTTGGGGATGCGCGTAGCAATCGATGATGATGCTGACTTTTTGGCCGGGCTGGCTGTCTTATTTAATGAGGTTACCAAATCAGGACTTTATGACTGGGAGCGCAGTGCGGTGATCTATCGTCAAAATGCCGAGCAGCAGGCAGTCGAATCCGCCATGTATGATTTTATGGAGCAGACGCAGCAAATCGCGCTGTTTTTCGATGAGTACGTGGCCAGCCATCCCGATGATCCGAATCTGCCCGATGAGATTGCGCTTTTTTGGCCATTGACTACCGGGATTATGGCGCCATTAGATGCTGATGATCCAGACAGTCCGCTGATTTCAACAATGCAGCTGGATCCCAAGCTATTGGCTAGGTTCAAGCTGCGGTTTGGCCAAGCGTTTCGCCGTTTTAAGGGTGAATAGTCTTTTACAGTAATAATATTCGTGTTTTTCTGATTTAACAGGCTGAAACATCGAGGCGTTATTAAAAACGATTAAAATCCACCCCGATTAATGATTGAATGGTTAAAAATGTTCGTCCGATATGTTAAGATAAATATAATCATTTTCTAAGCAGATTTTAGGAGGAACATTATGCGGGCGATTTTAACCACGATTGGCAAGGATAAAACTGGGATCATTGCAGGGGTCAGCTGCTATCTGGCTCAAAATGACATTAATATCGTAGACGTCTCTCAAACCATTATGGATGGATACTTTACGATGATGATGATGGTCGATGTAGACGATGCCGCTGCTGATTTTGAAAAGCTGACCCAGGAACTGGACGCTTTAGGTACCAAGCTGGGCGTCGACATCAACATTCGCAACCAAGAAATGTATGACGCTATGCACCAGCTATAGGAGGCCTGTTTTGGAAACTGAAAAGATTATGGAAACGGTTCGCATGGTCTCTGAGGAAAAGCTGGATCTGCGAACGATTACGATGGGGATCTCGCTGCTTGATTGTATCGACAGCGACAGTGATCGGGCCTGTCAAAAGATTTACGACAAGATCACGAAAAAGGCCAAGGATCTGGTGCGGGTTGGCGAGGAAATCGAGACTGAATTCGGAATTCCAGTTGCCAACAAGCGCATCACGGTGACGCCGATTTCATTGATTGCCGCGGCCTCTGGTGATCACGACTATGTCAAGTATGCCTTGGCTTTGGATCGGGCTGCCAAAACGGTGGGCGTTGACTTTATCGGCGGCTATTCAGCACTGGTTCAAAAAGGCTACCAAAATGGCGACAAGACGCTTATCAAGTCGCTGCCCGAAGCCCTGACGCAGACTGACCTGGTCTGTGCATCCGTTAATGTTGGCTCCACAAGAACGGGAATCAACATGGATGCCGTCAAGGAAATGGGGGAAGTCGTTAAAAAAGCTTCCGAACTGGACTACATGAACAATGCCAAGATGGTGATCTTCTGCAACGCGGTCGAAGACAATCCATTTATGGCGGGGGGCTTTCATGGCGTTGGCGAATCGGATGTCGTCATCAACTGTGGGGTCTCGGGTCCTGGGGTTGTCAAGGCAGCCCTTGAAAAAGTTAAGGGCGAATCAATGGACGTCGTAGCTGAAACCATTAAAAAGACAGCCTTTAAGGTTACACGGATGGGGCAATTGGTTGGCACCACGGCGGCCAAGCGTTTGGGCGCCAAGTTTGGGATCGTTGACCTTTCATTGGCCCCCACGGCAGCGATTGGCGACTCAATTGCCGAGATCTTGGAAGAAATCGGTCTTTCAAGCGTTGGCGCGCATGGAACGACCGCTGCTTTGGCGATGCTTAACGATGCTGTTAAAAAAGGCGGTATTATGGCCTGCAGTCATGTCGGCGGACTTTCCGGCGCCTTCATTCCGGTTTCTGAAGATGCTGGGATGATCAAAGCCGTGAATGCTGGCTACCTGAACGTTTCCAAGCTGGAGGCCATGACGGCGGTCTGCTCGGTTGGGCTTGATATGATCGCAGTACCGGGTGATATCGAAGCTTCGACCATCAGCGGGATGATTGCCGATGAGGCCGCAATTGGGATGATTAATGCCAAAACGACGGCAGTCCGGGTCATTCCGGTTCCCGGTAAAAAGGTTGGCGATACGGTTGAATTTGGTGGTCTGCTGGGCTATGCGCCAATCATGGATGTCAGTCACGCCTCTTCAGCAGCCATGATCAGTCGCGGCGGCACGATTCCGGCACCGGTTCATAGCTTTAAAAATTAATCACAATGTTAAAGATCGCACTTGTCTGTTTAAATTGACAATTAACGGTCTTTTTTTTATTGCTAAATGAGAAATTGCGGATTTATTTAGAATATGTTATCATTATTCTAATATTTCTTTAATTTAGAATTGGGAGTGGAGAATATGAGTGTCCGGGTTCGCGACCTATTGAAACTGCCAACCCTGTCGCGGTCACACATCGCAGCTGGCGAAGCGGGGCTGGATCGAATAGTTTCAACAGTATCGGTAATCGACTTTACAGCGACGTCGGTGGCCCAACGAGAATTCTATCAGCCGGAGAATTCGGCTAATGAGCAGCTGCTGCTGACCTCAATTGAACAAGACAACTATGATCTGGTAACGGATTGTGCTAAAATCGAACAGCTGGCCAAAACTGGCTGTGTCGGCGTGGTGATTTATTATGTCGGCGAGCGGGTACCAAGTCTCCCTGCTGAAATCAAGGAAGCGGCCGATCGCGTCAACTTCTTGATGATTTTTGCCCAGGAAACGCAAAAGAATATGACTTATAGTGCCGTTATCTCTGAAATCATGTTTGCAATTTTCCAAGATCGAATGCGTCATCCCAGCTTTGCACCAACGATTATCGGTCGCGTTTCGGCAATGCCGGAATATCGGCGCAGCGTTGGCGAGGTCTTGAAGCTTTTGGCCGAACAGGTGCAGGCTTCATTGGCAGTTGTTGATGACCAAGGCGAGATCGTGTATCGTGAAAACTGGCCCAAAGAAGCCACTGTCAACTGGGAAAGTCTGTTGAACGTGGTTGAAAAAATCGATATGAATGGCGAGCTGCCGGTAACTACATCAGATGGCATGAAGATTACGCATTGGCGCTTGCCAAACAGTGAGTATACGGTCTTATTCGTTGGCCAACAGACGGTAACCAATCTGACGTGCGAGCGAGTGGCTGAAACGCTGCAGACGGCCTTGAATCTTTGGGGCTATCAAAATCAAGATGATCAGAATCTGATTCGCGCCATCATTCAAGGGCAGGTTGTTCGGGCTGCCAAACTGGGTCGTCAATACCGCTTTGATCCTAAAAATACGCAGGCTGCTTTAATCGTCAGCTGTCCAAATGACGTTAACAAGGCTAAGCTGAAAAAATGGGTTGATCGGCTGACTGCGCAATATACCGACCAGCTGATCAGTGACTGGTATAATGATCAATTGATCGTATTATCGCAAAAGACGCTTTCCTATCAAAACTGGCAGAACTGGGAAGCTGAGTTTAAAAAAGACGATCAGCAATTAGCTGCCCAGTGTGTCGTAGTCGAAGCAGCCGTGGTCGATGGTTTTGGCGGCATTCAGAGATTGTATCAGCTGGTCAGTCAATACTTGCCAGCAGCCCGTACGATCTTGCCGCATCGCTTGTTTTTCAAGCAGGCTGATCTGGAGTTTGCGCGGGGCTGTCAAAGAGAGCTGCAGGAAGAAGGCACTGAGGTCATTCGTTGGCAAAAGCGGCTGGACTCCATGCAGCATAATCTGGTAGAAACACTGATGGCCTTTTTGCTTGATACGCCGCAGAATATAGAGCAGGCTGGTGATCTGCTTTACGTTCACCGAAATACGATCAAATACCGGCTGAATAAGATCAGCAATCGATTTGGCTTTGTTCCCGGCGTCATGCCTGAATCATTTGAGCTCTATCAGGCTTTGGGCGTTCATCGGCTTTTGCGCGGTAATGATGAACCGAACGAATTGAGCGAATGAAACAAGTAAAGAGAAAAATTTTGGTCGACGTGCCTAATGACAAGCAATGATTTTATTCGTATAATATTACGTATAGTTAGAAATCTATCTGCGAACGAAGACTTCTAATTAGTTGTCAGCGTCGGCAAGCGCTGGCACACTTCAAATTTTCCTAATTCCGAGAGCGAGTGACTTTTTTGGCGGTCATTCGCTTTTTTTAGTGGCTGCAAAAAAAGGTCAACAGAAAAAGTCAACAGAAACATGCTGCTGACCAAGCCGACTGAGCGATTCGATAGATTAAAGCATTCGGCGACCAGCCGTTTTTACTTTTGTTGCCAAAGTGAGTTGCAACTCACTTTGGCGTTCGATATAATGAGTGCGTACTCACTTAACGAAAAGAGGGAAATAATGGAAAATACGATTGCAATTACCGACCTCCAGATTGGCTATCAGCAAAAACCAGTAGTTAAAAACATCAATCTTACCGTTCGTCCTGGTGAGATTCTTGGGCTGCTTGGTCCCAGCGGTTCAGGTAAAACCACCTTGATTAGGGCAATTATGGGCATGATTAAGCCAATGAGCGGCACGGTGCGCGTTTTTGGCCAATCCATGCCGAATCGACACTTATTGGAAAAGATTGGCTATATGGGACAGACGGATGCCTTATACGATACGCTTACGGCCCGCGAAAATCTCCAGTTCTTTGCCAGCCTGCGCAAAATGACACGTCAGCAGACTGCCATTGAGATTGAGCGAGTCGTACGGGTGGTCAGTCTGCAGTCGTTTCTGGATCGGCGCGTGGCTGACTTTTCTGGCGGCATGAAGCGGCGGCTTTCATTGGCAATTACGCTGCTGGGAACCAGTGAGCTTTTGATTTTGGATGAACCGACCGTGGGGATTGACCCCGAGCTGCGGATCCAGATCTGGCAGGAATTAAAGCAGCTGGCAGCAGCCGGCAAAACGATTCTGATGACGACGCATGTAATGGAGGATGCTGAACAGACCACACAGCTTTTGATGATTCGAAATGGCGAGGCGATTGCTGCCGGCACGCCGCTTGAGTTGAAACAGCAGTATGCCGTTGATAACGTTGAAGAAGTATTCTTAAAGGCGGGGAGGATTCAAGATGCGCATCTTAGCAGTCTTTAAGCGAGTTGTTTTGGAAATGCTGCGTGATCGGCGCACGCTGGTTTTAATGATGTTTGGACCGTTGCTGATGCTGTCTTTGATCTGGGCCATCTTTCAGACCAATGCCACGCAAACGACCGTCCTGGCGACACAGAATGTTGATGCCACATTGGTTAAGGCAGTTGATGGCACCAAACATCTCAAAGTCGTCAAGGTTAAAAAAAATGAAGATCAAACGGCCCGCCAGTTGATCAGAAAAAATGACTATGCTGGTGTTTTAAAAGAAGAGCGTGGTCGCTTGACATTAACGCTGGCAAACAGCAACCCATCGCAAAGCAAGCTGATTCGTCAAGGTCTAAGTCTGGCAAAGATCAAACTGGCACTGCAGAACCAGACGCGAGTAATCAAACAGCAGCAGGCAATGCTTCAAACGCTGCTTGCTCAATTGCCAGCTGCTGATAAGATGTCTGCTGGCAGTCAGTCAACGGCTGAGAAAAAAGTTGCGGTCAAGTATCTATATGGCAGTGCTGACTCGACTTATTTTGATGCGATTTTTCCAATTATGATCAGTTTTGTCGTGTTCTTCTTTGTCTTTTTGATTTCAGGAATTGCCCTGCTTAGAGAACGGACGCGCGGCACGCTGGATCGGGTCTTGGCAACTCCGATTCGTCGCGGTGAATTGATCGGCGGCTATATCCTTGGCTATGGCATGTTTGCAATCGTGCAGACCTTGATTATCGTTGGCTTTAGCATCTGGATTTTTAAAATGCAGGTTTTGGGCAGCCTCAGTGGCGTCTTTTTAACCAATAGTCTAGTTGCTTTGGTTGCGCTCACCTTAGGCCTTTTGATCTCGTCATTTGCCCAATCAGAGTTCCAGATGATGCAGTTTGTACCAATCGTCGTTATTCCACAGATTCTTTTTTCCGGATTGATTCCGTTTGATACCATGCCGCACTGGCTAAGGCTGATTGGCTATTGTGCGCCGCTTTATTATGGCTCAACGGCAATGACCAGCCTCATTGAAAAAGGTGCCGGTCTTTTACAGGTTGGCAGCGAGCTGGGCATCCTGGTTGGTTTTGCGTTTTTGTTTATCATTCTTAATGTGTTATCTTTAAGAAAATATCGTCCAGTTTAAAGGAGTTGTTGGGATGGCTGAAGATATTTTTGAAAACATGCTGGCTAAGATGGATATTACCCAGCGTCAGCAGGCGGTTTTGCGAGCCAGCATGGAGCTGTTTGCCACACAGGGCTTTAACCAAACCAGTACGCGGCAAATCGCGCAAAAGGCGGGAGTTGCTGAAGGGACGGTCTATAAGCAGTTTAAGACCAAACAGGAGATCTTGACGGCAATCCTAACGCCAGTCCGTGAATTGGTAATTCCCCAGGTTACGACTGAGTTTGCGCAAGAGATCTTGGTACGGCAATATCCAAGATTAGGCGATCTGGTTCATGAGATGATTTTGAATCGGCTGCAGCTGGTCGACAACAATCGCTGTTTTGCCCGGCTGATGTACGGATCGTTTTTAGAACAGCCACGTCTGCGTCAAGAGGTGGTCGCTGCCTTTACCAAACAGGTTGCCGCACCGTTTTTAAAGATTTTTGAATTTTATCAAAAGCAGGGGCAGATCAGAGCAGACCTGGCGACTCAAAGCATCGTCCAGTTGATGATCTCGACGCTTTTAGGCTATACGGCCAGGATGGTTCTGTTTGACCAGCATTTTGATCTGCAAACGGCAGCTGATGAAGGAACGAGTCTGGTCATGCACGGCATCGCCAACTCCTAGCAGTTGTTGCTGCTGATTAATGACCGTATTTGAAATCAGACTGAACATAATTAAAACCGCCCGTTTCTTAGCAAAGAAACAGGCGGTTTTGGTTAGCTGTAAGAAACTGTTGAAACAATCATCCAGTTATTTTTCACTAGTCGCTGTTTTCATGGTCAGCAAAGTAGTCAACGGTTGCCCAGGTGTCCTGCAGCTTGGTAATCAACGGAGCAAGGTGCGTTCGATGCTTGGTCAGAAAGCAGGCATAGAATTTCTGATGTGCAATCTGATCATTGATGGGAATCTCAATGCGATCTTTGGGCAGACCTTCTCCCCAAAGACGGTCAATAGTCGTAAGATTGGTGGAAAAGAAAGGAAAGTTGGAATGATTCAGCAGCTCATTATATTCATCTGATCGTTCTTGATAAATGAAGCGGCCGTTTGGAATCTCGTTTTCAAAGATCGTTCCCCAAAAACCAACGTTAAGGGCCACTAAAAAAGTTGTTTCTGCGAGATCCTTAAAGCTCAGGCTCGGTTTGTCTGCCAATGCTGAATCGTGCTTGACGTTGACTGCCAGATATTCCGTACCAAGATAGACATTGGAAAATTGGGCGCCTTTTAAGGGATGATTGAGCATGAGCAGGGTGAATTGCTCGTCAGACAGCAGCTTTTCAAAGTCATTGTAGATAAATTCCGGCTTAATGACCACGTTTGGTATCTTAGCTGCCCGAGCAACAATCAGTGGTCCGGGAGCATTGGCGGCAATTTCGATTTTGGAATGACTTTGGGCAAAATTTTTAACGCGTTGGCTGAATGATTGATTGGCAGCAATTATTTTTTCAGCTTCTTTAGCCGCAAATTGGCCAGTCTCATTCAAGCTGATTCGATTTGGCTGCCGGTCAAAAAGGACGACTCCCAACTCGGCCTCAAGCTTTTTCATTGATCTGGTCAGCGAGGGTTGAGTGACTGCCAATTCAGCAGCCGCTTTGGTTAGAGTGCCAGATTTAGCGAAAGCAACCAGGGCTTTTAATAAATAGTTGTCAATCATTTTTTTACCTCACTAGTATAACTATTATTTATACTAGCATGATGAATTAGCATTTTTCAATCAAAGTGGAACCCCATTATAATGATTGCAATATCAAGCAGCGATTTAAATTCAGCCGCTTGGCAATCTTTTTTAAATCAATGCTTAATCTGGCAGAGCGATTAAAATAAAAGAAATGAGGCTTAAACCATGATCACAGGAAAAGTAGTAGTAATTACCGGCGCATCTTCAGGAATCGGCGAGGCAACCGCTAAACGCCTGGCTACGGCCGGGGCTAAGGTAGTTTTGGGCGCACGGCATGCAGACAGACTAAAGGCAATCGTTGCTCAGATTCAAAAAGACGGCGGCACGGCCAGCTTTCTGCCGATCGACGTTGCGCGTAAAGAGGACAGTCAAGCTTTGGCAGCTCATGCCATCCAATGTTTTGGCCGAATTGATGCGATTTTCTTGAATGCTGGCATTATGCCCAGTTCTCGTTTAGCTGAGTTAAAGACTGACGACTGGGATCGCACCATTGACATCAACCTAAAAGGCGTGCTCTATGGCATTGCGGCCGTTTTGCCGATTTTTAACAAACAGCATCAAGGACAGATAATTGCTACTTCTTCAGTAGCCGGCTTAAAAGTCTATCCAGGGTACGCTGCTTATTGTGCCAGCAAATGGGCCGTCCGCGAAATAATGGAGGCTTTAAGGCTTGAAGCAGCTCAGGATAAGGCAAATCTTCGTACGACGACGATCTATCCAGCAGCGGTGCATTCCAATTTGATTAGCGGAATTACCAATGATGCAATTCGCAATGGCGAGATCGCGGTCCGTAAGCAGACGGAACTGGCTGCAGATGAAGTAGCCAAAGCAGTTGAGTATGTCATTGATGCACCAGCTGAAACTGATATTCATGAATTGACGATTGCGCCTTTAAATCAAGAATGGTAATTGGCAGACGATACAAATTTAGCGATAGCCGAGATCAGCTGAATAATAGACAAAACGATAATAAGCAGGTGATTTAGATGGTTGAACGAGTCAAGTTGACGACCGAACAGCAGCGATTGATTGCTAAAAACAAGCCTTTGATCCAACTGCTGAATTCGGCAGTCCATTCTGATGGTGAGATTCGGGCACTTCTAAGTGAGATTACTGGTGAAAAAATTGACGCAAGCAATGAAATCAGGTTGCCGTTTTTTACTGACAATGGTTTCAATACCCATCTCGGTAAGCGCATTTTTATCAATACTGGAGTAACTTTTGCGGATCTGGGCGGTATTTATATTGATGATGATGTCTTGATCGGTCCAGGCGCCAGTCTGCTTAGCGTGAATCACCCGCTTAAACCGGCTTTTCGGCATGAAATGGAGCTGCAGCCGGTTCATGTTAAGCGAAACGCCTGGATCGGAGCTGGAGCACGAATTCTACCTGGCGTAACGATCGGCGAGAATGCAGTTGTCGGTGCGGGCGCCGTCGTGACTAAAGATATTCCTGATAATACGGTGGCTGTTGGTGTGCCGGCCTTTGTTAAGAACTTTATCTAATTAATTTTGGCAACAAAAAGCATCACCTGACAATAACGGCAAGTGATGCTTTTGACTTTAATTGATAGTTTTAGCGCGGTGCTGTGTCAGGTAGACCAGCAAAAAGTCCAGCAGCAGGGTACAGCCGGTAATGGCAAAGACGGCTGAATAGCTGAACAGGCCAGAGATGGTTGAGCCAAGCAGCGCGCCCAAGACGGAGCCGGCAGCCTGGAATGATTGATTATAGCTGAAGATGCGCCCAAACGCCTCGGTTGGCACTTCCAAGGTCAGAATCGTCTGTGCAGCCGGCATTAAAGCAGCATTGGCAAAACCAAGCAAGAAACGCCAGAACGCGAGCATCCAAGGCGAATTGGTCAAAGTCATCGGGATAAAAAGCACGGCCGCGACAATCAGTCCAGTCGTCAAAACTTTTTTAGGGCCGATTCGATCCATGGTATGACCGACTTTAGAAGCAGCTACCAGATTTCCCAGTCCGGGCGTGGCAGCAACGATACCGGCAACAAAGGCAATATTGCCGGTATCATGCATCATTTCCTTGACATAAAGCGATACGATCGGGTTGATCGACATCACTGATGATTGAACCAGCATGGTCGTGATAAACATAACCACGATCAATTGGCGGTTGTCGATTTGGCCCATCAATGCCTGCATTGGCTTCATGTTCTCTTTTTTGATCGGCGTAAATTTTTCCTTGACCAAAAATGAAGTAGCGATAAAAACGCCAAACATCAAGCCGCCAGTAATGAAAAACGGAATTCGATAGCCCCAGGCGCCAGACAAGGCTCCACCCAAAAGCGGCCCAATCAAGTTGCCGGTAACCCCGGCCGTCGTCATAGCCGACATTACCCAGCCTGATTTGCTGTGCGGGGTCTCGCCGGCCATCAGCGCGATCGAATTATTGATATATCCAGAGAACGCACCCTGTAAAAAGCGCATGCCGATAATCATCCAGACGTTGACCGAAAGCCCAGTAATAAAAATCGTGCATGCCATGACGCCGGAAGCCCGCATACACATCAGTTTGCGGCCCTTGCGATCGGCAAGACTGCCCCAGTATGGCGAGACGATTGCCTGGGAAATAAACGTGGCGGCAAATGCCATTCCTGAATACAAGTTGAGCTCAAAACGGGAGAAATTTCCCAGCTCATTGATAAAAAGCGAGATAAACGGCATCGTCATCGAGTATCCCATTCCGGTAACAAAGCAGCCCAGCCAAAGCGTATAAAAGGTCTGGTGCCATTTGCTGGGCAATTCGTGATGGGTACCGATGTTTGAGTCTTCCAAAAGATCACCTTCCAATCAGATTATAACTAAGTCAATGAGCAGGATTAACCCAATTGATGTTTCTGCCAGCCAAGGTAGCGATAAAAGATCACCAGCATCAAAACAGCCAGCACAACGGTTACCCACATGGCAGCCCGAACGCCCGTCGTCAAAGAAGCCGGCAAGCCGGAGATAACGACCAGAAGCGTGACTGAAGCTGCCCCGCAGGCTTGCCGCAGTGTATTGTTAAGTGCCGTTCCGTGACTGTTTTCTTGGGGTGCCAGCTGCGAGAAGGCTTCGGAAAGAGCGGGGTTGAACAAAAATGAGTTACCGATCAATCGAATCATGTAGGCAATGGTCAAGACCCAGACCGGCATGTGGGCACTGACATGAACCAGCGGAATCGAGGCCAAAAGCGTCAAGATGCCGCCAGTCGTAATCAGCCATTTAGGACCATATTGATCGTAGAGCCGACCAGCAATTGGCGCAAACAAGGCATTACAGATGGCGCCGGGCAGCAGAATCAAACCGGATTCAAAGCTGCCGATATGCATCACGTTTTGCGTAAAGATCGGCAACAGCTGTTCGGTTCCCAGCAGAATCATAAATGCGCAGCAGCCGACTGCCGTCATCATTCGAAATGAAGGATAGCGGATGATCTGGACTTTCAGCATTGGATCGGCCATTCGCAGCTGGCGTTTAACAAAGAACCAGATAATGAGCAGCCCAATCAGCAGCATGGCCAGGCCAATCAGCAGGTTGAGCTCAAAGACCGTCAGACTGCCCAGAATCAGCGATGATCCAGTTAATGAGATCAAGACTGACACCAGATCGATCTTGATGGGCCGTGGCTGCGAGAAGTTGGGCATCTTAAAGAACGCGCCCAGCCAGACCAAAAGCATTAACGGCAAGACAAAAATAAAGATATAGCGCCATGAGAAGTATTCCAGAATCAGTCCTGATAAAGAAGGTCCCAAAGCTGGTCCAGAAGCAATCACCAGACCAGACATTCCCAAAACGGAACCGCGCTTTTCAGGTGGATAGATGGTAATCATCGTCGTCATCTGAAACGTCATTAAGATTCCGCCGGCGCAGGCCTGAACCAAGCGTGCCAATAGCAGCAGCCAGAAATTATTTGCAAAGCAGCCAATCAGCGTGCCAATGATGAAAGTCCCAACTGTTGATAAAAAGACGCTGCGGTTGGTAAAGCGTTCATAGATGTTTGACGATAATGGCGTGATAACCCCGATCAGCAGCGTGTAGCCAGTCGTCAGCCATTGGGCGGCATTTAGCGAAACGTGCAGATCGTTTTTGATCACTGGCAGCGCGGTAACCATCATAGTTTGACTTGCCAGACTGATGAAGCTGGCAACCAGCAGGATGATCGTTACGCTGCGGCGAGTGCGCGCATCGACATTGGTTGCGGACATAACAGACTTCCTTTCATAAAATATCAAGCAACAAAAGTAGATTAAAGATGTAATTTCATACCAATCTAGTCTAGCATTGAAAGCGTCATGCAAAACAAGTCCACCGAGATGATTTTTCGATTTTTTTGCTCAGAGGTCCGTCAGGTTTGATATGATTGTTCTTGTGAATAAATAATGAGGTGACATGATGAGCAAGCGAATCGCGGTATTTTCCGACGTGCACGGCAATCTGCATGCTTTACAGGCAATGTATGCTGACAGTCTGCGCCATAGTGTTGATGAATATTGGTTTATTGGTGACCTGCTGATGCCCGGCCCAGGCGTAATGGAGATCTGGCGGCTGATTAAAAAAATGCAGCCTAGCGTAATGGTACGCGGCAACTGGGATGATTTAACGGTCAAGGGCGTGCGGGGACAGATGGATCTTGAAAAGCCCTCGCGAATCTATTTTGCTCGTTTGGCACAGTACGTTGGCGAGCATGTTTCCGCCGATGTAATTGATGAGATCGCCAGTTGGCCGCTGCATGTTCAAAAGCAGGCTGGCAAATTAACGTTTGGCATCTCCCATAATCTGCCGACGCTTAACATGGGGCAGGCACTGTTTCCCACTAATCCAGTCGAGCATTTTGATCAGCTGTTTGAAAATTTCGATCAGCAAGACGTGGCCATCTATGCTCATGTTCACCACAGCCTGATGCGCTATGCCAGTGATGAGCGCTTGATTTTAAACCCAGGATCGGTCGGGGAGCCGTTTAATGGCTGGTGGCCGCTGCAGCACGATACGCGGGCTCATTATCTGATCTTGGAAGTTGACGATGATGGGATTGCCGAATTGGACTATCGACATGTACCTTATGATCGTGAATCGGAATATGAGCTGGCTGTTGAATCAGATATTCCTTACCTGGAACTTTATAAGCGGACGCTTGAAACTGGCCGGGTCAATACGCATGATCAGGAGCTGCTTGATCAGATCAATCGCAAATGGGACTATCTGGCTGAGTATCAGGCTTATGCCAAACGGGTTAAGAAGCGTTCCTGACATATTGACCAACTAATGGCCGCTTTTTTGCCGGATTCCAATTTAATTTGATTTAATTACAAAAAGTAAGGCAAAAAGTTTGCATTCAAAAACGCAAATTGGCATAATAACCAACGAATGACTATGCAAATGTAAAAATCTTATTTTTAATCAAAATCTACATTAAATATGGAGGGTAGAAAATGGCAAAAAAGTCTAAGATTGCCAAGCTCAAGCATCAAGAAGCGCTGGTCGAAAAGTACGCGGCCAAGCGCGCCGAACTGAAAGCCGCCGGTGACTATATTGGTCTGTCCAAGCTGCCGCGCAATTCGGCACCGGTTCGCCTGCATCACCGTGACCGCTTGGATGGCCGTCCGCATGCCTATATGCGTAAATTCGGCTTGTCACGGCTGAACTTCCGTGAGCTGGCACATAAAGGTCAGCTGCCAGGCGTCAAAAAAGCCAGCTGGTAGCTAAAAAGGTCCATGGTCTGAAATCGTCAGCCATGAACCTTTTTATTTTTGCGAGCATGCTGTCATCAGCCGGTTCGCGTTATACTAAGTCTAAATAATCTTTTAAGAAGTGAAGTGAAGCTATGCTGAACAGATTAGTAGAATGGACGGTGCGTTTCAATCAGCGCTCGTTTATCAAAATTACCCGGCAGACATTGATGCTGCTGTTTCCAATCGCCTATGTCGGGACCTTGGCAGTAATGCTGAAAAAAGCCTTCTTTGCCACGGATAGTTTTTTCTTTAATATTGCCGATCTGGGCGACGTCATGCCAGACTGGCTTTGGACTGGCATGACGGGGCTGACGGGCGGTCTGGCCAAGATTACGTTTGGGATGTTTGGCGTGATGGCTGCCTATGCTGCGGCCCGCTATACTGCCAAACTCTATCATCAAGATGCACCGATGGCAGGGATGACCGGTTTTGCCACCATGCTTTTGCTGGCTTTTCGCTATACGCGTACAAGCAATCCCAACATGATCTCATTTGACTGGAATCTTTTGAGCGTGCGCAGCGTTTTGTTTGCGCTGATCGTTGGCTATGGGGTTGGGCAGGTGTATCGCTGGCTGGGAAAAGGCGGCGAGCCCAGCGATCAGACGATTGAGACATTGGAAAAAATGCAGCAGCGAGCTCTGAATGCCATCCGTCCGCTGTTTTTTTCGCTGGCAGTCGGCGCGGCTTTAGGAGCGTTGTTCAACTGGCTGACATTAAGTTCCTGGCTGGATCTTGCCTATACCTGGTTAGAGAACTTTGGCCAGGGCAATCAGTCGCTATGGGTGGCCCTTCCTTTGATTGCCGTTTCGTTATTGATGAGCTGGCTGGGCATTGGCGGACCAACGATCAACACGGCTGCGCAAGGATTGACCGGCGCGGCGGCGGCTAATCTGAACTACGCTTTTCAGCATGGCTCAAGCTGGAACGTGCCGTACAAATGCCTAACCTCTACGCTTTACAGCTCATTTGCCAACTTTGGCGGTGATGGGGTCATGCTGGCTTTAGTGATTGCTCTGATCATCGTTGGTCGGCAGCCGGAAATTCAGCGGTTGGCGCGTTGGAATCTATTGCCGACCCTGTTTAACAGCAGCTATGGCTTGATGACCGGTTTGCCAGTAATCCTAAATCCCGTCTTCTTGCTGCCTTATCTGCTGCTGCCTTTGGCCAATCTTTTGTTAGGCGCTTTGGCAACCTTAATGCATCTGATCCCGGCAACGCCCTATCCTCTGCCAATGGGGACTCCTGGGCCATTGGCGGCATTTATCGGCTCTAATGGTGATTGGGAGGCACTGCTGTTTTCATTGGTGCTGCTGATTTTTGATGTCTGGGTATATATCCCATTTGTCCGCTTGGCGCTTGGTGCTGAACTTAAAACACAACAGATTGAGGCGGTGGCATAATGCTGATTATTAATGATAAAGAACGCCGACGCAGCATGCGCTTATTGATTTTTGTCATAGTCTTGCTGATTGTCCTGGCTTTTCCGGCTTATTTTTGGATGAAAGACAACAACCATTATCTGGCACAGCGCAGCAAGGCTCAGATGTCACCGGTCATTATGATTCCAGGCAGTTCGGCAACCAAGAATCGCTTTGATGAAATGGTGACGCTGCTTAATAAAGATACCAGTCACAAGCACAGTCTGTTAAAGCTGGAGGTCTACAACAGCGGTAAGATTACATATACTGGCAAGATCAGCAGTGGCGACAATGAGCCGATTATTGTCGTGGGTTTTCAAAACAATCATGATGGCTATGACAACATCAAAAAACAGGCCAAAATGTTTGATGAAGCCTTCAATGAGCTGATTGATCAGTATAAGTTCAATAATTTTAAAGCATTTGGTCATTCCAATGGTGGTTTGATCTGGACCTTATGGCTGGAAAAATACTACTCAGATTATTCAGACTATGTAAAGATCAAACGGTTGATGACGGTCGGCTCGCCATTTAATCTTAATGAAAGCTCAACCAGCAATCCGACGCAGATGTATACCTACTTTTTGAAGCATCGTGACCAGCTGCCGTCAAGCCTGGATGTCTATTCAGTTTCTGGTGCCGATACCTATACTGAAGACGGCATCGTTAAATTAGGCAGCGTAAGGGCGGGACGCTATATCTATCAAAAACAGGTCAAGCACTATACCGAGATGACGGTTACCGGCAGTAAGGCGCAGCACTCGTCACTGCCGCAGAATCGCCAGATCATTCGTTTGATTGAGGAATATCTATTGGACAGTGATCAGCCCAATGTCGTCAACAGTAAAAACAAACGGGTAAGTCACAGCTCTTCAGTTTCCAATCCATAAATTATATTTGCAAAATCCCTCTGCAAAAGGTTATTCTAAATGTGACGTGCAGACTGGATACGCATAGTCTGGCACCGAAATAAACAGGGGGATAACAATGAAAAGACAACAGCGTTTTGTCGAAATCATTCTACTATTGTTGCTGGGTTTAGTGGTTTCGTTTTGGGGGTATCGCGGCTATCGATTTATGCAGGCGCATCCGTTGGTCAATCGCGTCTATCGTTACCAAGCATCATCCGCAGCCAAAGCAGAACTGACCAGCACGCCAAATGACTACCAGTATGTGGTTTTTGGCGCTGGCAGATATCGTGGGAAATACATCAAGGTTGATAACCAAAAACAGCTGCGCCGAATTTTAAATCATCGGCAAGCCTATCAAGCAGCTTTTGATCAAAATGGAACCCGCTACCTGGTTCGTCATCATCAGCTGCAGTTGGATCTGGGCAACGTCCCAGCTGGCGAGAGTTATGTTCAGACCACCAAGCAGGCCTGGGTTGCTCAATCAGATCGGCATGATTTAGGGCAGACAGTAAACGATTCGTTAAAGCTGACCTCAATGCATGCTGCTAAACAGGCTGTCAGTTATCTGCCATAGGTTTGGGTAACACTTGCTGTACAAAACTAAATAACTATACTAAGCATCTGAATCTTTCAGGTGCTTTTTTTATTTTTTGTATAATAAATCGCAAAATTATAGCTTTTTTATAGAAATCGAATTGATTGATTTACGTTTAGTACATTAGGTAGGGATACTAAATATTATTTTTTTAACGTTGACTGTTTGTATATATTCATTTAATAGGCTGGATTATTTGCATATATTAAAATAAAATTAAAATCATAAAAGCTGATTTTGTTAAAAAGCTTTTCAATTGACAGATGAATTAGGAATGATTTTTATGGGCAAAAAACGAATCATGGTGATTTTCGGGACACGACCCGAAGCAATCAAAATGGTTCCGGTAATTAAAGCATTGGAGAAGGCGGCTGAATTTGAGCCAATCGTGGTGGTGACCGGACAGCATCGGCAAATGCTCGATCAGGTTTTGGAGACCTTTGATGTTTCGCCAGCTTTTGATTTGAACTTAATGAGTGATCAGCAGACGTTAACCAAAATTACGGTTAGCGTCTTGTCGCAAATGGAGCAGCTTTTAAAAACGACAAACCCAGATGCTGTTTTGGTTCATGGCGATACAACGACGACCTTAGCTGCCAGCCTGGCTGCTTTTTATCAGCAGATTCCGGTTGGACATGTGGAAGCAGGATTAAGAACCTGGCAAAAGTATGATCCGTTTCCTGAAGAGATCAATCGTCAGCTGACCGATGCTATTACGCAATGGTATTTTGCACCAACTGAACGCAGCCGCCAGAATCTCTTAAAAGAGCATCGTGATGAAAGCAGGATCTACGTCACGGGCAATACGGCAATCGATATGCTTGCCCATACTGTCAGCGACCAGTGGCAGTTGCCAATGCAAAATCAGATAGCGCCCAATGCCAAGATAATCCTACTGACGATGCATCGACGCGAGAATCAAGGCGCACCAATGAAAGCGGCTTTTAGTGCCATCAATGATTTTGTTTTGGAGCATCCTGAAATCGAGGTTGTTTTTCCGGTTCATTTAAGTCCCAACGTGCAAAAGGCGGCTCATCAAGCTTTTGACGACAATGAGCGCGTCCATTTGATTGCGCCGCTCAACGTCATCGATTTTCATAATCTGGCTGCACGCAGCTGGCTGATCATGACTGATTCGGGGGGGATTCAAGAAGAAGCGCCATCGCTGGGCAAGCCGGTCTTGGTGCTGCGGGATACTACCGAGCGTCCAGAAGGGGTTCAGGCTGGGACGCTCAAACTGGTCGGCACGGATGCGAAAACGATTCAAAAATGGCTCACGGCCTTTTTAAATGATCAGACAGTCTATGAACAAATGGCACGCGCGCAGAATCCATATGGCGATGGGCAGGCAGCCAAACGCATCGTGGATGTCTTGTGTCGCGAACTGAATTAAGAAAGGAATGCATATCATTATGAAAATCAAAAAAATTTGTAAGCTTGCAATCGTTCCAGCTGCAGTGCTGGTTCTGTCACAAACCAGTATTGGCAAGGCGGTTGCTGATACACTAACGCCAGCTTCCGTAGGGGCCACGGCTGAAACTGCGCAGACTGCTCAAAAAGGCACGACTGCGTCTACGGCTGCCAAAGCTCAAGGTGGCGCGGCAGTTGGTGATGGTTGGACGATTATTCCAGGCAAACCAGGGATTCCGGGTAAGCCAGGAGTTCCAGGCAAACCTGGCAAACCAGGGATTCCAGGCAAGCCGGGCATTCCTGGTGATGGTACGCGCGCAGCCACGGCGGCGACGGCTGCTACTGCCGCAACTGCTGCGACGGCGGCGACGGCTGCTACTGCTGCCACAGCGCCAACTGCTGCTGTAGCGGTAAAAGCCAAATAGCCATAATAAGCCGTAAAGGGGGTGCTGATTGATCAGTCAGATAATCTTTGAAACTTCATTTGCCGGTTTAATAATTTATCTAGTCTGGGTCTGTTTTTTACTTGCGCTAGGCCAAAACAGTCAATCAGACAAAGCCGAGCTGGGATTTGATCAGTCGTATCGGCTGGTGATTTTAGTTCCAGCGATGAATGAAGAGACCGTCATCAAACAGACCATGCAGCTGTTTTTAAAAGAGACTCATCAGCTTGCAAACGTCAAAATGGTCATTATTGATGATGCGTCTGATGATCGGACCGCAGCTGTCGTCAAGCGATTTATTAGCCAAACAGGCCAAGATCGGATTCAGCTTTTGCAGCGTCAGCACCCCAACGCTCAAACTGGCAAGGGAAATGCGCTTAACTGGGCCTATCATCAGCTGGCTTTGCAGGATGGCGATCCAAAGCGCCTAATCTGCGGCGTTTTAGATGCAGATGCCTACATGACGGAAAAAAGCTATCGCAGGGTGATGCAGTATTTTGCCGATGATGAGGATTTGGATCTGCTGCAGACACGGGTAGGCATGCTTGAAACCAACAATTGGCTGCAGCTGATGCAAGATATTGAATTCACCGTGATCAATGATTGGATTCAAAACACCCGCAATCGGCTTGGCAATGCGGCAGCTTCTGGCAATGGACAGTTTATCCGCGTCGGCTCTGTTGCCAGTTCACGGCCATGGGGCAATGCATTGTTGGAAGATTTTGAATTTAGTACGCGTTTTTTGATGCAGGGTAAAAAAACACAATATGCCAGTGATGCCTTGGTATACCAAGAGGCCATCGCCAAGGCTCGTCCCTTCATTCGGCAGCGATCGCGCTGGACGCAAGGGGGATTGGATTGCCTGTTCAGTTATTGGACGAAGGTCTTAAGCAATTCATTTATTCGTTTTTCAGCTAAATTTGAAATGACCTTTTATATGCTGATTCCGTTCATTACGATTTTTACTGGAGTTGCCAGTCTGATTGTCCTTGGTTTTACGCTGGCCAATCTGGACGACTATTGGCGATTGCTGTTACTGCTGATTTTGGTCAACCTGGGTTTTAGCAGCTATATCGTTTGGCAATATCAGCATATGACCAGTTCAAAACAATATGGTCTGCTGTTTTGGACGGCAATTACGTTTGCATTTTATAACTATCTGCTTTACCCAGCTATCGTGATCGCTTTTTATAAAAAATTTAGCGGTCAGACTCGCTGGGTTAAGACAGCTCATGGAAACAAAGATAAAATTGGGAGGAAAGCCTCATGAAAAAATGGAAATCAACAATGATGGCGGCTACGGCAGCATTAGGGATGTTCTTTGCATTGGGAACCGTAAATGCCAAAGCTGATGAAACAATCACGACCGCACCAACTGCGGAAATTGCGCAAACCGCCTCGATTGCTCAGACGGCTAGCGAAGCACTGACCAGTAATACGGCCGCTACGGCAGGTACGGCACCAACTGCGGGAACGGCAGGCACGGCAGCCACGGCACCGACCGCGGGAACGGCAGGCACGGCAGCAACTGCACCAACTGCGGGGACGGCAGGCACGGCAGCTACGGCACCGACTGCGGGGACGGCAGGCACGGCAGCCACGGCACCGACCGCGGGAACGGCAGGCACAGCGGCCACGGCACCGACTGCGGGAACGGCAGGCACAGCGGCCACGGCACCGACTGCGGGAACGGCAGGCACGGCAGCAACCGCACCGACTGCGCCAACTGCACCAACTGCACCAACCGCACCGACTGCGCCAACCGCACCGACCGCACCGACCGCACCGACTGCGCCAACTGCACCGACCGCGCCAACCGCACCAACCGCGCCAACTGCACCAACTGCGCCGACCGCGCCAACCGCACCAACCGCACCGACTGCACCGACTAACTCTGGCTGCAAGCAGGTGGTGGTGGTCATCATCGTTCGTGTTCATTACTTCGGCTGGTATGGCTACAACTACTGCCAAAGCTGCTCCATGCATTGGCTGCCACGCGTACACCACGCCTGGCACTCATTTTATGGATTCTACTGCTAAAAAAACTCGTCTCAAAGGGCATAATAGCCGCTTGAGGCGAGTTTTTAAATGGTGATGGCTTTTCAATCAATGAAGGGGAGCTGAACGGATTTAAACCGATCGCTGCCAATCTGGCTAAAAGATGTTTTTAAACAAAAAGAACAACAGCGGTCCCAATAAAGACGGCAGCATGTCTAGCGTCTTGAACTCCTTGATTTTTAACAGCGAGAAGCCAGACGCGGCAATCAGAAAACCACCGACGATTGATTCTTCAACCACGAAGGCATTGGAAAAGAAACTGGCGGACAGAAACTTGGCAATTAAATAGATGCCGCCAAACCAGACTAAAACGATCGGCGTTTCCAAAAGCATCCCCCAGCCAAAGCCGGTCCCAAAAATAATGCCACAGACCAGCGTCAGCATGGCGTTGGTATAAAGCATCGTCTGATTGCCATTGGTTGCGGCAACGACTGGTCCTAAGATCCCTAAAGCACCAATGCAGTCCAAAAAGCTTGCCGTGGCCACGCCTTCGCCAAGCTTAGAGGAAAAACGCGTGCTGAGCCAGTGGTTGGAACGGTCATCCAGTTGCCAATAGGTGCCTAGCGGGATTCCGACTGCCAGGCTGATGATAAAAAGGACCGGGTAGTTGCTTTTGGGCATGTTGCTGATGACCGACTGCAGTCCAACACCAAGAGCAGCAAAGCCTAATGCTATCCAGAGGGTCTCAATGTATTTTTTCTGTAAGAACTGCTTAAAAAAACAGCCGATTGCAGTACCGACAACTACCGCGCCAACGTTGGCCCAGATTCCGATCATTTTAAAAAACCTCGCTTTAAGTTAATCTGCCAGACTGAGCAGCATCAGCCAGACATTTTGAACATACTTAACTATTTTAGCTTATTTAATCGTTATAAAAAAGAAATTACCACAGACTCTGAAACGATCAATCAAAGGGTCAAGAAGTTGAGTGCGATTCTTAAAACAACAGTGCTTTGGACGATTAAAAAGACTGACGTATGTGTGCAGGACACCGTCAGTCTTTTATCAAGATGAGATTATTTATTACAGGTTTTCATCTGTGTTAAAATTCAAAGGACAGTAATCAGTCATTTTGGTGATCAATTCGAGGCTCAACTGACGGTAGGCGTTTAAAACGTCGGTCGCGAAGTTTTCCGACTGACGCGTCAAATAGTTGGTCAGCTTGGCACCGGCCAGACCAGCTGCCTTTTCGTCGGTTGCCTGAATCATGGCAATGGCCTTGGCGTTGCAGTCTTTTTGGACATCACGAAGCATTGGCAGAAAATCGTGCAGGTGACTGTCGACTAAAACGCTGGCATGCTTAAAGATCCAGTATGCTGAGTTGAGCTGAGCCGGCAGCTTGCCTCGTTTGTATGGCGCTGGCGTGTCGTTGATATTGCTGAAGAATGGAACAAACGTTGATTCATTGGCAACCCCCATGGCAATCCAGTGAATGCTGTTTTTGGAAGCCCGCGACGTCTGCAGAATGTGGGCTTCCTGCGTCTTGGCCAGGCTGATGGGACGGTAGCGGTGCTTTTCTTCATCTGAACCAGTACCGATTGGATCAAATGGCGTCCCTTCATAATGGGAGCCAAGGTAGGCCTGGGCGTCAAAGATTGACAGCTTGCGTTCAGGCTTCATCAAAAATGGCAGGTCGGCAGCTTCCGGCTGTTCGTTTTGCGCAGCTTTTGGGCTGAACATTTGATGACCATACCAAACGCGCGGCTCACTATAGACGGCATCTGAACGGTCAGCCGTACCAAAGATCTGGCGGAAGTTAAAGGTACCAGGGTGCGGATTGAGCTGGTTCTTTTCGACGAACTCCTGAATGCCAGGATGGTACATGAAGTTGTCTGGATCGTTAAAATCAATCTCCTGGATGGCTAATTGATTGGCAACGACAGCATAGCAGTCATCGGGAATCCGCTGGGCAACCCAGTAGTGACCAGCGCCAGTCTCAAGATACCAGGCCTCGTCATCGTCGGCAAACAGAATGCCATTGGTTTCGCCAGTTCCGTACTTGGCAACCAGTTCGCCAAGTCTTTGCACCCCTTCGCGAGCAGTCTTGACGTATGGCAAAACGACCGTAACCATAGCCTCTTCGTTTAAGCCTTCTTTAACGAGTGGATCATAGCCTAACACCAGATCGTTGGAATAGGCGCTTTCGGTTGCACTCATGGCCACACCGTATTCATTGATGCCGGCTTCTTCAAACAGGCCGTACTTGTCGGTCCATTCTGGCGTTGCCGTATAGCGAGCACTGATCTTAGGCAGCGTCAGCTCAAGTTTGGTATCTTTAGAGACGAATTGAGATGGCATCTCGCCGCGCGCGTGAACAACCAGGCGTTTTGGCCAGGCTGCCTTGGCATCTTCATTGCGGCCGATCATGATTGAGCCATCGCGACTGGCCTTTTTACCAATCAGAATGCTGGTACATGCCGATAGTTTTTGTGACATTTTCAGGTCCCCTTATTTGGATTTTGTAACTTCATGTATTTATTTTAACCCAAACAATCAATAAAATTAAACAAAAAGTGGAGGAAATTAAATAATGGAACAGCTTTCAATGTTTATTATTATGTTTTCAGCCCTGCTGATTCCAATATTGATGGCGCGCTTTAAGGTTGCCAGCGTACCTACCGCGGTGGCCGAGATTATCGTAGGCATCATTTTGGGGAAAAGCGGTTTTAATCTGGTCGTGCAGACCCGTGACCTGACTTTTTTATCGAGTCTGGGCGTGATCGTCTTGATGTTTTTGTCAGGGATGGAGATCAACTTCAGTCTGTTTAAAAAGCGGCCTGGGGCACCCAAAGACAAAAAGTCGCCGGTTAATCTGGCGGTTGCCTCATTTGTCGGCATTATGCTGACGGCGTTTATTCTCGGAATGGCATTGAAGGCAACGGGGATGTTCAATGACGTTCTGCTGGCGACGATCATCTTCTCAACGGTGGCGCTTGGCGTAGTGATTGCCACGCTGAAGGAAAAAGAAATCCTCAGCCGGCCGATGGGACAGACGATTCTTTTGACGGCGGTCTTAGGCGAGGTCGTTCCCATGCTTTCACTGACGGTATATGCCTCAATCAACGGCGGCAATGCTGAGCGCTTATGGATGATCGTGCTGCTGTTTTTGGCAGCGATTCTGCTGCTGCATCGTTTCAGACAGCCATTTATCTGGTTTAACAAGGTTACCAAAGCAACAACGCAGCTGGACATTCGATTGGCTTTCTTTCTGATCTTTACGCTGGTGACGCTGGCAGAGACGGTGGGAGCCGAAAACATCCTGGGCGCCTTTTTAGCCGGGATGGTAATGAAGCTGCTGGAGCCAAGTGAGGCTACGCAAGACAAACTCACCTCAATTGGTTACGGCTTTTTCATCCCGATCTTCTTTTTGATGACCGGTGTCAAATTGAATTTGCGCACGCTGCTGACCAATCCGCGTGCCCTGGCGCTGATTCCGGTACTGGTAGTCTGCTTTGTTTTGGCAAAGATTGCGCCAATGCTGGTCTTTCGGCAGCGCTTCAACGGGCGGAATGCATTTGCTGGCGGTTTCCTGCTGGTTACGACGATTACCCTGGTTCTGCCAACGCTGCAGGTCGCGCGCAATCTGCATGCCATTACCGCGACACAGTCAGATGCCTTTGTCTTGGCGGCAGTAATCGTCTGCATTATTGCACCGATCGTCTTTAACTCGGTCTACCGTCTCGCGCCAGAAGACAAGCTCAAACAGCGCGTCGTCTTTTTGGGTACGAACGTCTTCAGTGTTCCCGTCGCCCAGCAGCTGTCGCGTAACTGGTATGAGGTAAGAATGGTTACGGACAGTCAGGACAACTATAAAACCTATGACAGTGAAGTTAAAAATCTGACCTATCTGCCGGAACTAAGCGAGGCCGCCTTAGAAAAGGGCAAGTTTTTTGACTGTGACATTATGGCGATTGACTACCTGGATGATGCCAAGAATTTCCGGCTGGCTAAACTTGCCAAAGCGCATCACGTCAACCGCGTAATTGCCGGTCAAAATCAGCGCAATCTGGATGAGGACCAGCGCAACAAGCTGCAAAAGATAGGGGTTGAGATCTTTAATGTCTACAACGTACAAACCAGTGTCTTACGGGCTTTGATCGAATCGCCATCCATTATGACGATGCTTAACAGTACCGAAGCCGGGCTTTATGAAGTCGTAGTCCGCAATCGCCGCTATACTGGTCAGCAATTGCAGGCCCTGCCGTTTATTGATCAGATGACGGTCAGTCGAATTCGCCGTGGGACGCAATGGCTGATTCCACATGGGACGACGGTGATCGAGCCTGGCGACCACTTGATTTTTACCAGTAAAGCCAGTGACGTTGCCAATATTCGTGCTGAACTGCGCAAACGCAACTAAGCTAAATCAAAAACAGTGCCATGGCAGGCTGATGATCAAGCCTGCAGCGGCACTGTTTTTATATTGCTGAAATCGGCTGGCAACGAGATGCTGGTTTGATTATTTCTGCTCAAATAACAGAGCACAGATAATCATAACGGCAGCCAGACCCCAGGCAACTGCTTTAAAGATTCGCAGTCCTTTAGGCGTAGTCTTGATTTCTGGATGATGATTCCAGTACATTGGCATTAAAACGGCCAGCAGCACACAGCCGGTTGCAATTATCCAAAACATATCATTCACCTCACGTAGTTTCACAAAAACTTTACCATAAAATCAGCAGTAATTGATAATCATTAATCATTTTTGGCCAATTCGCGATTGATAAAGCCTTACTTCAAAAGGTGGTCGTTAATTAATGGGGCAATTAATTGCACTAAACGGCGAAAATCGATAAACTAGGATACGTTTGCAAGATTTCATGCTGTGGGGGAATTTGATGGAAAAAACATATATCGTTGCTGCCCGGCGAACGCCAATCGGCAAATTTGGCAAGTCTTTAGCCGGTGTTTCTGCCGTCGAGCTTGGAGCAGCCGCAATCGCAGCCGTCGTCAAAGACAGCGGCGTAACCAAGGAGGCCGTTGATCAGGTTTTAATGGGTAACGTGATTCAAGCCGGGACTGGCCAGAATCCAGCTCGTCAGGCCGCGATCAAGGCAGGCCTAGACTATGCCACGCCTGCAATTACGATTAATGATGTCTGCGGCTCAGGTCTGTCCAGTGTCAGTCTGGCAGCCGGTCTGATTCAATCAAATCAGGCCCGCATTGTGATTGCTGGTGGGATGGAAAGCATGTCGCGAGCACCGTATATCTTAAATCAGGCTCGTGGCGGCTATCGTTTTGGTGATGGTCAGCTGATTGATGCCCTGCAAAAGGATGCCTTGATCGATGTCGAAAACGGCTATCCAATGGGAATTACCGCGGAAAACGTGGCCAATCTTGACCGAATCAGTCGTCAAGAACAAGACGAGTTTGCCTTGCACAGTCACCAAAAAGCAGTGGCGGCACAAACCAGTCATGCCTTTGATCGCGAAATCGTCCCAGTCGAGGTTCAGACTCGCAAAGGGACTACGATCGTTAAAAAAGATGAGGCACCGCGCGCGGACACATCAATTGAAGCACTGCAGAAATTAAAGCCGGCTTTTGCCAGTGAAGGAACGGTTACAGCGGGGAATGCCTCGGGACTTAACGATGGGGCAGCGGCCGTCATGCTGGCTTCTGAATCGGCAGTCAGGGAATATGGGCTGCAGCCGTTAGCAGAGTGGAAGGCGGCAACCCTGGTCGGTATTGATCCGGCATACATGGGATTGGGACCGGCCTATGCAATTGAAAAACTATTTAACGAGACGGGGATCAGCAGAGAAGATGTTGATCTGTATGAAATCAACGAAGCCTTTGCCTCACAATCAGTTGCCTGTCTGCGGCGACTCAAGCTGGACGAACGGTGCGTCAATCCACGTGGCGGGGCAATTGCTCTGGGTCATCCGGTGGGCTGCTCGGGAACGCGGATCTTGGTAACGCTGATTCATGAAATGCAGGATCTTGATGCCCAGACCGGGATTGCCAGTCTGTGCATTGGTGGCGGCATGGGCGTGGCCTGTCTGGTTGAAAAAGCGTAATAAAGATAGAGCTTAAAACAGCCGACGCGTTATCGACGAGTCTGGCTGTTTTTTAGTTGATTATGGTTTGGCGGTCAAATGTATCTTGATTTAGCAAAATTACGATCAGAAGTAATAATTGGCGCGGATTAGGCATTGGTAAAGGGATGAAAAAATAGTAAAATATTATCTTAGATGCAAAGTTTTGAGAGGATTTTGATTATGAAAAAGTCGCGATGGATTGATTTTGGCGTTGTCTGCGGTTTGTTTTTTCTGGCTTTCATGTTTGCCGTTTTGCGTCATGATTCCCAGATCAAGACTATGGACCAGGCTGGGTTTGCTTTAACGCTGCCAATTACCGCCGTGAAGACTCGCGCCATGCTTTTTATCACCGCATTAGGCTCGCCCCAGTTTCTAGGGCCGGTAACGCTGGTAATGATGCTGATTTTATGGTGGAAAAAACAGCTTGGCAGCAGCATGTGGTATGGCGCGATGCAGTTTGTGGGCTATCTGCTGGTAATTTTCTTTAAGACCAGCGTAATGCGGCCACGTCCCGCTCATCGATTAGAAAAGATCGGCGGCTACAGCTTTCCCAGCGGTCATACCTTTGCAACCGTAATTTTTGTCCTAACGATTTTGGCTTTGCTTTGGCCGCACCTCAAGTCAAACTGGAGCCGACTGCTTGGCGGGATGCTTGGCGTCTGCTGGATCTTGCTGATTATGTATTCGCGCGTCTATCTGCACGTTCACTATGCCAGTGACGTCTGGGCCGGCTTGCTGCTGGCGCTTTGCTGGTGGCTGATTGCCAATTCGCAAAAAGAACGCTTTATGAATTGGCTTGCCGAAATTCAAAAATAATTACTGATCACTCTTGTCAAATCTGTAAAAATTCGCTATACTAGTTAGCGTTGACTTATGGAGAGTTGGCAGAGTGGTAATGCACCGGACTCGAAATCCGGCGAACCCGTGTTGAGCGGGCGCGCAGGTTCAAATCCTGTACTCTCCTTTTTCAGAGACATCTATAACTGACTAGAAACCCCAAAGCCTTGATATGATAGGTTTTGGGGTTTTAGTAATTATTGGAAATTAAAAAGTTGGGATACCTGATAGACACCTAATATGGTTATTCAAAATCAGGGACTGTTTTGGGAGCCCTTGCAGAATTTATTCATTAATTAGTTTAAGGGCTAAAGTCTAAAAGCACAGAATCGCGAAATCTTACCGCCGTTCTGTGCTTTTTGCTCTAAAACAGAAAAATGCAATTGTTCATTAACAACAATGCCAGTCTGAGCTGCTTTTTTGGACGATTTCTGCACATTTTAGTTAATCTGATTCATCAATAGACAGATCGGCAATCTGAACTTGTTCCAATATTTTGTAAGCGCTATACTAAACGTATGAACTGATGTTATCGCTTTCGCAAGGATTATTTTACACTGGAGGGGTTTTTATGTATTATTCCAACGGTAATTATGAAGCATTTGCACGTCCTCGCAAGCCTGAGGGAATCGAACAGAAACACGCCTATATTATTGGCGGGGGACTGGCTGGTTTGGCAGCGGCCGTCTTCATGGTTCGTGATGCTCAGATGCCTGGCGAAAACATTCATATCTTAGAAGAGCTGCCGGTTGCGGGTGGCTCATTGGATGGCGAGAAGCGTCCTGGCGTTGGGTATGTCATTCGGGGTGGCCGTGAAATGGAAAACCACTTTGAATGTCTCTGGGATATGTACCGCTCAATTCCTTCACTGGAGATTCCAGGCGCTTCTTATCTGGATGAATACTACTGGCTGGACAAGGATGATCCCAACTCGTCAAACTGCCGCCTGATTCATAATCGCGGTGATCGGGTACCTAGTGATGGCAAGTATGGTGTCGAGAAGTTTTCAAAATATATCGTCAAGCTGGTTTTGACTTCAGAAGATGAATTAGAGGGCAAAACGATTGGCGACTGGTTCCCAGATGAATTCTTCGACACCAATTTCTGGATGTACTGGTCAACCATGTTTGCCTTTGAAAAGTGGCACTCCTTGATTGAAATGCGGCGCTACTGCATGCGCTATATTCACCATATTGATGGCCTGCCAACGCTGAGTGCCCTGAAATTCAATAAATACAACCAGTATGAGTCAATGACTAAGCCAGTCTTGGCATATCTGCAGGATCACAACGTCGACATTCAATACGACACCGTGGTCAACAATGTTTTGGTTGATACCAGCAATGACAAGAAGATTGCCAAAAAGATTCTGCTGACCAAGGATGGCAAGGATGAAGAAATCGTCTTGACTGACAACGATTATGTCTTTGTTACCAATGGCTCAATTACCGAGAGTTCAACTTATGGCGATCAGAACACGCCGGCACCGATCACGCACAGCTTAGGGCCTAGTTGGAAACTGTGGGAGAATCTTTCCTATCAGGATGCCGATTTTGGTCACCCCGATGTCTTCTGCAAGAACGTTCCCGACCGTGCCTGGTTCATCTCGGCTACGGCAACGCTCAAGAACCGCAAGCTGGCGCCATACTTTGAACGGCTGACCAAGCGCAGTCTTTATGATGGCAAGGTCAATACTGGTGGGATCATCACGGTTACCGACTCGAACTGGATGCTGAGCTTTACGATTCACAGACAGCCGCACTTTAAGGACCAAAAGCCGGATGAAACGGTTGTCTGGATCTACGCACTTTATTCCGACACGGAAGGCAACTACATCAAGAAACGGGTCGTGGACTGCTCAGGCAAAGAGATCACTGAAGAATTGCTCTACCACCTGGGCGTTCCGGTTGACGATATTGAAGGCTATGCGGAAAACGACGTCAATACCGTACCAGTCTACATGCCTTACGTTACCAGCTACTTCCAGCTGCGTAAAAAGGGTGATCGGCCGGCAGTCGTGCCAAAGGGGTCGCAAAACCTGGCCTTTTTGGGCAACTTTGCCGAATCGCCAACCCGCGACACGGTCTTTACCACGGAATACTCGGTTCGGACCGCGATGGAAGCTGTCTACACGCTCTTTAACGTTGATCGCGGCGTTCCAGAAGTCTTTGATTCCGTCTTTGACATTCGCCAAGAGCTGCGGGCACTGTACTACTTAAGCGACAAGAAGACGTTGCCGGAGATGGATCTGCCGGTGCCAAAGCTGGCTGCCAAGACCGCGCTGCGCAAACTGAAGGGAACCTGGATCGAAGAAATTCTCAAAGAGCAGCACCTGCTTGAATGATTGAAGCAATTTATATAACCAGAACGTCAAAAGACCACCAGCACTGATCTGCGGGTGGTCTTTTGCTATTGAGTAAATAAATTAAGCTAAATGATCAGACTTATGGCTGCTGATTGAGTAGACTAGTCGTGATGAATCAAGCGGACGCGGGTGATGGCATCGACTTGGCTTAACCGGTCAATCACTTTTTGTGCGGTTGCCGGCGTGAGGCTCGAAACGTCCAGCATCGTATAGGCATAGCCGCCTCGCGAACGGTTGACCAGATTTTCAATGTTGATGCCTTCATCGGCCATAAACGTCGAAATCTGCCCCAGCATGTTAGGGATGTTTTGGTGAATCAAGGTAAAACGATCCGGGCTGGCAAACGGTGCGGCTACATCTGGCAGGTTGACCGAGTTTTTGATGTTGCCGGTTTCCAGATAGGTCATGATTTCATGAGCCGCAATCTGCGCGCACTTGACTTCGGCTTCAACCGTCGAGCCCCCGATATGCGGCATGATGACGATATCAGGATTATTCAGAATCTGAGCCTCGCTAAAATCAGTGTAGTATTTTTTCAGCGTACCGTCAGCCAGGGCTTTTACGGCAGCGGTATTGTCAACGATTCCCAGTCGCGAGTAGTTAAGCAAAACGGCGCCGTGCTTGAAGTGCTTTAATTCTTCCGTGCCGATCAGTCCAGTGGTTTCTTCGTTTTTAGGAACGTGAACCGTCACGAAATCAGCGTCCTTAATGGCATCAGTGATCGTTTGCGCACGCTTGACCTGACTATCCAGCTGCCAGGCCGATTCAACGGAAAGATATGGATCATAGCCGATAACGTCCATGCCCAGATCAACGGCAGCGTTGGCAACCAGCGAGCCCACGTGTCCCATGCCAATAACGGCGATGCGCTTGCCCAAGAGCTCAGTCCCGTTGAAGCTGGTCTTCTGTTTTTCGGTTCGCAGCGTAATATCGGCACCAGGCTTGGCGTTGGCACTCCATTGTACGGCAGCGATGATGTTCCGGCTGGCCATGATCATCGAGGCGACGACCAGTTCCTTGACGGCGTTGGAATTGCCGCCGGGCGTGTTGAAGACGACCGTGCCGTTTGCCAGTGCCTTGTCCAAGGGGATGTTGTTAAAACCGGCCCCACAGCGCGCGATGACTTTCAGACTCTTGGGAAATTCATGATCATGCATATCCACGCTGCGAATCATGTAGGCATCCGGCTGCGCCTCGGGATTGTTGATCTGATAGTCAGCCGTAAATTCATCAAGTCCGGCTTGGGCAATAGCGTTATACGTTTTGATCTGATACATGAAAGATTCCTCCTAGCGATTCTCTTTTTCAAACTGCTGCATAAAGTCGCATAGAGCCGCGACGCCTTCATATGGCATGGCGTTGTAGATGCTTGCCCGCATGCCGCCAACGAGCCGGTGACCTTTTAGATTCAATAGACCGTGTTTTTGGGATTCTTTGATGAATTTGGCATCCAGCTCGCTGTTGCCGGTTACGAATGGCACGTTCATTAACGAGCGATAACGAGGATCGACGTTGTTTTTAAACAGCTTGGAGTTATCCAGACAATCGTACAGCAGCTGAGCCTTCTTACGGTTACGGGCATCCATGGCCTTGAGACCGCCTTGCTCATCGATCCACTTTAAGACCAGGCCCGCCACATAGATCTGAAAGACGGGCGGCGTGTTGAGCGCGGACTTTTTAGCAGCCTGTTTGGTGTAGTCGAGCATGCTTGGCAGTCCCTTGACATGACCCAGCAGCGATTTTTTCAGAATTACGATCGTGACGCCAGCGGGAGCCAGGTTCTTTTGCGCCCCGGCATACATCAGGTCGAATTTTTCAAACGGGTAGTCTTGACCCAAGAAGTTGGAAGAAAGGTCGCCAACCAGCGGCGTTCCATCAGTTTCCGGCAGTTTTTGCCAAGCCGTGCCCATGATGGTGTTGTTGGTCGTGATGTGTACGTAGTCATAGGTATCTTGGGGAATGGCCGGTACTTTTGGCAGCGTGGTGTAGTGCTGATCTTTGGAAGAGGCCAAAACGTCAGCCTGAACGCCGTTGATCAAGCGTGCTTCCTCAACGGCGCGTTCTGACCAGTGACCAGTATCGATATAGGCGGCGTGATGGTGCTGATAGGCAAGGTTCAATGGTACGGCCGTAAATTGCGTGGTACCGCCGCCCTGCATGAACAAGACGTCATATTCCTGATCATCCAGATTCATTAATTTGTAGATGCGAGCTTTGGCATCCTCATAAACGTCGACGAACAGCTGGGAACGGTGCGAGATTTCCAGAATGCTCATGCCAGAATTGTTGAAGTCTAATAATTCGGCCTGAACTTTTTTCAAGACTTCTTTGGGCAGCACAGCGGGACCAGCAGCAAAATTATAGACAGTCATTGTCATTCCTCCAAATCTTAAACTAAAAAAGCACCCACTTGATTAAGTGAGTGCCCTTCAAATTCAGTTTTGGATTTGAATTGACCTCACTTATCGCGAAGGCCAACGCAAAATATGGCCTTCTAAATCAAGGAAGACCATGATGAGGAAACCATCAGTGCAAATTCAAAATTATTCAACAGCATGTTCAGTTCCCTCCTCATCAAATTATTATTTATCGTTAACAAAATTATAATCTGATTGCAAAAAAACGTCAATAATAAATTTGATTCTGGTATAATGACCAAAAACCAAAGTCGAAAGGAAAAGAATATGACCGAATTTTATATCGTTCGCCATGGTCGCACCTTTGCCAATGCGGCCGGGCTTAAGCAGGGAACCATTAATACGCCGCAGACCTATCTGACTGATGAGGGACGGGCGCAGGCGCAGCTTTTGGCCCAGAATTTTGATCTGCGTGATTTTGACGCGCTTTATGTTTCGCCTTTGGAGCGTACCAAGCAGACCGCGGCAATTCTAAATGAGGAGGCACAGCTGCCAGTCATCGAAGACAGGCGGTTACTGGAGATTTCTTATGGCGACTGGGATGGCCGGCCCAATGATGATCTGATGAATCAATATCCAGAATTGTTTTCGACGTTTGTCAAGGATGTGCGCCCTGAATATGCTGCCGTTGCTCATGGCGAGACGTTTGCGCATGTTGAAGAGCGCGTTCAGAACTTTATTAAAGACGTTACGGCTCAGCATCCCGACGAGCGAGTCGTAGTCGTTACGCATGGCTTTACGGTCCGCTCGTTTGCTGCCAGTGCCACGCATGCGCCAGGCTTGACGATTCTGGAGCCGGAAAACTGCAGCGTTACTAAACTGATTGTTGAACCCAACACGCTTGAGCAGCATCTGATCTACTACAACCGTTCCACTCAAGGATTCTAAGTTATCAAAAAGACGGATCACGCGTTATGCGGGACCCGTCTTTAATTGTTTGATGACAGCCGTCAAAATGGTTGGCGAAACTGCTGGAAACGTTGCTCGGCTTATTTTTGCATAGCGTGTTTAGGCTTTTGACCAAGATTGGCAAAGAAGTGTTCGTAAATCAGGTCCGTCCAGCGCGTCAGGTGCGTCAGACTTGAATCGCCCGTCAAAGAGAGGACAAAGGCAAAACCCAGAGCTACCGCCGAGACGTGGTCGATGCCAAACAGACTGCCAAACAGCGATGCGCAGACCAAAAGCCCCATGATGCAGCCATAAAAGATGATGCTGCGGAACTTGTTGAGCGGATGACAGATCTGGTAGAGCACCATGAAGCCAACTGCGGCCAGAATCATGGTTGAGGCTGTTGAGATGTCTTGGCGGCTGAGACCAAACAGAGCTCCACAGACTACGATGACGCCGACGGTAAACATGTCGGTAATCCCACCAGGCAGGGCGCGGCGTAAAACGTTGGGCAGAAACTTGCCGTGGATGCGCTGATGATTGGTTTCCAATGCCAGCAGGAATGAAGGCGTCCCAATCGTAAACAGACTGATCAGCGTGATGTGGGAAGGATCGAGCGGGTAGTTGAAGGCGAAGATCAGTGTAAAGATGGACAGGAGCAGTGAGAAGATGTTCTTGACCAAAAACAGACTGGCTGAACGTTCGATGTTATTGACAACCTGCCGTCCCTGGGCCACGACCTGCGGCATTTTGGCAAAGTCAGAATCAAGCAGCACCATCTGAGCGGCATTCATGGTGGCCTCGTTGCCTGAAGCCATGGCGATGCTGGTGTCGGCACGCTTCATGGCCAGAATGTCATTGACGCCATCACCGGTCATGGCGACGACCTCACCTTGCTTTTGCAGAGCAGTGACGAATTTTTGCTTTTGATCTGGCGTTACTCGGCCAAAAACGGTATAGCGCTGCAGGGCCCCTTCATATTCGTCATCGGCCAAGGTAGCAGCACTGACGCAGTTTTGCGCGCCTTCGATCTGTGCCTGCTTAGCAACGCTGGCAACCGTTAGTGGATCGTCGCCTGAGATAACCTTGATCTTGACGCCTTGTTCGGCAAAGTAGCGGAAGGTGGCTGGAGCAGTCTTGCGAACGGGATTTCTCAGCAAAATGAATCCTAATGGGGTAACCGGCGCACTGAGACTGGCTTTGGTCAGCTGCCCTTGATACTGTCCAAATACCAGAACCCGGAAGCCTTGCTTGGCATAGGGCTCGAACTCGCTGCTAAACTTGGCGGCACTTTCTCTTAACACCATTTCCGGCGCGCCTAAGACGTAGCTTTCATTGCCAAAGCCCACGCCCGAGTACTTCCAAGCTGAGCTGAACGGCACGATCTGATCCGCCTGGCGTCCGCTGCCCTGTGTAAAGTATTCTTTCATGGCTTTCATCGTTGAGTTGTCACCAGGCATGGCCGCGCAAAAATCACTGATCAGACTGCGCAGCTGATTTTCATCAACCTGTGCCTGCTGAGCAGAAAAGAAGCGCTGGACCTGCATTTGATTTTCGGTGATCGTTCCGGTTTTATCAACGCAAAGCACCGTCACGCGGGCCAGCGTCTCAATGCTTTTCATGCTGTGCAGCAAGACCCGCTGCTGCGCCAGTTTCATGGCACTCAAAGCCAGTGCGACGGTTGCCAATAGATAGAGCCCTTCTGGAATCATACCGATCAAGGCTGCTTCCATAGAAACGATGCTTTGTTTGAGCGGATTGCCATTATGCACGTATGATTCATAAAACAGCGCGGCACCAATTGGAATGATGATGATGCCGACGAATTTGATCAGCCGATTGAGTGATTTGATCATGGCTGATTCTTCGGTCGTATCCATTTTTTGCGCCTTGGCTGTCAGCTTAGCCGCATATGAATCGGCGCCGACATGCATCAAGCGTACGCGCGCCAAACCGGAAACGACAAAGCTGCCTGACATCAGACTGTCGCCGGGATGCTTAGTGATCTCATCGGCCTCCCCAGTCAGCAGCGACTCATTAACGTTGAGCGAGCCGGTTAAAAGCTGGGCGTCGGCTGGAATCTGCTGGCCGGTTTTCAGTTCGATGATGTCATCTAAAACCAGTTGATCAGTCGGCAGCTGAATCGCTTTGCCATCACGAATTGCCGTCGCTTTGGCAGCATTCAGCACTGTCAGTTTTTCCAGCACTTTTTTGGATCGTAATTCCTGGATAATGCCAATGACGGTGTTGGCGATGATGACTGGCAGAAAAGTCATGTCCTTAAATGAGCGAACTATGACCAATAAAACGGCTAAAACGACGAAAATCAGGTTAAAAAAAGTAAACGTGTTGCTGTAGATGATCTGCCGCGTGGTTTTAAAGGTTGTATTGATTGCGGTGTTGGTCAAGCCTGCCTGGGTCCGCTGCGCCACCTGATCTTTGGTTAAGCCGGTATCAGGAGCGGCATTGAAGTGCTCGATCTGTTCATCTTTAGCGTCTGCTGATTGTTGATGATGTCTGCGCATACAATCATCCCTTTCTGCTTTAATTCTAATTTTATTTTAGCATTCTTTGCGATTTGGTACGGTTACCTTTAAGATAAATTAAGAACGATTTTGAGAGGATGGTTGATATGTGCACAGAACCGACTTTTGAACGTGGTGCAATCACGTTTTTTAGCGGCCGGCTAACGCTAAAAGAAGCCATGGCAATTTTTGCCCACATGCCATATGAATTGGATTACGTTAACAAAAATGATGAATATGTCTGGTATTCGCCCAACCCGTGGCGCGACAACGACCGGCTGCAGAAACGCTTGACGCATTCGGTGCTGGGCTGTCATCCTAAGTCCGTGCAGCCGCTGGTCAAGCAGGTTTTAATTATGTCTAGCCGAAAATTCCGTGACTTTAGTCGTGGGATGGATAGGCTTCCTTAAGACGTTCTTTTTGAAGCGCATTGTATTTTTGATTATTGATGTAGTTTCCTACGACGTCTTTGCTCATATTGCCAAGCGTACTCATGTAGTAGCTAGGCGACCATAAATGTCCACCCCAATATTCAGATTGTCGAATTTTTGGATGTCGTTTGAGAAAAATTCCTTTGAGCGCCTTGCTAGGTGGAAAACTGATCAGCACATGAACATGATCCAGGATGACTTCCAGCTTTTCCATCACAATATCGTTATCTTTTGCAACCATTCGCAATATGTCTTTCATTTCATCGGCTAGTTTTTTAGTAGCGAAGGTCTGGGGACGATACTTGGTTGCCCAGATTAAATGGTAATGGAAATTATAGATATAACGGCGAGTATAAACTGCGTCTTGAATCTTTTCTTTAGTCATTAAGAACACCTCAATCGTTATAGTCATTAGCTGATGATATAATCCAATTAAAGGAGGTGAAAAAATGAAGTCAATGGCACAGTTAGAATATCATTATGGATTGAAGGTTCGCATCTATCCGAGTGATTACCAGAAACAAATAATCAAGGTTAACAGCGATGCCAGTCGTTTCGTCTATAATGAGATGGTTGCGATCGGTAAAGAGCTCTGGCAATTAAACCGAGTAAAACTGTCGATTGATACGGTTCAAGATCGGATCCAACAGCTAAAGCTTCGTCAAAACGCTAAGCAGATGTCAAATCATTTCCAGTTTTTAGAAGATAAGCGTATTGACAGTCTTGCTAAGGCTAATGCCATTCAAAACTATCACAAGGCTTGGAACGCTTTTCGCAAGATTCATGAAGCCGGTGTGCCAAAATTTCATCGTAAAAGCTATGCCTGGCGATACCAGACCAACTGTCAATATCCAAAACAAAAGACGGCCCGGCTAGACAACGGTACCGTCTGCTTTGAAGACCATAAACATATTGTGGTGCCCAAACTAGGACGTTTGCGGATCAAAGGCGCTCAGCAGCGACTATTGGATCGTCAAGGCGAAACACGCATTGGTACGGTAACCATTTCCAAAGATGCTGCCGATCGATTCTTTTTGTCGCTGCAATTAGGTTCGGATACACCGTTTGTTCCTAAGCTTAGCCGCACTAATCGGCAAATTGGCATTGACCTAAACACAGAAAACTTTCTGACTGCCAGTAATGGTCGAACCATCGCTAACCCACGCTACTATCGAACAATCAAGGGAAAATTAGCTAAAGCACAGCGCACTCTTTCACGCCGCCAGCGCCGGGCTAAAAAAGAGCAGCGTTCCTTGCGAGAAAGCAAAAACTACCAGAAGCAGCGCTTGTTAGTCGCTAAGATCCATGCACGGGTATTTGACCGCCGCCATGATTTTCTCCAACGCACGTCTACAGCACTGATCAAGAACCAAGATCTCGTTGTAGCCGAAGAATTGAGGAGTAAGAATCTGCTAAAAAATCATGCCTTGGCAATGAGCATCAGTGATGTTGGCTGGCGGTCTTTCTTGGGGATGTTGTCATACAAAGCCGACCTTTATGACCGTCAATTTATCACGGTCAGCCCTAAAAACACGACCCAAACCTGTTATGACTGTGGCTTTGTAATGGGAAGTGACGGAACCGAAAAGCTGACACTGGCAGATCGTGAATGGGTATGTCCAAAGTGCCATGTTCATCATATCCGTGATTACAATGCAGCACTGAATATTTTAGAAAAAGGGCTCCAGAAACAACAAAAAGCCTAGTCAAAAAGCTAGGCTCATTCCTATGGCAACCTGGGAATGTAAAAGGCATTGGTAATTAGATGATCACTGCTCAAGCAACTGCGGCTGTTTGAGTAAATCGTCCGTATCTATGCAAATTGTGGTTCGGATACTCAATACAGGGGTGTTTGCCCACAAGCCATCGACTTTAGCCGATGGTGGTTGACAAGCTTTGCATACCGGCACAAAAGATGTGGTTGAATCGCCACAGGTTATTGGCGGTCATCGTGTTTTGATTCGCTATTATGCAATTCGTGATGCTCAAAATCAGTACCTGGGAGCGCTACAGGTTACCGAGGACGTTGAGCGGATCTGCGAGCTTTGCGAAGCCCATGATTTTGAACATGGGATAGTTGATGGTAAAATAATTGATGGCGTATCGGCGGCTTCAATCCATGCCAATCGTTTGCAAAAAGGCGAGCAGCTTGCCGACATCCAGACGCCGGACAAGACGCAGGACGCGGTTTCTGGCGCTTCAGTAGAACAATAGCAGGGGGAATTGATTTGGCTTCAAAAAAGTTTTATGCCGTGCGCCGTGGCAAAAAGCCCGGCATCTACACCAGCTGGCCGGAATGCCAAAAACAGGTTGCTGGCTTTGCTAATGCGCGCTTCAAGGGATTTATGACCAGAGAAGAGGCTTTGGCATGGCTGCAGCAGCCGGAAAAGAGCAAGCCGCGGGCCGTCAAGCATGCAACGCAGACCAGCCTGGATCTATTCGGCGAAGAACAAGGCCCCCGATTTATTCCGACGATCGTTTTTTATACAGATGGCGGTTCACGCAATCATGGCAATCGACGGGGCGATCACGTTCACCAAGATGATCTAGCAGCCTGGGCCTATCTGATTCGGTTTGAGGATGGTTTAAAAATCACCGATACGGCTGGTGAATTGGGTGCTACCAACAATCGCATGGAGGTCATGGGGCTTTTAAAGTGTCTGCAGCGTCTGCTTGAGTTAAATCTGCAAAACGAGCCGATTGAAGGTATTCTCGACTCGCAATACGTTTTAAATGCGATCAATAAAGGGTGGCTGTATAGTTGGGTACGGCGCGGCTGGAAGACTTCTGGCGGCAAGCCGGTTGCCAATCAAGAACTTTGGGCCGAGGTAAGCGTGCTGCTGCCAAAATTCAAGCAGCTGCGCTTTAAATGGACCAAGGGACATGCCAACAGTCACGGCAACGTTACGGTCGATCAGCTGCTGAATTCAACGATGGACAATCTTAAAGTTTAAATTTGATTAAAATAAAACTCGTTTGGTCGCGCGTTATGGCGGATCAAACGAGTTTTTTACAGTTTTACTGGCGAAATGCGGCGATCAAAGAGACACAAACCAGATCGTGACCGCCAGCGCTTTTTAAGTAGCCAGGCTGAACTTGACGCAGCCTTGGACAGAGACGTTAAGCTGCTCAGTGTTCTGTGCAGTCTTGCTTACAGTTTTATGCAAAAAAATCTGTATAAAACATATGATGAGAAAATCATTACCTACTTTTTTCAAAAAAATGATGCATAGTAGGTAAAAAATAATGTATATCGGATTTGGTTTCCCTAACTTTACCTACAATTTAACAAAAAATACAGATTAGTAGGTAAATCACAAAATTGGTCAATTCCAATCATCCCCAAAATATGCATTTTTACCTACGATTCGGCAAAAAAGAGCGTAAAGTAGGTAAAATTCGCCAGAATGAAGTGGACTACAATTACCGGACAAAGAGTTTAGTAATTGCAGGTGATATTTTATGAATATATACAGTCCAGAGTTAAAAAGCAAAATCGTTCATGAATACCTTGAACGCAAAAATGATATCAGTATTAGCGAATTAAGCAGGCAATATGACATTGATCCTCGTCGGGTTGGCGAGTGGATCCGCAACTATCGGCTTCGAGGAAAGATCATTACCCAACCCAACAAACGAAAATTCAGTCAGAAGTTCAAAGAAGATGTGGTAGACTACTATCAAACTCATGAGGAAACCTTGGAACAAGTTGCCGCAAGATTTGATGTACGTCCTACTCAGGTCAGCTCCTGGAAAAACACGGCTCAAAGATACGGCAACGAAGCCTTGGCATCTCAGAAAGAGAAGGCAGCGAAAACCATGGAGCATAAGCAAAAAGAAACACAACAACTGACGAAGGAAGATCGTAATAAGCATGAAATGGCGGCTGAAATCGCCCGCTTAAGAGCCGAACTTGATAAAACCAAGAAGGAGCTCTACTACGCCAGAATGGATCGTGACATCGCAAAAAAAGTCCAAGCTCTGGTCAAGGCCTCAGCGTCAAAGCCAAAACGAAAATAGTGACCGAGATCAGAGCATATCAAAAAACACTTCCCAAAGAGCGGCGTTATAAGATTGGCGATCTGTTAGCACGAATCGATCTGAAGCGCTCATCTTATTACGATGAATGCGAACGTATGAAAAATCCATATGATAAATACGTCAACGTCAAAAAACTAATAATGGAAATCGCCCAAAGCTACGTTGTCCGCGATCGCTATACCGCTGGCTATCGGCGCATTCAGAAGAAACTGGATCAGCGTAACGCTCATTTAGCTGGCGAAACCATCCGTAAACTAATGGCTCAGTTGAAGGTTCAAGTCGCAATCTATAATCAGAATCGCAACGGCAAGTATTCCTCATATCGCGGAACCGTTGGAAAAACCGCCAAGAACCTGCTTAAGCAAAAGTTTGATGAAACCCAGCCTTATAAAGTCATTCACACCGATATCACGCAGACCCAACTGGCTAATCAACAAAAAGTTTATATTTCAGTAATGGTTGATGAGGGCACCAAAGAAGTACTGGCCTGTCAGATCAGCGACCATCCAAATCGTAAACTAATCACTGATACGCTTGATGAATTATTGCAAAACCTGCCTGATAATGCCCGGCCGATCATTCATTCTGACCAAGGGTGGCATTACCAGCTGCCTTACTATACCCAAAAACTAGCCGATCATCACTTTACCCAAAGCATGTCGCGGAAGGCTAACTGCCTCGATAACGCGCCAGTAGAAAGCTTCTTCCATCTTCTAAAGACTGAACTGCTCAATGGCCGTCCCCTTGTTCGTGACATCGAGGAATTCAAGCGCCTGGTAAACGGCTATATTATGTTCTTCAACAATATTCGTATCTCTTTAAAAACAGACGGTCTGAGTCCAGTTGAATATCGCAATCAACAGTTGGCCGCTTAATTTTAAAAGTTTGTCCGGATTTTCTCTTGCACTTCAGAATGAGTATACAGCTACCTACTTTTTGCCAAAAATCGGTGCAAAGTAGGTAATTTCAGTTTTTGCGACCGCTGCCGAGCTGATTTTCTTCACAAGTCCAGCCGCTTTGTACTCAAAATGATTTTATTGAGTGAACTTTTTGGCAGGTTGGCACTCATTAGAGTTGATCAGTGATTGATATGTATAAATAAAAAAAGCTATCAGATGACGATTCCCCGCAGTTTAAAGAAACGGAATCGCACCAAATAGCTGGTAGTCAAGAAAGAAGTGAATGTCGGCACTCCTTACGGTTAATTATATTACTATACTGCCGTGTAAAAGAAAACCCCTAATCTGAAATTTTATAAGAAAATTCGTGAATAATTTTCATGTTTTGGTTTAAAGTTGCAATTACAACCGATAATCGATATAATCTTGAAAGAGAAAGGGGGGAAAGCTTTGATCGATGTATTACGCGAGATGGGAATGGCATCACGAGCCTTGGATGCCATGGCCAACGCTGAGTTTAAGAAGCTGGATCTGGCACGCGGTCAGTTCGTATATCTGGTTCGAATCTATGAGCATCCTGGAATTATTGCACGAGATTTGGCAAAATTAATCTTGATGGATAAAACGACGATTGCCAGGGCAGTTGCCAAGCTGGAAAAAAACGGCTTGATCATTCGGCGTTCTGATCCAACCAATCACCGCATCAAGCGAATGTACGTTACGAAAAAAGGTGCTGAACTGTACCCGTTTATTATTCGTGAAAATGAGCATTCCAATGAGGTGGCGTTACAAGGCTTTTCTCCCCAGGAAGCTGAACAGGCTCATGACTACCTGCAGCGGATGCGGCAAAATCTGGAAAAAGACTGGGATTTTGTTAAGTCGGGCGGTCAAAGAGACTATTAGCGGTGTTGGACGTATATAATAAAGATATTTGATTATGAAGGAGTTTTTCTTATGAAGCGTGTCGTAGTAGATGACAATTTTTGGGAAGTCTTTCCAGAAGCGCAGATTGCCGTGATGTACGTTGATGGCATCGACAATCATGATACTGATGAAAACAAGGCGGAACGAGCTGAACTGTTAAAGCAGGCGACTGCCGAATCAGCCAAGTTCACCAAAGAAGAAACCTTCCGTGAAAATCCAGTCGTTGCTCAGTGGCGTGATGCCTATGCTAAGTTCCCTAAGCGTAAAGGCGCCCGGGCATCGATTGAGGCGCTGTTGAAACGAGCCAGCCAAGGACACGTGTTTGAGCCGATCGAGCCATTGGTTGACGTCTACAACAGCATCTCACTGCGCTATGGCGTTCCGGTTGGCATTGAAGACCGTGACAAGATTGCCGGTGACATGCATCTGGGCAAGGCTAAAGGCGGCGAAAGCTTCCAGCCGGTAGGTGCCGACAAGGATGATCCGGCTCGGGAAGGCGAGATCATCTATTATGACGATGAGGGTGCGGTCTGCCGCAGTCTAAACTGGCGTGATGCTCAACGCACGATGCTGACCAGTGATTCTAAAAACGTGGTCATCGTTATGGAAGCAGTTAATGAAGATCAGATTCTACGGACGCATGAGGCGATGGATGAGCTGCAAAAGCTGATTGAACACTACTTTGGTCAAAAGCCGAGCGCGCCACACTACCTGACCAAAGAAAATCCGATTGCCGATGTGGACTAGGTGAGTGCAGATGAAGATCGGAATTGATAAGATGGCGTTTGCGACAACGTCAGAATATATTGACCTGGCGGAATTAGCAAAAGTTCGCGGCGTTGATCCTAATAAATATCTGATTGGCATCGGCCAAAGTGAGCAGGCGGTTTTGCCACCTACGCAGGATATCGTGACACTGGGAGCAGCTGCTGCCGACAAGCTGCTGAATGAACGTGATCGAGCACGCATTGCCACTGTGATCGTTGCTACGGAATCGGGAATCGACAACTCCAAAGCCAGCGCAATCTACATCAAGCGGCTGCTGAATCTGGATGACTACGTACGGACCGTAGAAGTCAAGGAAGCCTGTTATTCAGCAACGGCTGCGATTCAGTTTGCCAGAGGACAGGTGGCATTGGAACCAGAAAAGGCGGTTTTGGTAATTGCAGCCGACGTGGCGCGTTATGGCTTAAAGACGGCTGGCGAGGTTACGCAGGGAGCAGGTGCCGTTGCCATGCTGATTACGGCTGCACCGCGGATCCTGGCGATTGAACGGACCAGCGTTGCCTATTCGCAAGACGTGATGGACTTTTGGCGGCCGCTTTATGCTACCGAGGCCATGGTCGATGGCAAGTATTCGACCAATGTCTACATTGACTTTTTCAAGCATACGCTGAGCCGCTATGAAAAATTGACGGATCGCAAGCTGGATGATTTTGCGGCAATCGCTTTTCATCTGCCATTCACCAAGATGGGCAAAAAAGCTTTGGAAGCCGTTTTGGGCGAGCGCGATGATCAAACGGCCTGGCGTCTGCGCAAGGCACTGCTGGCCAGCCAAAACTACAGTCGTCGCGTGGGCAACCTTTATACCGGCTCGCTTTATCTCGGCTTGATGTCGCTTTTGCAAAATGATCCTGATCTAAAGGCCGGGGAGCGCATTGGTCTGTTCAGCTACGGATCAGGTGCGGAAGGCGAGTTTTACAGCGGGATTCTGCAGCCTGGCTATCAAGAACAGCTGAGCAACGTGGCAGGAGATCTGAGCGAACGCCAGCTGATCTCGATTGCGGCCTATGAGCAGCAATTCAACGATCAGCTGGGAATGAACAAAGCAGACGTTGAGTACGATATCAACGCAGACCCAGCTCGTTTCGTCTTAGCCGGTCAAAAGAATCATCAGCGCCAATACGTTGATAAGCAGCAGCTGTAAAGTTTTCAAGCTGACTGAGATTGCAATTCGTCATTGCCTTTTTTATAATTTATTAAAAAACAATTATAAAAGAGGCGCTTTTTGATGAGAAATGATATCTATTTTGATCCGATGACGGTTGAATGGGTAATGGCGCATTGCGATATAGCGCGGCTGGGCGTGCAGGATGGTGATTCGGTTTATGTCGTTCCCGTCCACTTTGGCTATGAGCTGGATGAGCACCAGCATTTTCATCTTTACTTTCATGGAAATGCGGCTGGTCAGCGCGCCAGTTTGATGCAGGCCAACCCACATATCGGTGTTGAAATGGAAACTGACTATCAGCTGCTTCCCGCGCTGCAGGACAGTGCTTTTAGTGCCCGTTTTCGCAGCGTGATTGGCAAAGGGGTGGTCAAAGAACTGACTGATGCGGCTGATAAGGTCCATGCCTTAACCGTAATGATGCATCATTACGTGGCCAGAATGCCGCACCCGCTAACCGAAGCGATGGTTGAGCAGGTTCATGTCTGGCGCGTAGATTTGGATGAAGTCTCCTGTAAGGTAAAAAATCCGGACCATGATTGGCAAATGATTTTAAAACAGCTTGGTCATGCGCTTGAAACTACTGATGCAGTAACTGCCAGCAGTCAAAAATCTGCTGCCGATGAGAATCAGGAATAAAAAAGAGATGGGAAACTCCCATCTCTTTTTTAATAGATGCTGTCGCGAAAAAGCCCGACGACTTTGCCTAAAATAGTTACCTGATCCAAGATGATTGGGGCCATTGTGTCGTTTTCCGGCTGTAGGCGATAATGACCGTTTTCCTTGAAGAAACGCTTGCAGGTAGCCTCATTGTCATCATTCATGGCAATTACGATATCGCCATTTTTAGCAGTATCCTGTTTACGAACGATGACCTTGTCGCCGTTTAAGATCCCCATGTTGACCATGGAATTGCCTTGAATCTGCAGCATGAACAGATCGTTATGGTCCGGAATCGAAGGCGGGATCGGGAAATAATCGGTTGCATCTTCGACCGCGAGAATCGGCTCACCGGCAGCAACGATCCCTAGTAATGGAATTTTTTCCTGCTTTGGCGCAATTCCCAAGACGTCCATGCCGGCGGGCGTAATCTCAAGGGCACGCGGCTTGGAAGGATCCTTTTGCAGATACCCCTTCTTGATAAGCCGATTGATATGCCCGTGAACGGTAGATGTAGATGAAAGGCCGACAGCTTTACAGATTTCGCGAACGGTTGGCGGATAGCCGTGAGTGGCGACCTGTTGATGAATGTAGCTGAGAACGGCCATTTGCTTGCTGGCTGCTGTTTTTACCATGTTGCCACCTCATTTTCAGATTTGGAGCAATTATATCATACTTGCCAAACATTTTCAAACATACGTTCGTTGAAACTTGACTGCGCGGATTGCTTGCTAAATAATGCGGCGTTCGCTACACTAAGTAACGTAAAAATCGCTGTTTAAGGCAGAGGGGAAGAAAATTATGGCTGATTCACAAGCACAAGAAAAGCTGCTCAAACGAATCAATGAGCTGGCACACAAAAACAAAGCAGAAGGACTGACCGCGGCCGAAAAAGCAGAACGCAAACAGCTGCGCGATCAATATCTGAAAAATTTCCGGGAAGCTTTTCGCTCAAATATTGAGATGATGCGGATCTTTGATAAGGATGGCAAAGAGGTTACGCCGGAAAAAGTTCGGCAGATTCAACGTAAAAAAGGGCTGCGCGACGACTGATTCAATGATTAATTCATCGAATGCGCCTTTTATTTGACGCAGATATCGTGTAACATTAGTATCGTTATCTAAAATAAGGGGGAAATATCCATGAGTACTGGGCTTAGTATCATGTTGATCATCCTGGCGCTGCTGGTTGGCCTTTTGGTTGGCTTCTTTGGCGCTCGGAAATACATGGAAAACTACCTGCGCAACAATCCGCCAATTTCTGAAGATATGCTGCGGACGATGATGATGCAAATGGGCCAAAAACCTTCAGATCGCAAACTGCACCAAATGATGCAAGCGATGAAGGCTCAAGCTCGTAAAGCAGGCAAATAACAATTAAAAAGGACCGGTGCCCTGCATCGATCCTTTTTGATTAGTGTTGATGAAGACCCAGATTATCACGAGCTGGAACTGATTCTGGTCAGCTGATTGCCAGGATAAATTATAATTCAAAAATGATGAGCCTGATTAAAAGTCATCGTTTTTGGGTTTTTCTGGCATATAGTAGTGGTAATTGGGATCAAGCTCGTTATCCAGCTGATCAAACGCCGTCTGCATCTGTCGTTCCAATTCCTGCTGATTTTCATCGGTCAGCCGCATTTTACGGTCAATATAGATCGGTTCGCCAAAACTGATCTTGCGCTTTTGCCGTTTAAAGATGCCGCTTAGCTTCAATGGTCCCTGGTAGACGGCAGGCACCAGCGGCACGTTGGCCATTTTGGCAATAATCAGCGCGCCGCCTTTGATCTTGCTGGAATAGCGCGAGCCGGTCGGGAAGATGATGGTTGAGCGATCACTGTTTTTCAGCAGCCTGACCGGGGTTTTGATGGCAGAGGGGCCGGGGTTCTTGCGGTTGACTGGAAAGGCGCCCAGCTTGCGCAGAAACCAGTTGGCAAGGCGCCCTTTAAACAACTCTTCTTTGGCCATGAACGTAAATTTTTTAGGATAAACGGCCAGCGCCAATAAAACCGGGTCCATCCAGGTACGATGCGGTGCGACGATAATATAGTTGCCCTCAGGAAGGCGATCTTTATGTTCAATCTGGGGCCGGCCATTGAACAGCGTCAAAAGCGGATTGACCAGATGAACCAAGAAATCATAGAGCATTTAAACAACTCCCAATTTTTAAAGTAATTTATATTTAGTATGACGAACCGTCGCCAAACATGCAAGCAAACAAACGCATAGCATAATTCGAAAACATGTTAAATCAAATGACAGCAATCAAGTGAGGGAAAATATGACAACCGTTCAGCTAAAGCCAAATGAGCGTATTGATCAGCTCAGTGCGCAAGGGGTACGAATCATTCAATCCAGCGAGGTCTTTGCTTTTTCGCTGGATGCCGTCTTGCTGGCAGATTTTGTGCGTCCCAATCAGCGCCAGCAAATCAAAATCGTGGACCTGTGTGCCGGCAATGGCGCAATCGGTCTGTTTTTGCATCATAAGCTGGGGGGCCATTTTTATGAGATCGAGCTGCAGGAACGGCTGGCTGACATGGCTCAGCGTTCTGTTGCCTTAAATGATCTGACGGCCCGCTATGAGGTGATCAATGATGATGTTGCCAACGTCTACCAATACGTAGCCAAGGATCGAGCCGATGTGGTAGTGTGCAATCCGCCTTATTTTAAGAATGCGCCGGCTAGTCAAAAAAATCCTAATCGCTATCTGGCCATTGCCCGTCATGAATTGACGATCGATTTGGCAATGGTCTGTGATCGGATGAGCGGCCTTTTAAAGATGAATGGACGCGGCTATCTGGTTCATCGACCGGACCGCCTGCCAGAAATCTTAGCGACAATGACGGCTCATCGATTGGCGCCCAAGCGGATCAAGTTCGTCTATCCCAAACCGGGCATGGAAGCAAATATGGTACTGATCGAGGCGATTAAAGACGGCAAGCCTAATGGTACGCGGATTATGCCGCCGTTGATCGTAGCGGGTGAAGATGGCGAGTACGGTCCGGAAGTGCAGGCGATGCTTAATGGCTCAAATATCTGAGCAGCATTATTATTTTTACGTTCTCTATTGTGCGGATCACACGCTTTATGGTGGTTATTCCACGGATGTCTGGCGCCGGTTTGCGATGCATCAGTCCGGCAGAGGAGCCAAGTATACCAGGCCCAAGAAGCGTCATCCGCTTAAGCTTTTGTATTATGAGGAGTTTGACAATCAGCATGATGCGCTGAGTGCGGAATGGCATTTTAAACATCAGTCGCGAGCTAAGAAAATCGCTTATCTGCATGCTCATAATATTAAAATTTGATTAAAGATTCTTCCATTCAAGCAAATCTGTCTGTATAATCGGTTTTTGGAGATCAAGATTTGTTTATGTAGTGGAGGAATTTGAGATATGAAGATTATTGCGTACGGGATTCGTGAAGACGAACGCCCTTATGTCGAAAACTGGCAATGGGCCAATCCAGACGTGGAACTGGTCTGTACCGGCAAGCTGCTGGACGTTGAGTCGGCTGAACTGGCCAGGGGCTGCGATGGCGTGGTTGCCTACCAGCAGAAAAGCTACTCGGCTGAGCTTTTAAAACGGCTGCATGAAATGAACATTCACAACCTTTCATTGCGCAATGTCGGTATTGATAACGTTGACGTTGAGGCTGCCGTTAAATACGGTTTTAAGATTACCAACGTGCCGGTCTACTCGCCAGCTGCGATTGCTGAATTTGGCGTCACGCAGCTGATGAATCTTTTGCGGCGGACCAAAGAGTACCAGGCTAAGTTTGCCAAGCGCGACTATCGCTGGGCTCCAAATATTTCTAAAGAGCTTAATCAACAGACGGTCGGCATTGTCGGGGCTGGGCACATTGGCCGGGTAATGGCGCATATCTGCCGTGGCTTTGGTGCTCGCGTGATGGTCTACAATCACCGTCCTAAGCCAGATCTGGTTAAGGCTGGCGTATTTACTGATTCTTTAGATGAACTGTATAAGGAATCGACGGTGATCTCTTTGCACGTGCCGGCCGTTAAGTCAACCTACCACATGCTCAATCGGGATGCTTTTGCCAAGATGCAAAAAGGCGTCTTGATCGTTAACATGTCGCGGGGGTCCTTGATTGATGAGCAGGACTTGATTGCGGCTCTAGACAGTGGTCAGGTTGGCGGTGCGGCTTTGGATGTCCTGGAAGATGAGACCAAGATCTTTAACAAGAATATGGCCAATCAGCCGTCCAACTATCCAGCATTTGATAATTTAAATCAGCGCGAGAACGTTTTGATTACGCCACACACTGCTTTTTATACTGATGAGGCCGTGCGCAATATGGTTGAGCAGAGCCTGGATGCCAATCGGGAGCTGATTTTAACGGGTGCCAGCGATAAAATGGTCAGCTTGGCATGATAAGCAAAACGCGATGTTTTAGCGACATCGTGTTTTTTTGAGCAATCGATTTGATTCTGATGAGGCACCTGGAAACGCTTTCTTGGTATTTCGGACGTATTGATACGGCTTTCATAAACGATCGCCAGGAAATTTGTTTGCTTTTGAGCTTTTGGAGTATACTAGAGACACGATGAAAAATAACTAAGCCAATCGGAGGTATGAAATCAATGAAGATTTTAGCTTACGGTATTCGTGAAGATGAAAAACCTTTCGTTAAGGAATGGGAACAAGAAAATCCCGAAGTTGACGTTGAAATCACCGACCAGCTGTTGGATGATGAAACGGTTGCGATGGCCAAGGGCTTTGACGGCGTTGTTGTCTATCAGCAAAAGCCATACACGGACACGGTTTTTGAAAAGCTCGACTCCTATGGCATTCACAATGTCTCACTGCGCAACGTTGGGGTTGACAACATGAACCCAGCTACGGTTAAGAAGTATGGGTTTAAGGTTACCAACGTACCGGTATATTCACCAGCTGCCATCGCGGAATTTTCCGTTACGCAATTGATGAACCTGCTGCGGCGGACCAAGGAATACTTCCACAAGTTTGAACGTGGCGACTTCCGCTGGGCACCACAGATTTCTCAAGAACTGAACCAGCAGACGGTCGGCGTTATCGGGACTGGTCACATTGGCCGGGTTGCAATCGATATCTACAAGGGCTTTGGCGCCAAAGTAATTGCTTATGACGTTTACCACAACCCTGAACTGGAAAAAGAAGGTCTCTACGTTGACACTTTAGATGAGCTCTATGCCAAGGCTACGGTGGTTACGCTGCATATTCCGCTGTTCCCATCCACTGAGCACATGCTGAACAAAGAAGCCTTCGACAAGATGCGTGATGGCGTCTTTATCGTCAATGCATCGCGTGGTCCGCTGATTGACGAGCAGGCCTTGATCGATGCGCTTGACTCTGGCAAGGTTGCCGGGGCAGCATTGGATGTTTTGGAAGATGAAACCAAAGTCTTTAACCACAACATGGTGGGCAAGAATATGACCTATCCAGAATTCTGGAATCTCAATTCGCGTGAAAACGTTCTGATTTCGCCACACACGGCTTTCTACACCAATATTGCCGTTCAGAACATGGTTAAGTTCAGTCTGTCAGCCAACAAAGACCTGATCGAAACGGGAACCTCTGATAAGCTGGTTAAGTTTGACTAATTCAAATAATTGAAGAAAAAAGGCTTGCGGTGGCAGGCCTTTTTTTGTATACTATCAGTCGGTGCTAAATGCCCAATTCACACCTGGCGGGATGTCAGAGGAAGTGCCAAATCGGTGCCCCTGACAGATGAACGACAGGGAGGAAAAAACTATTTGGAGGTATGATTCATGTCTGTTGTTAGCATGAAGCAATTGCTTGAAGCCGGTGTCCACTTTGGTCACCAAACTCGTCGCTGGAACCCTAAGATGAAGCCATTCATCTTTACGGAACGCAACGGCATCTACATTATCGATCTGCAAAAGACGGTCAAGATGATCGACACTGCCTACGACTACATGAAGGACGTTGCTGCTAAGGGCGGCGTTGTTCTGTTCGTTGGTACTAAGAAGCAAGCACAAGACTCTGTTGAAGAAGAAGCTGTGCGTGCAGGTCAATACTACGTCAACCACCGTTGGCTGGGTGGTACCCTGACCAACTGGAAGACGATCCAATCTCGGATTGCTCGCCTGAAGGAATTGAAGAAGATGAGCGAAGATGGTACGTTCGACGTACTGCCAAAGAAGGAAGTTTCCGTGCTGACTAAGCAACGCGAAAAGCTGGAACGTTTCCTGGGCGGTATTGAAGACATGCCACGCATCCCAGACGTTTTGTACATTGTGGACCCACACAAGGAACAAATCGCTGTTAAGGAAGCTCAAAAGCTGCACATTCCAATCGTTGCCATGGTTGACACCAACACTGACCCTGACGATGTTGATGTTATCATCCCATCCAACGATGATGCTATTCGTGCCGTTCGTCTGATCACGGCTAAGATGGCAGATGCTGTCATCGAAGGCAAGCAAGGCCAAGACGATGCCAAGCAAGCCGAAGCAGTCGTTGAAGCTGCTGACGAACCAAAGGAAGTTTCTTCAGACGATCTGCAAAATCTGAAGAACAGCGTTGAAGGCAACAACTAACCAAATTAGTTAACGCTTGGGCTGTTTTGCAGTTTGGACCATTTTGGCCTAAGCGCAAAACAGCCTTTTTCATTAAAAACAACTATTTTTAAGGAGAGACGTACTCATGGCTGAAATCAAAGCTAAGCAAGTAATGGAACTGCGGAAGAAGTCCGGTGCCGGAATCATGGACGCTAAAAAGGCCCTGGTTGCCAGTGATGGCGACATGGACAAGGCAATGGACTGGCTGCGTGAAAAGGGGATTGCCAAGGCTGCCAAGAAGAGCGACCGCATCGCTGCTGAAGGTCTGACCAACATTGCAGTTGACGGCAACACGGCAGTTATCGTTGAATTGAACTCAGAAACGGACTTTGTGGCTGCTTCTGACCCATTCAAGGAATCACTGGCTGACGTTACCAAGGTGCTGCTGGAAAACAAGCCAGCCGACCTGGACGCTGCTTTGGCTTCCAAGACGGCCAACGGTACGCTGAACGATGACCTGATCTCCACGACTCAAAAGACTGGTGAAAAGGTTTCTCTGCGTCGCTTCGCCATTGTTAACAAGGAAGACGGCGACAACTTTGGTGTTTACCTGCACCAAGGCGGTCGGATTGCTGCGCTGGTCGTTCTGCAAGGCGCTGACGAAGAAACGGCTAAGGACGTTGCCATGCACGTTGCTGCCGTTAACCCAGAATTCATGACGCGCGAAGAAGTTCCAGCTGATCGTCTGGCTCACGAACGCGAAGTCTTCAAGGAAGAAACGCTGAACGAAGGCAAGCCTGAAAAGATCGTCGACAAGATCGTTGAAGGCCGTCTTAACAAGTTCCTGTCCCAAATCTGCCTGGCAGACCAAGACTTTGTCAAGGACCCAGACGTAACGGTTGCTGAATACGTTGAATCCAAGGGTGGCAAGCTGAAGAGCTTCACCCGCTACGAAGTCGGTGAAGGTATCGAAAAGAAGCAAAGCGACCTGGCTGCTGAAGTCAAGGAACAACTGAAGTAATTCGTTAATTGACGAAATTGCGCACTGGTCGATGACATCGGTGCGCTTTTTTTGCAAAATCATGCATAGCAGGAAGGAATTTCAAATGTCTAAAGTAAAATACAACCGGATCGTTTTGAAGCTCAGTGGTGAAGCTTTGGCGGGTGAAAAAGGCTTTGGTATCAATCCGCCAGTAATCAAAAAGATTGCTGAAGAAATCAAGCAGGTCTGCGATTTGGGCGTTCAAGTCTGCATTGTCTGCGGCGGTGGCAACATGTGGCGCGGCGTTACCGGCGAACAAATGGGAATGGAACGTGCTCAGGCTGACTACATCGGCATGCTGGGTACGATCATGAATGGCCTGTCGCTGCAGGATGCATTGGAATCAGTTGGGGTGCCAACGCGGGTTCAAACGGCCATTGAAATGCGTCAGATTGCCGAACCATACATTCGTCGCAAGGCTATCCGTCACCTGGAAAAGGGTCGCGTGGTAATCTTCTCTGCTGGTACGGGTTCGCCATACTTCTCGACTGACACGACGGCTGCATTGCGGGCTGCCGAAATGGATGCCGATGCAATCTTGATGGCTAAAAATGGCGTCGATGGCGTCTACTCTGCTGATCCAAACAAGGTCAAGGATGCCGTTAAGTTTGATCATCTTACGCACATGGACATTTTGGACAAACACCTGCAAGTGATGGACTCCACTGCCAGCTCGCTGTCAATGGACAATCACATTCCATTGGTAGTCTTCAATCTGAACACGCCTGGCAACATTGTGCGTGTTGTTAAGGGTGAAGAGATTGGGACCACGATTGAGGGGGAATAAATAATGGCTGATGGTAAACAAATCCTAGCAGAAGCTAAAGAAAAGATGAACAAGTCTGGTGACGCGCTGCGGCGGGCATTGGCTGACATTCGGGCCGGTCGTGCCAATGCCAGTCTGCTCAACTCGGTCAAAGTTGAGTACTATGGTGTGCCAACGCCTTTAAACCAGGTTGCTTCGATTACGATTCCAGAAGCACGGCAACTGCTGATCTCGCCATACGATGAAAGTCTGCTTGGCGAAATCGAAAAGGCAATCTATGCTTCCAACCTGGGCTTGACGCCACAAAATGACGGCTCGGCAATTCGGCTGGTAATTCCACAGCTGACTGAAGAACGCCGTAAGGAACTGGTCAAGCAGGTCAAGGCGGAACTGGAAAAGGCCAAGGTTGCGGTTCGTAACGTGCGGCGCGAAGCCATGGACGATCTGAAAAAAGGCAACAAGAACGGCGACTTTAACGATGACGAATTCCACAAGCTGGAAGACAAGGTTCAAAAAGAAACCGATGAAGGAATCAAGAACCTGGAAAAGATTGCCGAAGAAAAAGAAAAAGAACTGCTGGAAGGCTAAGTTCTATATTCTGTTTCAAAAAAGAAATCAGCGCGCGTGGCGTTGGTTTCTTTTTTTGTTTTGACTGACAATCAAGACCCAGAATGCAAAAACCGGCTTTAAAATTATGCATAGTTGGCGACAAATGTAGAGCCAGGCCTAGATTTCTGTTAAAATGAAAAGTGTTGCAATTAAAAAACAATGCGGAAATGGAGGGTTGTTCTTGTTTAACAAGAATCACCAGGCGGCAGACGAGCCGCAATTGGATATGTCCCGCATCCCAGCTCATGTCGCCATTATCATGGATGGCAATGGCCGCTGGGCGCAGGCGCGACACCTGCCTCGCGTGGCGGGTCACAAACAGGGCATGCAGACGGTTAAAAAAGTCACGATTGCTGCCAGCGATCTTGGCGTAAAAGTACTTTCGCTGTATGCTTTTTCAACGGAAAACTGGAAGCGGCCGGAAAGCGAGGTCAGCTACCTGATGGACTTGCCGATTCGCTTCTTTAATACGTTCGTGCCAGACCTGGTTAAGCATAACGTTAAGGTAACGGTTATGGGTGATATCACCAGACTGCCAGAAAAAACGCAAAAAGCCGTTAATGATGCAATGGCTGATACCAAAGACTGTGACGGCATGATTCTAAACTTTGCGCTCAACTATGGCGCGCGTGATGAAATCAAGCGTGCCGTGCAGACAATCGCGCAACAGGCGGCAATGGGCGAGCTGGATCCTGCTTCTATTACAGAAGACACAATCAGCAGGCATCTGATGTCAGCACAGCTGGGCGAGTTTGCTGATCCTGATCTTTTGATTCGGACCAGTGGTGAAGAGCGAATCTCAAACTTTATGCTCTGGCAGATTGCCTATAGTGAGCTGCTGTTCGTACCAGAACACTGGCCAGACTTTGATGGCGAGACGCTGAAACGCTGTCTGATTGATTTTCAAGGGCGGCACCGTCGCTTTGGCGGTTTGGTAAATAAATAGAAACGGGTGAGAATTAGTGAAAACACGGATTATTACAGCGGTCGTTGCCTTGGCGATCTTTATTCCATTGATTGTGTACGGCAGCTGGCCATTAACGATTGCCGCAGTTGCATTAGGCATGATCGCAATAGGCGAGATTCTGAGCATGAAAAAGATGTTTTTGACGTCTTTTCCAGCGATCGTCAGCTATATTGGCGTGGCAATCATGGTTCTGCCCAACAGTTGGCTGGACTTTTTGCCGAGTCACATTACGCGGCTGTTTGCCATGTACGTAATGGTGCTGCTTTTATTGCTGCATACGGTTGTGCATAAGCAGCGCTTCAGCTTTGATGATGCCGGTGTCTTGACTTTAGGCATGCTCTACATTGGCATTGGCTTTAACAATTTCTTAGCAGCGCGGGCCGTCAGCTTTACGACGCTTTTATATGCCATGCTGATCGTCTGGCTGACTGACAGTGGCGCCTATCTGTTTGGCCGCAAGCTGGGTAAGCACAAGCTGGCACCGCGCGTCAGTCCCAATAAAACCTGGGAAGGCTCGATCTGCGGCACGCTTTTGGCCACAGTGGTTCTGGCCGTTTACCTCTACTTCTTCCCGGTTGGCTATCATAACTGGGGCTTGATGGTCTTTTTGACGCTGCTGCTCTCGATTCTGGGTCAATTCGGCGACCTGGTCGAATCAGCACTCAAGCGATTCTACGGCGTTAAGGACTCCGGTAAGATCCTGCCTGGCCATGGTGGTATTTTAGACCGGTTTGACAGCATGCTGCTGGTCATGCCGGCTCTGTACCTGCTGGGGATTATCTAAGCTGGCCGAAAGGTGAGGCGATTCTGTGATATTAACGATTATTACCTTTATTATTGTCTTTGGACTGCTGGTCTTGGTGCATGAATATGGCCACTACTACTTTGCCAAACGGGCTGGGATTCTGGTTCGTGAATTTTCGATTGGCATGGGTCCCAAGATCTGGTGGCATCGCAAAAACGGCACGACCTATACGATCCGGATTCTGCCATTGGGCGGGTATGTCCGGCTGGCAGGTGCTGATGAAGAAGATGAGGAGTCGCTGCGTCCCGGAACGCCGGTTGCCATTCAGCTAAATGACCAGCAAAAAGTCACCAGCATCAATACCAGTGATAAAAATACGCTGTTTCAAGGGATTCCACTGCAGCTGATTGATCATGACCTAAATGATGGATTATGGATCAAAGGGTATGTCAATGGCGATGAGAGTGCGGTCAAAACATATGCTGTCGATCATGACGCCACGATTATTGAAAATGACGGTACCGTTGTTCAGATTGCGCCTAAGGACGTGCAGTTTCGTTCCGCCAGTCTGGGCAATCGGATGCTGACCAACTTTGCCGGGCCGTTCAACAACTTCTTGCTGTCTTTGGTCGTCTTTATTATTCTGGGCTTTACGCTCAGCGGCATTCCCACCAACAGCAATCGACTGGGCGCGGTTCGTTCTGACTCGGTAGCGGCCAAGGCAGGTTTGCAGACCGGTGATCGGATTACTCAGATCAATGGTAAAAAAACCAAGAACTGGACTGCTTTGGCAACTGAAATTTCGGGCAATCCCGGCAAAAAGCTGACGGTTGAGTATCAGCGTGATGGTCATCAGCATACTACGACGATGACGCCTAAAAAGGTCAAGCAGGGGAATGAGACAGTTGGTCAGGTCGGCATTGTTGAAGAACAAAAAACCGATGCCAAATCAAGAATCATGTTTGGCTGGCAGCGGTTCGTCCAGGCCGGCACTCTGATCTTCAGCGTCTTAGGCCACATGTTTACGCACGGCTTTAGCCTCAACGACTTGGGGGGACCGGTCGCAATCTATGCCGGCACCTCGCAGGCGACTGCATTGGGGATCAATGGCGTGCTTAATTTCTTGGCGCTCTTGTCGATTAATCTGGGAATCGTCAATTTACTGCCAATTCCCGCTCTTGATGGTGGTAAGCTGTTATTGAACATTATCGAGGCAGTCATTAGGCGGCCGATTCCCGAAAAAGCTGAGGGGATCGTTACGATTATTGGTTTTGCCTTTTTGATGCTGTTGATGATTCTGGTTACTTGGAACGATATTCAACGCTACTTTATTCATTAAAAATCTTGGCTCCGTTTTATGAAGCCGTTCAAAGGAGTATTTTTTTAAATTATGAAGCAATCAAAAATTTTGATTCCTACCAAAAAAGAAGCACCAGCTGATGCCGAAGCGCTCAGTCATAAGATGATGGTGCGGGCCGGCTACATCTACCAGGTCTCAGCCGGGGTCTGGGCTTATCTGCCAATGGCCTACCGGGTGATTCGCAAGGTTGAAAACATCATTCGCGAAGAAATGGAAAAGGCCGGTGCCGTTGAAATGATGATGCCGGCACTGCTGCCTGCTGATCTGTGGAAGAAGTCGGGCCGCTACGAAAGCTATGGCGACAACCTGTTTAAACTCAAGGACCGCCGCGATCGTGAATTCATCCTGGGACCAACGCACGAAGAAACGTTCACCAGCATTCTGCGTGACAGCGTGCAGTCATATAAGAAGCTGCCTTTGGTCGTCTACCAGCTGCAAGACAAGTTCCGTGATGAGGATCGGCCGCGCTATGGTATTCTGCGGGGTAAGGAATTCGAAATGCTGGATGGCTACTCCTTCTCTGCCGATCAAGCAGGTCTGGATGAGGCATACAACCTGCAGGCTAAGGCATACCGCAATATCTTCGACAAGATTGGCCTGGACTACAAGGTGATCCTGGCTGATTCTGGCACGATGGGGGGCAAGAACTCCCAGGAATTCTCCGCACCAGCTGAGGTTGGGGAAGATACGATTGCCTACACGGATGGGACCTATGCTGCCAACCTGGAAAAAGCCACGAGCAAGTTTGTCGGCGTGCAGCAGACGGCTGATCCGGCTGAACTGCAGAAACAGGCTACGCCAGGCGCGCACAGCGTTGATGAGGCAGCTGAAAGTCTGGGGCTGGAAAGCAGTCAGATCATCAAGTCGATGCTGTACATGGCTAAGATGGATGAAGAAGAAACGGTGCCGGTGCTGGTGTTGATGCGCGGCAATGACGAGGTTAACGAAACCAAAGTCGAAAACGCGCTGGACTGCGAAGAGCTTAGTCTGGCCACTGAAGAAGACGCGGAAAAATACCTGGGCGCTCATCCTGGTTCGCTTGGTCCCGTCGGCGTGGGTGAAGAAGTCAAGATCCTGGCCGACAACTACGTCAAAGTCCTGGTCAACATGGCCTGCGGTGCCAATGAAGACGGCTTCCACTACGTCAACGCCAATTTGGATCGCGACTTCCGCGTTGATGAGTTTGGCGACTTCCGTAACGTTCAAGAAGGCGAAATCGCGCCAGACGGTCAGCCAATCAAGTTTACGCGTGGGATCGAGCTGGGACACATCTTCAAGCTTGGTACGCACTATTCCAAGATCTTAGGCGCGCAGGTGCTGGATCAAAACGGCCGGCAAACCGATATGGTAATGGGCTCATATGGCATCGGCGTCTCACGGCTGCTCTCAGCAGTTGCCGAACAGACGGCTGACGAACATGGGCTGGCATGGCCGGACAGCATCGCGCCATTTGACGTGCACGTCATTCCGGTTAACGCTAAAAACGAAGAACAGATGCAGATGGCAGAAAGCATCACCAAGACTTTGGAAACAGCTGGCTATGAAGTACTGCTCGACGATCGCAAGGAACGGGCCGGCGTTAAGTTTGCCGATGCCGATCTGATTGGTCTGCCATTGCGGGTCACGGTCGGCAAGAAAGCCAGCGAAGGGATCGTTGAGGTCAAGATCCGCAAGACCGGCGAGACGATTGAGATCAAGCAGGAAGAAATTGAAAACACGGTTGGCATTTTGCTTAAGCAGCTGACGCCAGCTACCGAGACAGCCGCTGACTAATTATTGAGCGGCAGACTTTACAAAAGGTGGTTTAAAGGTAGAATAGATTCTGCTTTTAGCCGCTTTTTTTAATGAAATCAGAGAGGAGCATTGGAGTGGAGTTATCACGACATGAACTGTTTGAGCACTTGCTAGATCAGCTGAATATGGCTAAAGACGATCCTGCTTTTAAGGACGGCAAGATCAAGCAGGTAATCGTTCACCGCAAGTCCAAGTGCTGGGAATTTGATATCGTCCTGCGCAAGGTAATGCCTTATGAATTGTTTCGCCAGTTCGTCTCAGCCTTGCAGATCAGTTTTCGCGAGCTGGCGGGCGTGGATGCCAAAGTCAGAATCGATACGCCGACTGATGAATTGGATGGCAAGGCGATCGGCGACTATTGGTCATACGTAGTCGATGCCGAAGTCGGTGAATCCCCAATGGCACGCGAGGTCTGCGCCAAGACGATTCCTGAAGTCGATGGCAATCGAGTACAGCTGCTGCTGGAAAACGAGGCGATCAAAGACTTTTTCGTCAAGAATCTTTTAAGTGCAATTGAAGAAGGCTACCAAAAAGTCGGTTTTCCACAGTTTCGGATTCATCCATTGGTCGATCAGTCAGCTTCTGAGCAAAAAATCAAGGAGCTCAAGGCCAAACAGCAGCAGCAGGACCAGGAGCTGGTTAAAAAAGCCATGGAGCGCCTGCAGCAGCAAAAAGCCGAAAAAAAGCAGCAGGAATCCGCGCTGCCTGATCTGGGCGATGGTCCCCTGGTCATTGGCAAGCCGATCAATCCTAAAGAGCCTGTACGACGGATGGCTGAGATTACTGAAGAAGAGCGCAACGTGGTCGTGGAAGGATACGTCTTTTCAAAAGAAGTCCGCGAGCTGCGCAGTGGCCGGCAATTGCTGATTTTGGAAGTAACCGACTATACGTCATCGTTTGCCATCAAGAAGTTCTCCAATAATAAAGAAGACGAGGCCAAGTTTGCGGCAATCAAGGAAGGCGAATGGATCAAGGCACGCGGTCCGGTTCAAGAAGACACCTACATGCGTGATTTGACGATCATGGCCTATGCCATCCAGCAGGTCAGTCATCCTGCCAGAAAGGATACTGCAGAAGGCGAGAAACGAGTTGAGCTGCATTTGCATACTACGATGAGCACGATGGATGCCACCAACTCGATTTCTGATTACATCAAACAGGCAGAAAAATGGGGGATGAAGGCAATCGCGGTCACCGATCATGCCGGTGTCCAGGCTTTCCCCGAAGCGTTCAATGCCAGTCACGATAAGAAAGGCAATGCCAAGATCAAGATTTTATATGGGGTCGAGGCTAATGTCGTTGATGACGGGATCCCACTGGTCTATAACGAAAACCATGATGAGCTTTTAGGCAATACCTATGTCATCTTTGACGTGGAAACGACGGGACTTTCAGCCATCTATGACAAGGTGATCCAGCTGTCGGCCGTTAAGATGCGGGATGGCGAGGTGCTGGACTCGTTTAATCAGTTTATCGACCCCGGCTTTCCGCTTTCTGAACAGACCAAGGAACTGACCAAGATCACTGATGAGGACGTCAAGGGATCCAAATCAGAAACTGAGGTCTTTCAGATGTTCCAGGACTTTTGTGAAGGCTGTCTGCTGGCTGGACACAACGTCAGCTTTGATATGGGCTTTTTGAACACCGGTTATGAACGCGATGGCTTGCCGCGCATTACGGCTCCAGTTATCGATACCCTGCCACTGGCACGCTTTTTGCATCCAGAAATGCACCGGTTCACGCTGGATACGCTGAGCCGCAAGTTTAAAGTCGGGCTTGATCATCACCACCGAGCTGACCATGATGCCGAGGCAACGGGACACCTGCTGCACATCTTTTTAAGAGATGCCGAGAAACGCTACGATGCCAAATACGTTGATGACTTAAATAAGCATATGTCAGACAACGGCGCCTATCGTCATGGCCGACCGTTTCATGCCACGATTTTTGCCAAGAATCACACGGGGCTGAAGAATCTTTACAAACTGGTCTCATTGGCCAACGTCAAATACTTCTATCGGGTGCCGCGGATTCCACGCAGCGTGCTTGACCACTATCGCGAGGGCCTGCTGATCGGTACGGCCTGTTCAAAAGGCGAGGTCTTTACGGCGATGATGGAAAAGGGCTATACGGATGCCAAGCAAAAAGCGCAGTACTATGACTTTATTGAAGTGCAGCCCAAGCCCAACTACGCGCCTTTGATCGAGCAGCAGATCATCTCAAATACCGCGCATCTAGAAGACATTATCAAAAACATGGTCAAGCTGGGAGCAGATATAGACAAACCGGTCGTGGCAACTGGCGACGCACACTATCTTAATCCAGAAGACAAGATCTATCGTCACATTCTGATCAATTCTCAAGGCGGCGCCAATCCGCTTAACCGCACGCGCCGGCCTGACGTTCCATTCCGCACGACAGATGATATGCTCAAGCAGTTTGCGTTTTTGGGTGAGGAAAAGGCGCATGAGATCGTGGTGGAAAATACCAATCGGCTGGCCGCTGAAATGGATGAGATGCGGCCGGTGCAAGACTCGCTGCACACGCCGAACATGAAGGGCGCCAACGAAGAACTGGCCAAGCGAACCTGGGATACGGCCCATGCCTGGTATGGCGATCCGCTGCCAAAACTGGTCAAGGATCGGGTCGAACTGGAGCTCAACTCAATTATCGGCAATGGTTACGCGGTTATTTATCTGATTGCCCAGCGTTTGGTAGCCAAGTCCAATAAAGACGGCTATCTGGTTGGCTCGCGGGGATCGGTCGGCTCATCAGTCGTGGCCAATCTGGCAGGGATCACGGAAGTCAATGCCTTTCCGCCGCACTATCGCTGTCCCAACTGTCAATACAGCCATTTCTACACGAAAGGTGAGTACAGCTCGGGATTTGATATGCCTGACAAAGACTGTCCCAAGTGCGGTACTTTGATGATCAAAGACGGTCACGATATTCCTTTCCAGACCTTCCTTGGCTTTAAGGGCAATAAAGTTCCTGATATCGATCTGAACTTCTCTGGCGACTACCAGCCAATCGCGCATAACTATATGAAGGTGCTGTTCGGCGAAAAGAACGTTTATCGAGCCGGGACGATCGGAACCGTGGCCGATAAGACTGCCTATGGATACGTCAAGGCGTTTGAGCGCGATACCGAGCAGCAGTTTAGAGGCGCCGAAGAAGACCGTTTGGCAAAAGGCGCGACCGGCGTTAAGCGAACGACCGGTCAGCACCCGGCTGGAATCATCATCGTGCCTGATGACATGAGCATCTACGACTTTACGCCGGTGCAGTATCCAGCTGACGATCAAAACGCGGCTTGGGAAACCACGCACTTTGATTTTCATTCGATCCACGACAACATCTTGAAAATGGATATTCTGGGACATGATGACCCGACCATGATTCGCTTCTTACAAGATCTTTCGGGCGTCAATCCGCAAACGATACCAATGGATGATCCAGGCGTGATGAGTCTGTTCTCCAGTCCAGATGTTTTAGGCGTTACCGAAGAGCAGATTCAAAGCAAGACGGGAACTTTGGGGCTGCCGGAATTCGGGACGCGGTTCGTGCGGGGGATGCTGGACGATACGCACCCCAAGAACTACTCACAGCTGCTGCAGATTTCTGGTCTTTCGCACGGGACTGGCGTGTGGCTGGACAATGCCCAGGAACTGATCAAAAACGGCACGGCCACGATTGCCAACGTTATCGGCTGTCGTGACAACATCATGACCGACTTGATTCACTATGGCCTGGATTCAGAAACCTCCTTCCAGGTTATGGAACACGTGCGTAAAGGGCGTGGGATTCCAGATGAATGGCAGGAAAAAATGCTGCAGGCTGGCGTGCCGCAATGGTATCTGGATTCCTGTCTGAAGATTCAGTACATGTTCCCAAGAGCGCATGCGGCGGCATATGTCTTAATGGCGCTGCGGATTGCGTACTTTAAGGTCTACTTCCCGTTGGTTTATTATGCAGGCTACTTTTCCGTGCGGGCGGATGATTTTGACGTCGTGGCCATGGCTCATGGCAAGGATGCCGTCAAAGCACGGATGCAGCAGATCAATGACCAGGGCAATGAAGCCAGTGCCAAGGACAAGAGCCTGCTGACGATTCTGGAGCTGGCCAACGAGATGCTGGAGCGGGGCTACAACTTTGAAATGGTTGATCTGAACCGTTCAGATGCCACTGACTGGCTGATTGACGGCAATTCGCTGATTGCACCGTTCAGAGCGATTCCGGGTCTGGGGGTCAACGTTGCCAAGCAGATCGTTGCCGCCCGCGCGCAACGGCCATTCCTTTCCAAAGAGGATCTTTCTGAGCGGGGAAAGGTTTCACAGACGCTGATTCAGTTCATGACGGCCAACCACGTCTTAGACGATCTGCCGGATGAAAATCAGCTCAGTCTGTTTTAGCCGCAGCTGAATCGTTGACTGCAATGATCGGTAATCTGATCAAATAAGTTTCAGATAGATTTTTAGCGATCCTGATTTTGGTCTGATCAGTGGGCAAATGCTGCTCATGGTTGCTAAGCCAGAATAAAGATGCTATACTATCAATAGTGAATAACTCGTTAGGGAGTGAGCAGCAATGCTCGCTCTTTTTATTGCAATGAAATTGGAGGTGGCGGATTTGAGCAGTACGGTGGTTGACGCGGTCGAAAAACTAGTTGAGCCGATCTTGACCGAGCATGACTTTGAGCTGTATGATATCGAATTTGTCAAAGAAGGACAAAGCTGGTATTTAAGAGTCTACATCGACAAAGACGGCGGCATTACGCTGGAAGACTGTGCCACGGTTAGCGATCAGCTGAGCGAGGCGCTGGATAATGCCGACCCAGACCCGATTCCCCAGGCATACTTTTTAGAAGTATCTTCACCAGGCGCGGAACGGCCTTTAAAAAAGGAAAGCGACTATCAGCGGGCATTGAACGAATATATTCATGTCTCACTGTACCAGGCAGTTGACGGCCGCAAAGTCTATGAGGGTACGATGACTGATCTGACGCCTGACAGCTTAACCTTGGATTATTTGGATAAGACACGACACAAGACGATTACGCTGGATCGTAAAAAAATTGCCAAGGCTCGCTTAGCAATCAAGTTTTAATAAAGGAGCAGCAAAATGAGCACTAAGAAGCAAAAGCAAGCACAAGAACTGCTTGATGCCATGAACGTCCTGGAAAAGGAAAAGGGCATCAAGAAGGAAGTCGTTATCGAAGCATTGACGGATGCTTTGGAAAAAGCCTACAAGACCAACTACAACGCCAGCAACGTTGAAGTAAAGATCGATGAAAACACGGGTGAGTTCAAGGTCTTTTCTGACAAGACGGTCGTGGCCGAAGTTGAAAACCCTAATGAACAAATCAGTCTGCACGATGCCTGGGAAAAGAGTCATGGCTACAGTCTGGGCGACACTTTCAAAGAAGAAGTGACGCCGCATGACTTTGGCCGCTTGGCAGCGCAAACGGCTAAAAACATCGTCCTGCAAAAACTGCGCGAGGCTGAACGCGATCGGGTCATCAACAAGTACGACAAGATGCTGAATGAATTGGTTGAAGGGGAAGTCTCTCGTGAAGACAACCGCTTTATCTACATTGACCTTGGCGATGGCGTGGAAGCCGGCTTGAGCAAGCGTCAGACGATGCCTAATGAAGAGTACCGAATTCACGATCGCGTCCAGGTCTACATCTACAAGGTAGCCGATGCCAAGCCAATGCAGCAGCCAGATGGCACGCAAAAGCGTCAATATCGCGGTCCGCTGGTCTTGGTAAGCCGGACTGATCCTGGCATGCTCAAGCGCTTGTTTGAAAAAGAGGTTCCCGAACTCAAGGAACAAAACGGCCCAATCGAATGGAAGGGCAGCGCACGGGAAGCCGGCGATCGTTCCAAGGTTGCCGTAGCTTCAAAAGACCCGAACATCGACCCGGTTGGTACCTGTGTTGGTCCACGGGGTGCTCGTGTTCAGGCAATCGTCAACCAACTGGGCGGCGAAAACATCGATATCATCGAATACAGCTCTGATCCAGCTATCTTCATCAAGAATGCCCTGAAGCCAGCTACGGTTGACCGCCTGGACTTTGACGACAACAACGGTGAAGAAGAGGATACGGGCAGCGTTGATCACGAAGGCAACAAGATCGTCAAGGTTCACCATGGCTGCACGGTCTACGTACCGGACGATCAGTTGTCGCTGGCAATCGGCAAGCGTGGTCAAAACGTTCGCCTGGCTGCTCAGCTGACCAAGTACAAGATTGACATCAAGCCATCCAGTGAGGCACCGGCTGTCGAAGACCAAACCGATGATTTCGCTGACGATGCTCAAAACGATGCAATGGATGGCGAATAAGACTACAATAGAAAAAGAAATTGAAGCAAGATAGAATGGAATAAATTGAGCAGCGGGGTGAAACAATGAAAAAGAGAAAAGTACCGATGCGCAAAGACATCGTTACCGGCGAAATGATGCCCAAGCGAGAGCTAATTCGCGTGGTGCGCAACAAAGAAGATGAAGTCAGCGTGGACCCAACCGGTAAAAAGGCTGGTCGTGGCGCCTACATTGCCGCGGATGTCAAGATTGCCACGCGGGCAAAGAAAGAACGCACTTTTGACAAGGCATTCGGCGTTAAGCTGGATGATGCCTTTTATGATCAGCTGATTGACTATGCTGATCACCTGCAGGAACGGATCAAGCTGTTCGGTCACGTTTAATGACAGCTTCAGAACAGCAGATCTTGAACCTTTTGGGATTAGCCCGGCGCGCCCGTCAGATCACGGCTGGTGAAGGATTGGTCTTAAAATCGATCCGCAGTCATCAAGCCAAGCTGGTCTTTTTGGCAGCTGATGCCGGTCATTCCACGGTCAAGCAGTTTATCAACAAGTGTACCTACTATGAAATTCCACTGATTTGCCGATTCAATAAAGCCCAGCTAAGTCAGGCGATTGGACAGGCACGAACGGTGGTTGCCGTTGAGCAGGCCGGTTTTGCCAAGCGCATGATCGAACTGTCAAACGACGCTGAAGAAATAACAAAATAAATAAAGGAGCGTGATTCGATGGCCAAAGAACGAATTTACGAACTAGCCAAAGAGCTGAAAATGCCAAGCAAGGACTTGGTGGATATGGCCAAAAAGGAGGGAATCACGGTGAAAAGTCATATGTCTTCCGTGACCTCAGAAGAAGCCAACCGTCTGCGCAGCATGGCTAAGGGTACCAATAAGCCAGCCACTGCCAAGGCCAGCCAGCCAAAGCAGGAACAGCCAAAGCGCCCAGAACACAACAGCCGTCCGCAAAATGGTCAACAGTCTCAAAACAACAATCGCCACAGTAACAACAACCGTGGCGGCAATGATGACAATGGCCGTGGCGTTCACGTTTTCAACAAAAACAAGAACAACAAGAAGAATCGTCGCAATAAGAATAACAAGCACAACAAGAATCAACGGATGCGCGAAGTGAAAAAGCAGCAGCCAACTCAGCGTAAGGATCGTCCATTGCCAGATGTTCTTGAATACACGGAAGGCATGAACGCACAGGATCTGGCTAAGCTCTTGCACCGCCCAGCAGCTGAAATCATCAAGAAGCTGTTCATGCTTGGCGTCATGGTTAACCAAAACCAATCCCTGGACACGGACACGATTGAGCTTTTGGCCGCTGATTATGGCATCGAAGCCAAGGAAAAGGTTCAAGAAGACATTGCCGACCTGGACAAATTCTTTGATCAAGAAAACCAAAATACGGAACACATGGTATCGCGGCCACCAGTTGTTACGGTTATGGGTCACGTTGACCATGGTAAGACGACGCTTTTGGACAAGATTCGTCACTCCCACGTTACGGATTCTGAAGCCGGTGGGATCACGCAGGCAATTGGTGCCTACCAGGTTGACTATAATGGCAAGCTGATCACGTTCTTGGATACGCCAGGACACGCCGCCTTTACCGAAATGCGGGCGCGTGGTGCCAACATTACCGACATCACGGTCCTGGTCGTAGCTGCCGATGACGGGGTCATGCCACAGACGGTTGAAGCCATCAACCACGCCAAGGCTGCCCACACGCCAATCATCGTCGCCGTTAACAAGGTCGACAAGCCAGGTGCCAATCCAAACCGGGTTATCGAAGAACTGGCTCAATATGAATTGATCCCAGAAGACTGGGGTGGCGACACGATCTTTGTCAACATCTCAGCTAAGTTTGGCAAGAACATCGATGAACTGCTCGACATGATTCTGCTGCAGGCCGAAATGATGGAATTGAAGGCCAACCCAGATCAAAACGCCGCGGGTTCCGTTGTTGAAGCCCGGCTGGATCAAGGTCGCGGTCCCGTAGCCACGCTGCTGGTTCAACAAGGTACGATGCATGTCGGTGACCCAATCGTTGTCGGCAACACGTTTGGCCGCGTCCGGACGATGACCAACGAAAACGGTCGCCGCATCAAGGAAGCTACGCCATCCACGCCAGTTGAGATCACTGGTTTAAACGACGTGCCAGAAGCCGGGGATCGCTTCGTAGTCTTTGATGATGAAAAGACGGCCCGGGCAGCTGGTGAGGAACGGGCTAAGCGCGCCTTGGTTGAAGAACGGCAAAAGACCAGCCATGTTACGCTGGACAACCTGTTTGCCACGATGAAGAAGGGTCAGATGAAGACGCTGCCGGTTATCATTAAGGCCGACGTGCAGGGTTCTGTTGAAGCACTGGCTCAGTCATTGGAAAAGATCAAGGTTGACGGCGTTCGTGTTGACATCATCCACAAGGCCGTTGGTGCCATTTCGGAATCCGATGTCACGCTGGCTGAGGCTTCCAATGCCGTTATCATTGGCTTTAACGTGCGCCCTACGCCACTGGCCAAGTCCATGGCTGAATCCAACAACATCGATATCCGGCTGCACCGGGTCATCTACAACGCAATTGAAGAAGTTGAAGATGCCATGAAGGGGATGCTGGAACCGGTCTACAAGGAAGAAACGGTTGGCCAAGTTGAAGTTCGGCAAATCTACAAGGCTTCCAAGATTGGCACGATTGCCGGTGGGATGGTCATCGATGGCAAGATTACGCGTGATTCCAAGGTTCGCTTGATTCGTGACGGCGTGGTCGTTTACGAAGGCGAACTGGGCAGTCTGAAGCGTTTCAAAGACGATGTCAAGGAAGTCAAGCAGGGCTATGAATGTGGTCTGACGATTCAAAACTACAACGACATCAAGGAAGGCGACGTTATCGAAGCTTACCAGATGAAGGAAGTTCCCGTTAAGTAGCTTCTAGTCGCTAAAGGAGAAAAACATGCCAAACAAACGCTATCGGGTGGATCGACTGGCTGAACAGATTCAGCGTGAAGTTGATGACATCCTCTTAAAGCGCGTGCGTGATCCACGAGTTCAAGACATCACGATCACGGGCGTTGACGTCACGGGCGACCTGCAGCAGGCAACGATCTACTACAGCCTGCTGTCTGACAAGGCCAGCGATGGCGAAAAGGCTCAACAAGGTCTGGACAAGGCAAAAGGGCTGATTCGCAGCGAACTGGGCAGTCGTCTTAACATTTTCAAGACTCCAGAGCTCACGTTTAAGCGTGATCCATCGGTTGCTTATGGCAGTCGGATCGACCAATTGATCAACCAGCTGCACAAGCAGGAGCGATAATCAATTAAAAGGGAGCCCAGCTTGTGGCCCCCTTTTATTATTTTAGAGATGAAAGCGGTGAGATTTTTGGATGGGATTATTCCATTGTACAAAGAACGCGGAATGACCAGCTTTGACTGTGTCAGTCGGTTGCGGCGAATTCTGCATACAAAAAAGATCGGTCATTCAGGAACGCTGGACCCAAACGTTGATGGCGTCTTGCCAATCTGTGTGGGCCAGGCTACCAAAGTCGTTGAGTTTTTGATGGCCTCGGGCAAGCAATACGTTGGCGAGCTTTTGGTTGGCGCGGCCACGACGACTCAGGATCTCGATGGCGAGGTCGTAGCCCAAAAGCCAGTTACGGCACCAATTGCTGAAGATACGATCAAGCAGGCCATGCAGGAGCTGACGGGTGATATCGTGCAGATTCCACCAATGTATTCGGCAATCAAGGTTAATGGCAAGAAGCTCTACGAATACGCGCGGGCTGGCGAAACCGTTGAACGGCCCAAGCGTCATGTTCACATTGCGCGCTTTGAACTGACGGCTTCCAGCTATGATGAAAAAAAGCAGCAGCAGCGGATTCGTTTTGTGGTTGACTGCAGCAAAGGAACCTATGTCCGGACCCTGGCCTATGATCTGGCGGCTAAATTAGGCTATCCTGGCGTGATGAGCAGTCTGACGCGAACCAAGAGCGGCGGCTTTGAATTGGATCAGACTCTGAGTCTAAGCGATATTCAAGATGCCATGGAAGCCCAGATTCTGGATCGCTATGTCTATCCAATGGACTATGCCCTGCAGAGCTATCCACATCTTGAATTAACGGAAGCCCAGTGGAAAAAGGTTCAAAATGGCGGCTGGCTGAGCGGTCTGAACACCCAAGAACCCGAGATCGCATTGACTTATCAAGGCGAGGTCAAGGCACTGTATCAGGCAAAAGATCGGCTCTATAAACCATTGAAGATGCTGTCGACAAAGTAGGTGACGCGGATGCAGGTTATTAAGATTCATCATCCATTTGATCCGAAGTTGGTACCAGCTGGACCAGTCGTGTTGGCAATGGGCTTTTTTGATGGCATTCATCGTGGCCATCAAGCGGTAATCAAAACGGCGCGCCGCATTGCTGATGAAAAAGGGCTGCCGCTAGCCGTCCTGACTTATGATCATCGGCCTGAGATCGTCTATCAGCAGTATCCAGCTGGCGGCGTTCATTATCTAACGCCGCTGCCGCGCAAATTGGATTTATTAAAGCAGCTGGGTGTCGATCGCGTTTATCTGGTTAATCTCACTTCGGCGCTGTCGGCTTTGGATCCGCAGACGTTTGTGGATCAATATCTGGTTGGCTTTCATGCGCAGGTTGCCGTCGCTGGCTATGACCATACTTATGGAGCTGATCCCAGCGTGGCCAACATGGCGCATCTAAAAGATTTTGCCCAGGGACGGTTTGAGGTAGTAACCGTTGACAAAATGACGCTGCAGGATAATCATAAGGTTGGCTCAACGCGTATCAGAGAGCTGCTTGAGCTTGGCGACGTGCAATCGGTAAATGAGCTTTTAGGATACTACTACCAGACTTCAGGCGTTGTGGTCCATGGCTTTGCGCGCGGCCGGACGCTGGGCTTTCCCACGGCTAACGTTGCCTGGCCTGAGTTGGAATGGCTGCCGGCAATCGGCGTGTACGTGGTTCAGCTTAAAATCGGCGAGCGCTGGTATAACGGGATGGCCAGCGTAGGTCGCAACGTTACGTTTGGCGATCACAATGAAAAAACGCTTGAAATCAATTTGTTTGATTTTAATCAGCTGATCTATGGCGAAAACGTGCAGGTGCGCTGGATCAAACGGCTGCGCGGCGAGGTCAAGTTTGACAGTGTGGATGACTTGATTGCACAGATGCGGCTTGATCAGCATCATTCTGAACTGACGCTGCAAAATCTCAAGGCTCTGCCAGGTCAGATTTTGCAATAAATTAAAAGCAAACGGTGCCGTTTTTTTACCGGCACCGTTTTTTGCTGCCTGCAGGGGTCGGAATGGCTTGGGATTGCCCAAAAAGAACTGCCGATTTTAAGTCAGCAGCGTGTTACAATAAACGCAAATCAATCGTGAGGTGATACGATGAAAATTGGCTTTATTGGAACCGGTGTGATGGGAACCGGGATGATTGCCAACCTGCTCAAAGCGGGCAATGAGGTCCAGGTCTATAATCGAACCAAGGCGCATGCGCAAAAGGTTTTGGAGCTGGGCGCAAAATGGTGTGCTACGCCGGCTTTGGCAATGCAGAACTGTAAAGTCGTGATGTCAATCGTTGGCTATCCAAAAGACGTTGAGCAGATCTATTTTGGCAAAGACGGTCTTTTGAGCGCAGCAGTTGCTGGTCAGTATTTGATTGATATGACCACCAGCAGGCCAGCCCTGGATCAAAAAATTGCCGCCGCTGCTCCAGCTGGCGTGCATATTTTGGATGCACCGGTTTCGGGCGGTGATCTGGGAGCAAAAAACGGCACGCTGACGATCATGGTAGGTGGTCAAAAGGCTGATTGTGAATATTTAACGCCGCTGTTTAAACAGATTGGCCAAGACGTCAACTGGTTTGGTCCTGCCGGCAGTGGTCAGCATGCTAAGATGGCCAATCAGATCATGATTGCAGGAACGATGACTGGGATGTGCGAGATGCTTGCGTATGCCAAGGCTGCCGGTCTGGATCTGGCAACGGTGATCAAGACGGTCGGTGGGGGTGCCGCGGCCAATTGGAGTCTGGACAACTACGCGCCCCGCATTCTTAAAAATGACTTTACGCCAGGCTTTTTCTCCAAGCACTTTTTAAAGGATCTGCGAATTGCGCTTGATGAGGCCGCGCGGATGAATCTGGAGCTGCCGGCGACTAAGGAAGCCGCGCGTCTGTATGAAATTCTGGTTGATGAAAAGCAGCTGGGCAATGATGGCACGCAGGCATTGATCAAGTTATGGTGGAATTAGCAATGAAGGACAAAAAATAGGGGCAATTCATCACGTCCTTAAAAGAACGTGTTTCCTAGCCCTTTCTCAAAAAATCTCAATTTATGGTTGACAATTAGTAGTGATCGTTATAGTATGATTACAACAAAATTAGAAATTGCTTAGAAGAGATGAGTAGTCGCGGGCAGCCTTTAAAGAGAACCGGGTTAGGTGAGAGCCGGGATCGTGAAACGCGATGAAGATGGTCTTGGAGCAAGTCGGTGGGCGAGCCGTTTGGTAAGCCGGCCGCGGGGTGACGTCCGATATCACGGTCCGGGTCTTCTAATTTTTAGAGTACTCAGTAAGGGCTAGATTGTGAGGTCTAGCTGAATCAGGGTGGTAACACGTTGAATAAGCAGTCAACGTCCCTGGGAGAAAGTGCAGGATGTGCTTTTCCCAGGGATTTTTAATTTCCTGAGAAGTCCTGCCAAACAAGCATTTTCGAAAGGAAGTTATCACATATGACGCAATCACAAACCTTAACTTTTACCAACCGCACGACTTCACCGTTCCGTTATGACATCGTGGGCAGTTTCCTGCGCCCGGCTGAACTGAAGGCAGCTCGGGAAAAATTTGCCAACCACGAAATTGATCATGACGAACTGAAAAAAGTTGAAGACAAGTGTATCAAGGAGCTGGTCGAAAAAGAGGCACAGGTTGGTCTGCACGCGGTTACCGATGGCGAATTCCGGCGTTCATACTGGCATCTGGACACGTTCTGGGGCTTTGAAGGGATCGCACATACCAAGCCGGCACATGGCTATCGCTTCCATGATGAGGAAACGCGGGCCGATTCTGCCCAAGTCGCCGGCAAGGTTCGCTTTAACGGCACGCACCCCGATCTGGAAGCCTTCAAGTACCTTAAGAGCTTAACGGATGGCACGGACTTGATTCCACGTCAAAGCATTCCGGCACCGGCACAGCTTTATTCTGAACTCTTCCGGGATGATGATCACGTGGCGGCCATCAAAAAATACTATGATTCCGAAGATGACCTAATCAATGACGTGGCCGCTGCCTACCATGATCTGATCTTGGCACTGTATGATGCCGGTTGTCGTGACGTCAAGCTGGATGACTGTACCTGGGGACTGCTGGTAGATGAAGACTACTGGGCAACTCGTTCTAAAGAAGGCGCGGATCGTGAAAAACTGGAAGCAACCTATCTAAAGATCAACAATGCGGCTTTGGCTGATCTGCCGGCTGATCTTACGGTTACGACCCATGTCTGCCGCGGAAACTATCATTCAACCTGGGCGGCTAAAGGGGGCTATGGTCCAGTTGCCGACTACCTGTTTGCTAAAGAAGATGTGGCAGCCTTTTATCTGGAATATGATTCAGAACGAGCAGGCGGCTTTGAACCCCTAGCCAAGGTACCAGCTGATAAATACGTGGTCTTAGGGCTGGTTACCTCTAAGTCTGGTGAATTGGAAGAGCGGCAGGCAATTTTGGATCGTATTCATGAAGCTGCGCAATACCATGATTTGGACAAGCTGTGCCTGAGTCCACAATGCGGCTTTTCCTCAACTGAAGAAGGCAATATTCTGACTGAAGAGCAGCAATGGGCTAAGCTTGCGTTGGTCAAGAGCGTTGCCGAAGAAGTCTGGGGCGCCTAAATCGCTAGAGAATCGGCCGTGCTACGGTATTCTGCGTGAGAATCAGTGGGCGGGAAAGAAAAACGGATCAGTCAAATCATAAATTTCCAATACAAGTACTCTTATAACTCTCCTTAAATTTAAAAGATAACGCACCTCAAAAACTAAAACTTGGCGGTTCTGTTTATATCACTGAAACTACGCGACGTATTTCTCAAATTAACGTTCTGACACCTCAATTAAGAAAACTCCTGATTAATTACTGAATCCCAAAACTCGCTTGGCAGATTTTTGCCAGGCGAGTTTTTTTATTTGGATAGGACTGATCGTTTAAAACTACGCTTGGTAGATAGAACGTATAACCGGTAATGATGATGAATGGCATTCTATGATATATCAACTGCTTATCGTCAAATATACGGTCGATCATATGATGACAGCAAATACTTGTTTAGGATGACTTGCCGGCTATCTAACAGCAACTGCCTATTTGTAGCTTGGTAAAAAAACGTCTTTTTAGAAATTGGAATGTGTTGATAATCACTGCGAGAGTATTTTACCTTTTCTAAGATATTTTTAGTGCAATAACGGATGATTTTTTATCTTTAATATGAAACAAATCTCATATTAAATCATTTTTGTCAATTTTAACAAATATTAATTTATTAAATTGTTAAAAAATACAAATTGAAAACACGAACAATAAATATAGTTATATTAGTGCTCTTCAATATTAAAAAAATTATACTTATCGTTTTTTAATTTTATAACGTTTGAAATCAGTCTGATTTGAATTGTGAAAACGATTTTTTTGTTGTTGCTTTTTAAATTTGTGTCTATAATCGCTCCCATGAAATTTGAAAGTTTATTTAACGCATTTTTTGTTGATTAAAGATACAAGGTGGGGATTGAAATGGGGAGAAACAATCAAAATGATCGGCAAAGACAGCTAATGACAATTTTGCCAAAATATGCTCTTCGCAAAACCAAGTTTGGCTGTGTCTCGGTATTGATTGCAATAGGCTTTTTCCTTGGCAGTGCCAATGGAATGACTGCTAAGGCAGACGCATTGAGTAATCAAGATTCAAGCGTCAAGGCAGCGGTCGTTCAAAGTGACCATTCGATGACGAGTGCCAGTACGACTGCTTTGAGTGCTTCAATGAACACGTGGTCAGAGGCAAGCAATGCAGCGCTTGCCGGTTCGTTCGCCGTCGTGGGAGTACAGGCAGCGACATCTGCTTCATCGAACAAGCTATCGACAGCTCATCAAGATGCGGCGGTGACGGAAAACTCAGCAGCTTCCGGGGCAAGTACGGATTCAGCGGTTTCGGATTCAGCGGTTCAGGACCAGCAATCGACAGCCGGTTCGCAGAGCGTTGCTGACCCAAAAAACGCTGCCGCTGGTTCGGCGGTCGAAAAATCGGCGTCTTTGGTTGCGACTGCGGGTGATTCGCCTTCGATAATGCCAGCCGAGGACGTAACCGTTAATGCCAAGAATTTCAGTCAATATTTTAATACTGACGGTACAGCCACCTATGAGTGCAATCCTGACGGGTCGGTCACGATTACATTCACCAAAAAAGATCAGCAGTATTCAGCCGGTGCCGTTTCGTTAAAAGAAAAAATCAATATGGACAGCAGCTTCACGCTGAATGGTCAGATCAATCTGGGCAACTTTGGCGGTGCTGATGGCATGGGCATCGTCTTTCATACAGGAAGCGTGAATGCGCTTGGCCGGCCTGGCGGCAATCTGGGAATCGCGGGGCTGCCTAATGCGGTTGGCTTTAAGCTTGATTCCTATTATGACTACTATAACGAGCCAACGTCGGATCTGCCTGGCGATGAGATTCCGCTTCCGAAAAACGGCGAGGACGATTCGCAATATGGACAGTCACAGGATCCGACAACAGAAGTTCCATATGGCGACATTGTTACGACCAGTCACATAAAAGTGCCAACTACCGAGGGCAAACCGGCTTGGCGCTGGTGGGTCGATAATCAGGATGGCACGGTTAAGCCGCTGACGACTAGCTTGATGGATGGTAAGTTTCATGATTTTTCCATTCACTACGATGGGACAACGCATACCCTAACGATTACGTTGGCGGAGCCGGCTGGACATCTTAACGATAACGCCCAAACGCCTGAGCAAGCTCAGACGGTTACCTGGACCTGCCAGATTCCAAATCTTCCAAATAATGAAAACATTGCGATGGGACTTAATATAATAGCGGCGACCGGCGAGCTTACCAACCTGCAGCAGTTTAAGCTGACGAGCTTTACATTCTCGCCAGCTGCCTCGGTTAATGTTGAATATCTCAATGAGCAGGGCCAGCAGATTCATCAAGCAGGCGTTCATTACAGCGGTGCACCAGTAATCGGCGATACATATTCTACGAATCAGCTCAATCTTCCTGGCTATACATATATTGGTTTGGGGAAAGGCAGTCTTGCCCCAAGCGGTACTTTGGAGAAGGAGGGGCTTAATGGAACGGTCATTTATGTTTATGGCCGGACTGAAAAGATTACGGTCAATTATCAAGACGTCAGTGAAGAAAATCCACATAATCTCAGCAGCTACGATCAGAATCTGTCCGGTGCCAGAGGCCAGAGCTCAGGCTACAGTACGACTGATACGATTGAAAAACTGGAGGCGAAAGGCTATCAGCTGGTTAATGATCCAACGGGCGGCAAGATACTGGATTATGGCAATGCGGCACAGAGCTATACGGTTAAACTGAAGCATCGTAAGATCACGTTGGGACCGGATCAATATCAAAACAATGGGACGCCGTTGCCCAATGATCCATCTAAAACCTATAAAGGGGTTGAGAAAAATGATCTAAACCAAACGACGACTCGGACGATCAAGTATGAATTCGCAAACGGCAGTCAGGCATATGCTCCGGTAAAGCAGTCGGTTGACTACACGAGAAGCGCAACGGTTGATGAGGTAACCGGTGATGTTGACTATACGCCTTGGACCGTCACGCCGACAAAGTATCCACAAAAAGATTCACCCGTGATTCCAGGATATGATGCTGATACGCCGGTAGTTGATGCGGCAGCACCAGCGATTGACGAGAATCCGGTTGTCAAGGTGATCTATCAGCCATGTACCGAAAAAATCAGGATTGTCTATGAGGATGTCAGCGCAAAAGATCCGCAAAGCCTCAGTCAGTATGATAAGGTGCTGACGGGAAAGTATGGATCAAGTGCCGACTACAGCACGGCTGATACGATTAAGGCTTTAGAGCGGCAAGGGTATCAGCTCGTCAGTGATCCAACTGATGGTCAAGTCCTCAGTTTTAACAATACCAGCGAACGGACCTATGTGATCAAGCTGAAGCATCAGTCAGCCAATACCGATCATCATGCCGGCGGTTCCGTGAAGCCGCCAATGCAAAAACCAACTGATACACAAGGGAAAGGTACTGCATCGACTACGGGCAGTGCCAAGACCGCGATTCGTCGAGCAAAGCGATCGCAGTCCTGGCAGCCTGTCAATAGTCAAACAAGTCAGTCGGTTCAAGCACGTCACACCGTCACCTCTAACGAAACGTCATCTGCTATCCAATTAACCAAAAGCAACAAGCATGATGCTGTTTCAGCCCCCAATGAAACGGCATCAACCAAACATCTTCCACAAACAGGGAATCGGCGTGACGGATTATTGGCTGACCTCGGACTACTGCTGGCAGGAATCGGCAGCTGGCTGGGCTTCGACGAGATTCGCAAACGTGTGCTGAAGCGAGACGACCGATGATGAGATCATCAGTGAGAAGGAGTCCTCCTTAATAGGTCAACAGTTTTGCATAAATCGCTTAATGTAGTTTTTCACAGTTCTATTTTAAAAATCTAATGAATGAAGGCGAAAGCTTATGGCAAATGAATCAATGAAAACTGGTGCCGACCTTTTGATCGATGCGCTGCAAAAAAATGGTTTGAAAAATATTTATGGGGTCGTTGGCATTCCAGTGACTGATTTTGCGCGTCTGGCTCAGTTGCGCGGCATGAAATACTTCGGTTTTCGGCGTGAAGACGCTGCCGTTGATGCTGCTGCTGCCGCCGGCTATCTGACGCAAAAACCTGGCGTGGCCCTAACCGTTTCCGCGCCTGGATTTTTAAATGGGTTGACGGCCTTGGCACAGGCCACTAAGAACTGCTTCCCATTGATTATGATTTCCGGTTCATCGGAACGTCACATTATTGATCTTGACCAAGGCGATTATGAAGGTTTAGATCAATACAATGTTGCCAAGCCATTCTGTAAGGCCGCCTATCGAGTCGATCGTGCTCAGGACATGGGGTTGGCTGTTGCCAGAGCAGTCAGAACGGCATTGTCTGGTCGTCCTGGTGGAGTTTATCTTGATCTGCCAGCGGATGTGATTGGTCAACAGATTGAGGTCGTCAATGGTGAAGATGCCGGAATTTATGAAGTCGTTGATCCAGCACCTAAACAAGCCCCAAGCGATGAGGCAATTGAGCGGGCCGTCAAAGTGATCAAGGGTGCGCAAAAACCACTGATCATTCTTGGCAAGGGCGCAGCCTATGCGCAAAGTGAAGAACTAGTACAAAAACTGGTTGCTGACACGGACATTCCATTCTTGCCGATGTCGATGGCAAAAGGCTTGATTTCAGATGAAGACAAGCATTCCGCCGCTGCTGCTCGTTCGCTTTCATTGAGCGGCGCCGATGTGGTAATTCTGATCGGCGCACGGCTTAACTGGATGCTTTCGCACGGTGCAGCACCAACCTTCAACCCTAACGCCAAGTTCGTTCAGCTGGAAATCGAAGCAACTGAATTTGACTCCAACCAGAAGATCGATGCCCCATTGCAGGGTGACTTGAACTCAATCCTGGCCAAGTTGGTACCAGCACTGGAAAAGACTGACTACCACGCGCCAAGCGTATGGTTGGATGCAATCAAGGCAAAAGTTGATGAAAACGTGGCTAAGTTTGCGAAACGTGTTGAAGCGGGCGAAACCAATGCCAAGTTTGGCTACTATGGCGCGCTGGAACCAATCAAAGAGTACTTCCTGCAGCATCCTGATGCCTACCTGGTTTCTGAGGGTGCAAACACGTTGGACATTGGCCGGAACATGGTTGACATGAAACTGCCGCGTCACCGTCTGGACACCGGTACGTGGGGCGTCATGGGCGTCGGTTTGGGCTATGCGATTGCCACGGCTGTTGAAACCGGCAAGCCAGTCGTTGCTTTGGAAGGCGACAGTGCGTTTGGTTTTGATGGCATGGAAATGGAAACCATCTGCCGCTATCACCTGCCGATTACCGTCGTCGTAATTAACAATGGTGGGATCTACAATGGGACGGACCGTGAAGTTGCTGATCAGCCAGGCCCAACAATGCTGGATGCTCAGGCAAGATATGAATACATTGCTAAGGCATTTGGCGGTGACAGCTACTTTGTAAGCAGCTATCAGGAAATGAAGGTTATCTTTGCAAAGGCGGTTGAATCCAAGCGGCCAAACATTATCAACGTCCAGATCGACCCATCCATGGGTAAGGAATCGGGTCACATTGGCAACTTGAATCCAAAGCTGGACCTGGAAAAGTAGTGAAAGGGGCAGATAATTATGGTTGAAGAAAAGACGAATGAATACGCACCATTAAAGGGAATCAAAGTCGTTGACTGGACGCAGGTGCAATCTGGGCCTTCATGCACGCAGCTGTTGGCATGGCTGGGCGCTGAGGTGATCAAGGTTGAACGGCCGGATACCGGTGACCCAACCCGTAATCAACTGTTGGATATTCAGGATTCCTGGAGTCTCTACTACTTGCAGCTGAACGCCAACAAGAAGTCTTTGACGCTGAACATCAAGACTCCTGAAGGCAAACAGATCATGACGGACCTGCTTAAAAAGGCTGACGTATTTGTTGAAAACGTTCGCCCAGGAGCTGCTGATCGGGCCGGCTTTGGCTGGGAAGACGTGCACAAATTGAATCCACGTCTGATCATGGCCTCACTGAAAGGCTTTAACCAAGGATCACGCTTTGCTGACGTCAAGGCCTACGAACCAGTTGCCCAGTCTGCTGGTGGCGCGGCTTCAACGACTGGCTGGAACAAAGGGGCTGCCAATGTGCCAACGCAGTCTGCCGCAGCTTTAGGTGACTCCAACTCAGGCATGCACCTGACCATTGGGATTCTGGCCGCTTTGATGCAGCGGGAACGGACTGGCGAAGGAACACTGGTCTACCAGTCAATGCAAAACGCGGTTATGAACCTTTGCCGGATCAAGCTGCGTGACCAGATCATGCTGGATAACCTGGGGGCGCTGCCACACTATGCCGTCTACCCTAACTACAAGTGGGGTAAGGCCGTACCACGGGCTGAAAACACGGAAGGCGGTCAGGTAATTGGCTGGACCTACAAGGCTAAGGGCTGGGAAACCGATCCAAATGCCTATGTCTACATCGTGATCCAAGACTCCAACAAGAGCTGGGCTGCTATCGCCAATACGATGGGTCACCCAGAATGGATTGACGATGAGCGCTTCTCTGATTGGGAACACCGTCAACTGCACAAAGAGGAGATCTACCCATTGATCGAATCCTACACCAAGCAATACGACAAATATGAATTGACGCAAAAGCTTGGCGAGGCTGGAATTCCCGTCGGACCAGTCATTGATTGGCACGAATTGGAAAATGATCCGGACTTAAACGAGGATGGCACGATCGTCACGATTGACCAAGGTGGCAACCGTGGCAATTTCAAGACGATTGGGATGCCATTTACGCTGAGCAACTATAAGCCAGATTACAAGCGGGCACCTGACCTGGGCGAAAACAACGTTGAAGTGCTTTCTGCTCTGGGCTATGATGCCGATGAAATCAATGACCTGGTTGCAAAAGGCGTCATCTCCAAGGCACGCGGCCCTAAGAACCCACGGCGCGAAGTCATCAAGGGCGAATAAGCCAAGCCGATTTTGAACAGACTTGGGTGGGATGATGAGCTTTCACTGATCATCTCACCCTTTTTATGAGTCTGGTCGGCTAAAGAGAAAATTGGAGGGGTCGATTATGGAAAAGATATTGGTAAATGATATTGTTCCAATTTTGGTAATCATGATTCTGGGATATCTGTGCGGCGAGTTCTCGTTCTTTGACGATGACCAAAGACAGGGGCTCAACAAACTGGTGCTCAATATTGCGCTGCCAGCGGCTCTGTTTATTTCGATCGTTAGTGCAACGCGGGCAATGTTTGCCAAGGATATCGTTCTGACGCTGATTTCGATTTTTGGCGTTACCGGTCTGTTTCTGCTTAGTTACTTCTTAGACAAGCTGATGTTTCACCGTACTACGCAGGAAGCCGCAATCTGTGCTATGATTGCCGGTTCGCCAACGATTGGTTTTCTGGGCTTTGCGGTGCTGGATCCAATCTATGGCAATAATGCCAGCACCAATCTGGTCATTGGGATCGTATCAATCGTGGTCAATGCGGTTACGATTCCAATTGGGCTGGCCTTGATCAACAAAGGACAGGCAGCTGCTCGAGCCAAGGCGGCTAAGACGGGTGGCGAAAAGGTCAAGATCAAGCTGCCGCAAAAAGCAGATGAATTGGCACCGGTTCAAGAAAAAGAAGTAACTATTGCCGATGGGATCCCAGTTACTGATGCGGAAGCCAAGGCATTGCGCGAAAAAGGCATTATTCGTGAAATTGATCTGGCGAGAGCTGAATTCTCAAACCATGAGGGGCGCGGAAAGAAAGAAACCAGCAACTCAACGATGGCGGCAATTCTTAATGCCATTAAACAGCCAGTTGCCGCGGCACCGCTTTTAGCCGTGATCCTGGTGCTGCTTGGGATCAAGATTCCCGCATCATTTGCGCCCAGCTTTGATTTGATTGCCAAGGCCAATTCTGGGGTCGCCGTATTGGCAGCTGGTCTGTCGCTGTCGACGGTTAAGTTCTCAATTGACAAGGAATCGCTTTGGAACACTTTCTATCGCTTGCTTTTAACGCCGGCAATCATTGTTTTGGTTGCTTATCTTTGCGGTATGGGCTCTGACCCAACCAAGATCTCGATGCTTTGCATGGCAAATGCCCTGCCACCTGCATTTTCAGGGATCATTATTTCCAGCCGCTACAACATTTATGTGAAAGAAGGGGCCAGTTCGGTGGCAATCTCAACGGTTGCGTTTGCCGCTACCTGCATCTTCTGGATCTGGCTGCTGCCGATTTTGGCTGCACACTTCTAAGCTGGATTGCGATAAAACTATTGATACTCTATTCTCGGTCAAACTTTCTTCCTCGATATATTTTTTGAAACGAATTTACTTATAACTCCTATACAATAGTAGAAAAAATACCACAAATAAAGATCGCACCATTCTCAGCCAGTGTCTGGCCAAGGATGATGCGATTTTTTCAATTTATAAATCCAAACAGCGGATATGGGCAGTGAAACTGCAGCTTTGAAGACCGATTTGGCAAAGCTAAAGCAAACCGAAAGCCACGCTTAAACCGGTCAAGAAATTAGCCAACGCATGAATCATCCAACTGGGATAGATAGAGCCGGCAGCTGGTTTTTCATTGATAAATCCCATCAGCCAAGCCACCAGCAGCGTAAACCAGCCGATACCGAGAGCGCTGAGCAGGCCTAGCTGATTAATAAACATGACGCTGTGCAGCAAGCCAAACAGCAATGCCTGAATCAGATTCCCGATTGCAAAGCCAAAACGAGCTGCCAGTCGCTTTAATAAAAAGCCTCGAAACAGCAGCTCTTCTGGCAGTGACGTTCCTAAGACCGCGTAGACCAAAATCGCCGGCAGTACGCGCCAGCCTTGATTGGTAAAGTCGCTGACGGCGGTATGAGCAGTACCGACGTTTTTCAACAGGACGATCGACAGCAGCAATAGGCCTAGAGAAGTCAGACTAGCCCAGCCCCAGACTTTCGCGCGCTTCTCCTTGGGAATGGCTTTAAAACCAATCCATTGCTCAAAAGAGATTTGTTTGCGGGCAGTAATTAGCCACCAGCAAGCCGGCAGTAGTGAGAAAATCAGCAGCTCAAAGACGGCACTGAGCAGCTTGTTGATCAGTAGCATGCAGATCACGCCTTTCATTTGGTTAGTTTTAGCTTAGCAATTTTTGGTTAACTAAACAATGGCGCAGTGGCAAAGATTTACGGGCGTTATTTGTGCAAAGTGACCGAAAAGTTTCAGAATGCTTCCAGACATGATCAGTTTCGTTGACGCTGCTCGGTGATGATGGCTTTAACCTCGTCCAAGTAGTCGTCAGGATATTCAGGAACCAGGAGCTGACCATCGATAGCCTCAAGCATGATCTGTTCTTTTTCTTTGAGCCGCCGATAGACCCTTTCGTCAATGAAGCCGGCATGAGCAACATCGCCTTTAGTCATAAGGTAATAGTATCTGGTATATTGACTATCCGGCAGTCCCAGACGATTGATTCGATCACGCGACTGCAGCATGAAGGTTAGATTAAAGTTGTACTCAAAATAAACCGCGTCATGAACGGTCCGATGCAAAGAGATCGATTCGCCCAGCGTGTTGGGATTGGTAACCAGCACTTGAACGTTGCCATTGCGAAACTGATCGATTAAGCCTTCGCGTTCTTCTTTGGGCGTCGCGCCATAGATCAGTGTGGTGCGGATGCCTAGCCGGTTGAGCGCAGCCGTAATTTTTTCCATCGTGCCGATGAACATTGCCCAGACCAGCACTTTTTTGCCTTGTCCAACCAGTTTGCGAATCAGTTTGATGCCCAGGTCGAACTTGGGCGTTGGGATGCTGGCTAAATCGTATTGGCGATAAGGTTCGCCGCTGCTGATGTTTTCTTTGCTCAGACGCTTTTGATGCTGCCTCCATTTGGCCGAATCAGCGTCTAACAGATTCAAGTCGCGATAATTGAGATTATATTTTAAAAGCTCAGGATTGGTCGAAGCCTGCAGCAAGCGTACAAACGTTGCCAGAGTACCGTTTTCATTGGCATAGATTGCCTCAGCCAGCTTGGATTGAGCAAGCGAAGGCGCAACGGCTTGAATAATATCGTCATCTGGCTTCGGTACGTGCAGATCTTCTTTGTTGGTCCGCCAGAAAAAAGGAGCCAGTTTTTGATTAACGATGTCGGAGTCGATCCGTTCAAGGTCATTGACGCTCCAGTTGAAAAACGATTTATATTCATCCGGATACATTAGATGCAGGAAATTATAGACGTCGCGAAAACCATTTGGAATCGGCGTCCCCGTTAAGACGTAGCGATAATAGGGAGCCTGACTTAAATGCAGGGCAGCCCTGGCTCTTTGACCATTGATCCCCTTGACGCGGTGAACCTCATCGAAAACCAGCATGGTCCTGGAATCCAACAGCTCATTGATAACGCACAGATTGCCCTTTAACGATTCATAGTTGATCGTAATTACATCGGCGCGCGGCCAGGCTCGTTTGATGGCGCCTTGATCGTTAACCAGTCGTGGATCACGCAGGTTCAGATAGTGCAGTTTTCTTTTGGCGCCAAAAACGGCAGTAAATTCAGTACGCCAGGCCGCAAAAGCGTTTAATGGCGAGACTACCAGCAGCTTATCGACCTGATTGATCGCAGGACTGGAAAGATAGGCAAACGTACCATACATCATGGCGGTTTTGCCAGCGCCAGGAACCGAGAAATTGGCCGCTTTTTTCATCATTGCCAAAAAGAAGCTGGCCCGTTCCTGTTCAGGTTTTAGCGGCCGCGCGATCTCTTGGGCGACGATCTTTTTGAACGCATTAAATTCCGGCTGCCAGCGTGAATCCCGATTTTTAATGGTCAGGCCGGCTTCGCTTTGTTCCTTGATGTGGTACTGCTTGGCCTGGATATACTGATCGACCTGAGAACTGACGATAACTTCCGGCAGGCCTTTACGCTGGAGACGATGATTCAGCTTTTTGATCAAGGCAAGCAGGCTGACATAGGTTAAATCAGGTTTAAAGACACGTTTGACAGGATCAGCAAAGTAAGGAGCCAGAACCTGCAGTGCTCGCTTGGCTGGTAGAGTTTCCAAAGTGTGGCTGGGATCATCAATTAATTGAAACTGGCCTTGTTCATTTTTGATGATAACGGGATTATCTTTCCTCAGCATACTTATTGAAAAGCTCCTTGCTTAAAATATTCAGGTGACGCATGTAATCTTGCAGCTCTTTGATTTGCTCGCTGCTGATCTCGCCATAGCGCAAGGTGCCGGCCAAACCGCCATTATTGTTCAGATCTTCATAGTATTTAACGGAATCTTTGATGCTCTTGATGAATTTTTCGACCGATTCGCCGTTTTTGGCATCCCGCATGTAGGTGTCATAGGTATCGCCGAATTGACTGATGTTATCATTGGCTTCAGTCAGCTGAGTCATCAAATCAGTAGTATTGTTGATGGGCGATTCCTGCAGCGTATCGGCCAGATCTTCGACGGCATCGCTGACTTCATCGTTGAATTCGTCTAGATTAGGCGATTTAACGATATTTTGAGTGAAATCGCGCATGTGAGTCCGGGCTGGCGTACCGCTTACGCCAACATGAAGGTCATGCAGAATCAAGCCAAAGTATGAATGCATGGTTTCATTCTTTTGAACCTGCGAGTCGTCATCATCACCGAAATTATTGGTCAGTGATTTTCCCATTTCATAAAATGGCGACCAGATTTGATTTTCTTTGATGAGGTGATAGTTGTTTTCATCGGCACCGATAAACTTCAGAAATTCCCGCATGTAAACGGCACCTTGATAGTATCGTTCAGCTTCTTTTTTCTTCATATTGGCAACGTTGACATAATCAGCCAGTGTCATCATGGCATCATCGCCGGTTGTGGTCTGGTAGATGTCAACGGCGAGGTCAACTGGATCATAGTCTTCGCGCTTTTCGACGCCCATCTGAATTGCCAGCTCGAGTTTCTTGATCTTGGAGCGGTCGGTTTGGTTGTCATATGAGAAAGGCAAAATTACCGCTTCAAAGTAGTAGGTTTTACCGGTCGCCTTTTGCAGATTGCGTAAGGCAGTGTAGCGTCGGTTGCCATCAACGATTCGACCATCTTCAAGTACGTAGCCGCAGATGCGCTGCCCAGATTCTTGGATCGACTTTTGGGTTCGTTTTAAAGCGGCTGGATTGTTTTGTTCAATCAGTTTGGCTACGAAATCGTTATAGTCTGGCTCAACTGTATCGTTGACTGGATTGAGTTCATCATGGTAGCCAGCAATTGCCGTTGAGATGCGGCCGTTTTTGTCGTTATAGTACAGATACTTAAGCGGAATGCGATAGACATCCATATTCTCAGTGCCCAGATTGTTAAGCCTGGTTGGCAGTTTGACGGTCGCGCCGGTCTTTTCAATTTTGCCGGCTTTTTCTAGATCAATGAGTGACGTCATCGGTTGAAATCTCCTTATTTTCAATTTTTCTGATTAGTTCGTGAACCTCGTCTTCGCTGGTGGCCATCCGATAATAAACGCCTGATTCGCGGAGCTGGTCAAAGTACTTCTGCTGAATGACGCGAATCTCCTCATCGCCCAGCCGCATATTCTCGGCCTTAGTCTCGATCACGGCATAAACGGTTTGGCCGTCTGTTTGATCGATCTTGAAAATGAAGTCGGGGGTGGTGGTTCCATTGTCAAAGCGCGGAATCTTGATGGCTTTTTTCGGCAGCTTGCCAAAGACGGTAATCTGATTACTGTAGGTTCGTCTAAGAATCATCAGTTCGGGATCGGTACTGTCATAGCGCAGCGGCGGCCGGTCATAAAGATATTTGGGATCGGCGACGGCATCGGCTGAATAGACGCCCAGCAGATCAGCCGGCAGCTCGTCGACGAATTCCTGTTTTTGAGCATCATAGATTGAAGTTGACGCCGAAAACTTTAGGGGAACGTAGGAATACTGTGTCCGAATCCGTTCGTTGAAGTTGCGATTGAACGTCTTGATTAGGTTATTGAGCGTCTTTTCATTGATGTAGTTGGGATCGTTGTTCAGCTGGTCGCGCATGGTGTTGGTCATTAAGCGATGCAGCAGGGGAACCGGCAGATCTGTCTGCAAAGTGAGCTGTTTAAGAAAACTGCCATACTTCATGGTGCGATAGGCAGCGCGGTAATCCTGCTGTGTTTCTTGCAGCTTGGCGCCTTCTGCATCGGTACTGATGGTTTGATGAATGATCTGCGGCTGATCGAGGACAAAGATCTTTTTGTCAGGGTCGCTGAACACGTTGCGAGCCACGTCTTCGGCCAGCTGATTGATCGAATCGTCAAATTTGACCATCTGCCGTTTTGAGAGCTGCTGCCAAAGATCCTTGAGCTGATTCCAGTTTTCCTTGCGCAGCTTGACCTTGGTGCTGGCATGCCGCTTTTTGAGGTCGCGGACACGATCCTTGGCTACCAGGGTCTGATGCTCAACTTCAGGGTAGAGCTGCAGGAAAGCCTCATAGCCCGACATGGTTTTACCATTCAGCGCCACTTTGGCTTTAAAGTTGTGATTAAAATAGATGACTTCATGCTGCCCCAAATTATTGTAGATTTCATTAGCGGTTGATTTTGGATCCAGCTTTGGATTGGTCTGCTGCTTGGCCTTGACGATCAGTTCGACCATTTCGTCTGTGAGTTCGTCATGATTCAGCTTGATTGGCGTATCCGTGTTGATCTCGCCAACCAGTTTGGCCGCGAAGTCTTTTTCGTCATAGCCAATCAAAAATGAAAGGCGGCTGGGCCATTCATCCTGCGTTAGGCGATGGCCGGTTTCATCAACTGGCAGCCGCAAGCCCCGCCCAACTTCTTGAATCTTGCTGATGTCAGATCCCGAGGTGCGCAGCTTGGCAATTACAAAGACGTTGGGATTGTCCCAGCCTTCCCGCAGCGTCCACTTGGAGAATAAGAAGCGGCGGGTCAGCCAGTTGCCTTGCTCGTCCTTGAAGCTCAGCAGCTTTTCCTTGTTTTTCAAGATATCGTCGACTTCGGCTTGAATGTCATCATCAGAACTGTTGCGATCTTCACTGAAGTAGCCGGCGTAAACGTCTTGATGCTCTGACTGCAGGCTGGCCAGGGTTGCCTGCAGAAAGTCATGATACTGGCGCTCGCGATCGTTGAGGGCAAGATCATATTTGTCAATCAGTTTGACCAGCTTGGCTTTGAGCAGCTTTTCAAAGTGCGCGGCCAGCCAGCCCTTGCTGTTGTTTTCGCCCCGCAGACTGCTGATACTGTCGATAAAGAATAATGACAGTGTTTTGATGCGGGGGGCGTTGGCTTCAGATTCGGGGCGCAGAAAGTTCTGCTGTTCAGCCGCGAAATGGTATTCCAGAGCCTGGTTAAGAATCTGATCTTGATATGATTCTGCAAACGTGCCGGGAATCAGTTCCATGTCCTTAGCCAGTGCCAGCCCATTGGAAAGCTCGCGGTCAGTGCCGCCTTCATAGGTGATGTTGCCGGCAAAGCCTGGATCAACGTCGGCCAGATTCTCGCCGATGCCAATCCGATGCTCCTTGCCATTGCGCGTCAGGATCAGTTCCTTAGGTTTAGCAGCCTTGACTTGATAACGGGCGCTGGCCTGCTGCTCAGACATGTCGGGATAGTCAACGTCAATGCCCTTAACCAGTCCCTGATTGAAACTGTCAATGGCGTTGAGATCATATTGCGGCCGGTCCCGATAATAATCAATTTTGGTAGTCTTGTTTTTGCCGCGTCCTGTTGTAATTTCAGGAAAAGTGGCCCCAAAACGATAGATCAGCTGCGGTTTTAATTCCTCAATGTCGGCATAAAACTTCTTACCGCGGGGGAAACGATGCGGCTCATCGATAATTACGATGGGGCGGGTGGCGGCAATCGCCTTGACGGGGGATGTCTCGCCGCCTAGAAGCGTCTGATCATAGTCGTCGCGGTGCATTGACTTGGAATGCAGCATGCCGGCGTTGATCAGCAGGACTTGAATCTGGTTGGCGTTTTGCCGCGTGCTTTCGACAAATTCCATCAGCTGGGCCGGAAAGTTGCGCCGCCCCGACTTGGCCTTGAAATCACCAGCATTGATGACGTTTAGCTGCACCTGCGTATTTTCAAAGAACTGGCTGAAGTACTGCTTGGCATAGTCGCTGGTGATAAAGCTTTTGGTTCCTTCTTTGATGCTGGGGCTGGGTACGGCAATCACAAACTTAAAGAGGCCGTATTTTTGGTGCAGCTCGTACATCAAGCGCGTGTAGACAAAGGTTTTCCCAGTCCCAGTCTCCATTTTGACGTCAATATTGGCTTTTTCCTGATAGCGGTACTTGACCAGCGGATTAGCGTAGATGTAGTTGGCATCTGGATCGTTTGAATAGGCGTCCATTCCTGGAAAGGCCTGGTCGATGGCTTTTAGTGCCGCGGTTTGGTGAGGTAGGGTTTCAAGTTGAATTTTCATGTTAGTACCTCTTGATCAAGCTGACGTTGCCATCAAGCTGCTTTAAGCCGTTTTCCAGTTCACGGAGGTCGTTCAGATTAAACGAGTAGCCAAAAATTACGACGGCCTGCAGGTTTAATGCATGCGTGCCCAGCAGGTTCAACAGCTTTTCGGTACACTTGCTGCTCCAGTTTTCACGAATTAAGTAGAGCCGATTGTTTTCGATCAGATTGCCTTGATAGCCGGCCAGATCGATTTTTTGGACGTCAACATCAAATGGATAGCCATCTTTAGCCAGCCATGTTGCCAACACTGTCTGTTCGCCGCTGGCATTGCCGGGAACGCCTAAAGTCTGACTGGAGAACGAGTTGACGGTATCCAGCACCAGTTCATCGGTTTCAGGTTTAAATTCTTCAATCCGATCCAGCGTCATGCGGCTGGGCTTGACGACGCGATAGTGCTTGAAGCTGCCATCGAAATCAGCTGGCAGAGTCAGTTCGTTGTCGGCTTTGATCTTAGCAGCAGCGCGCCGGATGCGTTCCCGCGAGATCTCGTCAATGGAGCGGAAGCCTGCTTCATAGGCGGCCTTACCACCTTTAGTCGGCACTTCAGAACCATCGCTGTTGGTATGATAGGTTTTTTCAGGCAGCTGCACCATGATGAATTTACGATGCCCGCCATCTTCGGCATTAAGCTGCATGACGGCATCGGCAGTCGTGGAAGAACCAGCAAAGAAATCTAATATAGTAGCTTGAGAGTTAAAATATGTAAACATTTGTAACATTTTAGCTATCAAGCTAACTGGTTTAGGAGTATCAAAGAAATTTCCGTTCATAAGTTTTGATAGTTGTGCAGTTGCTGAGGAGGTATAAAATTTTTCATCCCACCATGAATCAACAGTTTTTCTTGATTTTTCAGCTTTTGATAAATAATATTTCTGTTGTAAATTATTTGCTGTTTTAACTATTAATCCTTGTTTATACATTTCTTGCATGCGTTTTTTAGAAAATCTCCAATAACCACTCACACCTAAAAATTCATAAAACGGATTTCCTTTTTTAGCTCCTCCAGGTCCATCTACTGGCACTAATTTATATTTACCTTTTTCATCTTGGCTATTAAACCCAGTAAGTTTTGGTGTAGTACCAATTTGTTTCCTATTCTCAAAAACTAACCTCTCATTTTTGGCGTAAAGTAGTATTTGATTATGATTATTCGATACAATTTTATCATTAGAAATGGAAGCTCGTGATTTATGACATATTTGAGAAATTAAATTTGCTTCTCCAAATATCTCATCGCAAATAAGGCGTAAGTCAGCTTGTTCATTGTCATCTATAGAAATAAAGATAACACCATCGTTTGCTAACAGTCTTTTTGCCAGTGCCAATCTTGGATACATAAATGTCAGCCAGGCGGAATGACTTGCCTTACCTTGAATACTCTTTAATCGAGCGACTTGATCATCATTCATGCCAAACATTTCTTTAAGCTTGTCATCAGAATATTCAAAGCTGTCAGGGTAGACGAAGCCATCGCTGCCAGTGTTATAAGGCGGATCAATATAAATAACGTCAATCTTGTTTTGATAGTTGTTTTGCAGATGACGCAGCACTTCAAGATTATCGCCAGTGAAAAAGAGATTTTGACTGTTCTTGCCGGCGCCGTTATTTTGGTCTTCATCAGGAACGATCACCGTAGTTGGCATTTCACCAGCTTGGCGGCGGGCATAGTCCTTGCCGATAAAGTTCAGCTGGTAGCCTTCGCCCAGTTCTGAAACGTTCTTTTCTTTTAAAGCCGCTTGGAATTTTTCCAGATCAAAAGAATTTTCCCGCGTAAAGAATTCGGGCAGCTTTTCTTTGAGTTCAGCCAAAAAGGCAGAATTGGGCTGCACGGTGGCATTGAATCGTTGGTTGTCGGTTTCCATTATGCCACCTCCTTTGCTGAGGCGAAGAAAGTGGCATTAAAAAAGAGATTTCCAGCAAAAAAGGCTAGAAATCCCTTATAAAATGGCTTGACAAAAAAACGTTGATCTACATAATCAGCGTGAGTTGAGTTGAGTTGAGTTGAGTTGAGTTGAGTTGAGTTGAGTTGAGTCATATCTCTGTCCTCTTTTAATATATTTCCAGTATGGATGCGTTGTTTGTAAACGCATATCATAACCATTTTAACAGTTCTTGCTGCCTATAAAAGGTCAGAGTCTAAAATTAAGAAGATTTGGAGAATTATCCTTTAAATTGAACCCCCAGCTGATTTGCAATTGCTTTGCGAAACAGCTGGGGGTTATATACAGAAAAAAGTAATTATCAGTCACGCTTGAGGATTTTCAGTATTTTCAAATTAAGTGAATCCGGTTTCAAAAAATGCGCTAAACTTAAAGGTAAGTGGTAGGGGGAGAATGAGAAATAGTCGGGAATGGTTTAATTGAAAAACATTGTCTATGTAGAAAATAAATATTTTGTCGCAGTGACACATAATGGATTCAAATTAACCAATCTTGAAACGAAAGAGAAACACTATCTGTCGTTTGAGGATGTTGAGATATTGATTTTTGATAACTCACAATGCTATTTGTCGGCTAAAGTAATTGAAAAATGTGCAGATAATAAGATTGGGCTGCTTTTTTGTGATCGTGGTCATTCGCCGTTATCGGTGTTGGAATCTGTATATGGTCAGCAGAATCGCTTTGAACGGTTAAAATGTCAACTTTCGGCATCAAGTAAAGTTAAAGGAAGACTATGGAGAAAAATCGTTATTTCTAAAATCATCAACCAAGCAGTCTGCCTTGAAAAAATTGGCGCTGAAAAGGAATCGACTGAGGTTCTAAAATCTATGACTAAGACAGTGACTGATCATGATGTGCATAACAATGAAGCATGTGCAGCTCGATTATATTTTAAAAAATTATTTGGTGATGACTTCAAAAGAGGACGGACCACTGATTTAGAAAATGCCAGTTTAAACTATGGTTATGCTATCCTGCGGGCTTTAATCAGGCGCAATCTGGTATTAAAAGGATTCGAGCCTAGTATTGGTATCCATCACGCCTCAACTGAAAACCCATTTAATTTGTCTGATGATATTATTGAACCTTATCGCCCATTTGTTGATTACTATGTCTTTAAAAATATTTTGCCTACCAAACATGAAGCCTTGGAATCTGATGATCGAAAAAACATTATCAAGGTTTTATTGAACAAATGCGTTATCGATAATCATGTGATGTATCTGCAAGATGCTATTGAGTTGACTATCGATTCATTCGTTTCAAGTATTGAGGCTGGCAGTTCGGGAAGAATCAAGCTGCCAACCTTTATTGAAGGCGGTGATTAAATTGGTGCTGCTGTTGAGCTTTGATTTGCCACGCAATACCAAGCAGGAACGCAAACAGGCAAATCTGTATCGTAAGCGCTTAGTGGAGCTGGGATTTTCCATGAAGCAATTTAGTCTCTATGAGCGAGAAGTTCTGTCAATCAATACTAAAAACAAATTGATTCAAACATTGAATGAAGAAATTCCCGATGCCGGTTTAATAACGCTTTATTTGCTTCCAGATGAAGTGAACGATAAACAAGTTACGATTCTAGGCAAAAATGCACCCCACTATACGATTGGCCGGCCGCGTTTGATAGTTTTCTAAGGTGATTAGAAAACGCTTTTTTAGTATTTATTTGCCTAGTCATTTTTATTAAAATAGATGTTAAAGACGTTTTAGAATAAAATGCCTAATTATTGGGAGGAGAGGTATTTGAAACAATATGTTTTGACCTGTGCAAAGACGATCCAACGCACAGACCGAAAACTGGCAGTCTTTTTAAATGGCTGGCTAATGGAGCGCTTAGACTCTGATCTGGTCGATAAGTTTCATCAAACTGGTGATAATCCTTTCTCTGTATATATTGATGAGCAGCCAACAACTGTAAAGCTGGTGTTTAATGCATTAGATGCTGAAATGGAAACTATCTTTGATGAGTTATTGTTAAATTCAGATCTGAAAAAATTTGAATTTGTCAGCGCCAGTCAAAAAGAATTTGTAATCTTGGATCGCAACGTGCGCGTCTTAACAGAAAAGGATCTGTCCAAGCAGTTTTATCTTGGCAAATCTACTGGATGGTATGACCTAAAAATAGTTTCGCCAATGACGTTTAAATCGCAAGGACATTACCAGTTTATTCCTGATGTCCGTTTGTTTTTTCAAAGCTTGATGCGCAAATATAATCAAGCAATTGAAAATAACGAGCAGATTGATGTTGAACTGTTGGATGAGATCTGTAAAAGAACCCAGATTACCAATTATCGATTGCGGACTCAGCGTTGTTTTATTCATGGCGGTTTTGTAACCGGATTTTTAGGTTATTTAACTTTTAGATGTTATGGAAGCCAGACCCTAAAAGACTATCTCGGTGCATTGCTGAGCTTTGGAGAATTTTCTGGGGTCGGTGCCAAGGCAAGTCTGGGACTGGGAGCAATCCAGCTTAAGAATCAAAAAGAGGAGAATAATGGAAAAGCGTAAAATTGATTTATATTATGGCTCTTTGTTTCATGATATCGGTAAAGCAATACAGCGAACGACCGGTTTAAAAAAGAAACATCAACTGGTTGGTGCTGAATTTCTTAAGCCTTACATGAATGAGAAGCCGATTTTAAATTGTCTAAAGTATCACCACGTTAATTTACGCAATGATAGTTTGGCTGATGATGATTTATCCTATATTACCTATATCGCAGACAATATTGCCAGTGGTACTGATCGGCGGCCGAATGATGAAGACGTTAATTACAAATGGGATGCTAAAACCCCTCTGCAAGATGTTTTTAATCGATTCGGGAAACATGCAGGAAAACGCTATCTAAAGCCGGGAGAACTGCGGCTTGATGATGTTCATTCAATTATGCCAACTGATGAGCGCCATGATTACACTCATGCGGATTACAGTCGGGGTGTTGAACGCTTTAGAGAAGGTTTAATGGCAATCAAGCCTACCGAAGATTATATGCAGAGTGCCTTGAATCTGATGGAAGCTACCATGTCGTTTATGCCAAGTTCAACTAATATGGAAGAAGTTGCTGATATTTCGCTATATGACCATATGAAGCTGACGGCGGCTTTTGCCATGGCTATTCAGCAATACTTGGATTTTGTCGATGAGCATAATTATAAGCGGCGCCTATATACTGGTGCGCAAAAGTTCTATCAAGAAACGGCCTTCTTGATGATGGGCTTTAAATTCACTGGCTTGGAAAAATTCATCTATACGATCGTTAGTCAAGGGGCACATAAGCAGCTGCGCAGTCGGGCTTTCTATGCCAATATGCTGAGCGAATGGTTCATTGATACGCTGCTGAGCGATACGGAATTGACTCGTGCCAACGTGCTGTTTGAGTCTGCAGGCCAAGGATACATTCTCTTAGGGAACACACCAAAAAATCGTCGGCTGATAGCGAGTCATTGTGAAGAATTTAATGAATTTCTTCAGGAACAATTTGGTGCTGAGATTCATGTTTCGGTAGGAACGTCACAATTTATGTCACTCCAGGTTGAAAAGGGCAATACTTTTGATTCTTATAGTAGGATTTTTAAAGATATTGACCGTGAAATCAATCGTTCTGAGTTGCGGCAGTTTGATGCTCGTCAAATTATGAAACTAAACCAGCAAGGCAAGCATACAGGACGAGAATGTGTTGTCTGCCATGCTGTCGCCAGTCTGAATCCTGAAACAAATAAATGTAAGCTTTGTGAAAAATTGGAAAGCTTTTCTAAAAATATTCAGCAAGATGATTTCTTTGTGGTTAATGCTGATGAAGAAGGCTTGCCAGTCGGACCAGGAGCATTTCTTAGCGTTACGGATAAAGAGACGATTCAAAAAGGAGCAGTCAGTGGCAGGATCTATTCTAAAAATCAATTGAATACTGGCTTTAAGCAACAAACCTATCTTTGGGTAGGCGACTATTCTGACTTAACCAATAATGAATTCAGCAAATATGCCGATCGTGACTGGACCAAAGGAGATAATCAAAGTGCAGTTGGGATTAAGCGGCTAGCGGCCTTAAGAATTGATGTCGATGATCTGTATGCTGGCTTTTTGGCTGGATTTGCCAATCAAGGAGAGGGAATGTATACAACGATCAGTCGCTATGCATCTCTTTCACGGCGCCTTGCCAGTTTCTTTAACGTGCATTTAAATGCTTTTGCTGAGGGATGTCACGCCACAGTGATCTATTCAGGTGGTGATGATGCATTTATCATTGGTGCCTGGGATGATATCTTGAAGCTGCTGGCACGCTTAAGAGGATATTTTGCTGATTGGACCGATCAAAAGATGACGTTCTCAGCAGGAATTTATATGTATCAAGCCACAATGCCGATTAATATCGTGGCAAGGCGAACCAATCAACTGCTGCAAGAAGCCAAGTTAGCAGGAAAACATCGCGTTGCATTATTTGACTCATCAATGATTTTTGATGTGGATGAATTTATCAATGATGTCTATTACGATAAATTAGTGAAAATTCGCCAGTTCTTTAATAAGGAAAGCAATCGTGGCAAGTCTTTTGCCTACAAGCTATTGTCACTGTTGCGGTCGCGTAATGAAGAAGATCGGATTTCTTTTGCCAGACTGGCCTACTTCCTATCTCGACTTGAAGATGACGCTGAAGATACAGAGGCGTTTCAGCAATTTAAGGAATCCATGCTTGGCTGGTATGACAATGCCCTCGAAATTAAAAAAGTTGAAACGGCGCTGTCACTATACATTTATGAAATTCGGGAGGACTAGTTATAAATGAACATTAAATTTAAGAAAGACACTTATGTTGATGAAGCAGAGTCAGTGATTTTAAATTTAAAAGACGTTGATTTCAAGGTTGGTCATGATAAGCTGACCTCGACGCAGCTACGCAATTTATTAGCAATGACCAGCACGATCTACAACATTGTAATCAATCAAGGCGTTAAAGCAGCAGAGGAACGTTTAGCATACTTGAGAATTCAATTTATCTATCAAAGCGGTCGCAATCAAGCCGTAAAAAAACTGGTTGATGAAGCGGAGATTTTAGATATTTTGTTTGCAATTCAAAACGAGATTGAAAACAACGATGAAAAAAAAGAGCGAGAGGACATTATCCGCTTTTGCCACTATATGGAAGCGTTGGTAGCCTACTTGAAGTACTACTATGAATAGGGAGGACAATCATGTTATCAAAGATTAAGATTTCGGGAACGATTGAATTAGAAAGTGGTTTGCATATTGGGGGAAGTGATGCTTTTGCAGCGATTGGCGCAATTGATTCGCCAGTTATCAAAGATCCATTGACTAATCTGCCAATTATTCCAGGCTCCAGTCTGAAAGGAAAAATGCGCTCACTTTTAGCTAAAGCTTATAATGAAACGATCGCCCAAACGCCTAATGATGATGATGAGCGAATTACTCGTCTTTTTGGTGCAAGCGATGGTGGCGGTGAAAATGGCGATCAACCAGTACCAGCGCGCCTGATTTTTCGTGACTCATTTTTAAATAATGCCCAGGAACTTTTAGATAAAGGTGCCGAAGGATATACAGAAGCCAAATTTGAAAATACAATTGATCGAACGACCGCAATTGCAAATCCCCGGCAGATTGAACGTGCAATTCGTGGCAGCGAGTTTAATTTTGAATTGATTTATGATTTAACCGATGAACAAGAAATTGATGAAGATATGCAGACGCTGCTAGATGGCTTTAAGCTGTTGGAATTAGATTATCTTGGGGGTAGCGGCAGTCGTGGGTACGGCAAGATTAAGTTCATTAACCTGCATGCCGAAACCGTTTTTGGTGATTATGATGCTGGCGGGATCAACGAAGAATTAGGAGCTTAGTAAGTGATGGAAACAAAAATTTATCGTTTGCGTTTCCGTAATGCACATTTTGGCGATGGCTATCTTAACACCAGCGTACCTACTTTTGCGGTAAGTCGTTTATTCAGCGCGCTATGCCTTGAAGCATTGAAAAATGACTGTTTGAAAGAATGGATGACAGTTGCTGAGAATGACGAGTTCAAAATCAGTGATGCTTTTCCTTATCAAGAACAGCCATATCTGCCAGTGCCAGTTGGTGAGGTAGCTCTTAAAATGGATTTACGGACGCTTGTTGAAGATAATCAAACAAATAAGGCTGTTAGAGCTTTAAAGTTTGTTCCGGTGGATCGACTTTTGGATCTATTAAATGGAAAGGTGTCTGCTGAAGAACTGCTTAAAGCTGAAATGAATCTTGCGCAGCAGACCGTTTTAATGAAAAAAGGTGCTGATCCCTATGAAGTTGGGGTAACTGAATATCGTTCCTCACTGTATGTATTGGCAAGCAGTGATCCATTATTTGAACAATTAATGACTAGTTTACAGTTTAGCGGTTTAGGCGGGAAACGAACCAGTGGCTATGGACGCTTTGAAATGGAGATTTTGCCGGTTCCATCGTTAATGGAGGAAATGCTGGCTGACGACAAAGCTGATAAGCAGGTATTACTGACAACGAGCTTGCCTAATGACAATGAATTAGGGCTAGTAGTTGATGATGCCAATTATCGTTTGGTAAAAAGTAGCGGCTTTACCTACAGTCCAGATGCCAGTGAACAGCTGAGAAAAGAAGATCTTTATAAGTTTGCGAGTGGTTCAGTCTTTACCAGACGATATGCCGGAATGATTGCAGATGTACGGCCAAAAGGATTTGCTCATCCAGTATGGAACTATGCCAAAGGGATGTTTTATGGATTGGAGGCGGCTAAATGACTGCGGGATATCATGAGTATAGGCTACGGCTGATTGCAATGGCGCCAGTTCATATTGGTAGTGGTGAAACGTATACTGCTAAAAACTATATTTATGAAAATGAAAACTATTATTTTCCTAATATGGGGAAAATGTATTTGAAGCTACGTCAATATCCTGGCGTAGTCGAGGCATTTGAAAAGTTTTTGGTAAATCCAAGTCGCCGCAGCAATCGTTTGGTTGACTTTCTTCATCAATATAAAATTATGGATCGGGATTTTGGAGGTTATAAAATTCCCAAGACGGGTCATGAAAGTGCAAGAAGAGGCCATTTAAATGAGATTCATGCTTTTGTTAAAAATGGATACGGCAATGCATATATCCCTGGCTCCTCGCTTAAAGGCGCCTTGCGGACGATTCTAGTCAATGAACACTTTGGCAACGACAATATTGCTTGGGGTGGTGTTGACGATATCTTTAATGAGATTCGAGTTTCTGATAGTGAACCAATCCCAGTTGATAAATTGAGAATTGTTCAAAAATGGGATTTGAACCGAAAAAAGTTTGAGCCTAAGGGGTTGCCGCTTTTCAGAGAAGCAATTCGGCCACAAACCAGGATTGACTTTACAATCACAACGACGACTGCACGAGCGGAAAAACTGATTGATCAATTGCCACAAATGGCTAAACGTTTTTATGAACGTTATGAAAGGCAGTTTTTGTGTGACTTTCCCGATAAATATGTACAGCCTAACCATTTTCTGGCTCCTTTATACTTAGGCGCCGGTAGCGGACTCTGGACTAAGGTAGATTATGGACATGTTGATCTTAGGGGTATTCAGAGACGTTCTTACAAGAAGATGAAGTTGAAAGGCAAGGGGGTTATGAAACTGACGCGCTATAAACGCCAATCTTTAAAACGGATCGAGAATGGCAAGCAGGTAAAGTACATGTTGATTAATAATGACGATCATTATTATGAAATGGGTAAGTGTGGTTTTAAACTTCAAAAGAAGAATTAGAATTATGTCCTCATCGTGTGCAGCGATGGGGATTTTTATATATTCATAATTGATGAGATAGGTAGTAAGCACACCACAATGGTACGGGTTGAAAAATACACGAAAAAATGAGGCATCTCGCTGCTTGGCGAGATGCCCCATTTCATTATCCTAGTGATTTTATTTGCCGCAAATCTGCTGAACGGTTGGATTCCATGGCAAATAAGCCTTCAGATCCAGGTTCTGAGAGCGCGTGTAGGCTTCAAAGATCAATTTCAGATATTTGAAGATATCCAGATTATTTAGTTTGGCCGTCTGAACGATCGTATAGAAGATCGCATTGGCTTCCGCACCGGCTGTAGATTTCGCAAACAGGCTGTTTTTGCGAATGATGGTCGACGGTCGGATGCTCTGCTCAACCGAGTTATTGCTTAACGGCAGCTCGCCAATCTCAAAGATCTGATATACACGATCCTTAAGTTTCAAGGCGTTTTTGACTGCGTCTTTCAGCTTATGCATCGGATAAGCAATCCCTTCAATAAAGCGATAGAAGGCATCCAACAGTGGCTTGACCAGTTTTCGTCGCTGCGCTTTTTTCTCAGCCGGCGTTTTATACCTCAAGTTATTTTCCTTATGAAACACTCGGCTAAGCAGCTTTACGGCTTGCGTTGCCTGGGCATTATTCTTTAACGTGAGGCCTTTGACCAATTCAATAAATGGTCGGCGAATATGTATGAGACAGCTGCCAAACGTTGCTTTGGGCAGCTGCTCTTGGCCGTAGCCACGATAGCCGTCACACATAACCGCTCCCGTATAGTCAGGAGTCAGTACGTCACTGATGACTTTTCCTGAACGAGTCGGCGCATAGTGAAAGTAGGCTATCTGATGTTTTGCGAACTCCTTCGGTGTTCGCAAAGCCCAGAAAAAGGACTTGCTTTTCCCGCTGTCGAGCACTTGAAAAGGAGTCTCATCCATATGAACAACTTTCTCTTGTCGCAATTGGCTGACAAGAACGTCGCTCAATGGTTTTAAAAACCGCCTGGCACCTTTAATCACCGCATTTGCCATTTGCTTGGAATCCAATTCAAGATTAGCTGCTTGCCACATGCGTTCCTGACGATTAAACGGCACAGCCAAATCAAATTTGTTAGCCGCAATCGTTGCCAGGATGCTGCTTGAGATATAGCTGTGATTAAACAGCGGACTCGGCGTCTTGGCCGTAACCAGCTTATCGCCACCGTTGGGATGACAATGCTGACACTTGTATGTCTTCGCATAAACGTTCCTACAAACGGTATGTGCTGGAACGTATACCGCTTCGCGACTTGCCAATCGGCGGCCAATCTGCTTCATTTCTTGATGACAGTCAGGACAAGTTTTATCATCCAGGTCGTATTCACAGTTCTCCTGTGGCAGACTATCCAGATTTTCTTTCCGGCTGTTGCTTTTCTTTGGCTTAGGGTGACGACTGGATTCTCGCTTTTCTACCGCCGCATCTGAAGGTTCTTCGCTATCAGTTGCTTCAACCTGCTTCTCTTCAAATAAAGAGAGCTGATCTGGGTTTAAAGACTCATTTTTTTTTGCGAATTGGCGATGCTGTTGAAGCTGAAGGGCTACCTTCAACTGATTGATCAGCTCGTTTTGTTGCTGAATCACTTCAGACAATTGCTGAATGACCTGCAAGGCTTCTTCAAGATTCTTGGGCTGTTGTGCTTGAGCCATAGTTCGTCACCTCCTAACGCTTCTGAATGCTATTAAGCATATCAGAAACGTTAGGAAATTAACAGACTAAAATCAATATAAATGCCCATTTGGCGCGGGTTTAACTCGCTTAACAGGCAACGGAGAGATGCCTTCCAAAAGCTGCTTGATTTGGCGGCGGCTTAACTGGACGGCATCATTGCGATGCCGTGGCCAGCGCAGACCACCATTTTCAAAACGTTTATAAAGCAAGATGAATCCTTCACCGTCCCAATAGAGTCCCTTAAACCGATCATTCCGCGTACCGCAGAAAAGGAATAGGGAATCATCAAACAGATCCAGATCATAGTTTTCGGCGACCACTGCCGCTAAGCCATCAATACCTTTGCGCAGATCGGTTTTGCCGCAGACGATAAAAACATGCTTCGGCTGGGTCCAATTAACTAGCATGATCAATGAGGAGTTTAATCAGATTTTCGATCATCGCAGGATCAGCGTCTTGGTAGATGTTAAGCCGCACCTTCTGAATCGAAAGTGAGGCTACCAGCACGCGCCGGTTAGTCTTGCGGTCGTTTGAAGTGGCGCTGACTTCAACGATTTCATTTTGAGCCATCAAAACATACTAATCTAGTGTTGGATGATTACTCGACGGAGTAGTCGTTCAACACTTTTTCTTTTACTATGTAAAGTGGAGATGAAGCCAATGCCGTGGAGCTCTTGGACACATGATGTCGTAAACAAAACTGGCAGCTTCACCATTCAATTGAGAATCTCGTCTAAGTATGTTGGCTGTTAAAGTCCGGTTGAGAAAATTAGATCTGATTGAATTGGGTGAAGGCAGCTCATCTCCAAGTAAAGCGGAGGTTTATTCTTATGGATTTATTGAAAACTGTTTTCGGTATTGATGTTAGCAGCCGGAAGTCTAACGTATGCATTATGGTCAATGGCCAAAAAGTTAATGACTATGCCATCTCCAACGATATGGTAGGCTTCAATCAGCTGCTAGATGATCTTAAACAGGTTACCAACCCGCAAATTATTTTTGAAGCAACTGGCGTCTACTCCAGAAGACTTCAGGCGTTTTTGGACATGCACGAATTACGCTATGTCATGATGAATCCGCTGGAAGCCAAAAGAAAGACAAAGGATGACCTGCACCAGAACAAGACCGATAAGCTTGATGCCTTGTGCCTTGCCAAGCTGCAGTCTGAGCACCCACAACGGCTGGCCTATGTTCAAAGCGAAGAATATCAAGAATTGATGGCCAACAACCGCATCTACGAGCAGGCTTCGCACGATCTGATAACCAACAAGAATAGACTGCACAAAGCCATTCAGCTCACTTTCCCAGAGATTGAGCACCTAATGGCTAATCCGAGAGGAAAAAACTACTGGAGTATTGTTCTCAGATTCCCGCACCCTGATATCGTATTAGAAACAAAAGAAGCCGATATCATCGACTTCTTAAAGAGCTTATCTGGTATTGGTGAAAAACGTGCCAATGATCTGGCACAGAGGCTTATCCGGCTGGCTAAGCTCGCATGCCCAGCTGTCAAAAAGAGCAGTGCTTATGTTCGTGGCCTTGAAATGGCCATTAACAACATCCTAAGCGCTGAAGAAGAGTGCCAGACTGCTTTAAAGGAGATGACCAAGCTCGCTCCCAAGCGGGATCTGGAGATCCTTAAAAGCATTCCTGGCATCGCCGAAAATACTGCCTTGAGAATTATTAGTGAGCTCGGAGATATCAGACGCTTTAAAAACCCTAACCAATTAAATGCCTTCGTTGGCGTTGACCCTCAGATTTATGAATCTGGCAACCTTGCGGCCCACCTGTCAATTTCAAAGCGCGGGACAGCTATTGGCAGAAAGGTGCTGTACTTGGCCATAAACCAAATTCAGTCGGCTAAGAAAGCGGGAAACCCTTGTCATATTGCGGATTATTACGAGAAACGAAAACGGTCTTCTGAGACTGCAAGTCACAAGAAGGCCGCTATCGCATCGATCCATAAATTATTACGGACGATCTTCGCTTTAATTAAGAATGATCAATTATATAGCTATGACGTAGCCAAACATAACCAAAGACTTTTGTCATAAAAATTGATCCAATAGATATTATAACAGCCTCTTTTTGAAATTACAGAAGGTGGCTGTATTTATCATGCCCTAAATCAGATATTTGACTTGATCCTTCGGGAGTCATTTCCCGATCAAGTCCTTATTTTAAAATAAAATTGCCTAAAATCGTTGATAACACTTGACTTAGAGTAGAAAAAGACCTCCTATATGAGTTTCCTCAAGTATAGAAGGTCCGCGCGGCGGTTGGAATACGTGTTGTTATGGTGTGCTTACGATAGGTATGGTAGTGGTAATATTTAATATGTACCTGTGTTAATATTTGAAATGTCCGTAAGTTGGACAGAATTCACTTGTCTGATGGTTGTCTCGTCCAAATATTGGGCAGGCAAAAGTAAAAGGTATGCTTGATATATCGGCATTTTGATGTAGCATAGATATGAAATGATCCTCGTTAAAAGGGGACGGAAACTTTTGAGCATCAGCCAAAGCTTGTGGTGCATTTTGCAGGATATGAAATGATCCTCGTTAAAAGGGGACGGAAACTATTAATTTCATATTGCAGTTCTTTCAAATCTTTCACGATATGAAATGATCCTCGTTAAAAGGGGACGGAAACTGTCAACTGTTTTTTAGAAGATTTTTGAAACATCTTCTGATATGAAATGATCCTCGTTAAAAGGGGACGGAAACCCAAGCACGCCGAATCGTTCCGGCTTGATTTTGTTGATATGAAATGATCCTCGTTAAAAGGGGACGGAAACTAAACCCTAACCACTCCCTTTCGTTTTATTATGGATATGAAATGATCCTCGTTAAAAGGGGACGGAAACTAATTGAACGGGCTAATGTCAGCAGCCCTTTAGAAGATGATATGAAATGATCCTCGTTAAAAGGGGACGGAAACCCCACTAATAACCAACGGTAACGTTGACGATTATTTGATATGAAATGATCCTCGTTAAAAGGGGACGGAAACTGCGTGGATCGTTACCGTGTGTTCAAATTTCATCATAATTGATATGAAATGATCCTCGTTAAAAGGGGACGGAAACACCGCCCGTAAGTTTTGCACTATTGTTTCTCAAGCACGATATGAAATGATCCTCGTTAAAAGGGGACGGAAACTGACGGAAAAATATTCGGTTGTCAAAGTTCGATTGAAGATATGAAATGATCCTCGTTAAAAGGGGACGGAAACCGTACCGTTAGGGCTTAAACCCCGCAGATGTCACCATGATATGAAATGATCCTCGTTAAAAGGGGACGGAAACTCGTCTTCCGCTTCATCGTTGTAAATGCTAATGATAGATATGAAATGATCCTCGTTAAAAGGGGACGGAAACTATTTGCCGTGGATTAATTCTTCCTGTTGGTCAAAGATATGAAATGATCCTCGTTAAAAGGGGACGGAAACCATTAACACCACTTTGGCAGGCGTTCACCACCCGACAAGGGGATATGAAATGATCCTCGTTAAAAGGGGACGGAAACTAATTTTTTACGGCTACCGAATTGTTCAAAATAACCCAGATATGAAATGATCCTCGTTAAAAGGGGACGGAAACGATGAAGCACGACAAATTGCCGCATGCCGACGAGTTCCTGTGCCAAAACTATGAACCCGGCCAAGAGTAATTTTTTCAAGCAAAAAGAGTCTGACTTCCATTAACGGAAATCAGGCTCTTTTTAGTAACTTGTTTAATGTGCATGTGAGTCTTGCGGCTCAAAAAGGCTAGGCCAGCTGCTTGACGGGCCGCACGTGAATCTCGCTTACGGCCAGGTTGTCAGGCGTGTCAATCACCTGCTTGACCACCTCAGCCACTTCTTCTGCCGTCAGGGAGGCAGACTGCTGCACCCGGCGCTCGTCTTCCCGGTCGGCCTCGCCCGGAATGGTATTGACCAGGTTGGTCACCGTAGTTCCCGGACTGATCAGAGTGGACTTGATGTTGTGCTCCCGCTCCTCAAAGCGCAGCCCTTCCATCAAGGCCCGGACGGCAAACTTGCTAGCGCTGTAGACGGCGAACTTTGGGAATACTTTGTAGGCCGCGGTCGAACCGGTCGTGATGATGTGGCCGCTGTTTTGCTCCTCCATGTATGGAAGAACTGCCGCAATCCCGTTCAACACGCCCATGACATTGGTCTGCATGATCTGCTGCCAGTCGTTGATCCGGCGTTCGCTTAAGTAGCTGACGGGCATGATCCCGGCATTGTTGAAGATCACATCCACCCGGCCGAACTTGGCCACGGTCTGGTCAACCAATTCTTGAACCTGGTCAGCCTCTGCAACGTCAGTCTGCTTGACCAGCACCTGGTCGCCATACTTTTCAAACTCGGCCAACTTGTCAACGTGCCGAGCAGCCAGGGTCAGCTTGGCACCGTCTTTTGCCAGAAGCTCCGCGGTGGCCAGGCCAATCCCGCTGGAGGCGCCGGTAATGATGATTACTTTATCTTTAACAGACATTCTGTCTCTCCTTTCCAGCTATTTTTTGCCAAAAATGGTCTTTAAAGGTTTTCCTTGAAAAATTCGTCAAACTTGTCAAACGGAATCTTGTCCATCTGGTCGTAGAGGTCAACGTGGTCAGCGTTTGGCACGATCACGATTTCCTTAGGATCCTTCAGCTTCTCGTAAGCTTCTTCAGCGAAGTAGCGTGAGTGCGCGTTTTCGCCAGTGACGATCAGGCTCGGGCGCGGGGAAATCTGGTCAATGTACTGCTCCAGCTTGAAGTTGAAGTATGACCAAGGAGTCGTTGACGTCCAGGCCCCGGTTGAGTTGATGGACCGCGGGTGGTAAGCCCGGCCGCGGTAGTAGTCAAAGAAGGCCTTCAGCACCGGGTTCGGGTTTTCCGGCAGCTTGTCCGGGAAGAGGTTGTCCATGTAAATGACTTCCCCGTTCTGGTCAAACATTACTTCGTGAGCGCCGGCAGCAAAAGTGCCGTTTTCTGCGTCGATCCAGCGACGGCGGGCCAGGTAGTCCTTCAAGCTTTCCCGGTTCTCATCGGTCATGGTCTTGCCAACGCCGTCCCAAATTGAGGATGACATGTCATACATTACTGAAGTGGCTACGGCCTTGATCCGCTTGTCGATTGACGCTGCCGTCAGGACATGGCTGCCCAGGCCGCAGATGCCGATGGCCCCGATGCGTTCCCGGTCAACAAATTTTTGCAGGCCGACAAAGTCGACTGCCGCGCTGAAGTCTTCGGTGAAGACGTCTGGAGAAGCAACATTGCGCACCTCGCCGCTACTTTCACCGGTAAATGACTGATCAAAGGCCAGAGTCACGAACCCGCGCTGCGCCAGCGTCTGAGCGTACAAACCGCTTGACTGTTCCTTGACTGCGCCAAAGGGACCGCTGATCACGATTGCCGGGTAGGCCTGCTTGTCGTCAAAGTCCTTTGGCAGGTACAGGTGGCCAGCCAGAACGATGCCAAAACGGTTGCGGAAGCGGACGCTTTGCACGCTGATGGACGGGTCGATCTTAAATACTCTGCTGTCGTTTGCTAAAGTGTTCATGTTGCAATTTTCCTTTCTGTGTCTGCTTGCTTATTGATGTTATAATGATTGTACAGGCTAAAGTTAACTTTAGCGCAAGCCTTTTTTCAAAAAAATCTGAAAGGAATTTTTTATGCCAACCTTAAAAGAAAAAGCAAACACTTTGTCAATCACTGAAGTTTCAAAATTGTGCCAGCTGCCGGTTTCCACCCTGCGCTATTATGACAACCAGGGCCTCATTCCGGGCTTGCGGCGGACGGACCAGGGAGTGCGCGAATTTGACCAGCGCAATATCGACGCGGTTAGGATCATCGAATGCCTGAAAAATTCCGGCATGTCCATTACCGACATCCGCACCTTCATGACCTGGTGCGTGGAAGGCGACTCCACCCTGCCCCAGCGTTTGGAGATGTTTAAAAAGCAGCGCGAAGCTGTTTTGCAACAGATCGCGCTGCTTGAGCAGACACTTGAGACTATTGATCAAAAGTGCGAGTATTACACTTTGGCCGTCAAAGACGGCACTGAAAAGAAAGTCATGGCCAAATACCATCCGGAATATTAGCCTAAAAGTCAGTGCTTTCAGCCAATTCCTGCCATTTGGCGATTTCCGCGGACCGGTCGGCCAGCTTTTTCTGCGCAAGCTCAGATATGAAATGATCCTCGTTAAAAGGGGACGGAAACTACCCCCAATGCTGCCTTAACTTCTTTAACAGTCAAGAGATATGAAATGATCCTCATTAAAAGAGGACGAGCTATTTTATTAATTGGTATGCTCTTCCGTTTTTTATTCATATTAAAAAGCCTACTATAGATGAATTTCCTCAATACTATCGAAGCCGGAAGTGATATTGCGACTGTCATATTAACAGTTATTGAACTAGGGCAACCATTTGGCGGCTGACTTTGTGACAAAACTCTGCATTGATCAGCTGTCGGTCTCGAAAATACCTACTATTCGCTGATTTCGGATCAGAAGTAGGTAGTTGTATATTCAAGCGGCTTAACTTTACCTACTCTTGATCCCTTTTTCGAAATCGTAGGTAAAATTGAATATTTAAGGAGTGATTGGGTTAGACCGACTTTGTGATTTACCTACGATTCAGCGATTTTCTGCTAATAGTAGGTAGTGTTAGGATTGCCTAACTTGATATACATTGATTTTTACCTACTATGCAGTCGATTTTTGAAAAAAGTAGGTAATGATGAATTCTTCATACGTTATTATGCAGGATCTCTTGTATAAAGCGTACTAATGGCGTTTGACTGCGGCTTTTGTCCAACCGATCACTAAATTCATTGACCACGACTATGGAGCCGGCATTCAGCCAGTCTTTTTCTATTAAAGTTTTGGAACGGACTATAGCGATCTTGGCGATGTTGCGTACCTGCAGCGATATTTTCTCAAAAGCAGGGCACGCAGCCGTTTCTCATATATCAGCAAAACAAAATCGCCGGCCTGGATGCTTGTGACATCTGGGTCGGCGATTATTGGTGTCTATCTAAATGAATGAACTATTTGATCGTGCCATCCAGGTTGAACAATGGCAGTTTGCCTAAGAACGCCACGTCATCCCGATCAGCAGCGGCGCCTTCAGCTAGGATGGCGGCTTTGGCAACGATTTGGCAACCAGCCAGATTGAGCAGCTTTTCAGCTGATTTTAAAGAGCCCCCGGTACTGACCACGTCATCGACTAAGACAACTGATTTTCCCTTGAGTTCGGCTGCATCGGCCCCATCAAGCACGAGCAGCTGCTGTCCCTTGGTCGTAATGGAGTCAACGGCAGTCGTCAATGGATTTTCCATATAGCCCTTGACTGACTTGCGGATCACGAATGAGCGGGGATGACCAGACAAAAGACTGATGTCATGTGCCAAGGTGATGCCCTTGCTTTCAACGGTTACGACATAATCAAACTTTTTAGGCAGCTTGGGTAAAAGCAGTTCAGCCGCTGTTTTGGACATGGCGTCGTCGCCCAGCAGCACGAACGAGGCAATGGCAGTGTCGTCACTGATTGGAATCAGTGGCAGGTCACGAGTTTGGTCGCCAACGGTAATACGATATTTTTTCATAATGACTCCTCCTAAAGCGCGGCTAACAGCGGCAAGACGACTTTCAGCAATCCACCAGACAACAGGCCTACGAATGGATCCAACCAGTGCATAACCTACCCGTTAAATACGAACATTAACTAACAAAGATAATCAAATTAAGGTAATTTACTAGAACATTATTAAACCGATTATCTACAAATGTCAAGATAATCTTAAAAACCGCCTTTCGTTTCAGCGGAAGACGGTGGCAAAAGATTCAATTTAGGGCCACAATTGCAAATCAACTATAATATAATTGAGAAAACGGCACGATAAGAGATCAGCCATTCATGATTAAGCGGGGATGATTATGAGCGAACAAGTCAAGGATCCATTAATATTTGAAACGTCCTATCGTAAAGACACGGCTGCGCATCTGGATGAAGAAATCGAAAAACGCTATCCGGGTAAGTATCATGAGCAGGAACTGTTGACGGACTATCCAACGGTCTATATTATCGATAATCAGGGCAAGCAGAGCGACTACAAAGAGGACTATACGGTTTATGTCGGCGAGACCATCGATATTCAGCGCCGGACGCTGGAGCACTTGGATGTCGATCCGGAAACGCGTGAGGACTGGGAGGAGCTGCGCAATGCCAAAAACGCGCATATGTTCGTGATCGGCCATGAGCATTTTAATAAATCGTTAGCATTAGACATCGAAAACCGCATGATGCAGTACCTGAGCAGCGTAGACGTGATCTCCAAGCTGAACAATCGGCGTGAGAATGCCCAGCGCAAGTATTACACGAGCGAGGAGTTCATTCCGATCTTTAATCGTATCTGGGACAAGCTGGGTGAAAATAAGAAGTACCGCAACCTGTTTCCGCCACGTCAGCTGCTGGAAAAGTCCGCTATCTTTAAGGCCTCACCGTTCAATAAGCTGACTGACGAACAGAATCAGGCCAAGAAAAAGATTCTCAAAACCGTTGAGCAGGCATTGGCTAAAAATCAGACCGGTCAGCTGGTTTTGGTGACTGGCGAGGCAGGGGCCGGCAAGACGGTGCTGATGAGCAACATTTTTTACGAGCTGGCCAAACAAGATCAGCTTAACGCCATAATGATGGTCAATCATCCCCAGCAGGTCAAGGTCTATCGGCAGATCGTCAAAAAACTGGGCGTGGGCGATGATGAAACGGTCGTCAAGCCAACTCACTTTATTAACAAATACGATGAAGATCATAAAGTCGACGTGGCCTTCATTGATGAGGCGCATCTTTTATGGACAAAGCGGAACCAAGGCTATTATGGGCACGGCGACAATCAGCTGCTTGATATTCTGCAGCGGGCCAAGGTGGTTTTGGCAGTCTATGATCACAAACAGGTACTGACGGCCGACGAGATCATGGAAAATGAGGACTGGCAGCAGATCAAGCGACTGGCCGGCGATAAGGTGATTCGGCTCAAAAATCAAATGCGGATCGCGGCGTCTGACGAAACGATTCGCTGGATTCGCGATTTTATCGACCAGCGCCGCATTTTCCCGATCCCGCAAGATGACCAATATGATCTGCAGGTGTTTGATGATCCGAAAGCAATGCAGGAAGCCATTGCCCGGTTTAACGCGGAAGATCATGGTCATGGCATCAGCCGCATGGTCGCCACGTTTGACTGGGAATACTCCAGCAACCGCAAGCCTAAAGATGGCAGCGACTACTGGTGTGTAAGCGAAGGCGCCTGGTCAATGCCATGGAACCTGCAGCTAAAGAGCAAACAAAAGCAGCGAAACGGCGTCAACTATGATGATCTTTCCTGGGCCGAGCAGCCGCATACGATCAAGGAAATCGGCTCAACCTATACCGTCCAGGGCTTTGACCTCAATCATGTCGGCGTGGTTATCGGTCCATCGGTGAAGTATCGCGATGGCAAGGTGGTCTTTGATCCTAGCGCCAGCGCCAATAAAAAAGCCGTGCAGCGCCGGACAATGAAAGACAATTCCAAGCAAAGGTTTGGCGAGCAATTGCTGCACAACGAATTGAACGTTTTGCTGACGCGGGGCGTGCACGGCCTGTATCTGCACGCGGTTGATCCGCAGCTGCAGGCGGCCTTAAAACGGGCAGCCATGGGCCAAAGACATAATTAAAGTTGGGATTAATGTAGTCAGCCAATAGCAGTCAGGTTATGGGGCAGAACCTAATCAGCAATTAAGAAAGGATCTATTCCAATGGATGAATTTGAAAAAATGATCAGTGGTCGACTGTATAATGCATCAGATTCAAAGCTTGGCGTTTATCATATGGAACGGATGGCACTGTGTCAGCGTTTAAACCAGACTTTGATAACGGATCAGGCTGCGATTGAGCATCTGAAAGAAGAATTGATTCCTTCCGCCAAGGGCAATGATTTGGGCATCTTCTTGCCATTTTACTGTGAGTATGGCAGCAATATTCATGTTGGTCGCGAATGCTTTATCAACTATAACTGCACTTTTTTAGATGACGCACCGATTACTTTAGGCGATGGCGTCATGATTGGCAGTGGGGTCACGATTGCCACGCCATGTCATCCACTGTTGAAAGAAGAACGCATGGTGACGGAATATCCAGATGGCCGTCACGACTTAGAGTACGCCAAACCAGTTAAGATTGGCGCTGATTGCTGGATCTGCTCAAGTGCAACGATTATTGGCGGAGTCACGATTGGTGCGGGCAGTATCGTGGCGGCTGGTGCCGTGGTAACTAAAGACGTCCCCGCTAATTCTTTGGCAGCCGGCGTGCCCGCGCGCGTGATTCGGCAGCTGGATGAAAAGGATCGCATCAATGTCTGGCAGACGTATCAGGAAAATAAAATACCGCGTTCGCTACGGGAAAAGGAACGCGGCTGATAAGTTTTTGATTTGCGAGCCTAAGCAGAATGCGGCATCAAACTGGCTGATTTGGGAAGCTGGTCATTGTTCGACTTGCCCGAAGTTATAATCTGGAAATTATCTGCCAGAAGTGATTGGAAAGAGCGGTCGTTAGAATCAGGATTACGCTGGTTGGGGTCGATTGCATAAAATTCTGCATAATCTGCCAATCAAAGTTTTCATTACCTACTATATTAAAAAAAGCGATGCATAGTAGGTAAATTTCGGTGTATATCGAATTAGGAATCCCTAACTTTACCTACTAATCCTTAAAAAAATTAAAATAGTAGGTAAAGTCGATGTTGGTCAGGATTGATTAAACGAAAAATATGCAATTTTACCTACTATTTTTTTGAAAATGCCCTAAAGTAGGTAAAAATCTCAGAATCTTTTATACATTACCTACGATTGACGAAAAAAACGTGAATCGTAGGTAATTTAGCATCAAAATGGTCGGAAAAGTCAGTCGCCCATCAAATGAACGGGGCCGGCACACAACCAAAGTCATTGAATATGTCACTTTGCAGTCGCCCATCACGTGAACGGGGCCGGCCGCGAATTTTCCGCTATGAGAACTGTGAACGCAGCTAAAAATGCCATCGCAGCTCAATAAGCGCAGCCCTTCGCAGTCCCTTAGGCAAGCCGCGCTGTCACGAGTCAAACGCGAGCTGATGGGGATGGCATGAAACAGGCAGCGGGTTGGTGTGCCGTGCATCAAGCTTGGCAGCTCGCAACCTGATTTGCCATTGACCGGACAGCTTAATGACGACTGGCGCGGTGAGCACTGCTGCCACCAATTTTGTGCACCTGGCGCTTGAATTTTTGACCGTTGGCTGGTGTAAAGTGGAAATGCCGCATTTTGCCGGCAAATGGACGCCCGCTGAGCCGGATCGTCGTCCAGCGGCGCATCAGTTCGGTCATTTCGTGCAGGTCCTTTAAAAGTGAGGTCTGACCTTCTGTTTCGGCTGCTTGTTTAATGTCGGTCTGCAGCCGCATGATCAGATTATTGTGGTACTGGAGCAGTTCCGCAGTCAGTGGGGCGTTGCGGTACTGGTTGAACAGTTTTTGAATCAGCTCCATGGCTTCTTTAGCGTTTTGGGGCTGAACATAGCGGTTTTCTTCGTTCATAGGTAACTCCTTTGCTTGAGGACGCTTTCTTGATAATCAAGAGGCAGCGGCTTTTGACTAATCTTGACATTTTTATCGAAAAAAAGTTTGACTATTGTTGACTTTTATCGGTGGGGTTGGTATATTATAAATTGTGTTTAGCACTTAGGCAGTTAGAGTGCTAAAAGGAAGTGATGCCAATGCTAACACAGCGTCAAAAGCAAATCCTGCAAGCGATTGTACGTCAATATACGGCGACTGGTCAACCGGTCGGCAGCAAGGTTTTGGCTGACAAGCTCCCAATTAAGGTCAGTTCAGCCACGATCCGCAACGAAATGGCGGTTCTGGAGCGAGAAGGCTTCGTGAAAAAAGAGCATTCCAGTTCTGGTCGCGTTCCTTCCAAGCAGGGCTATCGCTATTACGTTGACCATCTGCTTGATCCGGCAGCCGTTACCGACAGTGATCTGATGGTAATCCAAAATTCATTGGGTGCCGATTTTCACAAGATTGATGAGATCGTTTCGCATTCAGCCGATATTCTTTCAGCGCTGACGTCTTACACGGCGTTTACGCTGAAACCAGAACAAAAAGACGTGCACTTGAGCGGTTTTCGCTTGGTGCCGTTGGGGAATCAAAAAGTTATTGCCATTCTGGTTACGGATAGTGGCGAGGTGGAGAGTCAATCATTCACCTTGCCTAAGAATCTGGATACGCAGGCTTTGGAGGCCGTGGTACGCTTGATCAATGACCAGCTGGTAGGCTTGCCGCTGGTCACGGTTGTTAAGCATCTGCAGACTGACATTCCATTAAAGGTTAGTCAGTATCTGCATAGTCCCGACGGCTTTCTGCAGATCTTTGACAGCGTATTGGGGCAGGCTGCTCGCGAAAAATACTTCGTCGGCGGCCGGCTCAACATTCTCGGCTATTCTGATCGGCAGAATCCACAGGCGCTGCGGGCATTGTATGGACTGCTCGATCAAAGCGATAATCTGTCAAGTATCATTGACGCCGACTCGCCAAATGATGGGGTCAACGTCAAGATTGGCAGTGAGATTGCCGACAACCAGGTGCTCAACGACTACAGTCTGATCACCGCTACCTACGACGTCAACCAATACGGCAAGGGCATTATCGCCGTGCTGGGGCCAACGCGGATGCCTTATTCGCGGACGATTGGTCTGGTTGACGCGTTCAGACGCGAGCTGGCTAAACGACTGCTCGACTACTATCACAATTATTACGATTTATAGGAGGGGTTCGATGGCTGAAAAGAAATCAGCAGCTGCCAAGGAAGAAAAGGCGGCTCAAGCAGCTGAACAGACTGCGGCTGACCAAACGGCTAAGAATGCCGAAGAAGCCAAGGATGCCAAGTCAGCTGCCAAGGAAGATCCAACTGCCGCGCTCAAGCAGCAGATTGCCGATCTGAAAAAGCAGCTGGATGAAAAAGACGACCAGTATCTGCGGGCGCAAGCGGAAATTCAAAATATGAACAACCACTTTAAAAAAGAACGCGCGCAATTGATCAAGTATGATGGTCAAGGACTAGCTAAAGACATCCTGCCTGTTTTGGACAACTTGAAACGGGCCTTGGCAACTCAACTGGATGACAAGCAGGCCCAAGAGTTCAAGAAGGGCATTCAAATGGTTCACGACCACTTGGAAAAGGCGCTCAAGGACCATGGGATTGTTGAGATTCCAGCTGAGCCGGGCACGCCTTTTGATCCGACCAAGCATCAGGCGGTTCAAACCGCGCCAGCTTCGGATGATCAAAAAGCTGACACCATTGTTCAGGTTCTGCAGGCTGGCTATGAAATGAAGGATCGGGTGCTGCGTCCTTCAATGGTCGTTGTTGCACAATAACTTAGATAAACCAATATAAAAAGAGGGAAAACATTTATGGCAAGCAATAAGATTATCGGTATCGACCTTGGTACCACTAATTCCGCCGTTGCCGTTATGGAAGGTAACGAACCTAAGATTATTACCAACCCAGAAGGTGGCCGGACGACTCCTTCTGTCGTATCGTTCAAGAATGGCGAGGTTCAAGTCGGTGAAACGGCTAAGCGCCAAGCAATCACCAACCCAAACACCATTACTTCAATCAAGAGTCACATGGGCGAACCAGGCTACACGGTTGACGTTGATGGCAAGAAGTACACGCCACAAGAAATTTCGGCAATGATCCTGCAATACATCAAGAAGTACGCTGAAGACTACATTGGCGATACGGTAACTCAAGCCGTTATCACGGTTCCAGCCTACTTCAACGATGCTCAGCGTCAAGCTACCAAGGATGCCGGTAAGATTGCTGGTCTGGAAGTTAAGCGGATCATTAACGAACCAACTGCTTCCTCACTGGCATATGGTCTGGACAAGAAAGACAAAGACGAAAAGATCCTGGTTTATGACCTTGGTGGTGGTACGTTCGACGTTTCCATCCTTGAACTGGGCGATGGCGTCTTCCAAGTTCTCTCTACTTCTGGTGACACTCATCTGGGTGGTGACGACTTTGACCAAAAGATTATGGATTGGCTGATCGATGGCTTCAAGGCTGAACAAGGCATTGACCTGTCTCAAGACAAGATGGCTCTGCAACGGCTGAAGGATGCTGCTGAAAAGGCTAAGAAGGAACTTTCCAGCTCACAATCCGCTGAAATCAACCTGCCATTTATCGCGCAAAAAGACGGTCAGCCGGTACACCTGGACCAAACGCTGACGCGGGCTAAGTTCAACCAACTAACCAACGACCTGGTTGAAAAGACCAAGCAGCCAGTTATGAACGCTCTGCATGATGCTGGCTTGGACTTCAACGACATTGATGAAGTTATCTTAAACGGTGGCTCAACGCGGATTCCAGCCGTTCAAGAACTGGTTAAGGACTTGACTGGCAAGGAACCAAACCACTCCATCAACCCTGATGAAGCCGTTGCGCTGGGGGCTGCCATTCAAGGTGGGGTTCTGACTGGTGACGTTAAGGACGTTGTTTTGCTTGATGTTACGCCGCTTTCCCTTGGTATTGAAACCATGGGTGGGGTAATGACGAAGCTGATCGACCGCAACACGACGATCCCAACTTCTAAGAGTCAGATTTTCTCCACGGCCGCTGACAACCAACCAGCCGTTGATATCCATGTTCTGCAAGGTGAACGTCCAATGGCAGCCGACAACAAGACGCTTGGCAACTTCCAACTGACGGATATTCCACCTGCACCACGTGGCGTTCCTCAAATCAAGGTTACCTTTGACATCGACAAGAACGGGATCGTTAACGTTTCTGCCGAAGACCAAGGTACGCACAAGAAGCAAAACATTACGATCAAGTCCAACTCTGGTCTGTCTGATGAAGAAATCGAACGGATGCGCAAGGACGCTGAAGAACACGCTGAAGCCGACAAGAAGAAGAAAGAAGAAGTTGATCTGATGAATGAATCCGACCAGCTGATCTTCCAAACCGACAAGACCATTAAGGAACTTGACGGCAAGGTTTCTGAAGATGAGATCAAGAAGGCCAAGGACGCTCGCGATGCTCTGCAAAAGGCTAAGGATGCCAAGGACTTCGATGCGATGAAGACCAAGAAGGACGAATTAAACAAGATCGTTCAAGACTTGGCAGTCAAGCTCTACCAACAAGCTCAACAAGAAAACCAACAAAATGGTACTGACGGCAACAATGGCGGTGCTGACAACAATAACGGCAAGGGCGACGGCAAGACCGTTGATGGCGACTTTACTGAAGTCAACGATGACGACAACAAGTAGGCCAGTCAGCCGAAGCCGATTTAGATAAGCAAAAAGCCAAAGCCCCCCTAACGGACTTTGGCTTTTGCTTATTTATCGTGACTATGCTATAAAGTAAGAGAGAAAAATTGCGTTGCGAGGGATTTAAATGGCAGAGAAAAACTATTACGACATTTTAGGCGTCAAAAAGGATGCTTCAGACGCTGAAATCAATCGGGCCTATCGGAAGCTGGCGGCTAAGTATCATCCAGACGTCAACCATGAGCCGGGAGCCGAAGAAAAATTCAAAAAAATCAATGAAGCCTATGAAGTACTGCATGATCAGCAGAAACGGGCTCAATATGATCAGTTTGGCTCCGCTGGCCCTCAAGGCGGCTTTGGTGGCGGTCAAGGCTTCGGCGGCTTCGGTCAGGGCGGTTTCAGTCAAGGCGGCTTTGGCGATTTTGGCGATATCTTCAGCGATCTGTTTGGTGGCGGCCGTGCTCGTCGCGACCCCACGGCACCTCGCCAGGGACGCGATCTGCAGTACAACATGACGCTGGACTTTATGGATGCCATCTTTGGCAAGGAAACTACGATTAAGTACGATCGGGAAGCTGAATGCGACGTCTGCCACGGTTCAGGCGCCAAGCCGGGCAAGTCGCCTTCGACCTGTCATACCTGTGGCGGTTCCGGGGTTGTGATGCAGCGGCGGCAAACGATGATGGGAATGATGCAGTCTCAGACCGTCTGCCCAACCTGTCATGGTACCGGTAAGGAAATCAAGCCTGAAGATCAATGTGACAAGTGCCATGGCTCAGGTCATATTCAAGAAAAGCACAAGCTCAAGGTCAAGGTGCCAGCTGGGATTGATGATGGCCAGCAGATGCGTCTGCAGCACCAGGGCGAGGCAGGAACCAATGGCGGCCCATATGGTGATCTGTACATCGTCTTTACGGTAACGCCAAGCCGCGACTTTAAACGGGATGGCTCCACGATCTACGTTGATCAGGATATCTCGTTTGCACAAGCCGCATTGGGTGATAAGATCAAGGTCAAGACCGTACATGGCGATGTTGACTTAAAGATCCCGGCTGGTACGGAATCAGAAACCTCATTCCGGCTGCGCGGCAAAGGGGTACCGCACATCAATGGCAATGGCAACGGCGACGAGCATGTGACGGTTCACGTTAAGACGCCTAAGAATCTTAACAAGCGGCAAAAAGAAGCAATGCTGGCCTTTGCTGAAGCCAGTGGCGAACATGTTGCCGGCTACAAGGGCGGTTTCTTTGATAAGCTCAAGGATCGCTTTGAAGAAAAATAAGCCTAAAGATATAAAGAGCAAGACGCTGCGACACGCGGCGAATTGCTCTTTTTTCGATATTTGCACCGACCCAGTTTGAGTTGCCAACGGGATTTGATATACTGGTAGATAGACATTTAACGCAGAAAGTGAGCACAAAAAATCAATGAATCTTGAAGAAATGAAAGAACGCCAAAAGCACATTCGGAACTTTTCGATTGTCGCCCATATTGACCATGGGAAATCCACGCTGGCGGACCGGATCCTGGAAATGACGGATTCGATCTCTAAGCGGGAAATGAAGGCCCAGATCCTTGATGACATGCCATTGGAACGGGAGCGTGGCATTACCATCAAATTAAATGCCGTGGCGCTGACCTATCATGCCAAAGACGGTGAAGACTACATTTTCCATTTGATCGATACACCAGGGCACGTCGACTTTTCCTATGAGGTTTCACGCTCTTTGGCAGCCTGTGAAGGAGCTATTCTGGTTGTTGACGCGACGCAGGGGGTTGAAGCACAGACGCTGGCCAATGTTTATCTGGCATTGGACAACGACTTGGAGATCCTGCCAGTTATCAATAAAATCGATCTGCCTTCCGCTGACGTTGCGGGAACGAAAAAGCAGATCGAAGAAGAAATCGGTCTGGACTGCAGCGATGCCTGTGACGTCAGTGCTAAAACCGGTCTGGGCGTTGAAAAGGTGCTGGAAAAAATCGTTGCCGAAGTACCAGCGCCAACTGGTGATCTGACGGCTCCGCTAAAGGCACTGATTTTTGATTCCAAGTACGATGACTATCGCGGCGTGGTCTTGAGCGTCCGTGTCTTTGAAGGAACCGTCAAGAAGGGCGACCGCATCAAACTGATGAACTCTGGTACTGAATATGAAGTCGCTGAAGTCGGGATCAACTCGCCTAAGCCACTGGCCCGCGACTTTCTGATGGCTGGTGACGTTGGCTATATTACCGCGGCCATTAAAGACATTAAGGATACGCGAGTTGGTGATACGGTTACTGATGCCAAGCACCCAACTGACAAGCCATTAGCCGGCTATCGTCAAATGACGCCAATGGTTTACGCGGGGCTTTATCCAACCGACAACGCCAAGTTCAACGATCTGCGGGATGCCTTGGAAAAACTGCAGCTTAATGACGCGGCCTTGACGTTTGAGCCAGAATCCTCACAAGCATTGGGCTTTGGGTTCCGCTGCGGTTTCTTGGGACTTTTGCATATGGATGTCGTTCAAGAGCGTCTGGAACGAGAATTCAATCTGGACCTGATTACCACGGCGCCTTCCGTAACCTATCATGTCGATCTGCATGACGGCACGATGAAGGAAGTGGAAAACCCCGCTGAAATGCCAGATACTTCTTCTATCAAGGATATTAAAGAACCTTACGTTAAAGCGTCAATCATGGTGCCAAATGATTATGTCGGCCCAGTTATGGAGCTTTGCCAACGCAAGCGGGGCGAGTTTGACACGATGGAATATCTGAGCGAGACGCGGGTCAATGTGATCTATCATATTCCGTTGTCCGAAATCATCTTTGACTTCTTTGATAAGCTGAAGAGTTCCACGCATGGTTATGCGTCACTGGATTATGAGATTGATGACTATCGCGTCAGTGACCTGGTTAAGATCGACATCCTGCTTAACGGTGACAAGGTCGATGCCTTAAGCTTCATTGCGCACCGCGACTTTGCCGAAGAACGGGGACGCGAAATCACGACCAAGCTCAAGAAGATTATTCCGCGGCAAAACTTTGAAATTCCAATTCAAGCCGCCATTGGTTCCAAGATCATTGCACGGACCAATATCAAGGCTTACCGCAAGGACGTTACGGCACGGATTCATACTGGGGATCCTGATCGGCGGGCCAAGCTTTTGGACAAGCAGAAGCGCGGTAAGAAGCGGATGAAGGCAGTTGGGCGCGTTGAGGTCCCACAAGAAGCCTTCATGGCAGTTTTGAAGACCGATGAGGAAATCGACGAAAAGAAGAAGTAGCTATGACGGCATTTGTGTTTTAGGCGTGGCTAAAGCTAGACCAATTTTTGGGGCTTTTGCCAACGATAAAATTAAATGGGAAACCTGACTTTGCATGAATTCGATCAGACATGTATTTGATCGACATGGGAGTGATGGGTTTCCCATTTTTTCTAATAATTTACGAGCAGATCCATCTCTTCTTAATAAACGTGTGTTCGGTTTACGTGCAGAAATTAATACCAATCTTCTATGTTTATAAAAGGTTAGGGATTTTTTAGTTTTTTAGTTCAGCTAATGCAGCTTTATTTTCCCAGGAGATAACGTCAATGTCATAGGCCTGGGCAATTTTTGCCGCTTTTTCACTAATATTTTTTTGCTTTTCATTAAATATAACGACATAACGACTTTGCGCATACATATTAGGTAGATTGGCGGATTTTTTGATGTCGTTGTGTTTAAATGCATCAAGCATTATTTCGTTTGCAGAAATATTATTCTGAATATTAAAAAGGATTAGCGGTTTATCTTTACGTTTAGGTAAAGCGTACAAAAATTTATACTCTACGCCGCTTTGCCCTTTAACTGAGGTTGGCAAACCGCCAAAATTATTAGTATCAAAGTAATTTAAAACGTCCTCGGCAAAAAAGCTTTTAACATTTTCTTTTTGGGTGAATGAAATATCGTTAATTCGTAAGATGGCAGATGTCAATTGATATTTCATAATTGGAAATTCTTTGGGAGTGCCGACAATTGATAAAGTTTCATCTTCAATTATTTTGATATGGAATTGTTGGCACACTGAATCTATTAGACGTCTTCTGGTTGGGGTGAGCTTAATACCCATGAATTCCAGATTGGTGATAGTATAGCCGTCATCTGTCAGCATTATTTGCTTGTCGGATACTTCCTCGACATAAATAGTGATGTTATCGTTTATATCATCGACAAAAGGGGTAACTATTTCATCGCATTTTCCTAAATGATTAATCGTATATCCTTTTTTTAACCATTCAAAATAATTATCTAACAATTTAACGGTATTCATTTATTTCACCTTCTTTACTAAATCAATGGTTGTTCAATAGTGATATCACTGATTTCAAAGTTATTGTATTTAAGAAATTCCATAAGCGATGTAACAATCTCATCAGTACAATTATAATTCACCAAATTAGTTAGTGGAATTGCATGCTGCCCATTTTGATGCTGGTCATCAAAAATATGTACATGTGGTGTCACAACGCCTTCATGCGGTTTTCCGTTTAAGTCGATACGGATCATTTTTTCGCTTTTGTGATGAAACAACATGTAGCTAAGGCAATTAGTTCGCCGATGACCCTTTCTATTTTGGATAACTTTAAAGGTATTCGATGGTTCCAGCAATGCAAAACCATCATAATTAGCCTGTTGACCATTGGCTGCGCAAAGCAGGTGAGTAGATTTGGTCTTTTTGGGTAAATCATGTAGGGCTTTATATTCAGAGTTTTTCATAGTTTTCTTTCCTAATTACATATTTAATTTCTATAGTTAGAAAGGCAATTAAGCAGATTCAGTGGAAATGTTGAAAAGGTTGGTTAGTGAAGCCAAAGATTAAGTCAACGATTTTTTCTTCTTTGATAAACAGTTTATCACTAAAAAGATTATGGAATAGAAAAAAGCTTTTAATAGATCCTGGTTGCAATTCCGTGAGATGACATGGTGATAGGTATTAATGTGAATTATCATATTAGGCCCTTGATTAGTGATGTGCTTACTAGGAAAAAATAATTGTTTCTTAACAATAAATCTTTAGAAACTTAGCGCTGTCATTTGGATGATTTCAAAAAAATCGAAAAAATTTTTGAAAAAAGTGCTTAATAGCCGGGTAATGGTGGAAAATAGAAGATAGCAGTTAAGCTGCCTTTAATAAAGGGGGCTTATAGCTGATTAAAATGTTGTACAGGAGGAGTTAATTACGATGAGTAGTTCAAAGCAAGAATTGCGTAGATATCATCTTGGTTTGGATATTGGTACCAATTCAATCGGTTGGACCGCAATTGATGATCATTTTTCATTGCTGCGCGTTAAAGGTAAAAATGCAATCGGCGTCCGGACTTTTAAAGAGGGGGAAACGGCAGCAGATCGACGCGGTTTTCGAACGGCCCGGCGCCGCTTGAGTCGACGTCGCTGGCGCCTTCAGTTTTTGGATGAATTTTTTGCGCCATATTTAGCAGAAGTAGATCCTAATTTTTTGGCAAGACTTAAGCAATCTGATATCTCGGCAAAAGATCCTGCTAAAAATCAAGAATTTATGGGGAAATTGCTGTTTCCAGATCAAGAAGCCACAGTGAATGGAAATGGATATCCTACGCTGATTCAAATGCGCAAAGAAATGCCAGCTGAAAAGGCAGCAGATTTTCCAGTCTTTAACATTTACCAGTTGCGGTATGCACTGATGAATGAAAAGCGTAAGTTTGATCTACGTGAAATATATCTGGCTGTTCACCATATCGTTAAGTACCGCGGAAATTTTTTAAATAATACAAGTGTTGACAAGTTTAAAGCCGATCAAATTGATTTCAATAAATCGTTTGAGATGCTAAATGACTTATTCCGTCAAGTACAGCCAATCGCCCCATTTCAGATTGACTTGACCAAGGTAGACGAATTGGGAAAGCTTTTATTGGATACCAAGCAAAAGAAGCTTGATCGTCAAAAGGCTGCTGCCAAACTATTGCCATTGATTGAAGATGGGACTGATAAGGAGATCGTTAAAGCGCATCAGCAAACGGCTCGTGAAATCAGTAAATTAATCTTGGGATATAAGGCAAAGGTCGGCTTGATCCTGCAAAACAATCTTGACCAGACGCTGGATATGAGTACGGAAAACAGTGATGATCAGTTGATGCAGATTGCCGAAGAGCTGGATGATTACCAGATGGAGCTGATTAATCAACTGTCATTGTTGTATTCTCAGATCATGCTCAATGAAATCGTACCCAATGGCGAAACCGTTTCGGCATCGATGCTGAACCGTTACTACAAGCATCGCCGTCAGTTAAAAGAATTAAAGGCTTATGGTGCTGCTTGTGATAAAAAAACTCGTGAGCAGCTCGATCATCTTTATGCTGAATACATTGGCCAGATTCCTAAAGACAGCAAATTTGACTTTACCAAAGATTTGAAAAAGTTGATGGACAAGTCTGACCTGGGACAAAAGATTAAAGGCGAGATCGAGGCTGGCGACTACCTGCCGAAACAACGGACATCTGCAAACGGTGTAATTCCGCACCAAATGCATCAACAAGAGCTTGATCAAATAATTGAAAATCAAAAAGAATATTATCCTTGGCTGGCAGAACCAAATCCAGTTGAAAAGAATATCAAAAATGCCAAATACAAGCTCGATCAGTTAGTCAGCTTCCGTGTTCCATATTACGTTGGACCAATGATTACTTTGGCTGATCAACAAAAGACGTCCAAGGCCTCTTTTGCATGGGCAGTCAGAAAAAAAGCTGGCAAGATTACGCCATGGAATTTTGATGAAAAGATTGATCGTGAGAAATCGGCCAATAATTTTATCAAACGGATGACGAATAAGGACACTTATTTGTTAAGCGAGGACGTTTTGCCGGCATCAAGCCTGCTGTACCAAAAATTTACGGTCTTAAACGAACTGAATAATATTCGTGTGAACGGTCGTAAGCTGCAGCCATCCCTAAAGCAAGCCATCTATACGGATCTGTTTCAGAAACGTAAAACAGTTAATCTTAAGACTTTGACAAATTTCTTGACGGTTCACGAACCAACGTTGACTAAGCCGAAAATCGAAGGGCTGTCGAATGGCCGCAGCTTTAATTCAAGTCTTGGTACCTATATTGATATGTCTAAGATACTTGGAGACCGCGTTGATGATTTAAACTATCGCGATGATATTGAAAAGATTATTGAATGGTCAACAGTATTTGAGGATAGTGAGATTTACGGCGTCAAACTGCAAGAAATCCAATGGCTGACCAACGAGCAAAGAGAAAAATTGGTTCGGAAACGTTATCAGGGATGGGGGAGACTCTCCAAGAAACTGTTAACGGGTATCACTGATGAAAATGGTCAACGTATTATTGATCTAATGTGGGATACCAACAAAAACTTTATGCAGATTGTGCATCAACCAGTCTTTGAAGAACAAATTACTGAACTTAATCAGCAGCTGCTGCAAGACGCTGATAAGGCACCATTAGAAGTCGTTGATGATATTTTGGCTGACGCGTATACATCGCCTCAAAATAAAAAAGCAATTCGCCAGGTTGTCAAAGTCGTTGCTGATGTAGTCAAGGCGGTTGGCAATACCCCAGCATCGATTTCAATTGAGTTTGCTCGTAATGAGGATCGCAACAAGGAATTGAAGAACAGTCGGCGGCGCAGCATTGAAAAGCTTTATCATGAAACGGCCGAAAAACTGGTCAAGCAAACCAATCTGCTTGAAGAATTGGGAAACGTCAAGGATTTGAACGATCGCTATTATCTCTACTTTACCCAGGCTGGTCGTGATATGTATGATGGCACGCCAATCAATATCGATGAGATCAGCACGCATTACGAGATTGATCACATTTTGCCACAATCATTCTTGAAGGATAATTCTTTGGATAACCGGGTCTTGGTTAAGAAATCTGAAAACGCAGCTAAGTCGGATCGAGTACCGGCAAAGCTTTATGGAGCCAAAATGCGGGCCTTTTGGAAGCAGCTTAAAGAAAGCCAGCTGATCAGTAATCGCAAGTATCTTAATCTGACGACCGATCCAGAACAGGTTGACAAGTATCAGATGCAGGGATTTGTTCATCGTCAGTTGGTGGAGACGCGCCAAATCATCAAGTTGGCAGCCAATATTTTTGGTTCGCTTTACCCAGACAGTGCCGTGATCGAAACGCGGGCCGAGCTTACCAAGCAATTGCGTGAAAAGTTCAACCTTTATAAAGTACGTGACGTAAATGACTATCACCACGCTGTTGATGCTTATTTGACGGCGTTTGCTGGCCATTATCTGTATCAGCGCTATCCAAAACTGCGGCCGATGTTTGTCTATGGTGACTATGCCAAAATCTATGCCGATGATTTGAAACGGTTGCGCTCAGTCAATCTTTTTCATGACTTGGAAAAAGATCAATACAATAGTGGAACCGCGGTAAATCCGGAAACCAAGGAAAAAATCGTGGATGTCGACTGGCTGAGCGATTATGTATCCAAGATTCAGCATTTCAAATATATGCTGATTTCTAAAGCCGTCTATACTCAGCACGGACAACTCTATGGAGCAACGATTCTTCCAGCTGCGCAGATTGATAAGATCTCAGCACCAATTGGCATTAAGGACGATAAACCGGTCGATATCTATGGTGCTTATACCAATGAGGTTGCTGCTTATATGGCAATCGTTCGCGTTAACGGTAAAAAGCCTAAGTATAAGGTTGTCAGCGTACCGGTCAGAATGCTGCAGCGACTGAAGATGGCTGAACAAGAAGGTCATGAGCAGTATATGCAGACCTTGCACGATGTTTTATCGCGGAACTTCACTTCGTTTAAAAAGAACCGTAAAACCGGATTAAAGGAAGCTGTGGTAAAAGACTTTGACGTGCTGGTTCCTTGTGTTCGCTATAATCAGTTAGTCATTGACGGGGATACCAAATTTACGCTGGGGAGTGCTGCATATCAGCATAATGCCAAGCAGCTGGTCTTAAGCGATCATTCATTAGAAACGTTAGCTAATAATTTTGAATACGTCAGAAAACATCCTGATGAAGCTGATGAACGGATGACGATGCTTTATGATGATATTCTTGGCCAGGTCAACCAATACTTTACGCTGTATGATAAAAATAAATTCCGTGAAAAACTAAATGCTGGTCGAGATAAATATCTGAAGCTGCCAACCTTTTCACAGTTTGAAAACAACAAGAAGACGGCAATTGGCAAATCCGAGGCTATAATCAACATATTGAGCGGTTTGCATGCCAATGCGGCTAAAACAGATTTGAAGTGTCTGGGAATGTCGACTCCATTTGGGCAATTACAGTCACAATCTGGTATTGAATTATCAGAAAATGCAAAATTAGTATATCAATCACCAACGGGCTTGTTTAGCAGAGAAGTTTTGTTGAAAGATCTGTAGCAAAAAGAAAAGGAATGGCTCATCGATGGTGAACCATTCCTTTTTAATATGTATCGCCCATTAATAAATGGGTCAGAAGAAATAACTTTGCAAAATGCATTGTTTGACTTTAACTCTGGATGTTAAATCAATGATGTTATTCCTGTTGGGAGCTACCCAACAAATATAGTATAACCTTAAATTTTTAAATTAGCAAGGAGGAGTATTTATGGGATGGCGGTCGGTCATTGTAACTCAGCATGCAAAAATGTCCTATTCAGCTGGCCTAATGGTGGTGCAAACGATGGATGGCACCAGTGAAATACCACTTGATGATATGGTGCTGCTGATGGTAAGTACGACACAGGCAGTGATTACTTCGGCTTTAATCAGTGCCTTGGTAAAGAACAATGTTAAGGTGATATTTGTTGATCATGCTCATCAGCCAATTGGCGAGGTGAATGGTTATCAATCCGCGAATCGTGACTGCAAGGTGTTGGAAAATCAGTTTAATTGGCAGCAGCAGCGCAAGGATGTCTTATGGACGAAGATTGTGGCTGCCAAGATCAACAATCAGATTTCGGTTTTAAAATGTTTTCATAAGAATGTTGAGTGCCTGCAAAATGAACTGGATCAACTAGAGGTTGGTGATGAGACCAATCGCGAGGCCGTCGTTGCCAGAAAGTATTTTCCGTTACTTTATGATGATGACTTTTCAAGGCACAATGGCAGTGCGATCAATGCCGCGTTAGATTATGGCTATTCGATTTTATTGTCTGAAACCAATCGCATAATTGCTGGCAATGGTTATTTGACGGAACTGGGGATCCATCATCGTAATCAAGCCAATCATTTTAATTTAGGCTCTGACCTGATGGAACCCTTTCGACCAATCATTGATTACTGGGTTGCTGGGCAAAAGTTTCGTGAGCTGACGCCAGAAGTAAAAATCGGTTTGATTGATTGCATGAATATCGAGATTCTTTTTAACGGTAAAAAAGAAATTTTACGCAATGCGATTTCTCGGTATGTAACTGACTGTCTAAATTACTTAAGTGGTGACAAAGATGAAACGAGAATCGAGGTGGAATTTACAAGTGAGGTACCGAATGATGCGCTTAATGGTAATGTTTGACCTGCCAGTAGAAACCAGTAAACAGCGGCGGGAATACCGAAAATTCCATAAGAGGCTGATTCAAGAAGGCTTTTTAATGATTCAATATTCGGTTTATGCGCGAGTATGCGTTAGTCGGCAGTCAGCTAATTTCATGGAGCAGCGAATCAAAGCCTTTCTGCCTGACGAGGGATTAGTTCAGACATTTATGATGACGGAAAAGCAGTATAATGACATGCATTTTTTGCGGGGCAAGAAAGTACAGGATGTTAGAAATACCTCGAAAAGGACGATTGTATTATGAACTTGATATATGCAGCTCATCAGCCAATGGAACTTGAAAATGGTCGTGTAACCGTATTGATGACCAATAACCAGAACGTTTATTTTGAAATGGCACAAGCACTGGCAGGAAAGAATGATTTGCTTCGTTTAATTGCTGATGATTTTTCGGAGCTGAATCTGTCGACAGCTTTATGTTGGGATGCAGATCTGTCTTCAGCGCCTGATTTAATGGATAAGTATGGCTCAGCTTTGATTAAAAAAATCAGCAATGAATTGACGGTTGATCAAAGACAGCAATTGCTTACTAAGCAGCAAGAATTGTTGACAGCCATTCAAGATACGCTGTTTTCAGTTGATTTACCCTTGGAAGTCAGCCTTGATGACGGCTTTCAAAGATTATACAAATATGCCCGCCCACATTTGATCAGCGGTGCAAATGCGACACCATATGATATAATAAAAAATGATTTAAATATTCATTTAGAGTTGAATGACTGTTGCGTTCTGGCAATGAAGAACATCGCTAATTTTTTGTTGCCAGAACAATTTAAGGCTTTTCTTCAGTTGGTTGAAGAAAGTGGTCTCGCAGTCTTTCTATTGGAATTCTCAGAAAAGCAACAGCGTGCGTATTATCAAAACGCCTATGTTTATTGGATTGATGAAGATTTCGTTGATTGGCATCTCTAAATCGTTAGTTTTTGATTAGAAAACAACGGCTTTAGATGGATGTTAGATCAATGATGTAATTCGCACACTGCCGAAGTGTGGATGACCAATGGCGGCTTTAGATGGATGTTAGATCAATGATGTAATTCGCAATCCGGGGTTTGTTACAGCACTTCGCTTTGCTTTAGATGGATGTTAGATCAATGATGTAATTCGCTGTAGCTCGGTGGTGCTATGATCAAATCCGGCTTTAGATGGATGTTAGATCAATGATGTAATTCGCCACTCGCCAGGATTCTGGAAAGTCTGCGCCGCTTTAGATGGATGTTAGATCAATGATGTAATTCGCTCAGTTTGTCGCACAGCTGATACGCGCGGTGCTTTAGATGGATGTTAGATCAATGATGTAATTCGCAACCTTTTGACTGAACCAGACTGCATGACAGGCTTTAGATGGATGTTAGATCAATGATGTAATTCGCACTGTGAGTAGAGAATCGCTCGTAGTGAATGCTTTAGATGGATGTTAGATCAATGATGTAATTCGCTAAGCGCTCACGATAACTCGCCACCCGATAGCTTTAGATGGATGTTAGATCAATGATGTAATTCGCTATGGTGCGGGCCTTTCTTCATCAGCTTCCGCTTTAGATGGATGTTAGATCAATGATGTAATTCGCTTACTGTCCAGGAAGTGTCCCACACTGTCCGCTTTAGATGGATGTTAGATCAATGATGTAATTCGCAACGGATCCTTCCATAAAAATCTCCTCCTAGCTTTAGATGGATGTTAGATCAATGATGTAATTCGCGCGAAATTAAGGCTGAAATCGAATCTAAGTGCTTTAGATGGATGTTAGATCAATGATGTAATTCGCTGTAAACTTCTATATTATCATCACGCCATAGCTTTAGATGGATGTTAGATCAATGATGTAATTCGCATGGGGATGTGCACTACACTGTTATGACCCGCTTTAGATGGATGTTAGATCAATGATGTAATTCGCGCATGTGGTGCGATTACCCAACCGCCGTTTGCTTTAGATGGATGTTAGATCAATGATGTAATTCGCGCAAAAGCTTTGGTTTGTTGATCAGGCTAAGCTTTAGATGGATGTTAGATCAATGATGTAATTCGCTGCGTACTGGCTTGCCGGTCATGATGTTGTGCTTTAGATGGATGTTAGATCAATGATGTAATTCGCCTTAATGCACGATATGGGGGCATAAGAAGTGCTTTAGATGGATGTTAGATCAATGATGTAATTCGCCGACTGACTCTGCCGAGGGCATTCCTTTTTGCTTTAGATGGATGTTAGATCAATGATGTAATTCGCTGGCAGTGTACACCCGTGTACGTATCTCGTGCTTTAGATGGATGTTAGATCAATGATGTAATTCGCTACAACGTGCGTGTTACTAGCGCAGTGGCCGCTTTAGATGGATGTTAGATCAATGATGTAATTCGCCAGTATCATCTGGTAGTTGATGATCGGTGCGCTTTAGATGGATGTTAGATCAATGATGTAATTCGCCGATGCGTATCTGCGTGATAGATGTAGTCGGCTTTAGATGGATGTTAGATCAATGATGTAATTCGCTCAAGATCCTGGTAAACGTCAACCTATTTAGCTTTAGATGGATGTTAGATCAATGATGTAATTCGCTCCGCAATGCCAAGACTGGCGAAGCTTACGGCTTTAGATGGATGTTAGATCAATGATGTAATTCGCAAAAATTAATGAAAGACGCAACGCCGCAAGGCTTTAGATGGATGTTAGATCAATGATGTAATTCGCCATCGCGACCGGTCATGACAAATGCATCTAGCTTTAGATGGATGTTAGATCAATGATGTAATTCGCCTACAACCGCGTCGGCAAGCTGTATCAGCTGCTTTAGATGGATGTTAGATCAATGATGTAATTCGCTTAACCCCATCAGCCCAGAGATCATACTCGGCTTTAGATGGATGTTAGATCAATGATGTAATTCGCATCAAGCTGCAGTCATAGCCGGTGGGACAGGCTTTAGATGGATGTTAGATCAATGATGTAATTCGCCCAGAATTATTTCTATTTTTTGTCTTGTATTGCTTTAGATGGATGTTAGATCAATGATGTAATTCGCTCGGTTGGTGCTCAACGGCACACCGATCTCGCTTTAGATGGATGTTAGATCAATGATGTAATTCGCCACGATTAAGGGCAAGCTTGATCAGGCCGGGCTTTAGATGGATGTTAGATCAATGATGTAATTCGCCATTGACCCACAACGAGATTCTGACACCAAGCTTTAGATGGATGTTAGATCAATGATGTAATTCGCTGGCCAGGTCGCGCGAGTTCCACCGGCTTAGCTTTAGATGGATGTTAGATCAATGATGTAATTCGCACTGGTGTGGCCAAGGCGTTTACTGATTGCGCTTTAGATGGATGTTAGATCAATGATGTAATTCGCCTAACGCCAACTCAGCCAGTCCTTTTGCCCGCTTTAGATGGATGTTAGATCAATGATGTAATTCGCAATCATCAAACCTTGATTTTAAGGCATTTAGCTTTAGATGGATGTTAGATCAATGATGTAATTCGCAACCTAAAACTAAATCAATTAGCGAATGGCGCTTTAGATGGATGTTAGATCAATGATGTAATTCGCCAGACAATACCTAATTGATTGAGATAATCTGCTTTAGATGGATGTTAGATCAATGATGTAATTCGCACTAACAGAAAGGAGGTAAACTATGGCGGAGCTTTAGATGGATGTTAGATCAATGATGTAATTCGCTACCAAGCCAAGAATCGCGGTTGGGCCTAAGCTTTAGATGGATGTTAGATCAATGATGTAATTCGCAGCACAAAATGCGATAAATGCAGTTACGAGGCTTTAGATGGATGTTAGATCAATGATGTAATTCGCAATGACATTTAAGCTGCGGCCGTATCAGTCGCTTTAGATGGATGTTAGATCAATGATGTAATTCGCATGATCTAAAAGAGTTGCAGGCGATGATACGCTTTAGATGGATATTGAATCAATGATGTAACAAGTCGGTTGCGATTGGCAGCCGGCTTTTCCTTTGCTAGTGTTTGCGTCAAAATTATGCAGAGAAGTATGCATAAAACGTTTATAAAATAGTGAGCAAGCATTGCAATGTTTGTGATAAATAGTCGATTAAGTTTAAAATGTATTTTTAATTTAAAATAAAATACGATAACTATTATTGAATCGTGACATCATCTTATTATTTGATAATAACTGTTTTAAAAATGTTAAAAACCAACATTAAATTTAACTTTTATCAAAGAAAAAATAAAAATATTGATTGATATAAACGCTGATATCAAGGGACTTGTTATTCATTGTGAAAAACGTTCATTAAAATCTACTTGTAATTATGCATAAAAGCGCTATCATAACCTATGAGGGCTGAAGTAGAGAGTGGCCTGAGATAAAACGTCAATTGAGACCGGCTGTTAAGTACAGGCGGGATGATTTTTAAAGGATGGAAGGAAGATTAAGATGGCAAAAATGATCAGTGGCTCCGATGCAGTTTTAAAAGTAATTCGGCAATGGGGCGTTAAGCACATCTACGGTTATCCTGGTGGTTCTTTTGACTCCACGATGAACGCAATCTACAACCAACGTAAAGAATTGGAATTCATCCAGGTGCGGCATGAAGAGGCGGGGGCTTTGGCAGCAACCGCTGATGCCAAATTAACGGGTAAGATCGGGGTCTGCTTTGGTTCTGCCGGCCCGGGTGCCATTCACCTGCTCAATGGGCTGTACGATGCCAAGCATGACCATGTTCCGGTTTTGGCAATCATTGCTCAGGTTCCTTCAACGCGTATGAATCTGGACTTTTTCCAAGCAATGGATGAGGAACCGGCATTTGAAGACGTTTCGGTTTGGAACAAGACGGCCATGACGGCGGAAAGTCTGCCCCGCATGATTGATGAAGCGATTCGGCAGGCCTACAAGCATCATGGTCCAGCTACGGTTACGATTCCAAAAGACTTTGGCTGGGCCAAGATTCCTGACACCTTTGTTCCTAACGTTGCCAACCACGTTAAAGCACACTATGTCGTTGACCAGGATCTGTTGGCTAAGGCCGGCAAGCTGATCAAGGATGCCAAGGCGCCAATGATCTACTTTGGGATTGGGGCTAAGGATGCCGCTGCGGAATTAAAGCGCGTATCTGAAAAGTACAAGATGCCGCTGGTTTCCTCAGTTTTGGCCAAGGGAATTTTGGATGAAAAGTATCCCGCCTATTTGGGCTCAGCTGGTCGGGTTGCGCCTAAACCTGGTGCCGAGATTGGTTTTAGTACTGATTTGATCGTTTGGGTTGGTACCGACGTTCCGTTCAGTATCTTTCTGTTTAATCCGGATGCCAAGGTTATTCAAATTGATACTGATCCAGAAAAGATGGGCAAGCGTCATCACATCGACGTGCCGCTGCTGTGTGATGCTAAAACGGCTTTGGCAGCGCTGGCCGACGTTGCAGATGAAAAAGCACCATCTGCCTTTTATGATGCGGCACTGGCCGACAAGCAGAACTGGCTGGACTGGCAAAACAGCTTTAATGACAGCGAAGAGATGCCAGTTCGTCCAGAGCCAATCTTTGACGTGATCAATCAAATGGCTTCCAGCAAGGCCGTCTTTGGAGTTGATGTCGGCAACGTCAACATCAACTTTGAGCGGCTGCTGATGATTCACGACGATCAAAAGTGGTGTACTTCCGGTCAGTACGCAACGATGGGCTATGGTCTGCCGGCTGCGATCTCAGCTAAGGTCAACTATCCTGATCGTGATGTCTACAGTCTTTCTGGTGATGGCGGCTTTGCGATGCTGATGGAAGAAATCCTGACCCAAGTTAAGTACCACATGCACATCATCAACGTGGTCTTCAGCAATGAATGCCTGGGCTACATTGTGGCAGAACAGCTTGATGACTCGCACCAGCCACTGTCAGGCGTTGATCTGCCAGAAACCGACTGGGCAACCGTTGCCAAAGGGATGGGGGCTATGGCCTTTACGGTTCGCACCAAGGCTGAATTCAAAGCGGCCATGGTTGAGGCTCAGCAGACGGATCTGCCTGTAGTAATTGACGTTAAGCTCACTCATGAGATGCCGCTTTCGACCAACCACATGTTCTTAGACAAGGAGACCCAGGATCCAAAACTGGTTGACGAATACGTTGAAAAGTACCAGGCCCAAGCCTTGAAGCCATTCAGCTACTTCTTAAAGGCCGCTAAGGAAGCACATGGCGAAGAAATTGACGCCTTCTCAGGAGCTTCAGCGGCCAGCGTGGAAGATGAAGCCGACAATCAGCCGCTTGCCGACACCACGACCGGCGCATCAGAGGACGCTCCCGAACCAGCCGACACTGATGCTACCAGCGGGGCTTCTCAGCACTAAGGCATTAAGCCAAGATACCAATTTTTAAGCTCGCCACTGTGCGGGCTTTTTTATGTTTTGCGCACAAAAAAAGCCGCTGGATAACCAGCAGCTTTTCTTGGATTAATACCAGAACGGATTAGTTTTCGCCCATCAGCTTAGCCATACCGTTTTCGGCAACTTCTTGCAGGGTCTTGGCAGAGTCAGCCATAGCCTTGGATTCGCGTTCGTTCAGAGGAACTTCCAGAACTTGAGCGACACCAGAAGCATTAACAACGGCTGGCGTACCAATGTAGATACCCTTCAGACCGTATTCGCCATCAACAGGGGCACCAACTGGCAGAACGGCATTTTCGTCACGCAGGATGGCGCGGGAAATCCGAGTCAGGGCTGTAGCAACACCGTAGTAGGTAGCGCCTTTACGGTTGATGATTTCGTAAGCCTTGTTACGAACGTCATCTTCAATCTTCAGCAGTTCTTCGTCAGAAACGCCCTTTTCCTTGGCCAGGTCCAGCAGTGGCTTGCCGCCGATCGTAGCAGATGAGAAGGCAGCAAATTCAGAGTCACCGTGTTCAGCCATGATGTTGGCAGAAACGTCAACTGGGCTAACGTCGAACTTCTTAGCCAGAGCAACCCGCAGACGAGCGGAGTCCAGAGAAGTACCGGAACCAACGACCTTGTTGCGTGGGAAGCCGGACAGCTTTTGAACGGCGTAGGTCAGGATGTCAACTGGGTTAGCGGCAACCAGGAAGATACCGTTGAAGCCAGATTTAACGATTGGTTCAACAACGGACTTGATGATCTTCAGGTTCTTGTCAACCAGTTGCAGACGAGTTTCACCTGGCTTTTGTGGAGCACCGGCAGTGATAACTACCAGGTCGGCATCCTTGCAGGTGTCGTAGTCAGCAGAGTAGATAGCCTTTGGAGCCGTGAATGGGGTAGCGTCTTCAAGGTCAAGAGCGTCACCTTCCGTACGCTTCTTGATGATGTCAACGATCGCGAATTCTTCAGCCAGGCCTTGTTGTGCCATCGCAAATGCGTAGCTTGAACCTACCGCGCCGTCACCGACGAGGACAACTTTTTGATGATTCTTAGACATAAGTAAAGTCTCCCTTAAAGTAGTATTGCATATTGCAAGACTCATTATAGCATTCTGATTTGAAATTTGTTAATAATGCGTAAATAAAGCCAGGCAAATGATAAAAAAGTTGTGTTTTTGATCATTTTATGACTGATTTCAGCTAAAATTGCGTTAGCCGCGTAAAACGCCCCAGCCGATAATGCCGCCGATCAGCAAAATAGCTGGCAGAATCAGCGTTTTGACAAAGAAAGCGGCGACGGCAATGATGGCGATCCAAAACAGCAGATGCAATGAAAGCTTGAACAGTTTCCAAAGCAGCCACAGACCGACCAGCGTTAACAGCAGTTCCATCGTGTTTTCCTCCATTAATAATTGATGATGACTGATTTTACCATCTCAGCGGCGGCAAAAGCACCAAAAAGGCTTGGTATTTATGCTTTCTTAATCTAATCTGATGAATAAGATAGGGTGATAGCAGTTGACAAGCAGCGGCTGCTGGAAACGCAGATTTGATGATCCACCCCGTGCAAACCAGATCAACAAAGGAATTTCGAAACGAAAACTATTCATGACGCTGCTTGAGAATTTCCGAGATTTCGATCATTTAAAAATCTAAAAAATGTTCTGTCATTATTTTCAAACTTGTGATAAACTTTTACTTTAATTGTTTGAATTTGTCAGGCTTGAAGCGTTCAATTTTAAGTCAGATATGCTAAAATGGTTAGTACTAACTAAGGAAAATGTTTCCAATCTATTGTAGGGGAGGGATTGCCATCTTAAATCGAACTAAAAAATTCATGCGCGACAATGATCTGGATTACAAACGTGAATATATTCGACCGATGATGACACCGGAACACGTTTATATTTTCCGTTTTGGGCGGCACAAGCTCAATAACCGAGTGATCGTTCGCTACTCCCATACATGGACGGGGCGCTTAAAGATCAATGAGATTGATGTTCGGCTGCATCATCAGCATCATCCGCGAATCTTTAAGACGGAAACGGATCTGATCTTGTATCTGCAGCAGCACATGGAAAAAGAAGAGCAGAAAAAGATTGCCAAGCAGGCAGTCAAGCATGACGATCCGCAAAATCAATAAGCACAACTGAAGCGTCCTTGCCTTTTAGGGGCGCTTTTTTGCCATAAAAAGGAGGAAAAAAGATGAATGATTGGACGGCAGTAACCGTCGAAACCAGTACGGAGGCAGTTGACGCGGTCAGCTATATTTTGACTGATACCGGCGCGGCGGGAATTCAGATTGAGGATGCCGCGGATTTTGCTAACCTGAAGCCGGGCCGCTATGGAGATGAGATTATTGATCCCAGCTCGATTCCCCATCGCCAAACGGGAGCCGCGGTTACGGGATACTATCCCAGCAGTGTCTTTGTTCCAGAGCTTTTGCCCGGCATTAAGCAGCGGGTTTTAAAACTGCAGGAATTTGGTTTGAATCCAATGCCTGCCACGGTTAAAAGCGAAGCAATCGAAAACCAGGACTGGAAAACTGCTTGGGAAAAATACTATCACCCAGTAAGAGTCACGCGGACTTTGACGGTTGTGCCAGAATGGGAGGACTATCAGCCAAGCCCGGATGAAAAACTTTTGATTTTAGATCCCGGCATGGCATTTGGCACGGGAACGCATCCAACTACGCAATTGATGATGCAGGCCCTGGAGCTTACGGTGCGCGGTGGTGAAAGCATGCTGGACGTTGGTACCGGATCAGGCGTGCTCAGTATCGCTGCTAAACTACTGGGCGTTGGTAAGATTAAAGCCTATGACATTGATGAGGTGGCTGTCCGCTCTGCTAAAAAGAATCTGGCGCTCAATCCGGCTGCTAAAGACGTTGAGATTGGCGTAAACAGTCTTTTGGATGGCATTCATGATCAAGATGCTGACCTGATCGTTGCCAATATTCTGGCTGAGATTATTTTGCCGCTGATCCCACAGGCTTACGAAAATCTCAAGCCAGGCGGTCATTTCCTGACTTCTGGGATCATCAATGACAAATTTGATGAAGTGGCTCAAGGCTTGCGTGATGGCGGCTTTAAGATCGATGAGACGATGCGCATTAAGGACTGGTATGGCATTATCGCCCATAAGCCAACGCCGGCAGAGCAATAGGAGGCCCATATGCAACGCTATTTTATAAATGAACCGGTGCCTGATGATCAAAGGCTTGTCTTACCAAAAGACATTGCCCATCATTTGATTGACGTTTTGCGCGCGGAGCTGAATGATGAGCTGGAAGTTGCGCTTAATGATCAAAAAGTCTACCTGGCCCGGCTGATCAGTCTGAATCCAGTCACCATTGAGCTGCAAAGCGAGCTGGGTACTGATGCCGAATTGCCGGTGGAAGTAATTTTGGCTTGCGGGCTGCCCAAGACCAAGGAAAAGCCGGAACTGATCGTGCAAAAGGCTACTGAAATGGGAGCCAGCCGCATTGTCTTTTTTGCGGCGCAGCGTTCTATCAGCCGATGGAATCCGCAAAAACAGGCCAAAAAAATCGAGCGGCTGCAAAAAATCGCTAATGCCGCGGCCGAGCAGTCGCATCGCAATCGTCAGCCGGAAGTCGTTTATGGCGGCAAGCTCAGTGACGTCTTAAAAAACGAAGCGGCCGACTTTAAGATCGTGGCTTGGGAAGAATCAGCCAAGCAGGGTGAAGAGGCTAATCTGGCCAAAACGCTCAAGCAGCTGCAGCCAGGCCAAAAGCTGTTAGCAGTCTTTGGTCCAGAAGGCGGACTCAGCGCGGCCGAAGTTGACCAGATGAAGGAGCAGGGCGTCGTGCCGGCTGGCTTGGGGCCACGGATTCTGCGCACGGAAACGGCCCCGCTGTATCTGCTGGCTGCGGTTTCCTATCAGTTGGAACTGGCTCGTTAAGCGCGTTGCCAAGCATTGTGTTACAATAAATGTCAATCAATTTGGCATGAGTGAGGAGATTTTAATGGAGAAGTTGCAGCAATTTTGGCGGACGACCGATCGCCGGCTTTTAATCAGCGATCTGGTGCTGTCATTGGTGATCAACCCGCTGTTTTTAAAGCAGCACGTGGTATCGCGCGTTCAGATCATTATTTGGCTTTTGCTGTTGGTTAATTTCTGCTACGTTATCTGGGCTGGTAGAAGAGTTGCCAAGCAGCAGGACCGCTCCTGGCAGCTGCTGGTCTTTCCAATCAGTTATCTGATCGGTGTCCGGCTTTTTCAAGTATCACGCTACACTTACTATTTCGCACTGGTCTATTTAGGCATCGAATACCTGGCTAAGGCCATGACTCAAGATGCCGTCAAAAATCAATCTAAAGAAAGCAAGTTGATGCAGGATGTCAAAAAACAATGAACTAACGCATGAAGACGTTAAAAAGATCGTTTCTTCATACATGAATGAAGAACATGTTGAAATGGTTGAGCGCGCCTACCATTTTGCTGCGGTTGCGCACGCTGACCAGCATCGCAAGTCGGGCGAGGCCTATATCATCCATCCGATTCAAGTTGCCGGCATCCTGGCCAATCTGCATATGGATCCAGAAACGGTCTGCGCGGGCTATATGCATGATATCGTTGAAGATACCGGGGCCACTTTGGATGATATTCGGGAGCTTTTCGGACCGACGATTGCCATGATCGTGGATGGCGACACCAAGATCTCTAAGATTCATTACAAATCCAACAAAGAACAGATGGCCGAAACGCACCGGAAGCTTTTGCTGGCAATGAGCAAGGATATCCGCGTGATGATCGTTAAACTGGCTGACCGCCTGCACAATATGCGCACGCTGCAGCATCTGCGTCCCGACAAGCAGCGGCGGATTGCCAATGAGACTCTGGAAATCTACGCGCCGATTGCCGACCGACTGGGGATCAGCACTATCAAATGGGAGCTTGAGGATCTGTCGCTGCGCTATCTCAATCCGCAGCAGTACTACCGCATCGTGCATCTGATGAATTCGCGGCGGGATCAGCGGGTTGAATACATCAACCGGGCGATTGTCGACGTTAAAAAAGCCATCAGTGATCTGGAATTAGGCCCTAACGTCGAGATCTATGGCCGCCCGAAGCACATCTACTCGGTCTACCGCAAGATGGTCACGCAGCATAAGCAGTTCGAGCAGATTTATGACCTGCTGGCGATTCGGGTCGTGGTTGACTCAATCAAGGACTGCTATGCTGTTTTGGGCGCGGTTCATACCAACTGGAAGCCAATGCCGGGTCGTTTTAAGGACTATATTGCCATGCCGAAAGCAAACGGCTATCAGTCGCTGCACACCACGGTAATTGGTCCAGAAGGCCGGCTGCTGGAGATTCAGATTCGAACTCACGATATGCATGAGGTTGCCGAATACGGGGTTGCCGCACACTGGGCCTATAAAGAAGGCAAGACCAATGGCATCAAGCAGACGCAGGACTCTAAAAAACTCAACGTGGTCAAGGAAATTCTCGAGCTGCAGAGCGAATCGCAGGGAACCGATGAGTTTTTACAGGGTATTCAAAGCGACGTTTTTGCCGACAAGGTCTACGCGTTTACTCCCAAAGGCGATGTTATTGAAATGCCAAAGGGCGCGGGGCCGCTGGATATGGCCTATCAGATTCATACGGAAGTCGGCAATCATACGACTGGCGCCAAGGTCAATGGCCGCATTGTACCATTGAATTATGAAATCAAAAACGGCGATATCGTCGACATTTTAACCTCATCCAGTTCGGCAGGGCCAAGTCGCGACTGGCTGGATCTGGTGTTTACGCGGCGAGCCCGCAATAAGATTCGTCAGTTCTTCAGAGCCCATGATCACGACAAGAACGTGGAAAGCGGCCGTCAGATTATTGCCAGTCAGTTGCGTGAGGCTGGCTATGATCCTAATGAGCTGATGACTACGGAAAAGAATAATCAGATTGCCGATCAGATGCACTACAAGACGGCTGATGACATGTTTGCCGCGGTTGGGTTTGGCGACGTGCCGCCAATTGGGGTGCGCAATCGCTTTACGGCCGATATTCGTAAAAAAGAGGCTGATGACAAGCAGCGGGCCGCGCAAAAAGCCGTTTTGGAAGACCACCAGACTTTTGAAAACAAGAATGCCAACAATCCGCGCAAGTTTGCCAAAAGCTCAGAAGGCGTGGTCGTTGAAGGCGTTGACAATCTCTTGACGCGGCTCAGTCATTGCTGCAGTCCCGTGCCCGGCGATGAGATCGTTGGCTACATTACCAAGGGCCGCGGGGTTTCCGTTCACCGTGCCGACTGTCCCAACGTCAAGGCTGCCGAAAAGAATGGCGAGCGGCTGGTCTCGGTCTTTTGGGCCAATCCAGCCGGCGATAAGACCAACTACAATGCCGACATTGAAGTTGAGGGCTACAATCGCAATGGCCTGTTGAATGACGTGCTGCGCTCAATCAACAACAACACGCGCTTTTTAACGTCGGTCAATGGCAAGGTCGACCACAACAAGATGGCCACGATCTCTGCTACGATTGGCGTGCGCAACAGTCAGCATCTGCAGCTGATCTTGGACAGCCTGAAAAACATTCCGGATGTCTATGTCGTCAAACGCGTAATTCGGTAAGAGGTGATCAAATGCGTGTCGTATTGCAACGAGTCAATCATGCTGCCGTCAGAATCGATGGCGAAACGGTCGGCAAGATTCAAAAAGGCTATCTGCTGCTGGTGGGAATGGCACCAGAAGATACTGATGAGCAGCTGGACTGGATGGTGCACAAGATCGTCAACCTGCGCGTTTTTGAAGATGAGAACGGCAAGATGAATCAGGCGCTGGGAGATGTCGATGGCGCGATTTTGTCGATATCACAGTTTACTCTGTATGCTGACGTCAAACATGGCAATCGGCCTGGCTTCTCAAAAGCTACCAAGCCGGAAGTTGCCGCGCCGTTGTACGATCGTTTCAACGAAAAGCTGCGGCAGGCCGGCGTGCACGTTGAAACCGGTCGTTTTGGCGCCGATATGAAAGTTGAGCTGGAAAACGACGGTCCGGTTACGATTCTTTATGAAAAATAGTTTTTAAAAAGCGAGCAGCGGTCAGACCCGTTACCCGCTTTTTTTAACAGCTGGTCGGCAATCGGCAAGGTACTGGCGCCGATATCCTGGCAATCAGCAGTTACCGTCAGCTTAACGTTAAAAACAATCAAAGCGGCCAGTTAAAAACAGCATCGCTTTGCAAATCATACTTGAATCGATTGGGACTAGAAGATCTACGCATTGATCAATTTATCAGTAGCGTTCCAAAATGCCATCAACTGCTGGGCCGTACGTTTCGCCAAACAAGATCAGATGCATGCACAGATAGTAGAACTGATACCATGGCAGCCGCTCATTGACGCCTTTTGCCAATGGATATTCCTGCTGGTAGGCTTGGTAGAACGCAGGCTCAAAGCCGCCAAAAATCGTGGTCATAGCCAGATCAAACTCACGATCACCATAGACGGCATCCGGATCGATCAAGACTGGCTGACCAGTATCATCAAACATATAGTTGCCTGCCCAGAGATCACCATGCAAAAGACTGGGGATGACCTGGTGCTGATCATAATAGTCACTGAAGGCTTGGCGCATCTTTTGATAGTGAGTCTCGCGCCAGTCATTCCAGCGCCCGTTTTCTTTGGCGACGGCAATTTCTGGATCCAGCCGCTGTTTGAGATAAAAGTCGCGCCAGCTGTCATTCCACGCGTTGTTTTTGACCAGTGCTCTGGTAGTATGATTTTCATAAAAGCCGAACTGCTTGGCATGCTGGGCGTGCATTCTGGCAACTGCCCGCCCTAGATCAGCCTGCGAGCCGCTGCCGCTTTCCAGCCATTCAAGCACCAGGTAGGCATCGCCTTGAATCTGTCCTTGAGCAAGCGGCGCCGGGGTTTTAACGAGTGCGCCGATTTCTTCCAGACCGCGTTTTTCATGATCAAAATAGCTGGCCGATTGATGCGGCTGGACCTTTAAAAAATAGGTTCTTTGATCGGCCTTGATCTGGTAGGCGGCATTGATGTCACCACCGGCAACTGGCCGCCAATCCTCAATCTGGCGAAACGGCAATTGGCTGAGCCATTTTTGATTAAGCTGATATGCAGACATAAAACCAACATCCTTTCTGTTTAATTTTTAAAGTAGTTATTTAATCCCTTGGCAATATCGCGGGCGATCTTTTGCTGATAGCTGGCATTTTTGATCTGATTAAAGTCTTTGGTTGAATTGATGTAGCCCATTTCGCAAAGCACGGCTGGACGGGTATTATCGCGAATGACCAGAAAGTCGCCAAACTCAATGCCGCGATTGGTCAATGGCAGGTTGTTCATCTGCTTGTTCAGTGCCTTGGCCAGCTTTTTGGATGCACCCTTATGGTAATAATAGGTCGTAAATCCCGAGGCTTCGTTGCGGGCCGGCGAAGAATCGAAATGGAAACTGATAAAGGCATCGGCATGCATGCTTTCGGCAAGTGCTGGTCGCGGTTTGAGTCCAACGTAACGGTCTGAGTCACGCGTCATAATGACGTGCGCACCCCGCAGCCGCAGTTCCTGAGCGACACGATTAGCCAGCTGCAGCGTATAGGTCTTTTCCATGTAGCGCTTGCTGGTACTGTCTTTGTATTCAGCACCAGAGTCAGAACCACCATGGCCAGGGTCAATTACGATCGTAGCTTCGGAAAGGTTTGACACGTGCTTGAGATTGTTTTTGGGATGAACCAGCCAGCTGGCGACCCAGCCAAAACGCTGATCGCTTAGCCGAATCTTGTACCATGAGTTGCGCGTTTTGAGAATCGTCACGCGCTGGCCTTTCTTAACGGTACCGATCGTGGCATAGTCCAGTCCGGGACCGGTACGGACGTTGAGCCCACTGGTTTCAATGGTGGTCGTCCGCGAAAACGTCAGCGCGACCACCATGACAATTGCAATTAATGCCATGCTGATCGCAACCAGGACAGCTTTGGCAGGACGATGAAACTTCAAGATTTTTACTCCTTTATCATGAATCATATAAGATAAGTTTAGAAAGCATCAATTGGAAAATCAAGACTAATTCATGGCTGGCCTATTGACTAAACAGCTCAAGCCTAGTAGGCTAAGTAAGTAATTAAATTTAGAGATGCCGATGAAAAAGAATGTTCGGTCTGCCATAGCTTTCAGCGAGCGGGGAATTGGTGCAAGCCCTGTCGATTGGCTACCGAGTGACGCTTTGGAGGCAGGGTCATGACCCCGTCGAAGCTACGTTACCCAAGAGTAAACCCAAGGTGGTACCGTGCATTCAAGCACCCTTGCAGCAGCAGGGGTGCTTTTTTAAATCGACTGATTGATCAATGGAGGAGAGATACAATGCGCTATCAACGCCCAAAAGGCACGGCTGATATCTTGCCGGGCGAATCCGCTCAGTGGGAAGCCGTTGAGAAGCTGGCTCGTGAAATCTTTGCGCGCTATGGCTACCGCGGAATTCGCACGCCAATTTTTGAAAACTACAATATTTTTGCCCGCTCGGCTGGTGAGACTTCTGATGTCGTTACCAAAGAAATGTATGACTTTAAAGACAAGGGCGATCGTCACGTGGCGCTGCGCCCAGAAGGTACGGCCGGCGTGGTCCGGGCCTATGTTGAAAACAAGCTGTATGGTCCTGAATACAACAAGCCTTACAAGGTCTACTACATGGGACCGATGTTTCGCTACGAGCGGCCGCAGTCTGGTCGGCAGCGTGAGTTCCATCAGATCGGGGTTGAAGCATTCGGCAGCGACAATCCAGCCGTTGACGTTGAAGTTATGACCATGGCGCTGCGCCTGTTCAAGCAGCTGGGGTTAACGGGTCTGCGCGTAGCCATCAACACGCTTGGCGATCAAGAAACGCGCGATACCTACCGTCAAGCACTGATCGACTACTTAAAGCCGCACTATGATGAACTGAGCGAGGACTCGCAAGAACGTCTGGAAAAGAATCCATTGCGGGTCTTAGACAGCAAGGATCCGCGCGACAAGCAGTTTGTTGACGATGCGCCATCGATTCTGGACTATTTGACTGATGATGCCCAAAAGCACTTTGATCTGGTTAAGGAAATGCTGGATGAGCTGGACATTGACTACACGGTTGACCCAACCATGGTGCGGGGACTGGATTACTACAACCACACGATCTTTGAGGTCATGGTTCAGGCAAAGTCGCTTGGTCAAGGCTACACAACGATCTGTGGCGGGGGCCGCTACAGTGGACTGGTTGAAGAGCTTGGCGGTCCGGATACGCCAGGGGTTGGCTTTGGGATTGGCTTAGAACGGCTGATGCTTTTGCTTAACGAAGAAGGACTGCTTAAAAAAGCGGATCCTGACTTAGACGTTTATGTCGTGGGCATTGGCGAGGCAACCAATACTGCCAGCTTTAAACTGGTTGAAGCAGCGCGGGATGCCGGCTTTGTTGCCGAACGTGACTACTTGAACCGTAAGCCGAAAGTGCAGTTTAAGACGGCTGCCAAGGAAAATGCCAAAGTCGTTTTGACGATTGGCCAAAAAGAACTGGAAAGCGGCACGGTTCACTTTAAGGTAATGGCCACCGGTGAAGAGACTACTTTGCCGCTGGACCGCGTTTTTGCCGATTTTAAAGCCGTTTATCAAGAACAGACAAAGGGGTAATAAAAAATGAAGCGTACCAATTATGCTGGTGAGACCAGCGAACAGCAGATTGGCCAAGAAGTAGTCGTTAAAGGCTGGGTTGCCAAACGACGCAATCTGGGTGGCCTGATCTTTATCGACTTGTGGGATCGCTCTGGCATCGTGCAGCTGGTTTTTGATGAAAAAATTGATCCGGCGGCATTTGAAATCGCCAACCAGGTGCGGAACCAATACGTCATTGAAGCGCATGGTCTGGTGCGGGCTCGTAAGGAAGTCAACCCTGACATGAAGACGGGCAAGATCGAGATTGAAGTTAAAGAAGCCAGCATTTTGGCCAAGTCCAAGCCAATGCCGTTTGAAATCGTGGATGACGTTGATGCTTCTGAAGAACTGCGCTTGAAATATCGCTACCTTGATCTGCGCCGTCCTGAGATGATGAAGCGCTTGATGCTGCGGAGCAAGGTTACTCATGTCGTTCACCGCTACTTTGAAAAGAACGGCTTCTTAGACGTTGAGACGCCAGAACTGACGCGCTCTACTCCAGAAGGGGCGCGTGACTACATCGTGCCTTCACGGGTCTACCCAGGCAGCTTCTATGCTTTGCCGCAATCGCCACAGTTGTTTAAGCAGCTGTTGATGGCAGCCGGGGTCGACAAGTACTACCAGATTGCCAAATGCTTCCGTGATGAGGATTTGCGGGGCGATCGGCAGCCAGAATTTACGCAGATCGATACTGAAATGAGCTTTGCTACGCCAGAAGACATTCAAGCGATGACAGAAGGCCTGATCAAAGACGTCATGAAAGAAGTCTTGGACATTGACGTTAAGACGCCTTTCCCACGCATGGAATGGCAAGAGGCAATGGACAAGTATGGTACCGACAAGCCGGATACGCGTTTTGAAATGCTGATTCATGATATCAGTGATCTGGTAAAGGACAGCTCGTTTAAGGTATTCAGCAGTACGGTGGCGGCTGGCAACTATGTCCGGGCCATTGTCGTACCTGGTGGAGCCGACAAATACTCCCGTAAAGACATCAGCAAGCAGGAAGACTACATCAAGCGCTACAATGCCAAGGGGCTGGCCTGGGTCAAGGTAGGCGCGGATGGCTACAACGGTCCGGTTGCCAAGTTCTTAAACGATCAGGCTGCTGAATTGAATGCTGAACTTGGGGCCAAGGAAGGCGACTTGATCTTAATCGTTGCCGGTTCGTTCCACGTTGTCTGCGACTCATTGGGATACCTGCGCAACCACTTTGCTCAAGAGCTCGGCTTAACTGATCCCAACCAATGGAACTATGTCTGGATCGTTAACTGGCCAATGTTTGAATATGATGAAGGCTTTGGCAAGTGGATTGCTGCTCACCACCCATTCACGATGCTTAACCCTGAGGACCTGCACTATCTGGAAGATGGCGAAGACCCACATCAGGCGCACGCGCAAAGCTATGACATCGTTTTGAACGGTCAGGAAATCGGTGGGGGTTCTATCCGTATTCATGACCCTGAAATTCAAGAAAAGGTCTTTAAGGCACTGGGCTACAGCAAGGAAAAGGCTCAAGCACGCTTCGGCTTTTTGATCAAGGCTTTGGAACTGGGAATGCCTCCAGAGGGTGGTCTGGCAATTGGGCTGGATCGCTGGGTAATGTTCCTGTCGCAGGCTGACAGCATTCGCGATGTGATTGCCTTCCCTAAGAACTCAAAGGCCGTTGAACCATTGACGGCGGCACCGGCTCGCGTCAGTGAACAACAGTTGGAAGAGCTGCGTTTGGAAGTTCCTGCTGAAGACGAAGACAAAGAAGACTAACTGAATAGGCTGTAAAAAAGGATCCGCTGGCTTAGCGGATCCTTTTTGATTAAGGTAGGTCTTGATGATTTGACAATGATCAAAAGGCTTGTTGCATTACGGCCCATGAAAACATTATTAAAATGCTTGTTATCAACGATTGCAGCTGATATCAACGGTCATATTTAACGCCCAAGAAATGCTTTTGACTTGGCAGCGTTATCGACTCTTCTTGCAGCAATTATATTGATCGGCCAGACTGGCAGCCATTGATGCGATCCTGGCTGGTAATCACAAGATCTGAATGATGCCATTATGCAAAAATATCTGCATAAAACATATGACGAAAAGCTCATTACCTACTTTTCGCCAAAATCGATGTATAAGTAGGTAAAAATTAATGTATATTGAGTTAGGGATCCCTAACATTACCTACGATTGATCAAAAATTCCTTAATAGTAGGTAGTTCACAAAGTTGGTTTAGCCCAATCAGCCATAAAATATACATCTTTACCTACTATTTAGAGAAAAGCCATCAAAAGTAGGTAAAGTTATGCTGATGAAGTGGACTACAATTACCGGACAAAGAGTTTAGTAATTGCAGGTGATATTTTATGAATATATACAGTCCAGAGTTAAAAAGCAAAATCGTTCATGAATACCTTGAACGCAAAAATGATATCAGTATTAGCGAATTAAGCAGGCAATATGACATTGATCCTCGTCGGGTTGGCGAGTGGATCCGCAACTATCGGCTTCGAGGAAAGATCATTACCCAACCCAACAAACGAAAATTCAGTCAGAAGTTCAAAGAAGATGTGGTAGACTACTATCAAACTCATGAGGAAACCTTGGAACAAGTTGCCGCAAGATTTGATGTACGTCCTACTCAGGTCAGCTCCTGGAAAAACACGGCTCAAAGATACGGCAACGAAGCCTTGGCATCTCAGAAAGAGAAGGCAGCGAAAACCATGGAGCATAAGCAAAAAGAAACACAACAACTGACGAAGGAAGATCGTAATAAGCATGAAATGGCGGCTGAAATCGCCCGCTTAAGAGCCGAACTTGATAAAACCAAGAAGGAGCTCTACTACGCCAGAATGGATCGTGACATCGCAAAAAAAGTCCAAGCTCTGGTCAAGGCCTCAGCGTCAAAGCCAAAACGAAAATAGTGACCGAGATCAGAGCATATCAAAAAACACTTCCCAAAGAGCGGCGTTATAAGATTGGCGATCTGTTAGCACGAATCGATCTGAAGCGCTCATCTTATTACGATGAATGCGAACGTATGAAAAATCCATATGATAAATACGTCAACGTCAAAAAACTAATAATGGAAATCGCCCAAAGCTACGTTGTCCGCGATCGCTATACCGCTGGCTATCGGCGCATTCAGAAGAAACTGGATCAGCGTAACGCTCATTTAGCTGGCGAAACCATCCGTAAACTAATGGCTCAGTTGAAGGTTCAAGTCGCAATCTATAATCAGAATCGCAACGGCAAGTATTCCTCATATCGCGGAACCGTTGGAAAAACCGCCAAGAACCTGCTTAAGCAAAAGTTTGATGAAACCCAGCCTTATAAAGTCATTCACACCGATATCACGCAGACCCAACTGGCTAATCAACAAAAAGTTTATATTTCAGTAATGGTTGATGAGGGCACCAAAGAAGTACTGGCCTGTCAGATCAGCGACCATCCAAATCGTAAACTAATCACTGATACGCTTGATGAATTATTGCAAAACCTGCCTGATAATGCCCGGCCGATCATTCATTCTGACCAAGGGTGGCATTACCAGCTGCCTTACTATACCCAAAAACTAGCCGATCATCACTTTACCCAAAGCATGTCGCGGAAGGCTAACTGCCTCGATAACGCGCCAGTAGAAAGCTTCTTCCATCTTCTAAAGACTGAACTGCTCAATGGCCGTCCCCTTGTTCGTGACATCGAGGAATTCAAGCGCCTGGTAAACGGCTATATTATGTTCTTCAACAATATTCGTATCTCTTTAAAAACAGACGGTCTGAGTCCAGTTGAATATCGCAATCAACAGTTGGCCGCTTAATTTTAAAAGTTTGTCCGGATTTTCTCTTGCACTTCATGATTCAATATGCAATACCTACTTTTGACTAAAAACCGGCGCAAAGTAGGTAAATTCAGAGCCGTCAATCGTTCAAAACTGGATTTTCTTCACTAAGTCAGGAATCTTCAGCCAGCAAAGTACAGCCAAAAGCGCTTTGACAGAACCGCGCCAAGAATCTGAAATCATGATGAGCTGGCCTTAAAACGATCAGCGTTAATCAGACCCGCCTAAAGTTGGCTGCGATGCAATAATCGACAAGATCCAGTCAGCAGCAGATATAAAATCATGAAGCCTGTGCGCGCCCTGCAATGGCAGATCTTGGCTCCGGCTGTGGCTATTCAAGCTTGAAGTTGCGGACGACCTTGTCCAGATCCTCTTGCTCGATTCCAAGATAATGGCGGGTATTGCGTTCAGAAGAGTGGTTGAACAGCTGCGAGATGATTTCGATATTGACGCCATCTTTATACAGTTGACGGCCAAACGTCTTACGAAACGAGTGCGTCCCCAGTTTGGCCACCAGTTTTTCGTTACCGGTTTTACGCGCGATTCGCTGCAGCATTTGATAAAAGCCATGCACGGAGAAGTGACCGTCTTGGCGGCCGGGAAACAGCCAATCATTATCGTCTTTGAAGTCCAGCTCGTTTAAGTAGTTGATGATCTCAGCCAGACAGTTGTTCCAGTAAAGCGTCTTGGCCTTACCGGTTTTTTGCTCGATGATCCGCGTTTGGGTCTTGTTTTTAACGTGGCCAACCCGCAGCGTCACGACATCAGAGGCGCGCAGTCCGTTGTTTAACGCAATCGAGATCAAAAGCAGATTGCGGTTGACCAATTCGGGACGTGAATATTGGCGAATGGCTTCTTGCAGTTCATGATACTCGGCGGTCGTTAAAAATTTGACGTTTTCCACCCAGATCTTACGGTCGCCTTTTTTTTCGCCATTGGTCTTGTTTTTGGGAACGTAGATGCGTTTTTTCGCCATAGAAATTCCTCCTTAACAGCGAACGAGTCAATAATTTTATTGTAGCGATAAAATACGCTAAAATAAAGAGACTCGCTTATTAAAGAAAGGATGCGATCAAATGCTGATTGGCTCACACGTCAGTCTTAAAGCGCCCAAAATGCTGCTTGGTTCTGCTCAAGAAGCAGCCAGCTATGGGGCCAATACGTTTATGGTTTACACCGGCGCGCCGCAGAATACCAAACGCAAGCCGCTTGATGAAATGAAGATTCCAGAAGGTCGGGCCTATATTGAAGAGCACGGTTTCAGTCATCTGGTGGTCCATGCGCCTTATATCGTTAATCTGGGCAATACGCTCAAACCGCAGAATTTTGCTTTTGGCGTTGAGTTTCTGCGTCAAGAGGTTCAGCGGGCCGCGGCCATTGGTGCCACGCAGATTACGCTGCATCCCGGAGCTCATGTCGGTGCTGGGGTCAAAGTCGCCTTACATCAGATTGCGCAAGGACTAAATGAGATCATCACGCCCGATCAAAAACCGCAGATCGCAATTGAAACCATGGCTGGTAAGGGGACTGAGGTTGGTACTTCATTTGAGCAGATTGCCGAGATCATGGATCAGGTTACCTATAACGAAAAGCTCTCGGTAACGTTTGATACATGTCATACCAATGACGCCGGCTACAACGTCAAAAACGATTTTGATGGCGTCTTGGAAGAATTTGATCATGTCTTGGGCCTTGAAAAGCTGCAGGTCATTCACTTAAACGATTCCAAGAATCCACAGGGCAGCCATAAAGACCGGCACGAAAACCTGGGGATGGGAACGATTGGCTTTGCGGCGCTCAGTTATATTGCCCATCATCCGCAATTGGAACAGGTGCCTAAGATTATGGAGACGCCCTGGGTCCCGCTGGCCGATAATCCTAAAAAGAAAGTTGCTCCTTATGGCGAAGAGATCAAGATGATCATAAACAATCAGTTTGATCCAACGTTTGTGGAACGACTAAGCCATTCTGAAAATTAGTTGAAATTTTTTCAAAAAAGCAGTTGACGCTCTTTTTTTGATTAAGTATAATATCATTCGTAGTGATAAGATTGAAGCAGTCAATTAGACGCTTTTAATCGCAACAGTACGGAATTCTAAGCTCGGAGGGAGGGAATCAACAATGTCAAAGACTATCGTTCGCAAGAATGAATCGTTAGACGACGCTCTTCGACGCTTTAAGCGTACGGTTTCACGGAACGGAACGCTGCAAGAATACCGCAAGCGTGAATTTTACGAAAAGCCAAGCGTAAAACGTAAGTTGAAATCTGAAGCAGCTCGGAAGCGCAAGAACAAGCGCCGTCACTAGAATGCTGCAGCTCCTGGGCGAATGTCTCATTCACCAGGGGCTTTTTTGTATAATTTAGAAAAATGGGAGGAACTTGAAATGAGTCTATTGGATAAGCTGACTAAAGACATGGTTGCTGCAATGAAAGCCAAGGACAAGGAAACCTTGAGCACGGTCCGGATGCTTAAGGCTTCTGTTCAAAACGAAAAGATCAAGCTGGGTCATGAACTGAGCGAAGAAGAAGAAAATTCGCTGTTGGCACGTGAATACAAGCAGCGCAAGGAATCTTTGGAAGAATTCGTTGCTGCCAAGCGTCAGGATCTCATTGACAAGACTAAGGCCGAAATGAGCGTTGTTGAAAAGTACATGCCAAAGCAGCTTTCTGATGACGAAATCAAGCAGATCGTTGATGAGGCCGTTCAAGCTACGGGTGCTGACAGCATGAAGGACTTCGGCAAGGTAATGAAGTCTGTCATGCCAAAGGTCAAGGGCAAGGCTGATGGCAAAGTGGTCAATCAAACCGTTAAGGATGCCCTGCAAAAATAAGGATTGAGGCACCGGACTGCTGACAGTAGATCGGATTGCTGATCAAGACAGAAAGTACTGTACCAATTTGGGCAGTGCTTTTTTTCTACTCTAAGTTCAAGTGTTATCAACGTTTGTAAGCACACTATAACCAACCGCATATGATTAAATCCCAAGTTCTCCTATACTTGAAGACATATTCAAGGAGGAGGACTTTTTATGAAGCAAGATTTTGTCGAAGTTGATATACCACGAACAAAGAAGCCGGTTACTAAGCGCTCACGCTTGACTGCGACCGTTTCACTGCACCAAGTAAAAATTAATGTCTACCAAGAAGCAGATCCCGCTCTGGTTAGTGAGATCATTAAAGCAGTAGCCGCTTATGCTGGTTAACTGGAGTGCCCCTCAGCACGTCTACATAGTTTGTGGCAAGACCGATCTGCGGAAGGGGATTGATGGTTTGGCCATGGTGATCGCAGAGAATTATGGCTTGGAATTAGATAATGATTCGTTATTCCTATTTTGTGGCAATCGTAATGACCGCTTCAAAGGCTTGTACTGGGACGGCGAAGGATTCATCCTGCTTTATAAACGCTTTGAAAATGGTGGACTGCGATGGCCGCGACATCGAGAAGACGCAGTGGCATTAACCAAGAGTCAGATTAAGGCATTGTTAGAAGGCATCTCGCCACTGCCTCAGAAACGAATCAGGCCGGCTATTAAGGGACCAGGGTATTAACAAGTTCCTCTTTTATTTGCCTCCATTATCTGATAACCTAATGGTCATCAGATAATAAAGGAGGTGATTGGTAATGGCTGAGAAGATCACTTTAGAAGAAGCCTTGCGTGAAAACAAAGAACTAAAGGCTAAGATTGCGGAACTGACCGAGATGGTAAACTATCTGCAAAAGCAACTTTTTGGAAAAAAAACTGAAAAATTAAGTGCTGGCCAGTTGGATCTGTTTGATGACAACGAACAGGAAACCGTGCCAACGAATGATTCAACAGTAGAAAAGTTGACCACTACCGTTACCAGTCACCAGAGAAAATGCAAATCAAAGGAATCACGTAAACAATTGCTTGATTGCCTAGAACAAGTTGAAGAACTTCATCAGCTAAGCGAGCAAGAACTGACTTGTGATCAATGCGGTCAAATGATGACGGTTATCGGCAAACATGAACAATATCGTGAAGTTAAACTGATTCCTGCCCACTTGTGCTGCAAAATCGTATGTACTGAAACGGCTAGATGCGAACACTGTCAAGATCCGGAAACCGACAATGATGTACTCGTTCAGGCAAAGACGCCACAGCCCTTGTTTCCACACAGTTACCTTTCAAGCTCGGTAATCGCCGAAGTACTTTTTGAAAAGTTTGGTCTGGCAGTACCGTTTACCCGCCAGACGCAGTATTGGGAGCGCCTCGGACTTCCCATCACCAGCAAACATATGGCTCGTGGGGTAATTGAAGCTGGCGAAAGGTTTGGGCAAAAGATTTATGAACGTCTGCGTCAAGAAATCAAGGCAGCACCTGTGGTGCAGCTTGATGAGACGCCATTTCAAGTTCTGGATCTTGATCAATCACATGGCTACTTCTGGTCAGCCTGTTCTACGGCAGAATTCAGTCCACATCAAGTATCGTATTTCCACTATGCCCCTTCACGATCAGGAAAGGTTATTACAGAAATCTTAGGTGATGACTTTTCTGGCGGTATTATGTGTGATGGGTTTAGTGGATATTCTGATAATCGCTTACCAGAAGCGTATTGGGGGACCTGTCTGGTTCATATCAATCGCCAATTTAAGCGACTGCTTGATCCAAAGATTACCCGCTTTCAAGGGCAAAGTATTGCGAGTGACGCCGTGCGGATCCTTGCCAAAGTATTTCACATCGAAAAACGGTTGAAATATTCATCAGCAAGTGAGAAGGCAGCCCAAAGGCGTCAGCATTTAAAAGCGATGATTGATGATTTCTATCAGCTGATTGAAGAAGCCTTGACGAAATCGCCACTCAAACCGCTACGCAATGCAATCAAAAATGCCCTCAAATTGAAGAAGCGGGTTTACCAGATGTTCAGGCATGGAGAGCTGCCATTGCATAATAATCACAATGAGCAACTGATTCGTCCCACCACGCTGGTCAGAAAGAACAGTCTGTTTGCGAAGTCCACGGCTGGGGCCAAAGCCAATGCGATCTGGTATAGCATCGTGCAAACCGCAAAACTAAATCATTTGGATGTCTTTAAATATTTAGAGACCCTGCTTAGCGCCTTTACAAAACGCGAAACGCCAGAAATAGAGGCTTATTTGCCATGGGCTCGTGAAATTCAAGAAAGCTGCAAAGCCTAATTGATAAATGAACAGCGGTCGACCACGCAGAAATGCGCCGGTCGACCGCTGCTTTTTTGTTCTTTAATTTTTGAAATTGGTCACCGCTTAGTAGGCAACACGGTTCAATATGGTGTGCTTACCAACGTTTTTTGCCATGTTGCGTTTTATGCGCATTGCAGCCGGCTATGTTATAATTTTTGATGGTATTGATTAAATCAAAAGCAAAGGGGTTAATTACTAATTATTAAAAATATAACCAATATAACTAAAAGCATTCAAATGTATTATGATAGATTTAGCTTACTAAAGTGAGGTAAATTTATTTTGAGCAAAATTTATAAGGTTAGCCAAGCTGCTGAACTGCAAGGAATTGGTTGACGATCTGACCAGTATTATCCATGTGTTTTCCAGTCGCTTATACGGCTTACGTCGCTATAAAAAACAGATTGAGACGGATCCCAGCTTGAAAGGCGGTGATAAGAATGACTGATACGATCCAAACGGTGGTTTACGAACTGCATCCGAATAAGACTATGAAGCAGGTTTTGGATGAGGCTATTGATTATCGTCGTTATTGTTGGAACCAAGCCTTAGAAATATGGAATGAGCTATATCTTGCTCATAAGATTTACGACAAAATTCTATGGACTAAATTTATTCCCAAACAAAATAAAAAGACGGGAAAAATCACGGTAAAACATATCGACGTTCATCTAAATCCTGCTCCAAATTGGAAGATGGTTCGTGACATTATGGTACACGACAAAGCGGATTGGCAATATCAGCGCTCTGCCCACCTGCTTGGCCTTGCCGTTAAGGACTTGGGCAATGCTTGGCAGAATTTTTTTGACAAGGCACAGCCTGATTGGGGAAAGCCGCATTTTCATTCCCGTCGAGAACCACGCCAGGGCTTTAAAAGCGATCAAAGCAAGATTGTAGACGGTTTACTGCGTCTGGAACGTCCTCAAAAAAGTCTCGTTCCAAGTGAAGAATGGCGAGACTTTAAATTAAGTGAGCAACCTTTGTCCGACAAAATCGGGGTAGTCAGCTATTTCCGTGAAAAAGGCCGTTACTATGCAGCTGTACCGTTTAAAGTCGCCACTAAAAAAGCATTGCCCAAAACTGGTAAGAATACGGCAGTTGATGTTAATGTCGGTCATTTCAACTATACGGATGGTCAACAAAACGTTCTTCCAAAAAAGTTGGAACGCATTTACGAAAAAATCAAACATTATCAACGTCAATTAGCACATAAACGGGTTGTTACTGGCAGTGCGCAAAGCAATAACTATTTGAAGATGAGAACCAAGCTTCAAGCATGCTATCGCAAAGCGTTCAATATCCAGAATGACCTCATGCACAAATTTACGACCAAATTGGTTAACAATTATGATCAAATCGTAATTGAAAACCTGTCTGTCAAAGGCATGCTAATGAGCCATGTAGCTTCTAAGGGCGTGCATCGTTCCATGTTTGGCAGGTTTAAGCAAATGCTGACTTACAAGTGCAAATGGTATGATCGCAAACTGATTCTAGCTGATAAACTATATCCATCTACTCAGCGCTGTGCGGTCTGCGGCACCATTAAGCGAGGCGATGAACGCATTACGCTGTATGGCAACAAGAAATATGGCACCAAACATAATGAGTTTGTTTGCTATAACAAAAAATGTCCCAACTATAACTTAGTTGTAGATCGGGACACCAATGCGATGCTTAATCTTTTAGTGCTGATTGAGCATCCAAAATTGAATAAGGCACTATAAATTTAAAAGAAAGGAATGTTAATGGCCTTGAGCAATCGAGGCCACACGGGTTAGCTGTACCCGAGGATTGGCGAGAGCCTTCCTTAGATGTTGCAAGAGTGATGTTTCGGCATCTGCGTTGGTCAATGCGATTACTCCCTCGTTGGAATATCGGAATACCGGCGATAACGGCAATAAGAAAAGCGTCTGTATTTAAGTCTTCGGATATGTAGTTAAAATCGCAAAATAACTACATTGCACACGTTTTTTGCAGCGGAAATCTTCGTTTGACAGAAATGACTTTTCGCATTGAAAGCCCTGAAATCGAACTGGGACTTTTGGGTGCGCAAGACAAATTCGTGGTGCTTTTAGAAGAAGGCATGAACGTAACCATCAATCCGTTTGGCACCGATCTGAAAATCAGCGGTGAAGATGAGGACGTTCATCTGACCTATGACGTTTTAGAGCAGCTGGTGGATCTGCTGCATCATGGCATCAGCTTAAGCAGCACGGATATCGTCAGTGCGATGAAGATGGCTCGTCGCGGCACGCTGCAGTACTTTGGCGATCTGTACAGTGAAACGATTATTAAGGATCGCAAGGGGCGGTCGATTCGCGTCAAAAACTTTGGTCAGCGCCAGTACGTGCATGCCATCAAGGATAATGACATTACGTTTGGGATTGGACCAGCCGGAACGGGGAAAACGTATCTGGCAGTCGCGATGGCCGTAGCTGCTTTAAAACGCGGTGAGGTTGAGCGAATCATCTTGACGCGGCCAGCCGTAGAAGCCGGTGAGAGTCTGGGCTTTTTGCCTGGCGATCTGAAAGAAAAGGTTGATCCATACCTGCGGCCAATCTATGACGCATTAAATGAGATCTTTGGCGCTGATCACGTGGAACGCCTGATCGATCGCGGCACGATTGAAATCGCACCATTAGCCTACATGCGGGGGCGAACGCTGGATAATGCCTTTGTAATCTTAGACGAGGCACAAAACACCACCAATGCGCAGATGAAGATGTTTTTGACGCGGCTTGGCTTTGGTTCGAAAATGGTTGTCAATGGTGACGTCTCGCAGATTGACTTGCCAAGGGGAACTCGCAGCGGTTTGATCTCGGCACCACGAATTCTGCAGAACGTACCCTCAATTGAATTCGTTCAATTCAGCGCGGCGGATGTGGTCCGGCATCCAGTTGTCGCCCGCATCATTACGGCCTATGAAAATGATGAGCAACAGACTTTGGAGAAAAAATAATGGATATTGAAATCTACGACCAAACCGGTGACCAAGCCGTCAGCCAAGATCAATTGCAGCTGGCGCATGATATTTTGGAATATGCGGCCAAATGTCTTGAGTTAAAGGACAATACGGAGGTTTCCTTAACGTTTGTTCACAATCCGCAAATCAGAGCGCTGAATGCTCAATATCGCGGCGTTGATCGGGCGACTGACGTTTTAAGCTTTGCCTTAGAGGATGACAGCGACGATTCGCCGATCTTGCTGGATCCAGAACTGGCTGCCCAGATCCCAGAAAATCTTGGGGACCTGTTCATCTCAATCGATAAGGTTGGCGAACAGGCTAAGTTTTTGGGGCATTCCAATGATCGTGAGCTGGGCTTTTTGATCGTTCATGGCTTTTTGCATTTGAATGGGTATGATCATGAACAGAAAGCCGATGAAGAAAAAATGTTTAAGCTGCAAGAGGAGATTTTAAATGGCTATGGGCTCCCAAGATAAGCATCAGGTCGAAAAAAATCGCCATTTCATTCAGGCGCTGGGACATGCCTGGGATGGGGTTAAGGATGTCGTCAAAAAAGAGCGCAACATGCGGTTTCATATCGTCGCAGCTGTTTTGGTGATTATCGCGGCGTTTTTAATGCAGGTTGGCATTTTTGAATGGCTATGGCTGCTTTCGGCAATCTTTGTCGTGTTTGCGGCTGAGTTCGCCAATACGATCGTTGAGGAGCTGGTTGATCTGGTCGTGCATCATCACTATGATCTTGATGCTAAATACGCCAAGGATATTGCTGCTGGGGTCGTCTTGCTGGCGGCTTTTTACGCGGTTTTGGTCGGGCTGCTGATCTTTTGGCCTCGCTTCAAGAATTTGTTAGGTGTTTAAGAAAGGAAAAATATGGACAATCCAAATTTTAAATCTGGTTTCGTTGCTCTGATTGGTCGGCCCAACGTCGGCAAATCAACGCTTTTAAACTATGTCGTCGGACAAAAGGTTGCCATTATGAGCAACGTTGCCCAAACGACGCGTAACAAGATTCAGGGGATCTACACTACCAATGAGGCCCAGATCGTCTTCATCGACACGCCGGGGGTCCACAAGCCGCAAACCAAACTGGGCGACTTTATGGAGCGCTCAACGCTTTCGGCTTTGGATGAGGTCGACGCGGTTTTATACGTGGTCGCTGCTGATGAAAAGCGCGGCCCTGGCGATAATTTCATCATGGAACGGCTTAAGCAGGTGCAAAAGCCGATCTACCTGGTCGTCAACAAGATCGATAAGGTGCATCCAAACGAGCTGCCGGCAATCGTCAAGCAGTTTGAGGATGGTACGGTCAAGTTTGCCGACGTCGTTCCGGTTTCAGCATTGAATGGCAATAACGTCAATGCTTTGATTAACAAGTTGGTCGACCAGCTGCCAAATGGTCCGCAATACTATCCCAGCGATCAGATCAGCGACCACCCCGAACGTTTCGTGATTGCCGAGATGATTCGTGAAAAAGTCTTTATGCTGACGCGCCAGGAAGTGCCGCATTCCGTTGCCGTGGATGTGATGTCGGTTAAGCGTCAAGATGATGAGACGGTCCACATCAATGCCAACATCATCGTTGAGCGGCCGGGGCAAAAGGGTATCATCATCGGTAAAAAAGGACAGATGCTCAAACAGATCGGGACCATGGCCAGAAAAGACATCGAGCATCTGCTGGGCGATCGGGTCTATCTGCAGCTGTGGGTCAAGGTGGTTCCCGGCTGGCGCGATAAATCGGCAATGCTCAAAGACTACGGCTACCGCAACAACGACTACTAAAAGGAGCTGAGAGCATGGCGCGGGAAAATACTTCCTTTGCCGGCATCGTAATGTATCGGCGCCCGTATAAAGAACGCGATCTGCTGGTTAAGTTTTTGACTGACAAGCGCGGACCGATGATGTTTTTCGTGCGGGGCGGCAATCGTTCGCATGCAAAAATCACCAGCGATATTCTGCCTTTTACGCATGGACAGTATACCGGATGGCTGGCTGATGATGGCTCGCTCAGCTATCTGAGTGCCGCGCGTGATACGCGTCAATACGTTCACCTGGGCGAAGATCCCCTGCGCAGTGCCTATGCTACCTATATTCTCGAATTAGTGGATGCAACGTTTGAAGAAGGCCGATCGATTGGCGGCTGGTTTAATCAAGTGGCGGCCGCGCTCGAGCTGATTGATAAAGGGCAGGATCCCCAGATTGCAGCCAACGTCTTGGAGGTACAGTTCCTGCCTTTATTGGGAGCCGCGCAGACTTGGGACCGCTGCACGATCTGTGGATTGAACGATCGCCCGCTGGATTTTTCCGAGGCCAACGGTGGGATGCTGTGCAGTCGGCACTGGAACCTGGATGAGCATCGATTTCACTTGGATCGCCGGACGGTTGGCTATCTGCAGCTGTTTGCCTCATTGAATCTGGCCCAGGTCAATCAGATTCAGGTTGATCAAAGCGTTAAGAATCGGCTGCGCTATACGCTGGATCGCATTTATGACGATGAGCTTGGTCTGCATTTAAAGAGCAAGCGATTCATTGATCAAATGGCGACCTGGGAAAATCAATTGAAAAATCTTCGCTCTGAAAATTGACAAGTGTAAAGTAGTTGTCTATGATAAAAGAGCAACTAAATTTAAATCTAATCGACGATGACAAAGAATCGCTGCTTACTGTCGAACCAAAGCGATCATGGGATGGTGGAAGCCATGATAACGATCAAGCAGCGTGGCACTTTAACAGTCGCTTAATTAAGCTGTTCTGCATGTCTGAGATGCAGAAAAGCAGGGTGGAACCGCGAATTAACTTCGTCCCTGCAATGACCAGTCCAGCTGGCCATTGTGGGGGCTTTTTTACGTTGAAAGGAGTCAGATTATGTCAAAGAAACTCACCGTTCAAGAGATTATTTTTACTCTTGAAAAATATTGGGCCGATCAAGGCTGTATGCTGATGCAGGCCTACGACAACGAAAAAGGTGCCGGGACGATGAGCCCATATACTTTCCTGCGGGCAATTGGGCCTGAACCATGGAACGTTGCCTACGTTGAACCTTCTCGGCGGCCTGCCGATGGGCGCTACGGTGAAAACCCCAACCGTCTTTACCAACACCACCAGTTCCAGGTTCTGATGAAGCCATCACCAGACAACATTCAAGAACTCTATTTAGGCAGCTTAAAGCAGCTGGGAATTGAGCCGCTGGAACACGATATTCGTTTTGTTGAAGACAACTGGGAAAACCCATCAATGGGCTGTGCCGGGGTTGGCTGGGAAATCTGGCTCGATGGGATGGAAGTTACGCAGTTTACCTATTTCCAAGTCGTTGGTGAGCTGCAGATGGATCCGGTAGCTGCCGAGGTTACCTATGGTCTGGAACGATTGGCTGAATACATTCAAAACGTTGACAGTGTCTATGATCTGGAATGGGCAGACGGCGTCAAGTATGGCGACATCTTCAAGGAACCAGAATATGAGCATTCCAAGTACAGTTTTGAAGAAAGCAACCAAGACATGCTGCTTCAAGAATTCAACGACTACGAGACCGAAGCCAAGCGCCTGATCAAACTGGGGCTGGTTCACCCAGCATACGACTATGTCTTGAAGTGCAGCCACACGTTCAATCTGCTGGATGCACGCGGGGCGGTTTCAGTAACGGAGCGGGCCGGCTACCTGCACCGGATTCGGATCATGGCCAAGTCGATTGCCAAGGCCTTTGTCGAAGAACGGCGCAAACGGGGCTTCCCATTGATTCATGATGAAAAGGAACGCCAGGCAACGGTCGAAAAATACACTAAGCTGGCTGAAAAAGCAGCGGCACGGGCGGCCAAGCAAGCTGCCAAGGCCAAGAAGGAGGACAAGTAAATGGCACATTCATATCTGTTGGAAATTGGGCTGGAAGAAATGCCTGCGCATGTCGTAACGCCAAGTATCAAGCAGCTGCACGAACGCGTTGCTCAATACTTAAAGGAACAGCGCATTGACTTTGCAAAGATTCAAGAATTTGCCACGCCACGCCGCTTGGCTCTTCTGATTACGGGTTTGGCCGATAAACAGCCTGATGTCAACGAATCCGTTAAGGGCCCGGCCAAAAAGATCGCTCAGGATGCAGACGGCAACTGGACTAAAGCAGCGATTGGCTTTACGCGCGGTCAAGGCGTCAGTGTCGATGATATCGAGTTTAAGGAGATCAAGGGCGTTGAATACGTCTACGTTGAAAAACACGTTGACGGCAAGCCGGTTGCTGAGGTTTTGCCCGGCTTAAAGGACGTCATTGAAGCCATGAACTTCCCAACGATGATGAAGTGGGGCCGTCACTCATTGCAGTTCGTTCGGCCGATTCGCTGGCTGGTATCGCTTTTAGATGATGAGGTCGTGCCATTTTCGATCCTGGACGTAACGGCTGGCCGCATGACGCGTGGTCACCGTTTCCTGGGTCATGACGTGGAGATCAAGCATGCCGAAGACTACGAAGCTGAGCTGAACAACGACTTTGTGATCGCCAATCAAAAACAGCGCAAGAACCTGATCAAATCTCAGATTGACGAGATCTTGGCAGAAAACGACTGGATCATCGACTGGGATGAGGACTTGTTGGAAGAAGTCAACAACTTGGTTGAATGGCCAACCTCATTTGCCGGTTCGTTTGATGAAAAATATCTGGTCTTGCCTGAAGAAGTCCTGATTACCTCCATGAAGGACAACCAGCGCTTCTTCTGCGTTCGCGATCATGAGGGCAAGCTTTTGCCGCACTTTATCGCGGTCCGCAACGGTAACAGCGACTACCTGGAAAACGTGATCAAGGGTAATGAACGGGTGCTGGTACCACGTCTGGAAGATGCCAAGTTCTTCTATGAAGAGGACCAAAAGATTACGATTGATCAATACGTGGCTCGCTTAAAGAAGGTCAGCTTCCATGACAAGATCAGCTCCATGTATGACAAGATGGCGCGGACGGCGGTCTTGGCCCAGCTGCTTGGTCAAAAGCTGAACTTTAGTGATGAAGAAATGGCGGACCTTGATCGAGCTGCTCACATCTACAAGTTTGACCTGACGACGCAGATGGTGGGCGAATTTGCCGAGCTGCAAGGGGTCATGGGTGAGATCTATGCCAAGCTGCTTGGTGAAAAAGCTGACGTCGCTGCAGCCATTAAGGAACACTATATGCCAATCTCTGCTGAAGGCGAACTGCCAGCCGGCAAGATCGGCGCGGTTTTGGCAATTGCCGACAAGCTGGACAGCATCATCAGCTTCTTTGCCGTTGATATGATTCCAAGCGGCTCCAACGACCCATATGCACTGCGGCGGCAAGCTTACGGAATTGTACGGATCATCGCTGCTCGCGGCTGGCATCTGCCGGTAATGGGGATGGCCGATGAGTTTGCAGAAGCATTGGCAGCTCAAGGACTGACGCCAGAATTTGACGTTTCGCACAATGCTGATCAGGTACACGCGTTCTTCTTGGACCGGCTCAAGCAGTTCTTCAACACGCAGGATCTGCGCTATGACGTAATCGATGCCGTTGTGGACACAAAATCCAACGACATTGCCAACGTCTTGGCAGCTGCCGAGACGCTTGACGCGCACAAGGACGATGATGGCTTTAAAGAAGACGTTGAAGCCTTGACGCGGGTACTGCGGATTGCCAAGAAGGCTGACTTTAAGGATGGCGTGCCAGCAGTTGATCCGGCCAAGTTCCAAAACCCATCGGAAACCGAGTTGTTTGATCTGGTGGCTTCCTTAAACAAGAAGTGGGGTACGCAGACGCTGGCACAAAACTTTGCTGATCTGCGGGCAATGGCACCGGCAATCACCAACTACTTTGAAGAGAACATGATCATGGACAAAGACGAAAGCATTCGGAGCAACCGGCTGGCACTTTTGCAACAGCTGGCTGATGATGTCTATACGCTTGGTAATCTTGACAAGCTGATCGTTAAATAGTTACGGTTTATCGAGCAAATGAATTGTATTGTCCCAGACTTGTGGTATCATGTTAAATAGGTATATTAGGTAGTGTCTAAAAGCGGATGCTGCCTGAAGTCGTTGAAGGTCGCATTCCATCTGGAGGCGACCTTTTGCTACTATTCGCGGGAAATGGGGTGAACGAATGGCGCGACTTTCACAGGAACTCATCGATCAGGTGCGGCAGTCCGTTGATATTGCTGATGTCATCAGTCAAGATGTTCAGCTGCAGCGGCAAGGTAAGAATCTGGTTGGGCACTGTCCGTTTCACGAAGATAATACTCCATCATTTTCAGTCAGTGAGCAAAAGCAGTTCTTTTATTGCTTTAGTTGTCATCGCTCGGGTTCAGTATTCGACTTTTTGATGGAGCTGCATCATCTATCATTTCCGCAGGCCGTTGAGCAGGTTGCCAAGCTGGGCAGCGTGGCCTTGCCAACTGATTTTCAAGCTGGTGCCGAGCCTAAAACGGAACAGGCGCCGGATTCGCAGCAGGGTCGCTTGATTAAGCTGCATGAAACGACCATGCGACTATATCATCATATTTTGATGAATACGCCAGCCGGAGAGCCTGCTCGCCGCTATCTGCAAAAGCGCGGTCTGACTCAAGAACTGATCGATCAGTTTAATCTCGGCTATGCTCCTAAAGAAGAGGTCTTAAAGGCCGTTTTGGAAAAAGAAGGACATGACTATCAGCTGCTGCGCCGATCAGGACTGTTTACCGAGGATCGCTCCGGCAGCCTGCATGATCGTTTCCATGATCGAGTCATGTTTCCGCTCAAGGATGGGCAGGGGCGACCAGTTGCCTTTTCAGGACGGCTATTACAAAAAGATACTGACGCGCCGAAGTATCTCAACAGTCCAGAAACGCCGATTTTTAACAAGCGTCGTTTGATCTTTAATTTTGATCTAGCCAGAAAAGCAGCCAGAGAAAATGGGAAACTGCTGCTTTTTGAAGGTTACATGGACGTTATTTCGGCATATGGCGCCGGCGTTCATAATGGTATTGCCTCCATGGGGACCAGTCTGACCGATGAGCAGCTGGCGATGATCGTCAAGACGACCAATCAGCTGAACATTTGCTATGATGGCGATGCACCGGGACAAAACGCCATTGAGCGGGCACTTAAGCTGATCGAGGCCAGTGCGGTTGCCAATCAGCTTAAGATTCGCGTCGTGCAGCTGCCAACCGGACAAGATCCTGATGAATACATTCAGCAAAATGGCGGGGCTAAGTTTCGCGATTATCTGAAAAGTACCGAAGAAACGCCGACTGCATTTCGCCTGCGCTATCTGCGGCAGGGACTGAATCTGAGCAATCAGGCCGAGCTTTTGAGCTATTTGAATGCGGCGATTGGCGTGATTGCCAAGGTCGGTGATCCGGTTGCCAGGGATCTGTACGTACAGGAATTGGCCAGGGAGTTTCAGGTCAATCCGCAAAATCTGCAGCAGCAGCTGACGATTCAGCTTCAAAAACAGCCGGCTGCTCAGCCAGGCACGGCACCGCCAGCATCACAATGGCCTGATAATCCGCCAGCTGCCCCCAAGCGCCCGTTTAATGGATCGTTTACGCGACCGGCTTACGGCCAAAAGCGGCGCGCTCAAGCACAACCACCACAGGCAGTCACGCTGACGGCAGCCGAGCAGCAGTCATTGGCGCTTGATCAAACTGAGCGGGCAGAGCGCTTATTGCTGACGGCTGTGCTCCATGACTATGGCACCAGAGCTCAGCTGAAGGCAATGCCTGATTTTGCCTTTGTTCATGATCAGTATCAGGAACTCTATCAGCAGGCCTTAAATTATTTTACCGAGCATGATGAGTATGATTTAGCCAGTTTTTTAGACTACGTGGACGATCCGGCTTTAAAAGCGACTTTAACGCAGCTGGATGGCTTGAATGCGGCAGCAGTCCCACCAGCTGCAATTGACGACTGTCTGCGCATCATCATGCAAAAGACACCTTTAACAAAAAAGATCGCTCAAGCCAAATTGGCGCTGCAGGAAGCCAAGGCACGGAGCGATCACGAACTAATCACCCAGCTGACGATTGAGCTCATTCAGCTTTATAGTCAGCAGCAACGATTAAAAACGGAGGAGACTAGTTAATAATGGCAAACAGCAAAAAGAAAGACATGGTAATTTCCAACAAAGCCGACTTTGATCAGACTGAATACGACAAAGCCGTGGGCAAGCTGATCAGAAGCTATAAGAAAGCCAAGGAAATTCAATACGATGACTTGACTGACCAGATTGCGACTCCGTTTGGCTTAAATGCCCAAGGAATGGATAATCTGCTTCAAAACGTTGAAGATGCAGGGATCAGCGTCGTTGACGAAAAGGGTGATCCAGATCCGCGCGCTTTGAAGGCCACTGAAAAACTGTCCAACAAGGCCTTAAAGGATACCGCTGCCCCAACCAACGTCAAGATCAATGACCCCGTACGGATGTATCTTAAGGAAATCGGGCGGGTCAACCTGCTGACAGCGGACGAGGAAATTGCTCTGGCCCAGCGGATCGAAAAAGGGGATGAACAGGCTAAACAGGAATTGGCGGAAGCCAACCTGCGTCTGGTGGTTTCCATTGCCAAGCGTTATGTCGGCCGCGGCATGCAGTTTTTGGACTTGATTCAAGAAGGTAACATGGGGCTGATGAAGGCCGTTGAAAAGTTTGACTACCGGAAAGGCTTCAAGTTCTCAACCTACGCAACCTGGTGGATCCGGCAGGCTATTACGCGGGCGATTGCCGATCAGGCGCGGACGATTCGGATTCCAGTGCACATGGTTGAAACCATCAACAAGCTGATCCGGATTCAGCGTCAACTGCTGCAGGATCTGGGCCGGGAACCGCTGCCTGAAGAAATCGGTGCTGAAATGGACATGCCAACCAAGAAGGTCCGCGAAATCCTCAAGATTGCCCAAGAACCAGTCTCTTTGGAAACGCCGATTGGTGAAGAGGATGACTCGCATTTAGGCGACTTTATCGAAGACCAGGATGCTACCAGTCCCGCAGACCATGCTGCTTATGAAATGATGAAAAAGCAGCTGGAAAACGTTCTGGATACGCTGACTGATCGTGAAGAAAACGTCTTGCGGCTGCGCTTTGGTCTTGATGATGGCCGGACGCGTACGCTGGAAGAAGTCGGTAAGGTCTTTGGCGTTACGCGGGAACGGATTCGTCAAATCGAAGCTAAGGCTCTGCGTAAGCTGCGCCACCCATCACGTTCCAAGCAATTAAAGGACTTCTTGGAATAATCTATCATAATCGATAATAAAAGGTCTGCTCCTTAACTGAGGAGCAGACCTTTTGTCTTATTTAATGATTCTTACTTTAAGCTGTCAGGCAGGTTAAGCGTAGTCTCAGCCGGAGTGGTCTTGGCCAGTACCTTGCCGCGGCGAATGTTGTAGAGAACCTCTACGTGCTTGTTTAAAGCGTTGTAGAAGTCTTCAGCGTTCAGCAGGATGCAGTTGGCTTCCAGACCTTCCTTAATGCCATAACGATCAGCAATATGCAGCGTCTTAGCAGCATTGTAGGTTACGAACTTGAATGAGTCCTGCAGCTGGCTGTAACCCATCAGATGAGCCGCATAGACTCCCATTGAGACTGAATCAAGCATGTTGCCGTTGCCAAGCGGGTTCCATGGATCCTGAATGTCGTCTTCACCAAACGAAACGTTGATGTTGGCAGCATCCAGCTCTTTGATGCGGGTCAGGCCGCGTCGCTTTGGATAGGTATCGAAACGGCCGCCCAGGTGCATGTTGACCAGTGGATTGGAGACAAAATTGATGTTTGACATCTTCAGCAGCCGGAACAGCTTATAGGTGTAGGCGTCATTGTATGATCCCATCGCCGTCGTGTGGCTGGCGGTTACCATGTCGGCAAGACCGGTCTTATAGGCCATCGTTGCCAAGACTTCCAGATTGCGTGAGGCCGGATCGTCAATCTCATCACAGTGAACGTCAACCAGCTTGTCGTATTTTTCGGCCAGCTTGACTAGAAACTTGACTGATTTCCAGCCGTATTCAGTCGTAAACTCAAAGTGAGGAATACCGCCAACGACATCGGCCCCTTCCTTCACGGCCTGCTTCATCAGCTTCTTGCCGTGCGGATAGGAGAGAATGCCTTCTTGTGGAAAGGCAACCAATTGCAGATCAACCACATCCTGCATCTCATGCTTTAATTCCAAAAGGGCCTGCAGTGCAATCAGATGCGGATCAGTAACGTCAACATGGCTGCGCACGTGCTGAATCCCGTGGCTGACCATATTGAGCAGCGTCTTTTTAGCCCGCTGCTTGACGTCTTGAATGGTGAGATCTTTTTTACGTTCTGACCAGATGCGAATCCCGTCAAACAGGGTACCGGTTTCGTTCCATTCCGGCTGGCCGGCTGTCAGCGTGGCATCCAGGTGAACGTGAGAGTCGATGAATGGCGGCAGCAGCACTTTGCCTTGACCATCGATGACTTCTTCGCCAGGCTTAGCGCTCAGACCAGGCTTGATAGCTGCAAACTTGCCGTCTTCAATCCGAACGTCAACGGCATCTTTTTGGTTATCTACATGAACGTTTTGAATCAGCATAGATTAAGCGACCTTTCGATTAAAAATTAGCATTAAGACATAGTAGATGGCACCACTGATCAGCATAACCAAAAACGTTGCCCCGATCGTGTTCTTGAGTGCGGCGACGTTATGCAGCATCAAGAACAGTGCCGTACCGATGATCCAGGTAACTACGGCTGACCAGTTGATTCCGTGCGAGTACCAGTAGCTGCCGTTTTTCTTGGCCAGCTGCGTGACGTCGTATTTCTTGTGGCAGCGCAGATAGAAGTCGGTACAGATGATGGCAATGATTGGTCCCAGTACCATACCTACATAATCCAAGAAAGCGGTAAACGTGTCAAGAAAACTACCAACAATCATTGGAATAAAAGTGACAATGGTGGCAACGATAGCAACGATCCAAAGCGAGTACTTCAGTTTGATGTTGGTGAAGATGTTGGAAAGTGCCGAGCCGGCTGCCAGCAGGTTAACGGCATTGGCGGTCATCGAAGTCAGGATGATAACCAGCAGTGCAACGACCCCCAGCCCCAGACGACTGGCAATCGTACTTGGATCGGAGTTGTTGGCATTATAGGCACCAGAGGTAATGGCAATACTGATGGTTGAGATCAGGCCGATAAAGGCAAACCAGATTACTCCGACCATGGCACCGAAAAATGGCGTCAGCGTGGCGTTGTGCTTTTGCGGCGTGAAACGAGTAAAGTCAGCCCCTGCCGTAACCCAGGCCAGATTGAAGGCTGCTACATAGTCAATGGCGGCTCCGGTAGCCATTTTAGCGCTGGCTGGGACCTGCCATTTAACGATATGCGAGAATGGTACGGTCTTTAAAACGACTACCGATTCCCAGATGACAAAGATCAAAACCAAGATGATCCCCAAGCGCTCAATCATCTGAACGGAACGCGAGCCGCTGGCGATACTGATGATATGTAAAATGCTCATTACCACGATCCCGGCAACGATCCCTTTCCAACCGCCTGGCTTACCCCAGACTGGCCAGCCAAGCAGATCGTTTAAAAGCAGACTGACGGATTGGGCCGCGATAAACGTATTGACGGCCGTCCAGCCAATAAACTGCGTCAGGTTGACCAAAGATGGCAGATAGCTGCCGCGAACCCCGAACGATGCCCGGCTGACGGCCATGGTCGAGACACCGGTCTGATAACCGATGTAGCCAATCAGACTCAAGAAGACGTAAGAAAGTGCCGATGACAGAACCAGTACGTTCATAGCGACTGAAAAACCGCAAGCTGCCAAAACCCCGCCGACAAACCAGGTGCCGTTGTTGGCATTGGCGCCAACCCAGGTCGCAAACATATCCCAGGTTGAGGTCTTGCGTTGATGCATCGCGATGCTGGTGATCTGATCATTGTCGTTTTGCATGGTGTTACCCCCAAAGAAAAAATCGTCACTGGCCAAGTGAGACCAGTGACGATGCAAATAATGTCCTCCCTAAAAAGGGCGAAGATTTTATTTTAACGAACATCCTTGGAGGCCTCACGGGACCAGATTAAAGGTTGAATAATAATTGATAAACTAAGTGTAAACAATATTAATGTTCGTTGTCAATGCTTATTTTCCAATTTGCAGATCATTAACGTGCGGTAAATCTGCAACAAACTTTTCATAAGCCGTCTCCTCGCCGGTTGCGCGGGTTTGAGCATCGGCAAAGCTTGCTTGATGCAGCTCGGCTTCATCAACCGTAACGTGATGCGTGAAGGTGGCGTTGCCGACCAGTTCAATCCAATAGTGGTCAGCTTGGTGGTGGACGATGGTCTTGACCATGCCGCCAGGGTTATAGATGGTCATCGGCACGTCGAAATGCGCCAGCTCGGGATGCGTCAGCGCAAAGGCCAATGAGGTTGCTGACATCCCGGTTCCGCAGGCATTAGTGAAACCGACGCCACGTTCAAACGTCCGGACAAACAGCTCATTTTCGTTCAGAATCTGGGCAAAGTTCACGTTGACGCCATCAGGAAAATATGGGTTTTGACCATTCAGTCGTTCACCCAAGACGCCCAAGACGTTATCCGCCAATTCAGCCGCTGAGACAAAACTGATCAGATGCGGATTGGGAACCGCAATGCTGGTAAAACGCAGGCCAGGAATAAACTCAGGAACCAGCGTGTCAAGCAGCCGTTCATGACCAAGATTGTCAAACGGCAAGGCTTCTTTGTTAAAGCGGACGGGTGAGATCTCAACGGCAAAGGCAGGGACGCCAGGGGCAAAATCTGGCTGGCGCCGAACAAGCAGGTTGGCATCGCGCGTATCCACCTGGAACTCGTCTTGATCAAATTTTTCAGCCAGATAGCGGGCCACGGTACGCAGCCCATTGCCGCACATGGATGCCTCGCTGCCATCGGCGTTGATTACGCGCATTTGAGCCAGGGCCCCAGCTTTGGTTGGCTGGTTGACGACTAAAATGCCATCCGCGCCGCCTAAAAGCCCAGTCTGTGGATTGGTGATTTTAGGAGCAAGCGCCTGCAGCTCAGCGTCGGTAAGCGGCTTATCCAGGGTTGTCTGATCCAGGATAAAGAATTGGTTTTGCGATCCATGAACCTTTAGTAGTTCCGTCATAAAATTACCTCTTTGTCTGATTAGTTTGCGAAGAATTGATGATAGATGACCTGTACGGCTTTATCGGCATCTGCCCGCTTGGTACCCAGCATGATTGAGATCTGTGAGGCCCCTTGGTTGATCATCTGCAGCGAGATGTGAGCATCGGCTAATGGCTGCAGAATGCCGGCAGCAGCACCAACGCGATCACGCATTCCTTCACCGACGATCATGGTAATGGAGTAGTCGTCAATCCATTCCAGGCGATCGGGATTGATCTTATTTTGAATCTCATCGCACAAAACGTCAATCAATTGATCATTCAAAAACTTTTTGTCAAAGATAATCGAAATGTCATCGATCCCAGATGGCATATGCTCATAAGGAACGTTGTGCTTTTCCAGAATATCCAGAATGCGCAGGGTGAAGCCGGCTTCTTTATTTAAGAGATACTTGTGCAGATAGAGTGCCGAAAAATGCTTGCCTGAAGCGACACCAGTGATGATGTTTTCCGGCTTGAAGCCTTTTTCGGGAACGATCATGGTACCAGGCTTTTCTGGAGCATGCGTGTTTTTGACGTTGATGGGAATCTGCCCTTGAATAGCAGGAATCAATGCCTCATCGTGGAAAACCGAAAAGCCGGCGTAGGAAAGCTCGCGCATCTCACGGTAGGTCATCGTGCGGATTGGCTCAGGATCGTCGACTACGTTTGGATTGGCCGAGAAGATCGCATCCACATCGGTAAAGTTTTCGTACAGCCGTGCGTGAAAGCCTCGGGCCAGGATCGCGCCGGTAATGTCAGAGCCGCCCCGTGAGAACGTCGCGATATGACCAGAAGGCGTGATGCCAAAAAATCCTGGAAAGACCAGCCGATCATAGACCTCATACTTGAAGCCGGCCAGATTGCGGTAGGTTTCTGGATTGACGATTGCGTCGTTGGGTGCCCCTGTAACCATGATGCCGGCTTCAGTTGGATCAACGAACCGTGCCTTGATGCCCAGATGGTTCATAATCATTGCGATCAGCCGAGCATTAAGCCGCTCACCGTGGGCCTTGAAAGCGGCCAGCAGATATTCATCGTTGGGGTAGTCTTTTTTAGGCAGGTCAACCAGCAGTTCCTTGATGATCTTGATTTTTTCATCCGGCAGATCAAAAAAGTGACCGATCGTTTCGTAGCGTTCAAAGATTTCTTGAACCGTCTTGGCGGTATCTTCGCCGTTGATCGTTTCATTGGCATAGCGGATCAAAAGGTCGGTTACCTTGATATCGCCGTCGTGTCGTTTACCAGGAGCCGAAACCACAACGATTTGACGAGCTGGGTCAGCCGTGATGATGTTCAATGCCTGTTTAACGGCAGCCCCCGTAGCTAATGAGGTACCACCGAACTTTACAACTTTCATAATTACAGACTCCTTTGTGCGTTGAAAATAATAAAGAACGCAAATTAATTTAATAGGATTCTAACATTTATTGGCATCCTTGCAAGTCTGCTTTTTTGAAATTCAATAGCATAAACGTTTTACAAATCATAGTAGAAAAAATAAATGAGAAAAATTATCAGAATTGACTTGACGATTATTAAACTTAATTATAGACTAACTATTAAATCGAAGAGGCGCAGTCAACATTAGTACCGTATGTTAGTCGCAGACCAGACAATGATCATACGGGAAAGGGGCGATTGCCGAAGCTTTCAGACCGGGTCGCGGCTTGATTGCTGGGGCGTGGCTGAACAAGTCACGGACTGTCGCGGAGAAAAACTTCGCGGAGCGCTATCGACCAATCAGATTAAATTTGACAACAGCCGCAGTGGGTGGCTTTTTGAAAATGGGATCCGTTGTTTGTGCGCGCACGAACAATGGATTTTTTCTTAGCGTTTTCCCCGTCAGAACAACGGAGGTTTTGGATTATGAATTCTCAGATTGCACCGGATCAGATCAACGCAGCGGGTCATTTGACCATTGGCGGCGTTGACTCGCTCGAACTTGCCAAGGAATACGGCACGCCGCTGGTAGTCTACGATGTGGCCCAGATTCGCCGCCAGATTCGGGCTTTTAAAAAGGTGTTTGAGCAGCGCCAGGTTGACTACGCGGTCAGCTATGCCAGCAAGGCGTTTGCCGCGATTGCCATGTATCAGGTCGTAGCTCATGAAGGCGGTCATGTCGATGTGGTTTCGGCCGGTGAGCTCTACACGGCAATTAAAGCCGACTTCCCAATGGAAAACGTATCTTTTCACGGCAACAACAAATCACGGGCTGAACTAGAGATGGCCGTTGATCATCACGTGGGCATGATCGTAGTCGACAACTTCCATGAAATTGAACTGCTTAATGATGTCTTGGCCAGCCGTGATCAGTCAATCGACGTGATGATGCGGATCACACCAGGGATTTCCGCACATACCAACAAGTACATTCAAACTGGTCAGGTTGACAGCAAGTTCGGCTTTGATCTGCAGTCCGGCCAGGCTGACTTGGCACTGCAAAAGATTCTGGCCAGTCCACGAATGCACATGAAAGGACTGCATGCTCATATCGGCTCGCAGATCTTTGAATTGAATGGCTTTCAGATGGCGGCTGCTAAATTGGTTGAGATTGCCGCACACTGGCGCGACGAGTTTGACTATGAGCCAGAAATCGTCAATGTCGGTGGCGGCTTCGGGATTCGCTACGTCAGCGCTGATCATCCATTGAAGCCAGAAGATTTTGTGGCAGCGATCATCGAAACTATTAAGGAAGAAACGCAAAAGCTGAACCTGAAGATGCCGGCTGTCTGGATCGAACCAGGTCGCTCAATCGCTGGTCCCGCCGGCTATAACCTTTATACGGTGGGCTCGCGTAAAGACGTTCCCGGCTTGATGCCATATGTCATGATCGATGGCGGGATGGGCGACAACATTCGGCCAGCGCTTTATGAAGCGGAATACGAAACGGTGCTGGCTGCCGATCCGCAGGCAGAAAACGTGGAAACGGTGCGGCTGGCCGGTAAGTACTGTGAATCAGGCGATATTCTCAGTCAGCATCAGCCACTGCCAAAAACCAAGCCGGGCGACGTTTTGGCAATGCTGGACACTGGAGCCTATGGATATGCAATGGCCTCCAACTATAACCGCAACCCGCGGCCAGCGGTAGTCTTTGCCGAAAATGGTCAGGCTCAGCTGGTAATTGAACGCGAATCGCTTGATGATCTGGTTCATCTTGATCGTTCCTACTCTCAAGCCTAAGACGTTTTAAAATTTGGATATTAATAATAGTAGAAAAAGATTGGAGTTAATCAAAATGGCACAATTAGACGCACAAAGCATTATCAACTACATCGGCAATGCACCTAAGAAGACGCCCGTAAAGGTATTTGTCAAGGGTGATCTGGCTGCCGTAGACGTTCCGGAATCAATTCAAAGCTTTTTAGAAGCACGTACCGGCGTTTTGTTTGGCGACTGGGCCGACGTTAAGCCATTCTTGACTGCCAATGCTGCGCAGATTGAAGACTATCGCGTGGAAAACGATGCCCGCAACTCAGCTGTGCCGCTGCTGGATCTGAAGGGAATCAACGCGCGGATCGAACCTGGCGCCTTGATCCGGGATCAGGTTTTGATTGGCGACAATGCCGTTATCATGATGGGGGCAATCATCAACATTGGTGCAGAAATCGGTGCCGACTCCATGATTGACATGGGCGCGGTGCTGGGCGGCCGGGCAATCGTCGGCAAGCACTGCCACGTCGGCGCGGGCGCGGTCTTGGCCGGCGTAATTGAACCAGCATCGGCTGAACCAGTTCGGATCGATGACAACGTTTTGATTGGTGCCAATGCCGTAGTAATTGAAGGCGTGCATGTTGGCGAAGGCGCCGTGATTGCTGCTGGTGCCGTCGTAACCCAAGACGTCGCTCCGCACACGGTCGTAGCCGGCGTGCCAGCCAAGTTTATCAAGAACGTTGATGATAAGACCGAATCAAAGACGGGCCTGGAAGAAGACTTGCGGAAGCTGTGATGATCGATGACAGAATTAAATGAAGCACAATTAATCAAGATTCGCCGCGATCTGCATCAGATTCCAGAACTGGCGCTGCAGGAAAGACAGACGCATGACTACCTGTTGAATACAATCAGCGGGTTTAACCAGGCTCATCTGGAAATTCGCCAACCGGAAAAACTGCCGACTGCCTTGATGGTTTTGGTACACGGCAGCCAGCCGGCCAGAACGATTGGCTATCGAACCGATATCGATGCGCTGCCAGTAACAGAACAGACCGGACTGCCGTTTGCATCCAAGCATCCCGGCGTCATGCATGCCTGTGGCCACGACATCCACATGACGGTTGCTTTGGGCGTCTTGAGCTGGTTCAGTGAGCATCAGCCAAAAGACAATCTGCTGTTCTTCTTCCAGCCGGCTGAGGAAAGCGAAAACGGCGGCAAGCTGGCCTATGAGCAGGGACTGTTTGCTGGCAAGTGGCGACCAGACGAGTTCTACGGCCTGCACGATAATCCGGATCTGCCCGCTGGCGCGATTGGCTGTCGCATGGGGACGCTGTTTGCCGGCACCACTGAGGTCAACATTGATATTACCGGTAAGGGCGGTCACGCGGCCTTCCCGCAGGATGCCAATGATACGGTCGTGGCGATGGCGTCTTTGATCATGCAGGTGCAGACGATCATCTCACGCAGCATTGATCCGATTCAAAGCGGCGTGATCACGCTGGGCAAGGTTGAGGCCGGCACGATCCGCAACGTGATTGCCGGTCATGCTCACCTGGAAGGCACGATTCGCGGTCTGACGCAGGAAATGATTTTGAAGATCGATCAGCGCTTAAAAGACGTCTGTGAAGGAATTGCCAAAAGCTTTAACGTTAAGGTTGACCTCCAGCTGAATCAAGGCGGGTACTGGCCCGTTGAGAATAATCCGGAGCTGACCAAGCGCTTTATCGACTACATGAAACAGACACGGGACGTTGAATTTATCGAAACCGCACCGGCAATGACGGGTGAAGATTTTGGCTATCTATTGGCCAAGTTCCCTGGCACCATGTTTTGGCTGGGCGTGGAAGATGACTCGCAGCTGCATTCGGCGACTTTAAAACCGGATGAGCGCGCCATTAAACGCGGCGTGGATGCTATTACCGGATTTTTGAACTATCGTATGCAGAACTAGGGGGACTAATTATGAATTTACAGGATGCTGATTTATTAACGGCAATCGTAACGCCATTTAACGAACAAAACGAACTGGATTTTGCCAGTCTGGCCAAGCTGACCAACTATCTGATCGAACAGGGCAGCAACGGTTTTGTCATTGGCGGCACGACTGGTGAGACGCCAACGCTGAGCCATGACGAAAAGCTGGCATTGTATCGTGAGTTTGCCAAGATCATTGATGGCCGCGTTCCGGTAATTGCCGGCACTGGCAGCAACAACACTGCCGAAACGATTGCCTTTACCAATGAAGTGGCTGAGATCGAAGGCATTGACTATGCGCTGGTCGTGGTACCGCCATACAACAAGCCTAATCAGCGCGGCATGATTGCTCACTTTACAGCGGTGGCCGATCAGTCCAAGTTACCGATCGTGATCTATAACATTCCCGGCCGAACCGGTGTCAAGATGGCTGCTGAAACGATCGTGGAGCTTTCGCATCATGAAAACATCAAGGCTGTTAAGCAATGCGCCTCGCTGGAAGAAATGCAGTACGTGATCGATCACAAGGATGATGATTTCCAGGTCTTTACCGGCGAGGACGCTCAAGCATTGACGGCGCGCGTTTTAGGAGCCAATGGCGTGATCTCGGTCGCCTCGCATAATTACTGTGCCCAGATGCGGGAAATGTATGATCAATTGTATAATGGTAATTGGCAGGCGGCCGCACGTCTGCAGCGCTGGCTGACGCCAAGAATGGCCGCGCTGTTTATGTACCCATCGCCATCACCGGTTAAGGCTGTCTTGAACGCACAAGGCTTTGGCGTGGGTGGCTGCCGTCTGCCGATTGCTACTCTGAACGACAACGAAAAGCAGCAGCTGGCGCAGGCGCTGTCATTGCCTGCCGACGCGCTGACTCATGAGTTGCCATTGAATCTTGGAAAGGGTGATGTTGATGACTAGTGTACTGATCGCCGGGTTTGCTGGTGCAATGGGACAAAAAGCCGTTGATCTGGTCAATGGCATGCCGGATTTTCAAATCGTTGCCGCTTTTTCGCCGCAAGCCGACCGTAACGATCCGGAACGCTACAATTTAAATGACGATGTCCAGATCTTTAATGATTTGACAGCGATTCCCGATCAAGCAGCCGATATCTGGATTGACTTTACCGTTCCCAGTGCGGTTTATGAAAACGTCAAATACGCGCTGAATCATGGCATGCGACCCGTAGTTGGCACGACTGGTCTGACTGATGAGCAGGAAGCCGAACTGAAGGACCTTGCCAAAGCCAATCATTTGGGCGGCCTGATCGCGCCAAACTTTGGCATGTCGGCGGTCTTGCTGATGAAGTTCGCCCAGGAAGCCGCCAAGTATTTCCCGGACGTTGAGGTTATCGAAATGCACCATGCTGATAAGAAAGACGCGCCATCAGGAACGGCACTGAGCACGGCTAAGATGATGGCTCAAAATCGTCAGCCGCACGAAAGCAATCCAGATGAGGTCGAAACGCTGGCCAACGTCCGCGGCGGCGACTATCAAGGCATCCGCATTCACTCGGTCCGTCTGCCAGGCTATATTGCCCATGAGCAGGTGCTGTTTGGCGGCACTGGCGAGGCATTGACCATTCGTCAGGATTCATTTGATCGGGGCTCGTTTATGAGCGGCGTTAAGGTAGCCTTACAAAAGGTTGCGTCGCTGAATGAACTGGTTGTCGGTTTGGAAAATATTCTTTGATGTAAAGGGGAAATTTGTTTATGCCAACTCTAGCAAAAGATCTTAATGAAACGGTCAACCCACGCGTGGCTGCAATCTCACCATCTGGAATCCGCTCTTTTGATGCTCACGTCTCCAAGATTCCAGGCATCGTTAAGCTGACGATTGGTGAACCTGATCTTAACGTTCCTGAACACGTTAAGCAGGCAGCCGTGCAAAGTATTGTTGAAAACGACTCGCACTACACTTCCAACCGCGGCAAGATTGAACTGCGAAAAGCCATCAGCGGCTATCTGGAACGGACACGCGGCGTGCACTATGACCCAGAAACCGAAATCGTTGCTACGGTTGGTGCGACCGAGGCCCTGGCAGCAACGATCTTTTCTCTGATCAATGAAGGCGACAAGGTGATTATTCCAACGCCGGCCTTCTCGCTGTACTTCCCATTGGTTTCTCTGGCAGGTGGGACGCCGGTACAGGTTGATGTTTCAGAGGACGATTTTGTCTTGACGCCTGAACTGCTGGAAAACGTCTTGAAAAAGGAAGGTCCAGCAGTTAAGGCGGTTCTGCTGAACTACCCAGTCAACCCAACTGGCCGTGAATATCCACGCGAGGTGTTGGAAGGCCTGGCTAAGGTCATTGCCGATCATCATCTGTATGTATTTGCCGATGAAATCTACAGTGAACTGGTTTATGGTGTGGAACACACGTCAATGGCTACGCTTTTGCCAGACCGGACCATCTTTATCTCTGGCCTGTCCAAGTCGCATGCCATGACTGGCTATCGGATGGGCTACTTTGCCGGTCCTAAAGAAGCCATCGACAACATCACCAAGCTGCATTCATTCTTGGTAACCTCAATTACCGACTCAACGCAGGCAGCCGCCATTGAAGCCTACAACAATGGGGATGAGGATCCGATTAAGGCACGGGCCATCTACCAAAAGCGGCGTGACTATGTTTTGAAGTCCTTAAACGATATGGGCATTGAAACGGTTCCACCACAAGGCGCGTTCTACATTTTCGCCAAGATTCCAGCCAGCTATGGTACGGATGACATGCAGTTCGCCTTGGATCTGGCCAAGGAAGCCCAGGTCGGCGTTACGCCAGGCAATGCCTTTGGTGCGGGTGGTGCCGGCTGGGTTCGGCTGTCATACGCGGCTTCTGATGAGGATCTGCACACGGCGATGGAACGCATGAAGCCATTTATTGAAAAGGTTAACGCAAAGAACTAAAGGAGCGATTCTAATATGAGCAAGCAGTACAATGTCGCAATTCTGGGTGCCACGGGGGCGGTCGGCACGCGGATGATTGAACAATTAGCCCAGTCTACGATTCCCGTCAAGCATGTTAAGCTTTTGGCATCCAAAAAATCAGCCGGTAAGACGCTGCAGTTTAAGGGTCAGCCGGTAACCGTTGAGGAAACGACTCCTGAATCCTTTGACGGCGTTGACATTGTATTGTCGTCTGCTGGCGGATCGGTTTCCAAGAAGTTTCTGCCAGAAGCCGTTAAGCGCGGGGCAGTCTGTGTTGACAATACCAGTGCCTTTCGAATGGAGCCAGATGTGCCGCTGGTCGTACCAGAAGTCAACGAAGCTGCTTTGAAGGATCATCATGGCATCGTGGCCAATCCTAACTGTTCCACGATTCAAATGGTGATGGCTCTGGAACCCGTTCGGCGCAATTTTGGCTTAAAGCAGATCGTGGTTTCTACCTACCAGGCAGCTTCGGGTGCTGGTCAATCCGCTTTAAACGAAATGTATCAGGAAGCCCAAGACTTTTTGGACGGCAAGGACATGCAGCCTGATGCTCATATTCTGCCAACCAAGGGCGACAAGAAGCATTACCCACTGGCATTCAACCTGCTGCCGCAAATTGACGTCTTGGAAGAATCAGGCTATTCGCACGAAGAATGGAAGATGATTCATGAAACCAAGAAGATCATGCTTGGCGACATGAATTCACAAGACATTAAGGTTACGGCTACCTGTGTCCGTGTGCCGGTTCCAATCGCGCATGGCGAAAGCGTCTACTTTACGGTTGAGGATGAATCGGCTACGGCTCAGGATATTATGCGCGTGGTAGCCGACTTCCCTGGCAACGTTTTGGAAGACGATATTGCTCATCAGATCTACCCACAGCCAATTAATGCGGTCGGCAAACGGGAGACGTTTGTCGGTCGGATTCGCCCTGATTATGAAAACAAGGGTGCCTTCAACATGTGGGTCGTTGCTGACAATCTGTTGAAGGGCGCTGCCTGGAACACGGTTGAAAATGCCGAGCGTCTGGTAGCACTGGGCCTGGTCTAAAAGATTTCTTGAAACTAGCATCGACTTAAACTGAAAATCCGTCTGGCTGCTTGCGGGACGGATTTTTTTGTTATACTGGAAATATAATTTGGAATCAGGAAGGAAGATTTATTTATGGATGCCAACCATCTTTCATTACGATTGGCGCGTGTTGCCAGCTATGTACCTAAAGGAGCCCGCATGGCCGATATTGGCTCGGATCATGCCTATCTGCCGGCACACCTGGCATTGAACGATCAGATTGAGTATGCCGTTGCTGGGGAGGTTGTCAAAGGACCGTTTGAAAACGCCGCACATGAGATCAAACAGCTGCAGCTTGACAACGTGATTCAGCCGCGGCTTGCCGATGGACTGGCAGCAATTCAAGCTGATGATTGCATTGATACGATTACGATTGCTGGAATGGGCGGAACCTTGATTGCCAAGATTCTGGCTGCCGACACGCAAAAACTTGCCGGGGTCAAGCGCTTGATCCTGCAGCCCAACGTTGGCGGTGAGCGCGTCAGAGAATGGCTCTTGGCTAATCAATGGCAGATCATGGCTGAAGAAGTGCTGGAAGAAGATGACCATATTTATGAGATCATCGTGGCTGAGCCTTCGATCGTTCCATTTACCTATAACGATCGTGAGCTTAAGTTTGGTCCTTTCTTATTGGAACAGGATCAGCCTGCTTTTCGGAAAGAATGGCTGGCCGAGCTTGAGCGAGAGCAGGTTGCCATTGAACAGATGAAAAAAGCCGCCCAGCCGCCCGTTGCCAAGATCAAGGAGTTTGAACGCGAGATGCAGATGATTAAAGAGGTGATCAAATGACGACTGGAAACGATCTTATTCAACGATTTGAAATGTTTGCCAATCCGGCTTTGGCTGAATCTTGGGATCATGTCGGCCTGCAGCTGGGCAATCCTGAACGACCGGTCAAACGGGTCATGACGGCTTTGGACTGCCGCCCAGAAGTCGTCCAAGAAGCCATTGAAAAAAACGTTGACTTTATCTTCAATCACCATCCAGCCATGTTTCATGCCGCTAAGACCTTGGACGTACGCGACCCGCAGATTGCCATGTATCAAACGCTTTTGGAGCATGACATTACGGTTTACGCGGCACATACCAACCTTGACAATGCCAATGGCGGAATGAATGATTGGCTGGCTGACCAATTGGAGCTGACTAACGTTGAGCCGCTGCAGATTACGGGCGTTGATCCGATCTCAGGACGCGACTATGGAATGGGGCGGCTGGGCGACTTATTGCAGCCAATGAGTCCAGCGGCATTTGGTCAATGGTGTCTAGAAAAGTTTCAGCTTAATGGAGCCCGTTTGATCGTCAATCCAGCCGATCAAAAGCAGCTGATCAAGCGAGTTGCGATTTTGGGCGGCTCCGGACAGGATTTTTGGCAGCTGGCTAAAAAGCGCGGGGCTGATGCGTATGTAACTGGCGATGTGAGCTATCATTTTGCCCATGATATGATTGCCAGCCATTTAACGGTGGTTGATGCCGGTCATCATATCGAAGCCGTCTGTCAGGATCAGCTGGCCAGTCTGCTTAAAAAATGGCGCCAGGAAAACGACTGGGATTTTGAGGTCATAACCTCTGAGATCAATACGGAGCCGTTTAAGTTTATCGTCAAATAGGCTGACTTTGCCTGCTCTGTTTATTGAAAAAGTGCTAAAGTTGACGTATTGGTAGTAATGACTAATTCATAAAGAAAAGGTGATCGATTTGACTGAAGAAAAATATCCTGAACTGCTGCCGCGTTTTTTGAAATACGTTCAGGTTGAAACGCGCTCGGATCCGCAATCAGCCACGGTGCCTTCCAGTCCTAAAGAAACGGCCTTTTTAAAACAGCTAGCGCAAGAGCTGCAAGACCTGGGATTGAGCAACGTGCGCATTCATCCGCAAAACTCATATCTGTTGGCAACGATCCCCAGCAATCTTGATCATGACGTGCCAGTTGTTGGTTTGATTGCCCATATCGATACGGCGGACTTTAATGCCGACCACGTTCTGCCGCAGGTGATTGACGATTATGATGGTCAATCTGACATTGCCTTGTCGGACAGCGGCTATCAGCTTTCGCCGGCTGAGTTTCCATCATTGAAAAAATATGCGCATCAGACGCTGATTACGACGGATGGCCGCACGCTTTTAGGCGCCGATGACAAATCAGGCGTGGCCGAGATCGTAACGATGGCATCATATTTGCTGAAGCATCCTGAAATCAAGCATGGCACGATTCAGATCGGTCTGGGGCCGGATGAGGAGATTGGTACTGGTGCCGACCACTTTGACGTTAAGGACTTTGGGGCTGATTTTGCCTATACGGTTGATGGCGGTCCACTGGGTGAGCTGGAGTATGAAACCTTTAATGCTGCCCAAGCCGAGATTACGATTACTGGCAAGGACGTCCACACTGGGGTTGCCAAGGGAACGATGATCAATGCCATTCAAGTCGGCATCGATCTGCACAACCGCCTGCCAGAACACGATCGCGCTGAGGAAACGGCTGGTCGCGAAGGCTTTTACCATCTCTACAAGTTCAATGGCGGCGTTGACCATGCCGAGATGACCTATCTGATTCGGGATCATGATCGCCAAAAATTCGAGGAGCGCAAGCAGAATCTCAAGCAGATCGTTGCACAGCTAAACGAACAGCTGGGTGAAGAGCGGATTCAAATGAAGCTTTACGATCAATACTATAATTTGAAGGATGCGCTCAAGGATCACATGGAAGTCGTTGCGATTGCCAAACAGGCGATGGAGAATCTGGATATTGAACCAGTGATCTATCCAGTGCGGGGCGGTACGGACGGCTCCACGATCTCTTATCTGGGGCTGCCGACGCCAAACCTGTTCGCGGGTGGCGAGAACATGCACTCGCGCTTTGAGTACGTTTCTTTGCAGACCATGGAAAAGGCCTTGGATGTTTTGCTGGAAATCGTCAAGCTGACGGCCCAGACACCGGTTAAATAGTTTTGCCGCTTAAAGTATAAAATCCCTGTCGCAGCTGAGCGGCAGGGATTTTTAATTTGAAATGTTTGAAAACGCTGTAATGATTGATTCATTGGTGATATGCTTAAAAAAACGGCTTGAAATCAGAAAGGATGATGAGTCATGCAAACCGTTACGATCAATCAGCGCGTGCTGGCGGCAGTCGGTCTGGGTACCTGGCACATGGGGGATGATCCCGCTAAGCGTACGACGGAGATTCAAGCGCTGCAGGCAGGCATTAAAGCCGGTGCACAGGTCATCGATACGGCCGAGATGTATGGCAATGGCAAAGCCGAGCGTCTGGTTGCCGAAGCCATCAAGCCGTTTGATCGGCAAGACCTGTTTATCATTGACAAGGTCCTGCCGCAGCACGCGAGCCACGCGCAGCTGGAGCAGAGTCTGGATCGCAGTCTAAAAAACGTTGGCACGGATTACTTTGATTTATATCTTTTGCATTGGCGCGGGCAGGTTCCATTGGCTGAAACCGTGGCCGAACTGGAGCGGGTCAAGCAGGCTGGCAAGATTCGAGCCTGGGGCGTCTCTAATTTTGACGTGGCTGATCTAAAAGAGCTGTATGCCCTGCCAAACGGCGATAACTGCGCAGCTAACGAAGATCTTTATAATCTTGATCGACGCGGGATCGAATATGATCTGCTGGCCTGGCAAAAAGATCAAGGACTGCCATTGATTGCCTATTCGCCGGTTGCACAAGGCGATACGTTAAGTGGTCGACTCACCGCGGATCCAACGCTGCAAAAACTGGCTGCTCGGCATCAGGCCACGGTTTATCAGATCATGCTGGCCTGGACCATTCGCTGCGGCAATACGCTGACGATTCCTCAGACCGGCAACCCTGAGCATGCGCGGCAGAACGTGGCGGCTGGCGAGCTGGAATTCAGTGACGCGGAGCTGTTGGAACTGGAACGAGCCTTCCCATCACCGCGCCAAAAACAGCCGCTGGCTACGATTTAGTCATGGCAAACGGTAAAAATGGCAGCTTGGCCGACTAGTTTTGGCTAAGCTCGTTTTGAAAGCGGGTAAGCCAAGCCGGCAGCGCCTCGCTTAGTGAAGCATAGGTGTCATAAAAGCGATGCGTGATCCAGGGGTCGACAATCCAGTGATCCTCTTTACCTGCAACGGCTGCATAAATACCATGTACCTTGTCTGCCAGACCGGCTGGAGCCATTGAGCGGGCGTCCAGCATGTTCATCTGATCCATTACCAGAATGTAATCGGCGTCAAAAAAGTCATGGTCCGTCAGCTGGCGAGCAATCAGACCATCAGCTGACAGGCCATGTTCGGCTAAGACGGCCTGCGTTCGGTGATCAGCTGGCGAACCGGCTGCGATGTCGCTGGTACCGGCTGAATCAATTTGAATCTGATCGGCGAGTCCGGCATCAGCGACCATTTGCCGAAACATTGCCTCGGCCATTGGTGAGCGGCAGATGTTGCCCAGACAGACAAAGATAACTTTCATTTATAAAACCTCGCTTGCTTTTAGTTTGCTAAGGCATTATAACAGCCACAAAGCTTGATTTGTGGGCAAATTGAAAAGATTCGCATCATTTATTAAAACGTGTTACTATAATGTTAGAGATGGAGCGATTAAACAGGATCGCTCCTTTTTTATTGGGGGAGTAATCGATGAAACAAAAAATACTGAAGCTGCTGCTGTTGCCGCTGCTGGCACTGGGAATCGGCATGCAGACGCCACCAATGCCGACTGGATCGCATGCGGCCCAGCCAACAGTCGTTAAGGCAGCCAAAAAACATCAGTCGCAGCGCGTAAAAAAGCAGGCAGCTGCGTCTTCCAGCCAGTCTGATGAGCAGCTGGCTCAGCTTAACTATCAAGGAACGCAGACCATCAGCGTCAATAATGGTCAACCGGATTTTACCAGTGAGGATCTGGATACCAGTCATGGCGCCTGGCAGCAATACGGCAACCTGGATCGTTTAAATCGCGCGACGCAAGCCAATGCACTGCTGAATCGATCTTTGATGCCCAAAGCCAAGCGCGAGCCGCTAAACGTTACGCCCACTGGCTGGCACAACAAAAAGATCAAGGGCGGCTATCTGTATAACCGCTCGCATCTGATCGGCTATCAGCTGACGGGTCAAAACAACAACTGGAAAAATCTGATTACTGGAACGCGCTCGCTCAATGATCCTGAGATGGTTCGCTATGAAGATGAGGTTGCCGACTATCTGCGGACGCATCCTAACGACTATGTCCGCTATCAGGTGACGCCGATTTTTCGGGGCGACGAGCTGCTAGCGCGGGGCGTGCACATGCAGGCGCAGTCAGTCAACAGTCAGGCCATCAAGTTCAACGTCTATATCTTTAACGTGCAAGATGGCGTAACGCTCAACTATGCTGATGGGACCAGTACGGTTGACAATAGTGCCCAAAACGTCAGCTCAACGCCGGCCGTTTCTAAAACCGCAAACAGTCAAGCACCCAGCCAAGGCAATAATGACCAGACCACCGTCTATGTCACACCTAATGGTACCAAATATCATCTGGACCGCAACTGCCGCGCCCTGGCCCGTTCCAAAACCGTTGATTCAATGACGCAGGGACAGGCAATCGCTGATGGCTATACGCTTTGCGGCTTTGAGCGCTAAGCCGAAAAACAAAAAAGAGCACTGAAGACTTTCAGTGCTCTTTTTATAATTGCTGAGTAAAATTATTTAGCAGCCTTTTCTGGGTTAGCCTGCTTTGAAATCAGGGAAATGCAGTTGGTTGCCAATAATGCTACAACAACGGCAACAATACCAGTAGTTACGTAATTAACCGTGCAGCTTTCCAGTTGACCGGCGATGTAGCCCAAAACGTCACCCAGAATAAAGCTCCAGATAATGATCATAATTTCTTTGCCAATTGTACGCATTTTAGTTCACCCCTTAGTTGGATACAAAACTATTCTAACATAAAAAATCTGACTTGAGTATTGATAATCTAAGGCATTATTAAGCAACTGACTCAGGGGCCAAGCTGCCTGATCAGAAAAGAAAAAGCGTTCCCAGATCGGTTAATTGACTCATAGTTCCAGAGCTGAGTGATCTTACGGAGTCCGGATCAGATTTGGCGGAATGCTTTTAACCCGAATAAATTCATAAAATAACGCTTTGAATGTGAAAATGATGTTATAATTCCAATAATTTTTTAATCAAGGGAGGAAGAAACTATGTCAGCATCGCTCGGTGACTCGCACCTGCTGTTAAAGACTATCGATGGTCAACAGCTGTTCGTTCGCCAAAACCTACCCGTAGCGCCGGCTGCCATATTGGTTATCGTTCATGGTCTGGGAGGCCATCAAGGTCGTTATGACTATATGACCAATTATTTCGTTCGTCACCACGTTGCCGTCTATCGCTATGATCATCGTGGTCATGGTCAGACACCAGGACCGCATGGCGTTTATGGCGATTTCAATCATTTTCCTGATGACCTTAAAACCGTCGTTGACTGGGCCAAGAAAAACACGCCGCATCTGCCGATCTTTGTGGCTGGACACAGTCTGGGCGGCGGTACGGCGATGGCATTTGGCGCCAAATATCCTCAGGTGGTCAACGGCATTATTTCGGTTGGGGCTTTAACGCGCTATCACCATCAGATTTTTGGTCCGTTTCGTCATTTTGGCGATGATGAAACGATCAGCGGCAGCTTTGGCGATCGCAGCAACAGCAGTGCCTGGATGCGGCAAGACTATCAAGCCGACCCATTGAACCTGACTGAGATTAAAGGCTCGCTGCTGAACGCGGCGATGGATCTGGTGACTTTTAATCGAACGCACGCTGCCGATTTTATCGATCCGGTCTTGATTCTGCATGGTGCCGAAGATGGCGTTGTGAGTGTCACGGATTCGATGGACAGCTATCGGGAGATTTCGTCGCGCGACAAAGAGCTTCACGTCTATCCATTTTTAAAACATCAGGTATTGAACGAGCCATCGCGACGATTGGCGGTTTATCAAGAAATTTTGGACTGGATGAAAAAACATGGCTAAATCAATGAAAAGTCAGCTGATTGGGTACACACCAATCGACTGGCTTTTTATTAATGCTGCAGCGCGCTTTTAGGCATTGGCTTCTGCTATAATTTTTAAGGAAAGGATGGATGCCAAATGGAAATTGTGCCGCTCAACGTGATCAGTACCTACAGTCTCCTGCAGAGTCCGCTGCGCCCGACTGAATTGGTTCAAGGAGCCAAAAGCAGGGGCTATCGGGCGGTTGCCTTGGCTGACTGGAACGTGATGTATGGGGCAATTGATTTTTATAATGCTGCCAAAGCCGCGGGCATTAAGCCTTTGCTGGGGTTGCGGCTGCATTTGAAAACCATGGCAATGACCACGCAGGGCTTGGAAGTTTTGTTTTTGGCCCGTACGCAGGCTGGCTACGTTAACCTGATGCAGCTGTCGACTTTAAAGCAGACGCGGGCACAGGGACGGTTTTTGACGCAGCAGGAGATCGAGCCGTTTTTAACGGACCTGGATCTGATTTTGCCTGCTCAGCCGCTGACGCTTGATCAAACGATGATCGACCAATGGCTGCCGGCGCTGATTGAAAAGACAACGCGGCATTGCTGGCTGGGGGTTGATCTGGAGCTTGATGCCATCCAGCGCGAACAGATCAGACAGACGGCGCGACACTATGCCGTTTCACTGGTAGCAGCCCCTAAAATCGAGTATCTGGAAAATGATGATGCCTTTGCGACCGATGTTTTAAGACATATTGATGAGGGGGCCAAAATGACCAACCCGTTTTTCCAGGCCCAGAATACGATCAGTCACGCCCTGCCAACCAAAGAACGGCTGCAGCAGGCCTTTTTGGATTCTGAATTTGAAGATGCGGCTGCTCAGACAGCGATCATCGCGCAGGAATGCAATGTTGAGATCAAGTTTCAAACGCCTATCCTGCCTAAGTTTCCGACGCCAAACCAGCAAAGCGCGGCCGATTATCTAAAGCAGCTCTGTTTGGCAGGACTGAAAAAGCGTCCATTGGCAGCTGGCTATTCGCCAACTGATTATGAGAAGCGTCTGCAGCGTGAACTGACCACGATTCATGAAATGGGCTTTGATGATTATTTTCTGATTGTCTGGGACGTCATGCGCTTTGCTCACCAAAAAAAGATGGCGACTGATCCAGGGCGTGGGTCGGCAGCTGGTTCGCTAGTGGCCTACGTGCTGGAGATTACTGAAGTCGATCCCCTGAAATACCAGCTGCTTTTCGAAAGGTTCTTAAATCCAGAACGAGCTCAGATGCCGGATATCGACTTGGACCTGCCAGATAATCGGCGTGATGAGGTTTTGCAATACGTTCATCAAAAGTATGGTCATGCCAGAGTTGCTCAGATCATTACCTTTGGGACGTTTGGTGCTAAGCAGGCCGTCAGAGACGTGGGCCGGGTTTTTGGCATGCCGGTCTATGCCATCGACGAACTGGCCAGAGCGATTCCCAACCTGCCTAAGATTACGCTACAGCAGGCACTAAACGAATCACGGGCGCTTAATAATCTGCTCAGTGATTCGGCGCAGAATGCACTTTTGATGAAAACGGCACTCCGCATTGAAGGACTGCCCAGACACTACTCGACGCACGCGGCTGGAGTCGTCTTGTCGCAAGCACCATTGAATCAGCTGGTTCCGTTGCAAAACGGCAGCGATGGCCTCTTAATGACGCAGTTTCCTAAAGACACGGTTGAGGCGCTGGGACTTTTGAAGATGGATTTCTTAGGCCTGCGCAATCTGTCAATCATGGATTCAGCCCTGCGTTTGATTGAAAAAAGCCAGCCTGACTTTGACCTGCATCAGATCAGTCTCAATGATCCACTGACTTTAAAGCTGTTTCAAAAGGGAGCAACCGAGGGAATCTTTCAGTTTGAGTCCAGCGGGATTCGTCAGGTCTTGATACGACTGCATCCAGAAAACTTTGAGATGATCGTAGCGGTCAATGCTTTATATCGTCCTGGTCCAATGGATAACATTGCCCATTTTATTGCACGTAAGGAAGGGCGTGAAAAGGTCACTTTGCCTGATCCTTCATTGGCATCGATTCTGGCACCGACTTATGGCATTCTGGTGTATCAAGAACAGGTAATGCAGCTGGCCGCTAAAATGGCGGGCTTCACTTTAGGACAGGCCGATCTGCTGCGCCGTGCCATGAGTAAGAAAAAAGCCGACGTGATGGAACGGATGCGGGGACGCTTTATTAACGGAGCAGTTGCCAATGGCTATTCCAGGCCGGTTGCCGAACAGGTTTTTGAATATATTGATCGGTTTGCCAATTACGGCTTCAACCGCTCACATGCCGTTGCCTACTCAATGATGGCTTTTGAAATGGCTTATCTTAAATGTCACTTTGCGCCGGCTTTTTTTGCCGCGCTTTTAAATGCTCACGCAGGATCAGAAAAGATGCGGACCTATTTTGAGGATGCCAAATCATTTGGCGTTGTCATTGCCGGTCCCAGCATCAACTTTAGTCAGGCTGATTTTAGTCTATATCAGGGGCGCGTCTTGTTTGGCCTGTCCATGATCAAGGGCGTGCGTCGTGATCTGATCAGCGAGATCCTCCTAAAAAGAAAGGATGGTCAGTTTGCCAGCCTGGCTGATTTTATCGGCCGCATTGATGTCAGATTTAGAAAGCCTGAGCTGATTGCGCCGCTGATCTATGCTGGTGCATTTGATCATTTGGGCAGCAATCGCGCTGAAATGATTGATGCTTTGGCTGACTTAATCGAGGGTGCCGAGTTCAACCAGGCGCTTTCAGGCAGCGATACTTTTCAAACGATGATTCCGGCTCGTTCTGAGTATCCATTGGCCCAGCGACTGGAAAAAGAGCATGAGTATCTGGGCGTCTATCTGTCAGGACACCCGGTCAGTCAGTATCGATCATTGGCTGGTCAGCTGCACGCGGTTACGGTCGCTCAGCTAAGAGAAGGAATGAACGCGACACTGATTCTTTATGTCAGCCGCGTTAAAACGATCAATACTAAAAAAACGCGTCAGCCGATGGCATTCGTCAGCGCTTCGGATGAAACGGGCAGCATTGAGGTAACGGTTTTTCCCAAACAGTTCCAGCGTTACCAAGAACTGATCGCTGCGCGCAATGTCTTGATTATCAGCGGCCGGGTGGAAAATCGCAACGGCAGTCTGCAGCTGCTGGCCAGTCGCATTCAATTGGCTTCTTCTGCTGGTGAGCGCGGATCGGCGCCAGCCGAGACCCGCTGGTTTCTGCAGCTGAAAAAGAGTGTGCTGACGCCGCGCTTGACCGCTCAGCTGCAGGAATTTATCGGCAGTCACCATGGCAACGTGCCGGTGATGGTCTACTATCCCGAAAAGCGGCAGACGCGTCTGCTTCCGCGCAGTCAGTGGCTCAGTGGGGATGAAGCAACTAAAAAAGGGCTGATTGATCTTTTGGGAGTCAGCAACGTGGTCTATCAATCCACGCCGTAAAACGGTTTGTCGCCAGCGTCAAAAATAATTAAAGTGTTAGCGTTTTCTTGATGTAATTAGTAAAGACAACGAATTTAAAAAGTGCTATGATAAGTGTTGTGCAAATGAGGTGCGCAATGGCGCAGTTTCTGCATTAATGCAAAGGAGAGATGTCACTTATGAAGAAAACCAAGATTGTAAGTACCCTTGGTCCTGCAAGTACTGATGTTGACACGATTGTAAAGCTGATCAATGCTGGTGCCAACATTTTCCGTTTCAACTTCTCACACGGTGATCACCCAGAACACCTGGGCCGGATGAACAATGTTAAGAAGGCTCAAGAAATCACCGGTAAGCACGTTGGTCTGATGCTGGACACTAAGGGTGCTGAAATTCGTACTACTGTTGAAAAAGACGGTAAGATCGAATTCAATGCTGGTGACAAGGTTCGTATCTCAATGGACGACTCCATTGAAGGTACGCACGAAAAGATTGCTGTTACCTACCCAGGTCTGTACGACGACGTTCACGTTGGTGGCCATGTTCTGTTTGATGACGGTCTGATCGACATGATCATCGACGAAAAGGACGAAGCCAACCACGAACTGGTCTGCACGGTTCAAAACCATGGTCTGCTGGGTTCACGCAAGGGTGTCAACGCACCTGGCGTTTCCATCAACCTGCCAGGTATCACGGAAAAGGACTCCAGCGACATTCGCTTTGGTCTGGAACAAGGTATCAACTACATTGCCGCTTCCTTCGTTCGTAAGCCAGAAGATATCGAAGACATTCGTGCACTGCTGAAGGAAAAGAACATGGAAGACGTTCAAATCTTCCCTAAGATCGAATCTCAAGAAGGTATCGACAACTTTGAAGCAATCATGGAAGTTGCTGATGGCCTGATGGTTCCACGTGGTGACATGGGTGTTGAAATCCCAGCTGAAAACGTGCCATTGGTACAAAAGAAGATGATTCGTCGCTGCAATGAAATGGGTAAGCCAGTTATCACGGCTACCCAAATGCTAGACTCCATGGAAGAAAACCCACGTCCAACGCGTGCCGAAGTTTCTGACGTTGCCAACGCAGTCTTTGATGGTACTGACGCAACGATGCTGTCTGGTGAAAGTGCCAACGGTGACTGGCCAGTAGAAGCCGTTTCTACGATGGCTCGTATCGATGTTAAGGCTGAAAACAACCTGGACCTGTTTGGTACGGAAACGTTCAACTTTGACAAGAGCGACGTTACGGAAACGATCGGTTCTGCAGTTGCCCAAGCTGCTAAGGACCTTGACATTAAGGTTATCGTAGCCGCTACTTCTTCAGGCTACACGGCCCGCATGATCTCCAAGTACCGTCCAAACGCCGACATTCTGGCTTTGACGTTTGATGAACGGACTGAACGCGGTCTGATGATCAACTGGGGTGTTCAACCATACGTTGTTGACAAGCCAGCTGACACTGATGAAATGTTTGCTCTGGCTGCTAAGAAGGCAGTTGAACTTGGTTTTGCCAAGTCGGGCGACAAGATCATCGTGGTTGCCGGTGTTCCTATGGGTACGCCAGGTGCAACCAACCTGATGCGGGTTGAAACGATCAAGTAATCTTGATTATTTCATCCTCAGAAACCGTCTGTCATTTGACAGACGGTTTTTTTACTCCTTTGCTTTTATTTTGTCCTAATATTATGTAAAATAAGCTAGATACCCAACTGAGAAAATTAAGGATGATAAAATGATAAATTCAGCACTTGGCAAAGTCGTCGATGCCGTAATGATCGACGAAAACGACCATGATTATTTCGTACAGCCAGCACGCAACGGCCAAACCTATCGCCTGCCCAAGGATGAAAGCCCACAGGTTCTGCATATTGGCGGTTCCGTTCGCGGCTTTGTCTATGAAAATGAAAACCACCAGCTGCAGATGACCTGCCAGCATATTCCAACGATTCAAGTCGATCATTATGACTTTGGGACGGTTGTCGGTGTTCGTCGCGACTTAGGCGTTTTTGTCGATATTGGTCTGCCCAATAAAGATATCGTCGTGTCACTGGATGATCTGCCAAGTCTTAAGCATCTATGGCCGCAAAAAGGCGACCGCTTGATGATGGCGCTTAAGGTTGACGAAAAAAATCGAATCTGGGGCCAGTTGGCAGATGAAGGCGTTTTTGAAGCCATCGCCAACCGCCCGGATCCCCGGATGAAAAACAAGGATGTCAAGGCAACGGTCTACCGCTTGAAGATGGCAGGGACGTTTGCTATTACCGATGACTACTGCCTAGGCTTTATTCACCCAAGCGAGCGGGATCAAGAGCCGCGGCTGGGTCAGCAGGTCTCGGCACGAGTAATCGGCCTATCCAGTCATGGCAGTCTTAACCTTTCGCTAAAGCCGCGTGCCTACCAGGCAATTGGCGAAGATGCTCAGATGCTTTTGGAAATGCTGCGCCGGACGCCAGATCATACGCTGCCATTTACTGATAAGAGCGATCCCGAGAAAATTCGTCAAGAGTTCGGCATCAGCAAGGGCCAGTTCAAGCGCGCGGTAGGACATCTTTTGAAAGCTCGGCTGGTCAGCATGGTTAATGGCAAGCTGATATTAATTAAGGATCCAGATGATGAATAATGAATAAAGCACCGCTGCAGCAAGCCGCTGCTGATTATATTGAACAGCTGCGCACTGAACGGCGGCTGGCCCAAAACACTATTGCCAGCTATCAGCGCGATCTCCAGGATGCCATCCGCTATCTGCAAGATGAGCATACAGATTGGCAGGAAGTTGATCAAACCGCGATTCTGGCTTTTTTGGATCAATTAAAAAAACAGGGCGTGGCTCAAGAAACCATCAATCGTCATATCGTTAGTCTGCGTCAGCTTTATAAGTTTTTGCGCCAGACGGGTCAAGTCGACAGTAATCCGTTGGCACAGCTGACGACCGCGGCAGCTCCGGCTAAGCCGACGCCGGTTTTATCTGCTGATCAGGCTGCCAGTCTTTTAAGCATCCCTAATGTCAAAAATCGGACTGGACTGCGTGATCGGGCAATCTTTGAACTGCTGTACGCAACCGGAATGCGAGTCAATGAGCTGCTGAGTTTAAAAATGGCTGACGTTGATCTTAATGCTCAGCTGGTCATGCCGCATGATCGCGCTGGGCGCAGGCGAGTCGTGCCAATCAGTGATACCTGCGGCAATTGGCTGAAGCGTTATGTAAGCGAGGCGCGGCTGGAATTGATGCGAGATGATACCGATATCTTCTTTTTGAATAATCGTGGACGAGCATTGACGCGGCAGGCAATCTGGCAAAAACTGCGGGCGGCTGGCAGCCAGGCGGGAATTGACTTAGACGTGACGCCAGATGTCTTACGGGCTACGTTTGCCCATGAGATGCTGGCTAATGGTGCCGATCTAAGAGCCGTACGAGTGATGCTTGGTCATCAGTCGCTAAGTACGACGGAACGCTATGCACCAACTGCCGACGTTCATTTGGCTGCCCAGTACCGTCAGTATCATCCGCGATCAGCTGACAGGGAGGGATAGATGATGCTGGTACCGTATCGTAAAGATTATCGCAAAATCATTCTGGGTATTTTGTCATTTATTCCAGGACTGCATGACTATGACCGCGTGGCTGAAGAAGTCGACTGGTCGTTAGGCGTCGGCAATCCGATCTATCTGTGGCAAAATGATGAGGATGGCGATTTTAGCGGCGCGGCAATTGTTGAATTGGGGCCAGAGTATGTCTTGATTCGGCGGATTTCTTTTCTGCCCAGTGAGCGTTCTGGCAAAAACGTCTATGCTTTTTTAACGGCCCTGCATCAGAAATATGCCAATCGTCGTTTGATGGGAACCATGGCAACGCAGCCTTTGATTACGAACTGGGAGAAGATGCATGAAAAACAATGAAAATCAGCTGCTGCAGCATCCTTATCAGCCCAACATCAAACTGGCTGACTTTGAAGGCCCGCTGGATCTGCTGCTGCACTTGATTCGGCAGTCAGAGATGGACATTTATGATATTCCGATTGCCGAGATCACTGGCCAATACATGCAGTATCTGCGCCAGATGCAGCGTCATCAGCTGGAAGTTGCCGGCGAGTATTTCGTTATGGCGGCAACTTTGATGGCCATCAAAAGTCAGATGCTTTTGCCCAAACCACCAGTGTCAGAAGATGAGGAACCGGTTGAAGAAGATCCGCGTGAGGAACTGGTTGAACAGCTGCTGGAGTATCAGCGCTATAAGCAGGCAGCAGAAAAGCTTAAGGATAAAGAAGCCTTTCGTCAAAAAGAGTTTACGCGCACGGCAATGGCAGTCCCGCCAGAATTCATCCATCCGCAGACAGCGCCAGGAACTACGATTGAACAGCTTAAGGAAGCCTTCGAGCAGGTTCTAAAAAAACATCAGTCGCTTGAACCAGAAACGGCTACCGTTGCACCAGAAAAAACCACCGTTGAGCAACGAATTCGCTTTGTCATGCAGCGTGTCAGCCAGGGTGCAGTTGCTTTTGAAGAGCTGTTTGCAGACCTAAAGACGCGTGATAATCTGGTAACGACTTTTCTGGCAGTCTTGGAACTGGCCAAGCATCGTCGCATTGTCTTGCATCAGGCAGCGCGTTTTGCTCCATTGATTCTGACGCCTGGAAAATTAAGTGAGGAAGATTAAGCTTGAATCCATTAGCTGAAATTGAAGGACTGCTGTTTATCAGCGGCGATGAAGGAATCTCACTGGGCGATCTGGCCAAGGTAACGGGCTATCTAAAACCCGCGATTTTGGAAATGATTGCCCAGCTCAAAGAAAAATACCAACAAGACGAAAACTGTGCCTTGACGCTTTTGGACAGCGACTCGGTTTATCGTTTGGCAACCAAGGCCCAGCTTGCAGACGTTATGCAGCATTATTTTGAGGAACCGCTGACGACGCCATTGACGCAGACGCTGTTAGAGGTCCTGGCCATTGTTGCCTATAAGCAGCCATTGACGCGGCTTGAGATTGACGAGATCCGCGGCGTGCAGAGCTCTGGTTCGCTGCAGAAACTGACGGCCCGCGGCTTGGTTGAGACGCATGGTCGGCTGGCAGTTCCGGGACGACCGTTTTTATACGTTACGACGCCGGCCTTTTTGGACTACTTTGGGCTGACGACTTTAGACGAGCTGCCAGAACTTGACAAGAATCTACAGCCAGAAGATCTGGATGGCGATATCTTTTTAAGAGCTCTGCAGTCACGACAAATGAGAAAGGAATCGTTAGAAAATGAAGATGGAAAGACTCCAAAAAGCAATGGCTGAGGCTGGAGTAGCCAGTCGGCGGGCTTCGGAAAAACTGATCGTCGAAGGTCACGTCAAGGTCAACGGCAAGCTGATCACCGAACTTGGCACCAAGGTCAGCTCCAGTGATCAGGTAACGGTTGATGGGGTACCGTTGGAGCGCGAGCAGCCGGAATATTATCTGCTTAACAAGCCCCGCGGCGTAATCACGTCAGCCCATGATGAGCACGGCCGCAAGACGGTGGTCGATATCTTAAAAGAAGGTGGCGTAACCGCGCGCATCTATCCGGTTGGCCGCTTGGACTACGATACGACCGGCGTTTTGCTTTTAACTAACGATGGTGCCTTGGCAAATAAGCTGATGCATCCCAGCTTCGAAATTGAAAAAACGTACGTTGCCAAGGTTAAGGGCTTGATTTCCAACCATGATCTGGAACAGCTGCGTCATGGCGTTGTAATTGACGGTAAAAAGACCAAGGAAGCCAAGCCCAAGCTTTTGAGCGTTGACAAGCAGCATCGCGTCTCAATCGTGCGCCTGACGATTCATGAAGGTCGTTATCATCAAGTCAAAAAGATGTTCAAGGCAGTTGGTCATCCAGTTGAAAAACTCACACGAGAAAGCGATGGCATTCTAAATCTTAAGGGGCTGCCTGGCGGTCAATGGCGTGAGCTGAAGATGGATGAGATCAATGCCTTAAAAAAACTGTAAACTTTTGATTGAAGACGCGGAATGATTATGCTATAGTTTAGTCGATCATGAAATTAATTTAATCATAGGTTTATCTTCAAGGCAGGGTGTGATTCCCGACCGGCGGTAAAAGCCCGCAACCCGATAACGGCCTTTGTTATCGGTGGAACCTGGCGCAATTCCAGGTGCCGACAGTATAGTCTGGTATGTAGAAGATTTTCGCTCAAACGAAAGCAATGTTTGCCGCAGATGAACCGTTTTCATCTGTGGTTTTTTGTTGGGCGATCAGCCCCGGAGATGACCTTCAATTATTAGGAGGTTTTAATCATGACAGTTTCTAGCATTCGTATTCAGCGCCTGGCCGGGATTGCCTGCTTGAGCGCATTGGCATTTGTTTTGATGATGCTGGAGTTTCCAATTATTCCAGTTGCGGCATACCTAAAGCTGGACTTTTCTGACGTGCCGGTATTATTGGGAACACTGATCTATGGACCGGTCAGCGGCATCATTATTGCAGCCGTCAAGTGCCTGATCCATGCCTTGGTCTATGGCTTTTCAATTGGCGAGCTTTTGGGCGTAGGCAGCGACTTTATTTCATCTTTGGCGCTGCTGCTGCCATTTGCGTGGGCGGCCAAGCGAACGTCGCTTAAGCCGGCACAGCGCTATCTGTTGGGAACCGGCGCGGGAATGCTGGTCTTAACGGTGGTCATGTCGCTTTTGAACTTGTGGGTCTTGACGCCGCTTTACATGAAGATCTGGGGCTGGAAGCCAACGATGCCGATTGCTTCCTTGGTGGCAATCGGGGTCGTTCCATTCAATATTATCAAGGGTCTGCTGGTTGGCGGGGTCTCCTCGCTGTTGGCAATGCGTCTTGCCAACTGGCTGGCTAAGCATCAAATGTAAGATTGATCAATAAAACGACTGTTAATGATGATCCGTGAACTGATTGCAATTGGCTTGCGTGGATCGATCAGCTGCAGTCGTTTTTTATTTTGGTGAAATTTCGTATAATTTGCATATAGTATTTCAAGGGAGGTGAAAAATTGAAGAGCTATTTTATTGAGATGTTGACCGATCAGCCCAGGAGAACGGCGGTTTTGCGCAATACCGTCAAAAACAAGCGGACCGTTGCAACTTTGTTTTGGGCTCGCGAATATGGCGTCTTAAAATGGCTGGGGGCCAATCCAAGACTCACGGTCAACGAATTTGAGCAATGGCTCGTTCAAATGCGGCAGGCTGGCCTGATCAAAGTGAATGATCAGACGGCTTGGCTTACTCCCAGCGGCATTGCTGAAAAAGAAAAATTTCTAAAAACGCATTATCAGCCGCGGTTTGGAAACTGGGCTTGGCTGGCGCGACCTGATCAGCTGGCACCACGCGTCTTGCTGGCAACGCAGGCGGTCAGTCAGTATGCCCACGGACAAAGGCATTACGTTCCCTTGAATCTGGCCCCGGCTGAGCTATATTTTGTCCGTCAGTGGTTTTATGGAAATCGAAATCGCATCGTTGACGACTGGGCATCAGAGCTGCAGCAGGCGGCCGCTGCTCTGGCCAAACTGGATGAAAGACTGGCCAAGCTGCTGGTGTTTTCTCTGCCTGGCTATCAAACGACCGGCTGGACGATTGATCAGGCAGCACAGGCTTTAAAAATCTCAGTCGATGAAGTCATGATCATGGAGCGGGATGTATGTCTGGGAATCGGCTATCTGGCAGCCAGTCAGCCGGCAGGTTTGTTAAGGAGTCTGCTGTATGATCATCTGCATGATACGCCGCTTAATCACAGTACCACGATTACTCTAAGAATGTTTGAACAGGGACTTTCGCTTGAACAGATCAGTCAAAAAAGACATTTGAAGCTGGGGACCATTCGCGAACATATCCTGGAAGCAGCAATCTTTATGCCAGGAGCGCTGCCACTGGATCGCCTGCTGACTCCAGCAAAAATCGACCAGCTGGCGGCGCAGTATCATGGCAAACCAGCCACCTGGGAATTTCTGCCGCCGATCATTGAGCCGCAATCACCAGCCGAAAAATTGCAAAACGAGCAGAGCTTCTTTGAGTACCGGCTCTTTCAGATTATTAAGGGAGGGGAGCGCAATGGATGAGCAGCGGCTGTATCAAACGCTGAAGCAGCAGTTTGGCTTTGATGAATTTCGACCAGGTCAAAAGGAAACGATTCAAGCCGTTTTGAATCAAAATGACGTCTTGGCGGTTCTGCCAACGGGGGCCGGCAAGACGCTGCTGTATCAGCTGCCAGCCTATCTGATGCCGGGCAGCGTCTTGATCGTTTCGCCGCTGATCTCTTTAATGCAGGATCAAGTCGACCGCCTGCGTCAGCATGGAGAGCGTCAAGTCGTGATGCTGAACGCTACTTTAACGGGCCGCTCGCGTCAGCAGGTCTTAAACCGGCTGGCGGCCTATCGCTTTATCTTCGCCTCGCCGGAAATTCTGGCTCAGCCCTCAATCAAGCATGCATTAAGAAAGTGCCGGATCAGTCTATTGGTAATTGATGAAGCACATTGCATCTCGCAGTGGGGGCCTGATTTTCGTCCTGAGTATCTGCTGTTAAAAGAAGTCAAAAACGATTTGAAGCGACCGCCAATCCTATTATTGACGGCCACTGCCACGCCGCGAGTTCAAAAGGATATTCTCCAAAAAATGGGGCTTGATGAAAAAAACGTCAAGCGGGTGATTCGCTCAGTCAATCGTCCCAATATCTTTTTGGCAGTCGATCAGGTTGAAAACGATCAGCAAAAGCGGCAGCGGCTGGCTAAATGGCTGCATGAGCTGGGTGGCGGCGGGATTATATATTTTTCCAGCCGCAAGCTGGCCAATGAGCTGTCAGACTGGCTGGGTGAAATGACTGGACTTGAGGTCGCGGCATATCACGCTGGCATCTCGGCAATTGATCGTTTTCGCATTCAACAGCAGTTCATGCAGGGCCAATTGCAGGTCGTTTGTGCTACCAGTGCTTTTGGCATGGGCATTGATAAAGACGATATTCGCTATGTGATTCACTATCATCTGCCTGGCAGTCTGGAAAGCTACGTGCAAGAGATCGGGCGGGCGGGTCGCAATCAAAAACCGGCCCTCGCGCTGTTGATGTATTCACCAGGCGATGAGCAGATTCAAAGACAGCTCAGTCAGATTGAACTGCCAAGTCAAGCAGTCGTGGAAAAAGTCCAGCAAAAAAAACTGCCGGGAAATGCGCTGGGGCCGCAAGCTGAATTGATTGAGTTTTATCTTAGCCATGGCTGGAATTATGCACGATTAACCACGATGCTCAAAAAAAGAGGTCGTCTGGTCAATCAGCAGCTGGCAGCCATGCTGAGCTACGTTAGTGAAAAAAAGTGTCGTCGTGCCAATATCATGCGTTATTTTGGCGAATTGCCGGTTGATTGTCCCAACTGCTGCGACTGTCACCAAAACGACTGGCGGCTGAGTGATCTTAAGCTGCCGGCGGCGTTGGATCCGGTCGTCAATGATCAGCTGAATTGGCAAAAACAGCTGCAGTTTCTGTTTGCCAAGGAATCGAAAACTAGCTAGACAGGCATGGCTTTTTTGCGCTACAATCGATTCAATCACTGAAATATAAAGGAGCGTTCGTTAATGAGTGAACGACGTGAAGACCATCGCCAAGAGGCCGGCAAACTTTGGGACAAGACCTTTGAAGACAATCAAGATCTTGATGATTCCGGCCACCTGTCGCGAACGGCCCATCGCAAACAAAGCTCGCATAATTCACGCATCACGACGATACTGATCGTTTTGATCGTGATTTTAGCAGCAACCCCAATTATTTATTGGGTTCATCATGAGCAGTCATTCAATCATCCGCAGCAGACGGAAAAGGTTGCTCAGTCCGTATCGAGCAAAGCAAAAAAAGCATCCAGCCACGCGAAGTCTAAAGCCAGGTCCAAGTCAAGCGCTGCCGAGACTGCCAAAACCAAGACGGCTAAAGCCAAAAGCAGCAGTCAAGCGGATTCAACCAGCATTACCAGTGCCCAGAGCAGCTCATCTTCAAGCACGGCTGCCAGTACCTCATCAACCAGTGAGAGTGGCGCAAAGTATACGACGGTTGGCTCAGGACAGGGCATCTATCGCGTGGCAACCAATAATGGGCTGACAGTTGCGGAGCTGGCCAGTCTCAACAACATATCGCCCAATACGCCGCTGTATCCAGGTCAGCGACTGCGGGTCAAATAAAGGGAGAATTTGAAAACTTATGGAAAAAGGATTGCAAGTGGCCATTGATGGTCCAGCTTCATCGGGAAAAAGCACGGTCGCAAAAATTATTGCCAAACGGTTTGGCTACGTCTACTGCGATACCGGCGCCATGTATCGTTCGGTAACGTGGGCGGCATTGAAAAATGGAATTGACGTCAGCGATACCAAGCAGGTAATCGACTTAGCCCGCCGAATCAAGATCACGTTTGAGCCCGGTCAGCCTGATCAGCGTGTTTTTGTTGATGGTCATGAGGTCACCAAAGAGATTCGAACAGAAAAGATTGCGGCCAATGTTTCAGCAGTTGCCGCCATTCCAGAAGTCCGGGCTCAAATGGTTGAACAGCAGCGGCAGATTGCTCAGGCTGGTGGGATCGTGATGGATGGTCGCGATATTGGCACGACGGTTTTGCCAAATGCTCAGGTTAAGGTGTTTTTGGTTGCCAGCGCTCATGAACGAGCCCGGCGCCGCTATGAGGAAAATCTGCAAAAAGGTCTGGCAACGCAATCACTGGACGAACTGGAAGCAGCCATCAAACTGCGTGATCAAAAAGATTCTACGCGCAAGATCTCGCCGCTGACTCAGGCTAAAGATGCGATTTTAATTGATACGACAAGCTTAACGATTGATCAGGTAGTTGATGAAATCAGCGCACTGATTAAAAAAAACCAGGACAATTAATTCTAAACACTGGTAAACTTAGTTCAACTCTAGTAAAATAGTGGCTAGAGTTGATTGTTGCAAGGAGGATTTTTTTTAATGGCTGAAAACGAAAACAAAGACGCGATGTTAGAAGCGCTCGACAGCATCAAAGAAGTTAAGGTTGGCGATGTTGTTAAGGGCAAGGTACTGCAAATTGATGATCGTCAAGCGATCGTTGGTATTGAAGACTCAGGTGTTGAAGGGGTTGTCCCGGCTAACCAACTGTCTTCCAAGCCCGTTGAAGACATCAACACGGTTGTGAAGGTCGGCGACGAACTGGACCTGGTTGTCATCTCCAAGATTGGCAGCGACAAGGAAAACGGCAGCTACCTGCTTTCACACCGGCGCTTGGAAGCCATGAAGGTATGGGACGATCTGGAAAAGAAATTCGAAGCTGGTGAAACGATCACGGCTAAGGTTACCCAAGCTGTTAAGGGTGGTCTGGTTGTAGATGCTGGCGTTCGTGGTTTCGTACCTGCCTCAATGATTACTGACCACTACGTTGAAGACTTGAACCAATTCAAGGGTCAAGAACTTGAATTCAAGATTGTTGAAATTGAACCAAGCGACAACCGCCTGATCCTTTCTCACAAGGAAATCGTTCAAGCTCAACACGAAGAAGCTGCTAAGAAGGTCTTCTCTGAACTGCAACCTGGCGACGTTGTCGAAGGTAAGGTAGCTCGGATGACCAACTTTGGTGCCTTCATCGACCTTGGCGGCGTAGACGGTCTGGTTCACGTTTCCGAAATTTCCTACGACCACGTTGACAAGCCATCTGACGTACTGGAAGTTGGCCAAGACGTTAAGGTTAAGGTTCTGAGCGTTGACCCAGAACGTGAACGGATTTCTCTGTCCATCAAGCAAACGCTGCCTGGACCATGGGATGACATCCAAGACAAGGCTCCAGTTGGTGCTGTCTTGACTGGTACTGTTAAGCGCCTGACCAGCTTTGGTGCTTTTGTTGAAGTATTCCCTGGCGTTGAAGGTTTGGTACACATTTCCCAAATCTCCCACAAGCACATCGCAACGCCAGCTGATGTTCTGAAGCCAGGTGAAGAAGTCAAGGTTAAGGTTCTGAACGTTGACCCTGAACACCAACGTCTGGGCTTGTCCATCAAGGCATTGGAAGAAAAGCCAGCTGGTTCTGACAACAACGAAGGCCACCGTGGCGGCAACCGTCGTCCTCGTCGTCGTAACAACGACTACAAGGCCAACATGCCAGAAGAAGAAAACGGCTTTACGCTGGGCGATCTGATCGGTGATGAACTGAAGAACGCTCGCAAGTAATTTAACATTGCGTTAAGAGCAAAGCTGGGATTTTTCCCAGCTTTGTTTTTTCATCAAGACTTTTTAGGCGCAAGTCTGAAAGTTTTATTTAGGAGCAGATTAAATCTAATTAGAAAGAAGGTGCCGCTTTATGGCAAATCCAATCGTTGCCATCGTTGGACGCCCCAATGTTGGCAAGTCCACGTTATTCAACCGGGTTGCCGGCGAACGAATCTCAATCGTTGAAGATACGCCAGGCGTTACGCGTGACCGCATCTATGCCCACGGCGAATGGCTGGGCAAGCATTTTAGCTTGATCGATACTGGTGGGATTGAAATGTCCGATCAGCCGCTGTCAACCCAGATTCGCGAACAGGCTGAAGTAGCCATTGATGAAGCCGACGTAATCGTAATGGTAGTTGACGTGCGCAGTGGAGTTACTGATGCCGATGAACAGGTTGCGCAGATTCTGTACCGTTCTGATAAGCCAGTCGTTTTAGCGGTCAATAAGGTTGACAATCCAGAACGACGCTCAGATGTCTATGACTTCTACTCGCTGGGTCTGGGCGAACCATATCCCGTTTCCAGCGTCCATGGCGTCGGGGTCGGGGATCTTTTGGATGCCGTCATCAAAAACTTCCCTGAAAATGCCGCCAACGAAGAAGATGACACGATTCATTTCAGCTTGATTGGTCGGCCAAACGTTGGCAAGTCTTCAATCGTCAATGCCATGCTGGGTGAAGACCGGGTAATCGTATCCAATATTGCTGGGACAACACGCGATGCGATCGATACTCATTTCAAGGCTGATGGTCGTGAGTTTACGATGGTTGACACGGCTGGGATCAAGAAAAAAGGCAAGCTTTATGAAAATACTGAACGCTATGCCTTGATGCGCTCGATGCGGGCGATTGATGGCAGTGACGTGGTATTGGTCGTTTTAAACGCCGAAGAAGGCATTCGCGAGCTGGACAAGCATATCGCCGGCTATGCGCATGAAGCTGGTAAGGGGATCATTATCGTAGTCAACAAGTGGGATACGATTCCGGATCGCGACCAGCGCACGATGACTGACTTTACCAATCTGATTCGGCAAGAGTTCCAGTATCTCAGCTATGCGCCGATTATTTTTGTTTCGGCTAAAACCCGCCAGCGGCTGATTAAGCTGCCAAAGATGATTGAAGAGGTTTATGATCACTGTCGTCGACGGATTCAATCATCCGTGCTCAACGACGTCATTATGGATGCGATTGCGGCTAACCCAACGCCAAGCACGAATGGTCGCCGTCTGCGCGTCTATTACGCAACTCAGGTGGCAATTGAACCGCCAACGTTCGTTATTTTTGTAAACGATCCCGACTTGATGCACTTCTCTTATGCCCGTTATTTAGAGAATCAGATTCGGCAGGCGTTTGATTTTTCAGGTACGCCGATTCATCTGATCAAGCGGAAGCGAAAGTAGGCTGTGCCATAGGATCGACAGCGGTTTTTATCCCCAAAACCAAACCGGACTAATCTTAGATAACGCTGACTTTCATCAACTTTTGGCGATTGGAAACGGCTAAATCAGCTGAATTTTAATGATAACGTTCGCAAATCGGCATTTAATTGAAATTTCATTTAAAAAGTCCGTTAAACCGCTTGTCAGCGCGGTTTCACTATGCTAATCTAGTTTTTGAAATGATGCGTGAGCACGTTATTGTTTCGTTAATTTTGGACCACTCAAAATTAACTGATCCTATGACGAGGAAGTTTCCATCGTCAATGGTGGGAGGTGAAACACATGGCAAACAAAGCACAACTGGTTAGCGACGTTGCTACGGCAACTGGTCTGACGAAGAAGGATGCTACGGCTGCTGTAGACGCTGTCTTCAGTTCCATCCAAGCATCTCTGGCCAAGGGTGAAAAGGTTCAATTAATCGGTTTTGGTAACTTTGAAGTACGGCAACGCGCCGCACGTAAAGGTCGCAACCCACAAACTGGACAAGAAATTGAAATCCCTGCAAGCAAGGTTCCAGCATTCAAGCCGGGCAAAGCTTTGAAGGACGCCGTTAAGTAATTAACGACGATAAAAAAAATGAAGCGACGATCGTTTTAAACGGTCGTCGCTTTTCTTATCATGGATTTAAAATGGTCGCTGTTTGGATTTGATAAAGCACTGAAATTTGATATCTTTGACTGACAGGACTTTATCACGAGTGCTGACGCTGTTTTATGTTAAACTAAAAAAGCATGATTAAACAAAGGAGGAAATAGCGTGACCTTTTCCGAAAAATGTCTGCAGGCAATTGAAGATGGCAACATGGAAGAAGCCCAAAAAGAATTTGCCTGGGCGCTGCGCAAAGACGATGATGAGATTCTGTTCAATCTAGCGGAACAACTATACGCACTGGGCTTGATGCCGCAAGCTCGTCGCGCCTATCTGAAGCTGTTGGAGCGCTATCCGGATGAAGATGAGCTGCGAACTGCGCTGGCTGAGATTGCGATCGATAATGGCCATAACGATGAGGCATTAGCCTATCTGACGCAGATTGCGCCTGATTCGCCAGCTTATGTCCAAGCGCTGCTGGTGGCGGCTGATCTTTACCAAACCGAGGGGCAGTTTGAGGTGACGGAAGCCAAGCTCAAACAGGCCTATCAAGCAGCCCCAGAAGAGCCGGCCGTTTTGTTTGCCATGGGTGAGTTCTACTATCTGGTGGGTCAGTTTGACAAAGCAGTGCCGTTTTATTTTGCACTGATTCAAACCGGTGCCGTAGAGTTTGCCAAGGTTGATATCGCGGCGCGTTTAGGAATGGCCTACGCACAAAGCGGTCATTATGAGCAGGCACTGGGCTATCTCAAACAGGTTGCACCAGCATATCAGACCAGCGACGTTCGTTTTCAAACCGGACTGACGCAGCTGGAATTGGGCGAATTCAAGGATGCCATTGAAACGCTGACTGATCTGATCAAAGATGATGACCAGTACGCTTCGGCCTATCCTGCCTTGGCGCGGGCCTATGAGCAGACGCAGCAGTATGAGGCCGGTTTGAAAGCCGTTCAAGAAGGTCTGGGCGTTGATCAGTACAACGAGAATCTTTTTGCGTTGGCGGCAAGAATGGCCAGTCACGTTGGCGATTTTAAACTAATGCAAAAATATCTGCAGCAGGCTCATGAGCTGGATCCGGATAATTTAACGATTACTTTGGAATACAGCAATCTGCTGATTAAGCAAGGCGAACACCAAGTCAACGTCAAGCTGCTGGCGCCATTGGTCAAGGCAGATGAAGTCGATCCCCAGCTGGATTGGAATCTGGCAGTTTCCTATCAAGCATTGGAAAAATACGATCTGGCCGAGCAGTTCTATCAGGCGGCGATGCCAAGCTATAATGAAAACGTCGACTTTTTAAAGAGTCTGATCGGCTTTTACCAAGAAACCGGGCAGCGTGACTTGATGATCGACGAAATGGAACATTACGTCCGGCTTAATCCCGCTGATACTGAGATGCAGGAGCGCCTGGATCAAGAAATATTCTAAATAAAAAGGTTCCGTATCATGCGGAACCTTTTTATTTTAGCTGCAGCAAGAGACGCTGATAATAGAGCAGGGACTGTGGATTTAATCGGAGTCGAGTCTGCAGCTCTTGGGGCGTGGCGTCGCAATGCTGAGCAATCTCATAAAGAATATAACTTTGGTGCAGATACTTGGGAGCCAGCTTAAAGCCCAGATAGTCCTCATCGGCTTTGAGGTATTTAAACAAACCGGCATTGCTGATCCAGGGATGCTCGCGGTTCAGCCGCTGCTTTAAAAAGATATCCTGGCAGTTCTGCAGCTGCTGAATAGGTGCGATATAGGCAGCAAAGGTCTTCATAAAGTTTCGTTCGACGGCGTTTTTGGGTTCCAGGCTGCGCCATACGTCCCCAAATCCTGGCTGCAGAAACTCAGCAACCGTATAGCCGCGGCTGCTTAAGAACAAAACGGCGCGCGTATAGAGCTGCAGCTGATCGTCGACGAGAATGTCATCCAGCTTGAGCAGCCATTTAGTGGAAAGATGCTGATTGGGCTTGGTTGCCTTGCCGTGAATCGTCAGCGTGGGATAGTTGTCGATCAGCTGATGAGTAAACAAAAAGCGGAAATAGCGGCTGAGCTGAGAAAGCACCTTGTTAAAAGTCGCCAGGGTAATGTCCTGCTCGTCACGCAGCCAGTTCAGGTAGGCCCGGACATCGGTTTCCGTTACGTTGTTGGCGCTGGGATCATGAGCATAGATCGGACGCTGATCTTCGAGATAGTTAAATAATTGACGCAGCGTGGCATCATAGGCATCAATGGTCATCTGCGCGCGGCCAATGGCTTTAAGCTCCCGATGAAAGGCAGTCTGGTAAGGATATTGATCCATAAAAAAGCTCCTTTCTGATTTTTTCAGTAGTAATGATTTACCTTAACGATAACGCGAAATCAAACCGAAAGCAAGCATAACCGATTGCGGCCTCCATAAACCAATCTAGGCTGCTGGGGCTGTTTTCAAGTCGACGGGGCCGAGTCAATGTTGTTATATGATGATCGCTGGGATGGGATTGATAAAGTTGGCGAAATTGCAGATCTCGTTTTCGAGCCCCCGAAAGTTTGCTAAAATGGTTAGGACTGGTTATGACAACCAAATCCACGAAACAAGGAAATGATATCCGTGAAAATCGAAAAACTGCCGGCCGTCTTTGAACCAGCACGGCCGATTCTGCAGCGAATTGAACAGGCTGGATATGAGGCCTATTTTGTCGGCGGCTGCGTGCGCGATACGATTTTGGGTGATCCGATTCATGACATCGATATTGCCACCAGCGCCTACCCGGCCGAAATCAAGCAGATCTTTAATCGTACGGTTGATACCGGCATTGAGCATGGGACGGTTATGATTTTGGATCATGGCGTTGGCTACGAAACGACCACTTTTCGAACTGAATCCGGCTACCAGGACTTTCGGCGCCCAGATTCGGTAACGTTTGTCCGCTCGCTGGCAGAGGACTTAAAGCGGCGCGACTTTACGATCAATGCCCTGGCGCTGAAAGAAAACGGCGAGGTCATCGATTTGTTTGATGGGCTGGGCGACTTAAAGCGGCATCTGATCAAGGCGGTGGGCGAACCAGCTGAACGTTTCCATGAAGACGCGCTGCGGATGATGCGGGCCGTGCGTTTTGCCAGCAAGCTGAACTTTAAGATTGATGAGCCAACCAAGCAGGGCATCAAAGACAACGCACCGCTGCTGGAAAAGATTGCCGTGGAACGGATTCGGGTTGAATTTGAAAAGCTGCTGTTAGGACAGAACCCTGTGGCCGGACTGACCGATCTGATTGAAACTGATCTTTACCGCTATTGTCCGAAACTTGCTGATCAAAAGACGGCTCTTGATCAGCTGCTGGACCTAAAGCCATGGCAGCTGAAAACAGAAGCTGAGGCCTGGGCGGTGCTGATGAGAGTCATGCAGCTGGATCATGCCCAGCGCAATGCCTTTTTAAAAGCTTGGAAGACCTCCAATGATCTGATCAGCGCCGTGCAGAAAATCGTTTTGGCAGCCGATGCGATTTTAAATGATCAGCTGACGCCAGCAATTCTGTTTGCTACTGGAGAAAAGCTTTTGATCAGTGCCAATCGAGTCGCGGCATTATTTGGTCAGTCGCAAGAAGAACTTGACCTGCGTGATCGCTACCAGGCACTGCCGATCAAAAACGCCAAGGAATTGGCAGTCAATGGCGGCCAATTGATCAAGCTGGCGCACGTCAAGCCGGGGCCGAAGATGGGCAGAATTCTGCATCAGCTTCAGCAACAGGTCTTAGATCGGAAGCTGCCCAACGATCAAAACGCGTTATTAGCAGCAGCGGCACAATTAGCAAAAGAGGATGGCAATGAAAACATTAAGAGCTGAAAATCTAACCAGTACGTATGGCGAAAAAACACTGTTTAAAGACGTTTCGTTCATTATCAACGAACAGGACCGCATTGGCTTGATCGGCACCAACGGCAGCGGCAAGACCTCGCTTTTAAACGTTATCAGCGGCGCGGTCAGCCCTGAAGCCGGCGAGATCATCAAGCCCAGCGACTATTCGATTGGCTTTTTGAAGCAGCAGCCAGACCTGGATGAAGAAAAAACGATCATGGATGCCGTGTTTGCTGGCGGGCAGCCAGTCTTTCAAACGATTCGGCAATATGAAAAAGCGCTGCTGGATTATAGCGCACACCCTGAAGACTCCAGATTGAGCGATCGTTTTACCAAGATGCAGGCTGCTATGGATCAAGAGGACGCCTGGGAAGCCGACAGCCGCGTCAAGACGATTTTGACGCAGCTGAAAATCAATGATGCCAACCAAAAAATCAAGGAGCTTTCAGGTGGTCAGCGCAAGCGGGTTGGCCTGGCTCAGGTTTTGATTCAAGAACCCGATCTGCTGATGTTAGATGAGCCAACCAACCATTTGGACATCGACTCGATCATGTGGCTGCAGGACTATCTGGCCAGTTATCGTGGGGCCGTGCTGGTCGTTACGCATGATCGCTACTTTTTGGATCAGGTTGCCAATCATATCTGGGAGCTGTCGTTTGGCAAGCTTTACCATTATGACGGCAACTATCAGGACTTCGTAGCCCAAAAAGCGACCCGGGTTGAACTGGCACAGGAAGGCGAGCGCAAGCGGCAGGCCCTTTATAAAAAAGAGCTGGCCTGGATGCGGCATGGAGCCAAGGCGCGCTCAACCAAGCAAAAGGGCCGGATCAATCGTTTTAACGAACTCAAGGACAACCTAGGCAAGCTTAAAGTCGATGAGGACATCTCGATTGAACTGGGCTCGCAGCGGCTGGGTAAAGACGTCATTGAGATGCAGCATGCCAATCTTAAGTATGGCGATCGTGAAATTTTAGACGACTTCAACTGGCTGGTGCAGGCCGGCGATCGAATCGGCATTACCGGCGAAAACGGTGCCGGCAAGACCTCGCTTTTAAATGTGATTGCTGGCCGCACCAAGCTTGATTCAGGCGTTTTGAAGATTGGCGAGACCGTTAAGCTGGGATACTACACGCAGCAGACGGAAGGCATTGATGACGACAAGCGCATGATCAGCTATCTGACTGAAGTGGCTGACAACGTGGTCGATAAAAACGGCAATCGGGTCAACGTTACGCAGCTGCTGGAGCGTTTCCTGTTTCCACGGTTTATGCATGGGACGCTGATTCGGAAGCTTTCTGGTGGTGAAAAGCGGCGGCTGTATCTGTTGAAGATCTTGATGCAGCAGCCAAACGTCCTGCTTTTGGATGAGCCGACCAACGATTTGGACATTGGCACGCTGACGGTATTGGAAGACTATTTGGACGATTTCGCTGGAACGGTCATTACGGTTTCGCACGACCGCTACTTTTTGGACAAGGTAGCCGATAATCTGCTGATCTTCCATGGTCAGGGCAAGATTGAGCGCTACCGCGGCTACTACACTGAATATCTCAAAAAGGCCCAAGCTGATGCACAGGCGGCTCAGGCAGCTAAATCCGCAGCCAAGGCAGCTGCCAAGAAAACGGCCTCGCCTGCTAAACCAGCCAACACTGCCAAGGTAAAGACCAAGCTGACCTATGCCGAAAAACTGGAATGGGATCATATTGACGAAGAAATCGATCAGCTGGATACGCGCCAAAAACAGATTGAAGAAGAAATGGCAGCTAATGGCGATAACTACGCTAAACTGGCTGAACTGCAAAAAGAACTGGATGAGGTCCAAAAAGCTTTGGCAGAAAAAACCGAACGCTGGGAATATCTCAGCGAGTTTGTGGATGAATAGGCGGTCTTAATCAAGAGCCAGTCAGCTGGTGATATGTTAAAATGGAACTTATTTGAACAGCGAAAGGAAGATTAGACATGGCAATCAATGATAATGAACAGCAGTATCTGGATCTGGCCCGCTACGTATTAGAGCATGGGCACGAAAAAAGCGATCGAACGGGAACGGGAACGCGCTCGGTTTTCGGCTATCAGATGCATTTTGATCTCAATGCCGGTTTTCCAATTCTAACCACCAAGTTTGTTCCGTTTGGTCTGGTCAAAAGCGAGCTGCTGTGGTTTTTGCGCGGCGATACCAACATTCGCTTCCTGCTGCAGCATAAGAATCATATCTGGGATGAATGGGCCTTTAAAAAATGGGTGGAAAGTCCAGAATATCAAGGCCCTGACATGACGGATTTTGGTCACCGCTGGCTTAAGGACCCTGAATTTAAAAAGGTCTATCTCGAAGAAAAAAAGGCCTTTTGCGAGCGCATCTTGAATGATGATGAGTTTGCGCAAAAATATGGTGATCTGGGGCTGGTCTATGGCTCACAATGGCGGCACTGGAAAACCAGCGATGGCCATTACATTGATCAGATTGCCAAAGTCATCGAACAGATCAAGACCACGCCGGATTCACGCCGGATGATCGTTTCGGCCTGGAATCCAGAAGACGTGGACAGCATGGCATTGCCGCCTTGCCACACGATGTTTCAATTCTACGTCAACGATGGCAAGCTGAGCTGTCAGCTGTATCAGCGCAGTGCCGATATTTTCTTGGGCGTGCCGTTCAACATTGCCAGCTATGCGCTTTTGACGCACATGATTGCCAAGGAATGCGGCCTGGGCGTGGGCGAGTTCGTGCATACTTTAGGAGATGCGCATATCTACAGCAATCACATTGAACAGATCAAAGAACAGCTTTCCCGAACGCCGCATCCAGCACCAAAACTGATTCTGCCGGCCGATCCAAAACCAGTTGATCAGTATGAGATGGAAGACATTAAGCTGGAAAACTATGAGCACGAGGCCGGGATCAAGGCCCCAGTTGCTGTTTAAGAGGTGTTTTTATGAATCAGCTGGACTTTATCTGGGCTCAGGATCCAGACGGCTATATTGGCAAAAACGGCACCATGCCATGGCATCTGCCTGCCGATTTGAAGCATTTTAAAGCCGTGACGCTCAATCATCCGGTAATTATGGGTGCCAATACGTTCAAGTCGATCGGCCGGCCACTGCCGAAACGCGAAAATATCGTCTTGACGCATCAAAAACTGGCCGATGACAAGATTACGGTGGTACACAGTGTCGAAGAGCTAAAGGAGCTGCTAGCGGATCGCTTGGCTGACCAGCGCTGTTTTGTCATTGGCGGAGCACAGATCTATCAAACGCTGCTGCCATTAGCTGGCGATCTTTATCGAACGGTGGTTGAACGGCGCTTTGGCGGAGATACCAAAATGCCGGCCATTGACTATCAGGGATGGCGTTTGGCAGATGTGGAGAAAATAAAAAGCGATCAGCCGGACGTTCCCGACTGCCGCTTTGAGCATTGGATTAAAAACTAGACGTAAAATAGGATCGAAAAGTAGATGAATGCCGTGCCGACCATGACAAAAAGATGCCAGATCAGATGCGTGTAACGGGTTGGCATGCTGTAGAGCAGGGCGCCCAGCGTATAGGTGATGCCTCCCGCCAGCAGCAGGCCAAAGCCAATTGGTCCCAAGGCGTGCCAAAGCGGCCAAAATGCCAGCACGCACATCCAGCCCATGATCACGTAGAAAATCGTCGACCATTTGCTCTTTTTTTGAAACCAGATGCTTTTATAGATGATGCCAGCAGCTGCCATGGCCCAGATAATGCCAAACAGCGTCCAGCCCTGCCAGCCTTTAATGGCCACCAGACAGTATGGCGTGTAGCTGGCGGCAATGACCAGGTAGATCATATCGTGGTCCAGAATCTGAAAGACCCGTTTAGCGCGAGTAAAGATCAGCGAGTGAAACAGCGTTGAGGCTAAAAAGAACAGGACTAAAGCCGCGCCATAGATTGAAAAAGTAACGATACGCATGGGGCTGCCGGTATGGACCGCCCGCACGATCAAGATCACCAATCCGGCAATGGCCAGGGCTGCACCAACACCGTGAGTAATGGCATTGGCGATTTCAATTAAAAGAGTTTGGCGACGTGAGGTTGAATTTTTCATCTGCAAGCTGAATACTCCTTTCATAAAAGTGCTCGGCAATGAAATCAGCCGTTATTTCTGCTATACTAAAGTTAATTATCAAGGCAGTTTGCATGCCCGGCAGACTAAGTTTATAATGTATTTAGTCTTTAAAATAATGTATCTAGTTTACGATACTAGATACATTATATCAAACTTGATCAGGAAGTGGGTAATTTCCATGTCAAAGATTAAAATTGTGGCTGACTCTTCAGCTGGCCTTACCGATGAAGAAATTAAAAAATATGATATTACGATCGTACCGCTGTCAGTAATGATTGACGGGACGGTTTATGTTGAACGCGAAACGATCACCAACGATCAGTTCCCAACGATGATGAAAAATGCCAAGTCGCTGCCAAAAACCTCGCAGCCGCCAATTGGCAAGTTCGTTGATGCCTTTGATCAGGCGGGGGCAGATGGCAGCGAGGTTCTGTGCGTGACGATGATGGCATCGATCAGTGGCACGGTTCATGCTGCTGAGCAGGCTGCCAACCTAACCAAGACCAAGGTAACGGTATATGACTGCCAGTCAACCGACCGCGGCATGGCCTTTCAAATCATTGAAGCCGCCAAGGTGATTGCAGACGGCGGAACGGTTGATGATGCAATTGCCAAGATGAAGGACGTTTTGCAAAAGAGCAAGCTGTATCTGGCAATCGATAATCTCGATAATCTGGTAGCGGGTGGTCGAATCAGCAAGTTTGCCGGTGCGCTGTCTCGATTTATGAACATCAAGGTCATGCTGCAGGTTTATGATGGCGAGATCCACGTAGCTTCCAAGGGTCGCGGCATGAAGGCGATTCATAAGGAATGGGATAAGATCCTAGACGAGATGGCAAATGGTCCTAAGGTTTTGGGTGTTGGCATCTCGCATGTTGAAGGCATGAGTGAAGTTGAACGGCTTAAAGAAAAGGTTCAGGCTATCTGTCCAGAGCTGCCGATCGTCGTTCGCGAAACAGTGCCGATTATTGCAACGCATACGGGCTTGGGTGCCTGCTGCCTGCTTTACTATACTGAATAGTCAGAAAGTCTGATGCCGGATCGCATCGGACTTTTTTATTGCCGTATATGTATAAAAAATGAATAAAAATTATTAATCCATTAAGGTAAAATGATTTAATTTATTTAAATAAAAGGGAATATTGGCAGTGATAAACGTTAAAACAGCTGGAATTCAGTAGTTTTCAACTTAAAATCAATGCTTTTTCAATTAATATGTAAGCGCTTGATTTTGAAACAATAAACATAAATTTCAAAAATATGCTTGACAAACGTATAGCTATCCATTAAATTAAATAACAATCTATATGTCCTTTAAATTTAGTCCCGTGAGGCTAGCAAGGCAGCATCGTTTAAATTTGGTCGACGTTTTGGTCGCGCTTTTAAACAATATGTTGGAGCACTGGTTCACGAGTCGTGGAGCAGTGCTTTTTTATTGGACAAATTTTGTAAGGAGTTTGGCGAAATGAAAGAATTTTATGATGCGATGGCCATGAAACGTGCCTTAACGCGAATCACCTACGAAATTGTCGAAAGCAACAAAGGAACCCAGGAGCTGGTCTTAATCGGTATTAAGACGCGCGGAGTCTATCTGGCGCGGCGCATTGCTGATCAGCTGCAGAAACTGGAAAACGTTGCGGTACCAGTTGGTGAGCTGGACGTTACCAACTATCGCGACGATCGACGACCAGACGCCGCTAAGGAAAATCTAAAGCTGGATGTTGATATTAATGACAAACGCGTGGTGCTGGTCGATGACGTGTTCTTTACCGGCCGGACGACCCGGGCAGCCATGGATGCAATTATGGATCAGGGGCGGCCCAAGCGCGTCCAGGTTGCGGTTTTGGTTGATCGTGGTCATCGTGAGCTGCCGATTCGGCCTGATTTTGTCGGCAAAAACATTCCAACGTCCATGCAGGAACGAGTAAAGGTCAACGTCAGCGAGACTGATGGACAAGACAGCGTCGTTTTGATCAAGCAGGGTGAATTGGCACAAGCCTGATTGAGTGAGATTGTTTAGAAAAGGGAGATTGCAATGAAACGTTATTTGATTATGGAGGATGGCTCGATCTATGAGGGCGAAGGCTTTGGCGCCGATGTGCAGACCACTGGCGAAGTCGTCTTTACTACAGGGATGACCGGCTATCAAGAGGCCATTACCGACCAGTCGTACGCCAATCAGATCCTGGTGTTTACCAACCCGCTGATCGGTAATTACGGCGTCACGCTGGATGATTTTGAATCACTGCAGCCGCAGATCAAAGGCGTCATCTGTCGACAGGTGGCGCGGATTCCTAGCAACTGGCGCATGCAGGACACGCTGCCCGGTTTTTTGGAAAAGATGAATATTCCAGGTCTGCAGGGAATCGATACGCGTGAGCTGGTTCGCAAGCTGCGTCATTTTGGCACGCTGCGTGGACGAATTGCCGACTCAATCACTGATGCTGACAGCGTGGTTAAAGAATTAAAAAGTCAAAATCCAACCAAAGGCATCATCAGTCAGGTCTCAACCAAGACGCTTTATCCTAATCCAGGAACCAAGCGCAATATCGTGGTGGTTGATTTTGGCGCCAAACACAGTATTCTGCGCGAGTTGGCCAAGCGAGACTGCAATACGATCGTGGTGCCTTATTCAACAACGGCCCAAGAAATTTTGAATCTGCATCCGGATGGCGTTTTACTTTCCAATGGCCCGGGCGATCCTACTGAAATGACGGCTGCAGCTGAAATGGTGGCTGAAATTGAGAAACATCTGCCAGTTTTTGGCATCTGCATGGGTCATCAGATTTTTGCCTTGGCTAACGGGGCCAGCACCTACAAGATGAAGTTTGGCCACCGGGGCTTTAATCATCCGGTCAGAGACATTGCTTCCGGTCAGATCGTCTTTACTTCACAGAATCATGGCTATGCGGTTGATCCAGACTCAATTGATAAGGAAAAGCTGATGATCACGCATGTTGAGATCAATGATGGGACGGTTGAAGGGCTGCGCCATCGTCGATATCCGGCGTTTTCGGTTCAATTCCATCCGGATGCCGCGCCTGGCCCTCATGATGCCGATGGTTTGTTTGATGACTTTATCAGCATGGTAGATCAACGAAAGGAAGCACGCACCAATGCCTAAACGGACAGATATTCATAAAATTTTGGTAATCGGCTCCGGACCAATCATTATTGGTCAGGCCGCGGAATTCGACTATTCAGGAACCCAAGCCTGCATGGCCCTGCGCGAGGAAGGCTATGAAACGGTACTGGTCAATTCCAATCCCGCCACGATTATGACGGACACGGAAATTGCCGACCACGTCTACATTGAGCCATTAACGGTCGAATCAGTATCGCGAATTATTCGCCAGGAATATCCGGATGCAATTCTGCCAACGCTGGGTGGGCAGATTGGCTTGAACCTGGCCGTGGCGCTTGGCAAGACTGGTATCTTAGATGAGCTTAACATCCAGATGCTGGGCACCAAGCTGGCTTCAATTGATGAGGCTGAGGACCGTGAAAAATTTAAAGAGCTGATGCAGCGCTTAAATGAACCGGTACCTGCTTCCAAGACGGTGGCCACGGTTGCGGCGGCGCTTGAGTTTGCTCATGAGATCGGCTATCCGGTGATCGTGCGGCCAGCCTTTACAATGGGTGGTACTGGCGGCGGCATGTGTCATAACGATGATGAACTGAAGGCGATTGCTGCTAATGGTCTGGATCTTTCGCCAGCAACTCAGTGTCTGATCGAAAAATCAATTGCCGGCTATAAAGAAATTGAGTTTGAGGTGATGCGTGACGCAGCCGACAATGCGATGGTAGTCTGCTGTATGGAAAACTTTGATCCGGTCGGTATTCATACTGGTGACTCAATCGTTTTTGCTCCATGTCAGACGCTTTCTGATCGTGAATATCAGATGCTGCGTGACTGCGCGCTCAAACTGATTCGGGCGCTTAAGATCGAAGGTGGCTGCAACGTTCAATTAGCTCTTGACCCTAACAGCTATCAATATAACGTGATCGAAGTCAATCCGCGGGTTTCGCGTTCTTCAGCATTGGCTTCCAAGGCAACGGGTTATCCAATCGCCAAGATGGCAGCTAAGATCGCGGTGGGGCTGACCTTAGATGAGATCAAGAATCCGGTTACTGGGACGACGTTTGCTGAATTTGAGCCGGCATTGGACTATGTAGTCTGCAAGATTCCGCGCTGGCCATTTGACAAGTTTACGCATGCCGATCGTCGGCTGGGCAGTCAGATGAAGGCAACCGGTGAAGTCATGGCAATCGGCCGCAACTGTGAGGAAGCCCTTCAAAAAGCCGTTCGCTCTCTGGAAATCGATCAAAAGGATCTGTTTTCAAAGGAGGCACAGTCAGCATCTGATACTGAGCTGGAAGACAAGCTGGTGCACGTTCAAGACGATCGAATCTTTTATCTGGCCGAAGCGCTGCGGCGTGGCTACAGCCTAGAAGACCTGCATGAGCTGACTAAGATTACCGTCTACTTTTTGGACATCTTAAAACATATCGTGGAACTGGAAGATCAGATCAAGGCTAGTCCTAAAGACGCAGCCGTGTTAAAACTGGCTAAGCAGTATGGCTTTTCTGATCCAACGATTGCCGACCTCTGGCAGACTGATGCCGACAGCATTCGTCAGCTGCGGCTGCAAAATGGCATCGTACCAGTCTATAAGATGGTTGATACCTGTGCAGCTGAATTTGAGTCGCAGACGCCATATTTCTACAGTACGTATGATCATGAAAATGAAAGCATCAAAAGCGAGCGGCCGTCCGTCTTGGTTATCGGCTCAGGTCCGATTCGAATTGGTCAAGGGGTAGAGTTTGACTACGCCACCGTCCACAGCGTTAAGGCAATTCAACGACTGGGCTATGAGGCGATCGTAATGAACTCCAATCCCGAAACGGTTTCAACTGACTTTTCGGTTTCTGACAAGCTTTATTTTGAACCGTTGACGCTGGAAGACGTGCTCAACGTGATTGATCTAGAGAAGCCGATGGGCGTGATCGTTCAATTTGGCGGTCAGACAGCGATCAATCTGGCAGCTGGCTTGGCTGAGCATGGCGTCAAGATTCTGGGAACCACGGTTAAGGATCTGGATGCTGCCGAGGACCGGGAAGTCTTTGATCAAGTCATCAAGGATCTGCAGCTCAAGCAGCCGATTGGGTTAACGGCCACGACTGGAGTAGGCGTCTTAAAAGCTGCCAAGGAGATCGGCTATCCGGTCTTGGTACGGCCAAGCTACGTTTTAGGCGGTAAGGCAATGGAGATCGTCTACAATGAAAAAGAACTGCACGAATACCTCAGCCAAAACGCGCCCGCCGCTGAAGACCATCCAATTTTAGTCGATGCCTATCTGGAAGGGCGTGAATGCGAGGTCGATGCCATCTGTGACGGCAAAGAGGTTCTTTTGCCGGGGATCATGGAGCATATCGAACGCGCCGGCGTGCACTCTGGCGACTCAATGGCCGTTTATCCGCCACAAAGCTTTGATGACGATATTAAGCAGCAGATCGTGGCCGCTACCAAGAAGCTTTGCGTAGCTTTAAAGTGCGTGGGCATCATGAACATTCAATTCATTATTCATAACCATGAGGCCTATGTCTTGGAAGTCAATCCTCGGGCCAGCCGGACGGTACCGTTTTTGAGCAAGATTACGGGAATCGAAATGGCTCAGGTAGCAACCCGCGTGATTTTGGGCGAGTCATTGGCCAGTCAAGGATATCAAGATGGTCTCTACCCAGAGTCAAAGACCATTCATGTTAAAGCGCCAGTCTTTAGTTTCAATAAGCTGGATGACGTTGACAGCTACCTGGGACCTGAGATGAAATCTACTGGTGAGGTCATGGGCAGCGACTACACGTTTGAAAAGGCACTTTATAAAGCATTTGAAGGTGCCAAGATGCATCTGCCGGACTATGGCAATGTTTTGCTGACGATTGAGGACCGTGACAAAGAGACGATTTTGCCACTGGCCAAGCGCTTTGCCAAGATTGGCTACCGGATTTTGGCTACGGATGGCACGGCAGATTTCTTAAAGCAAAACGGCCTGCACGTTACGACCGTTGGCAAGCTGCATGAAGAGGATACCAAGCGGGCCAATATTTTAGACGTCTTAAAGGACAATGACGTGGACCTGGTTATCAATACCATGGAACATGATTATGAAAAGGCTTCTGATGGCTTTGTGATTCGGCAGACGGCAATCGAGCACAACATCCCGCTTTTGACGGCGCTGGATACAGTTAATGCCCTGTTGAAGGCTTTGGAGAGTCGTTCATTTGCTACGCAGGCGCTTTAGGCTCAATCATTAAATTTATCAAGCAGAATCGACTGCCCGTGGTGGTGGTCGGTTTTTATTTTTGAAAAACAACCCAGCCAGCGTAACGGGACGCTATCTATAGTTTAAGCTTAAAGTCAGATGGTTCAGTTCGTTTTTTTTATAGTTCTCGATTTAACGGCTGGACAAGTTGACTTAAAGTACGCTTTAACGATTAGACTGTATCTAAGTCGATGTGTCCGGCTGCTAAAATTGTAAGGAGGAATTTAGGATGAAGACGGCAATTTTTGCTGAACCAGGTAAAATGGTGATTAAAGAGGCTGCCAAACCAACTTTACAGGCCGATGATGACGTAATTATTCGCGTGATTCGAACCTGTGTCTGTGGCTCGGATCTATGGGCCTATTCAGCAGGCGATCAAAAAGCCAACGACTCAGTCAACAGCGGTCACGAAGCGCTTGGGATCGTTGAAGAGGTCGGCAGTGCGATTACAACGGTCAAGCCAGGTGATTTTGTCATTGCTCCGTTTACGCATGGCTGTGGACATTGTGCTGCCTGTTTGGCTGGCTATGATGGTACCTGTGATGAGCGGGTCCTTTACGATAACTGGAGTGAAGGCTTCCAATCCGAATATATCTGCTTTAAACATGGCAACTGGGCTTTGATTAAGATTCCTGGTCAGCCAGAGGACTATAGCGAAGGCATGATGAAGTCGTTTATGACGCTGGCCGATGTGATGGCAACCGGCTATCATGCCGCACGAACGGCCGAGGTTAAGCATGGTGATCGCGTTGTGGTCGTAGGTGACGGCGCGGTTGGTCAATGTGCCGTGATTGCTGCTAAGATGATGGGGGCCTCACAGGTTGTGATCATGAGCCGTCATGAGGATCGGCAAAAACTGGCCCAGGAATTTGGTGCAACGGCATATGTCGCCGAACGTGGCGATGAAGGGGCAAAAAAGGTCAAGGAGCTGCTTGGCGGTGGTGCTGACGCGGCATTAGACTGTGTCGGTACAGAAGCTTCAATCAATCAGTGCCTGGCAGTAGTTCACAATGGCGCTCACGTCAGTCGAATCGGCGTGCCGCACAGCAATGTCGATCCATTTACGCTGTTTGCCCATAATATTGCACTGGCTGGAGGTTCGGCAAGTGTGACAACTTATGATAAAAACGTGCTTTTAAAGGCAGTCTTAGATGGGCAGATCAATCCAGGCAAAGTGTTTACCAAAACCTACACGCTGGATCAGATCAATGAAGCCTATCGCGACATGGCTGACCGTAAAACGATCAAATCCTACATTGTAATTGAGTAACCCAAATAGTCGCAAAAGAAAATCGTCCTGTCTGAAGCAAGGCAGGGCGATTTTTTTGACTAAAAATAATGCATGAATTCTTAATTTACATATAGTAAGATGAGGGCATTTAAGAAATTGTTGCGACTGACGGATTGTTGATCAGACCGTAAGAAAGTTTGATATACTGGTTACTGATGGTCAGGCTGATTGACCCATTCATGCAGAGCCTGATTGGCCAGCTGGTGGGCGCCTTGGTTTTCTTTTTCGGGTACCCACTGGACTACGACGGTTTTAAAATCGTCCATGCTGGTTAACAGCTCGTTCAGCTCGTTTTCATAATGACGCGCATGCTCTTTGCCCACAGCGTCGCTCAGCAGGCGGCTGTCGGTATAAAACAGCACGGTCTCTTGATTGGAAAAATGTTTTTTTAAATAGGCAAAGCCTTCAATTGCCGCGGCAAATTCGCCTTGATGATTGGAAGCCCGCGGCAAAAAAGATTTAAGCTGCTGCTGCTGGCCGTCTTTGACAACCAGCATTCCCAGTCCAGTGGGGCCAGGATTGCCTTTGGTGGCAGCATCGGTATATAGTTTGATCATTTGATTACCTCATTGACATTAGGAAGTGATATTTTGGAAGAAGAAAAACGCTACTTTTACCAGCCGGATCTAACCTCGGCAACCATTCAATGGTGCTGGATGCTTTTGATTGGCATTGCTGGTGTCGTGGTCTGGCTGGAGATTACCCATTTTAACTGGATTACGGCATTGCTTTTAGCGCTTTTTATTATTTTAGCAGTTTTGGCGATTGGCCGGCGTACGGTTTTGGTAACGCCGACCAAAATGGTATTTGATCGTATGCTGCAGAATCGTTTTTTGGTAATTCCGCTTAAAGACATTCGCCAGCCTCGCTTTACCAAGCATACCATGACGATCACGGTTAATGGCGAGGTCATGACCTTTTCATTTTCCGCGCGCTCAATCGACTCTTTAAAGATTACGCTGGGTAATGCAGTAAAAAATGAACATGAATAAAACAAAAAAGAATCAATTGAAAAAACAATCGCTGCTGCCATGGTCTTTGATTTTAATCGTTGGTCTGATCATTGTCGATCAAATCGTCAAGCACTGGGTAACCAGCAATATCCCGTTAAATGGCAGCCGAACGTTCATTCCGGGACTGCTGGATCTGGATAATCTGCATAATACCGGGGCAGCTTGGAGCATGTTGGAAGGTCGGCAGTGGTTTTTTGCGGTCGTAACGGTAACTGCAATTATCGTGGTAGCTTATCTGATGTGGAAAAATCGCCGCTCTGCCTGGATGATGACGGGACTTTCGCTGATTATGGCTGGTGCAGTCGGTAATTTTATCGACCGGCTCAGCCAGGGATACGTGGTCGATATGTTTGCCCTAAAAAACGTCAATTTCCCAGTATTTAACGTTGCCGATGCCTGTTTAACGGTTGGCGTGTTTATCATGCTGATCGTAGTTTTGAAAGAGGATGATCACAAATGAACTCAGAACGCCAAATCAAGATTGATGCCGATCTGACCGGCCGCATTGACAAGGTTTTGGGCCATTTTCTAAGTGATGTTTCCCGCTCGCAGCTGCAGAAATGGATTGAGGATGGTCACGTTACCGTTAATGGGCAGTCCGTTAAAACCAAGTACAAGCTTCAAGTGGGCGATATGGTGCGCATCGTACCTGAAGAACCGCAAACCATTGATCTGGAACCAGAAAACATTCCCTTGGATATCGTTTATGAGGATGATGATGTGATCGTCGTCAATAAACCGGCCGGAATGGTAGTGCATCCCGCGCCTGGGCATCCTGGTCATACGCTGGTCAACGCACTGTTGTATCATTCGCCGCTGTCGACGATCAATGGTGAGTTTCGGCCAGGAATCGTCCACCGCATCGACAAGGATACCTCGGGCCTGTTGATGGTGGCCAAAAATGATCTGGCACACCGCAGTCTGGCCGCGCAGCTTAAGTCCAAGACCAACCAGCGTGAGTACGTCGCCTTGGTGCATGGCGTGATCAAAGAGGAGCAGGGAACGATTGATGCGCCACTGGGTCGTTCCAAAAAAGATCGCAAGAAACAGGCAGTCGTCTTGGATGGCCGTCATGCCGTAACGCATTTTAAGGTACTGAAGCGTTATCGGCACTATACGCTGGTCAAATGTCGGCTGGAGACTGGACGAACGCATCAGATTCGCGTTCATATGGCCTATATCGGGCATCCCTTGGCTGGCGATCCACTGTATGGGCCACGCAAAACTCTGGCTGGACCGGGACAGTATCTGCATGCTGGTCTGTTGGGCTTTCGGCACCCCCGCAGCGGTCAAGAGATGACGTTTACCGCGCCGCTGCCGGACTACTTTACCAAGATGCTTGAACATTTGGACAAAACCGACCGCCGTGATGAATAGCTTTGAGGCGGCTTAAAAAGTGAGATGAGATTGGATGACAGCAAGATATTTGATATTTGAGGATGGCTCCATCTTTGAGGGTGAGGGATTTGGCGCGCCTGCCGTAACTTTTGGCGAGATGGTTTTTAATACCAGTATGACGGGATATCAAGAAATCATTACCAACCAAATCTACCATAATCAAATTGTCGTTTTTACCAACCCCAATATTGGCAATTATGGAATTCAGCGCAATATCTATGAATCGATCGTACCTTCAATCAAAGGCGTCGTCTGCCGTAATTTGGCACCCTTAAAGGAACGGCGTCATGGAACGACTCTGGATCAGTATTTAAAGCAGATGAATATTCCTGGGGTTACCAACGTTGACACGCGGGCCATCGTGCGGCATCTGCGAAAGGTTGGCCAGCCGATGAAGGGCAGTATCGTCCCAGTCCCTGATGATCACGCGTTTGATCAGCTGCATGCTACCGTTTTGACCAATCAGCAGGTTGCTCAGGTTGCCACGCCAAAGCCATTTCCCAATCCAGATATTGGCCGCAGCGTGGTCGTGATTGACTTTGGCCTTAAAAACGGGATCCTAAGGGAGCTTTCGCGGCGCAAGTGCAATGTTACCGTGCTGCCATATACGGCCAGCGTCGATGATATTTTGCGACTGGATCCGGATGGCGTAGTGCTCTCCAGCGGTCCAGGAAACCCTGAATCATTGAAACGGTCAGTCTTGGAAATGATTCGGCAGGTTGAGGCTAAGGTCCCCATGTTTGCCATTGGACTGGGGCACGAGCTGTTTGCCCTGGCCAATGGGTGCAAGGTTGAGCGTTTGGCAACCGAGCATCACGGTATGAATCATCCAATCCGAGAGATCATCACCGACCATATCGTTTTTGCCTTTCAAGGTGAGGGCTATGTGATTCGGCGCAACTCAGTCGATCGTTCGCAGCTTTTTATTACCTATGTCGACATGCTTGATGGCACGGTTCAAGGGCTGCGGCATCGTCACTATCCGGCTTTTTCGGTGCAGTTCTTCCCTGATGGCGCGCCTGGTCCGGATGAAACCAACAATCTTTTTGATGAGTTCATGGATATTATGAAGCAGCGTGAGGAGGGATGGCGATGAAAAAGGTTCTTCTGATTGGGGCCGGCGCCGACAGCATTGAGCATGGCGATGAGCTCGATGCCGCGGCTTTTCAGGTTGCCAGCGTCTTAAAAGAGCAGGGCTGGGAGACGATCCTCATTGATGACAATCCATTTTCTTTTACCCTGGATTGTCCTGATGCCATCGATCATGCCTGCATCAAGTCACTGACGGTTGAAAATGTCGTTGCTACGATCAAACAGTATCATCCTGACGCAATCTTGCCAACGCTGGGCGGCCGGCGAGCATTTGAGCTGATTCAGGCAGTCAGCGAGACTGGTATTCTGCAGGCAGATGACATTGAGCTTTTGGGGGTACCTGAAGCCACGATTCGTCAGATCAACAACCCAATGCTGCTGGGCAAGACGCTGCATAATCTCAACGTGCCTACCAAGGCCATCTCTAAAGTCGATAATTACGTTGATGCACTGGAAATGGTCCAACGGGTCGGCTATCCGATTATCGTGCGCTCCGTCTTACCCAAAGGAGCTGGCTGGCGTTCGCTGGTACATGATCAAGATGAGCTCAAGCGGGCCGTGGCAACTGGTCTCAGACAGTCACGCTCGGGTCAGATTACGGTTCAGCAGAGTCTGGCTGGGTTTAAGGAAATCGAGATCGTGGTTTTAAGAGACGGATTCGGGACGATGATGCAGCTGGCATGTGTCGAAGATATCGATCCAATTGGCATTCATGCTGGCGATTCAATTGCAGTGATTCCGGCCCAGACGCTGCTTGATCGGGAAATTCAAGACATGCGCGATACGGCATTTGCCATAACGCGCAAATTGCGGATCGTCGGCGTCAATCACGTTCAGTTCGCGCTTGACCAGGCTAACGGAAAATTCTACGTCATCAAAAACAATCCTTATTTTGACCGCTTGACGGCTTTTGTCGCAACGGCAACCGGCTATGCCCTGCAGAGCGTCTGTGGCGAATTATATGCCGGCAAGACGCTGCGTGACATTCATCTTGATCACGGCTACTATAAGCACGCGGCCGTGACGGAACCGGTTATGGATCACGTTGCCGTTCGGATGCCGGTCTGGCCGTTTGCCGAACTGCCCGACGCGGATCGGCAGCTTGGCACGCGCAAGAAGTCGACGGGGACGATGATTGGCGTCGGGCGCAGTCTGACTGAAGCCATGTTTAAGGCAATCAGTGACTTTCCAAGAATAGAGCAGGATTCGCGGCTGGCAAAACAGGATCAGCTTTCCGATGATGAGCTGGTGCAGCTGTTGATTCATCCGCATGCCGGTCGTCTGTTTACGCTGTTGGCAGCTTTGCGGCGCGGCTACACCGATGATGAGCTGACCGAGCTGACCAAGATCGATGCCTATTACTTTGCCTGTCTGCGTCAGATGCAGGTAATTGAAGATGAGCTCAAGGGCCATCCTGGCGATGCAAAGCTGTTGGTCAAGGCCAAATACTGCGGCATGAGCGACGAAAGCATTGCTAAGATCTGGCAATGGCCAACGACTAAGGTGGTAGCAATGCGAGACGAGCATGTCATTCACCGAACCTTCAAGGAGCTGGAACCTTCGGCGGGCGAATTTGACCAGCACACCAACGTCTTTTACTCCACGTATGAAATGGAGGATGAGGCCAATCCAAGTCCTTCGCCAACCGCAGTCGTTGTGGGTACGGGACCATTGCGGCTGGGCAACGGAACATCCTGTGACTATTTTGTTGCCAACACGCTGCGTGAATTGCGCGACCACGGCTATCAGACCGTCATCATCAATGACAATCCCAGCTCAGTAACCTTGGCGCCGATGCTGGCTCGCAAACGCTATCTGGAGCCGCTGCAGTCAGAAAACATTCGTGCGGTTTTGGACGTGGAGCATCCTGAAGTCGTATTGATTCCGGCCAGTCGTCATGAATTGATCGACCAGCTGGGACCAATTGCCAAAAACATCCAGATTGCCGAGATTCCTGAAGATCAGCGCCCAACATCATTAACGGTCGGGGAGCCGCTGGACAGTTTTAACGCGTTGTTTGACGGTCAGCTCATCTATCCGCTGGGTATTACGGCAGATCTGCAGTCAACCGATGATCTGAGCTATCAGCCGACTGCGCAGCGTTTTCCGGCCCGCTTGACGCCGCATGATTTTGCTTTGCTGGAAAAGCAAGGTGGTCAGGCTATTAGCGAGCAGAATGCGCCAGGACTTTACCAGGTCGTTTTTGTACACCGTTTTGATGGTACCTTTAAGCAGCTTTTGGTTCAGCATATGCCATTGCCAGAAATTGCCTTTTTGTCGAAGGTCTTAAAACTGAACCTGCCGGGAATTACGGTGCGCATGGCATTAGGCCGGCTGGACGGTGATGCCTTGAATGAGGCGCTGGTTCCTAAAGGTGAAACCAAAATGGCAGTCTATCGGGCAGTCTTTCCGTTCAAGTCGCTGCATCTTGTGCATGAAAAACCAACCATCAACCGGGTTTTGGGTGGTCAGATGCAGTTTTTGAGTGATGATGATTTTGAATAGCAATTAAAAGAACCGGGCAGGTCAGAATGTCCGATTCTTTTAATTTTGCAAATATTTTTAAATTTGTGAAAAATGCAAAAATATTTGATATTTATTAATGAAAGCGCTTAAATTTAGCCGAAAAATATGTTATGATTTAATCATGTTAAGTCGTGAAGCGTTTTATAAACAGAAAGAAGCTTGCAAAATGAATGAAAATAAAGTCGTAAAATTTTCCTACGAACAGCTTGATCGTCTTTGCATGGATGCCTTTCAAAAGTTTGGTTTTAACGCGAAACAGGCTGCCATCATTACCGACGTTTTATTAACTGCCGATATGTATGGTATTCAAAGTCATGGCATGCAGCGAATGGTCCGCTACTATAAGGGAATTCAAAAAGGGACGATGAAAGTTGATGCTAAGCCAGAAATCGTTTTTGAAACCCCAGTCTCGGCAGTAGTTGACGGTCATGATGGCATGGGACAGCTTAATGGGCATTTTGCGATGGAACTGGCGATCGCCAAAGCCAAGAAAGCGGGCGTTGGGATCGTTTCGGTTCGTAATTCCAATCATTACGGCATTGCCGGCTACTATGCCAAAATGGCCGCTAAAGAAGGCATGCTCGGTTTTTCCTGCACCAACAGCGAGGCTATCATGGTCCCAACGTTTGGCAGACAGGCAATGATCGGCTCCAATCCACAAGCCTGGTGCGTGCCAGCACGACCTTATGACTTTTTGTTTGATGCCTCAACGACGGTCGTTACGCGGGGCAAGCTGGAGATGTACAACAAGCTGGATCAGCCATTGCCAGACGGTTGGGCCTTGGATGCACAGGGTGAGCCAACCAACGATGCGGCGATGGTCTTGGACAATATCGTTCATAAAAACGGTGGCGGCATCATGCCTTTAGGCGGCAATACGGAAACGCTGGGGTCGCATAAGGGCTATGGCAATGGGATGGTTGCCGAGATCTTCTCATCGATTCTTTCAATGGGCACAACCTCTGAATCAACCATGCAAAATGGCAAGTCAGGAATCTGCCACGGCTTTATGGCCATCAATCTCAACGCATTCGGTGATGGCGAGGCGATCAGTGAGCACCTTTCTGAATATCTGCAAAAGCTGCGCGATTCTGCTAAGGCAAATGGTCATGACAAGATCTACACACATGGTGAAAAAGAGATCCTGGCCATGGCTGATCGTAAGGCAAACGGGATTCCGGTCATTGATAAGACAATGACTGAGGTCAAGGATTTATGCGACTATCTGGATCTGGATTTTGCCGACTACTTTGGCGAATATCAACCGCCAAAAGCTGATAACATGTTTACCGGCAACTACTAGCGACAAGCAGAAGTTTGATCCGACATAAAGTAAAAAACAGCGCTGTCTAAGGCCTTGGTTGTGCCTCAGACAGCGCTGTTTGGTTTAAATTCAGTTTAGTTCGGCAGCTTTTTTGGCGTTACCGACAGTGTTTTTTGGCCACGGAAGGTTACAAAACCAGGCTTGGCACCGCTTGGCTTATGCAGGTTCTTTACCGGCAGATAGTCAACCGGTACGTGGGCAGAGTCGCGCCCCTTCGAGAACCAGGCTGCCAATTGAGCTGCCTGCAGGATCGTTTCTTCGCTAGGGTTGGGATCCCGAATGACGACATGCGAGCCCGGCATATCCTTGACGTGCAGCCAGATTTCGTTTTTATTGGCCGTTTTAAAACTCAGCCGGTCGTTTTGCAGATTGTTTTTGCCGACCAAAATGACCGTACCATCAGTGGCATGGAAGACTTCAGGTTTGGAAACGGGAATCTTGCGCTGCTTTTTGCCTTTTTTATGCTTAGTCTTGATGTATCCCTGCTGCTGGAGCTCAAGGCGAATCTCTTGAACGTCGCTGGGATTGGCCAGGTCGATCTGACTGAGAATCGTTTCAAAATAATCGATTTCTTTTTGCGTAATCGCCATCTGTTCGTTGACGTATTTAACTGAGGCTTTGAGCTTGTTATAGCGCGTGAAGTATTTCTGAGCATTGCGAGAAGGCGACAGATCAGGCTGCAGCGTGATCTTAAGCGGTCGATTCTCATCATAGAAATTAGGCAGCTCAACTGACTGGGCGCCACGGGGAACCTGATGCAGCCAGGTAGTGAGCAGCTCGCCGCGGATTCGATAGCGGTCAGCGTCAGCAGCATCAGCCAGCTCTTTTTGAAACTTCTTCATCTTGCGCTGATCTTTTTTGAGCTCATTATGCACGACTTTTAATACCTGACCGGCTAATTCCTTGGTGCGATCAGACTGTGCCTTGTTGACATAGTAGGCATCGAGCAGCTCGGAAAGCGTGGCAAACGACTGCAGCTTTAACTTTTGGGTGTCAATTGGGGCAAACGCGGCAAAACTGGTCTTGTTTTTTTCGTTGGTAATCAAGACCGGTGTCGGTGACTCAAAATGACGCAGGAAGGCTTGGTAGGCACTTGGCAGACTGTCGCTGGCCAAAAGCTCGGCCGCCAGTTCCCTAGCAGTTTCCGGTGCCAGTCCCTGATAGCTGGCCTGCAGTTTTTTGGCAAGCTGAGCCGGATCATCCCTTAGCTCGCGAACCAGGTCAGAATAAATCTGGTTGGGCAGATAGGGATTGAACCGCGGCTGTTTGGGCGGCATGATGAAGGCTGCTCCCGGTAAAAGCAGGCGGACGCGGTTGACGTCGCTGCCGACATGCTTGATGGCATCAATGATCTTGCCGGTCTTGGCATTAACCAGCGTAACGTTGCTGTGGCGCGCCATGATTTCGACCATCATTACCAGCTCCAATGGGTCGCCCAGCTCATCTAAAGTCGAGAAGGTCAGCTTAACGATCCGGTCGTTTTCAATCTGGGCGACTTCTTTCACCAGCGCTCCTTCCAGATATTTGCGCATGGTCATGGCGAAATTGCTGGGGACAGCGGGATTTTGATAAGGAATCTGCGTGATCTGAATGCGTGGGTAGGATGGATTGGCCGAGATCAGCAGTGAGTAGTTATGGCGATTGGCGCGGATTACCATCACCATTTCGGCAGGGTAGGGCTGGTTGACCTTGGAAACGCGGCCGCCCTGCAGCGTTTGATTCAGCTCGTGAACCATGGCATGAGTAAAGAAACCGTCAAATGGCATTTTTGCGTTCCTCCTTTGTTTTGCATAACTAATCTATTATAACGTTGATTGTCATCTAAAACCAAATCAGACCGCCGATTTATGAAATTAAGGCAACCGGAATTACTGGATAATTGGTTTTGTGAGTTGAATGTGCTATCCTATTAAAATGCAGACCTTGTTTTGAGGCCGGCAGTTTTTAACATGCTATTATTTTTCTAAAATATTATTTTAAATCTGCAATCATACTGGAGGAAAACTAAATGAAAATCGCGGTTGTAACCGACAGTACCGCTTATTTAACCCCACAAGAAGCTGCGGAGAATCAGATTACGGTAGTGCCGATTCCATTGGTGATCGACGGCCAGAGCTATCAAGAAGGCGTCGACATTACGACTGAAGAATTTTACGATAAACTGGCTCATTCAAAGTCATTTCCAAGTACCTCGCAGCCATCAATCGGTCTTTTGATGGAAACCTATCAAAAACTGGCTGATGAAGGCTACGATGCCGTTATCAGCATTCATCTGACCAAGGCAATCTCAGGCCTGCTCAACACGATCACGCAGATTGCTCAAGACATGCAGGATACGATTAAGATCATCCCGTTTGATTCGCACTTGACGGTCAAGATGATGGGCTATCTGGCCTTGGAAGCCGCTCAGTTGGCACAGGCAGGTGATGATCTGGATGATATCTTAAAGAAGCTGCGCGAATATCAGGATACGTTCAATAATGTCTTTGTCGTTGACGATCTGCAGAACCTGGTGCGGGGCGGTCGACTTTCCAATGCGTCGGCTTTTATCGGCTCAATTCTAAAGATCAAGCCGCTTTTGACAATGCACACGCAAAACTATGCCATTGAAGCGTTTGAAAAGGTGCGCTCAATGAAAAAGGCCAAGGCGCGCTGTGAACAGATCTTTGACGAGGACTTGGCCAAGCTCGACTATCCGGTACGGGCAATGGTGCTGCATGCCAATTGTCCTGAAGAAGGGCAAAAATGGCTGGACAAGCTGCAGGCTGATCACCCCGACATTCGCTTTGAATTGAGTTACTTTGGCCCAGTAATCGGCGTCCACCTGGGGCAAGGCGCGCTGGCACTGGCTTGGATGCAGGATACGGCTAAAAAGCCACTGGACTAAGCCTATGCAGCAGCGAACAAAAGACTGGCTCTGGGCGCTGGGGCTGACGGCTTTAATGGTGATCGTTGGTCTGCTGCGTCTGTCAACGCCACTGCCAAGCGGACAGGTTGCCATTGAACTGGCCGGGGTCATTGGGCTGAGTGCAATGGTTGGCTTGAATCTGCGCTGGGGTGCCGGCATAACGACGGTGGGAACGGTGATTCTGCTTTTGCTTGGCAAGGCCGATTGGATGACGGTTCTGGATATGGCCGTTGACATGGTGATGGTCAGTGCCTTGATTGGCTGGCAGCTGCCGCGCGACGTTAAGGTAACGCATCGGCAGGCAATTGGAGTCGGCGTGGCAGCCGGCATCTCACAATGGATTACGGCCGAAGTGCTTTGCGGCATTGCGGGGGATGCATTTGCTCATGGAACGGGCATCATGCCTTTTATGCGGCTGGCCCTGCCTGCGACGCTGCTGACGGCCCTGCTGTACATGCTGCTGATTCCGCCGCTGTCGCTGGTGATTCGGCATTTCAACTGGCAGCCGCCGCAAGATAGCAATCAGTCGAAAAAAACGCGGTCCATGGTAATCGACCTGAGCGATCATCAGGGCATGCCGAAAGAACAAGATGATCATCATGATAAGGACTAACCTGGTTTGAATTGACAAACGCTGTCGGTTAGGATATTCTTAGATTATTAAAAAACAATGAGGTGAGCTGATGGCTACTCAAATGATGATGCAAAAAATGTGCTGTCCATGCTGCATGCATTGCCGCGTGTTTTTTGCTCTGCCATCAGATTGCATGACCAAATGATGCAGCCATGACAGGTTGCTGATCGAGTCAAGGGATTACTGGCGGTGAGCTGGTAGTTCCTTTTATTTTGCAAAGGAGATAAGTTTATGAAAAAGCCGATCGTTGGCATTTCAGGCAGCGAACTGACCAAAAACGTCGGTCCCTTCGTTGGCTATCGCCGCAGCTACGTCAACAAGGACTATAGCGAGGCGGTCATCAAAAACGGCGGTGTTCCGATGATTATTCCGTTCAATGAGGATGCCGACGTAACCGAGTCTCAGCTGGAACTGGTTGATGCCCTGATTCTTTCGGGCGGTCAAGATATTGATTCGGAAAGTTATGGCGAAGAGCCGCAGCCGGAACAAGGCACGGTCTGGCAGGCGCGTGATCAGTTTGACATGCGGCTGTTAAAGCTGGCCGAAAAGCGCGGCATCCCAGTGCTGGGCATCTGCCGGGGCGCTCAGCTGATCAACGTCTTTCACGGCGGCTCGCTCTACCAGGATCTTAAGTACTATCCGGTGCCGACGCTCAAGCATTGGCAGGGCGATACGCCATGGTGGCAGGCGACGCATCAGGTCAAGCTGGTCAAGAATACGCATTTGGCGGCGATTTTTGACCAAGTGCCTCGCCTGCGGGTTAATTCCTACCATCATCAGCTGATCAAAAAAGTCGGCAAGGGACTAAAGGTTAATGCATTGGCGCAGGATGGGGTCTATGAAGGAATTGAAAACGAAACGGGAACGGTGCTTGGTGTCCAGTGGCATCCTGAAATGCTGCGCGCTCACCAAACAGAGATGAACCGGCTGTTTGACTATCTGATCAAATGCGCCAACGGGAAAGGCAGGGATGAACATGCAGAATAAGACTGACAAACTGGGCTTTTGGTCAATTGTCTTATTGGCAATCAATTCAATTATCGGCTCAGGAATCTTTTTGACGCCAGGTTCGGTCGTGGCCATGGCAGGAACCAAGGCGCCACTGGTCTATCTGATCGCGGCGGTTTTTGCGGCGATGCTGGCCTTGACGTTTGCCGCGGCCGCCAAGTACGTTACCAAAAGCGGTGCGGCCTATTCCTATGCTAAGGCAGCCTATGGCGAGAACATGGGCTTTTACATGGGCGTCGTGCGGTTCTTTTCAGCCAGCGTTGCCTGGGGCGTGATGGGGGTTGGGGTAATCAAGAGTACGCTTTCCATTTTTGGTGCTGACTCAACCAGCTTTACAAACATTACCTGGGGCTTTGTTGTCTTAATGGCGATTATTTTACTGATCAATTTCTTTGGACAGCGCTTCTTAACCTGGGTCAGCAACCTGGCAACCATTGGCAAGCTGCTGGCGCTGGGCTTGATCATCGTCGCGGGGGTCATTGTCTTTTTAAAAACCGGCGTCAGTCATTTTCATGATCTGGACACGCTTAAAGCCGCCAATGGACAGCCTTTGATTCCCAAGCTCACGACTTCTGGCTTGGTGATGGCAGTTATTGCCGCCTTTTATGCCTTTACTGGTTTTGAGAGCGTGGCAAGCGGCTCTGAAGACATGAAGGATCCGCAAAAGAATCTGCCCCGTGCCATTCCATTGGCAATTATGGTCATTGCACTGGTTTATATCGGTACGATTTTGGTGGCGATGGCAATCAATCCGGCGGCAATTGTCAAAACCAAGCAGGTCGTAGCCATTACCGCGATTTTTCAGGCCCGCTGGCTGCGCGTCTTGATTGAGCTGGGCGCGCTGATTTCCATGTTCGGGATCAATGTCGCCGCTTCGTTTCACACGCCGCGGGTTTTAGAGGCCATGGCTAAAGAGCATCAGGCACCGCAATGGCTGGCCAAGCGAACCAGGCATGACTTTCCGGTTTATCCGTTTATGATTACGCTGGCTTTGGCAATCTTTATCCCAATGGCTTTTCAGTACAACATGACGGCAATTATCGTACTGAGTGCCATGGTGCGGTTCTTTGAGTTTATCGTGATTCCATTGGGCGTGATTCGTTTTTATCGGGGAGCCAATGTTGAACCGGTGCTTACGGCAGAGCGGAACTGGCTGACGGATGTATTGCTGCCGGTGCTGTCGGTTGCCTTTACGATCTTTTTGCTGTTCAAGTTTGACTGGGTCGGCGAGTTCGGCATCAGTACTGCTCAAGGCATCGTGCCCAACTGGTTTGCAATCATCGGCATGGCGATTGGGTTCGTGATCTTGCCAGCCGGACTCTTTATGATGCTTCGTCATGAAAAAAGTTAATTATCTGAAGAGACTCAGCAGACTGGCTGGGTCTTTTTTAATGCTTGGCCTGGTTGGCAGACGTAGGTACTCAGCGGTGATGGAAATTAGCGATCAGTAATCAATCCTTGCTTCAAGAAAATTATCCAAAAAATTCTGCATAAAACGTCTGATAGAAAAATCGATTACCTGTTTTTTCTAAAGTGCTATTGGTTATTTTTCTGCAGTGATGCCGCAATGATGAGCTGACTGATGCAGCCTAGCAGACCAGTATCATCGTGACATGGTTTAGTACTTTAAAAAATTAGGCGGCAATGTTAAAAATGTTAATTAGATCCTCGGTGATGCAGCCTCATTTTTAGATGGCGGTAAAGCGGTCATGGCCAATAAAACTTTTCAAAAAGAGCCGGTATTATGAGTCATGAAAAAAGTTTCATCTGTTTATAAAATGATATTTATTTTTTTATAAACAATCATTTGTAAGCGCTTAATAAAAGGCGCGATACCTGAGAAAAAACAAAAATTTAAAGTTTAATCGCCTGTTTATCTGCGCTATCTTTAGGATAATAAAGAAATTGTTTATATACTTTTTCTTAAAAATAGTCGGATTGCAATTGAATAGGCTTAAGGATAGCAGAGAGCGTTTTTGCAATCCAAAAGTGAATGGGGGAAGTCAATATGCATGATGAAAAAATACATTACAAAATGTACAAAGATGGCAAGCAATGGGCCTTTGCGGCGATCGTGACGTTTACTTTTACGATCGTGCCCATGACGATGACGACGAATCATGCTGCCGCGGCCAGTACTGCTGAGCCAGCCGTTAATCTGCAAAATAGTGCGGCCACGTCAAGCAGCAGTGCGGTCACTTTGTCAGCCAGCGCGACCCAGGACACGGCAGCCGACAGTTATGCTGCTTCAACCGTAAATTCACCGACGAGTTCGACAGCTGCTAAGGCGCAATCGGCATCGACATCCAGCATGGCGGCAACAGCTGCTAGCCAGTCAGCCGCGACATCATCAGACCGCGCTGCTGCAGCGACGGCAAGTCAGACGCCGGCTTCAACGACTGCGGCAGAATCGAGTCAAACGTCATCGACAACTAGCCAAGCCGCTTCATCCAGTACCGGATCGGCAAGTCAGACGTCGCCAACCAGTCAATCAGCAGCCAATAGTCAAGCGGGTGCTGGCAAAACGATTACGCTTGATCTAAAACAGGCCGCGTCAACGGCAGCAGTCAGCACGGATGCAATTGCCAATCGTCTGGTCGCTAATGGTCTTAATGATACGGCAGCAACTTTTTCGGTTAAGGATCCTGAATATCCAAGCTCAATGTACGTTGATACTAAGGCCAACCGCTACACCTTCTTTTGGGCCACCAGCCGTGATAATCAGACTGGCGAGACTGGGGAATACAACATTGTCTTGTCAACGGATCGTTCCGGCAGCGGAATCTTGTACGTAACGATTCTTGATTCGACCAATAAAAAAGTCCTTAATGAATATACGATTAATGAAGATGACTATGAATATTACGTTACAACAAGTAAGGATTCATGGTCAGGAGTATATCTGGGCCGCATCTATAATGACCATTATTCAGGCGTCATTCGTAACCTTGATTCCAGATATGACTATAACTGGAGTCCGCGCTTTAACGTCAACCAAGGGGGCGCGGTCTCTGACAGTACCTACTACTCAATCCTCAGTTTCATGATTCCTAAGCTGGTTACGCAGACCACGTCCTACGTTGACGACAGCGGCAATCTGATCGCTCAAAGCTACGTTCAACAAGGATTAAGCGGTCAAATCTACACTACGACTGGCGGCAAGGTCGTCAATGGCTACTATGAAACCGTACCAAGCAACAGCAGCGGCTACATGTCTGAATTTGGCAAGATTGGCGATACATATACCAAAGACTGGCACAGTGGCGATAAGGTCGTCTTCACTCAGACCGGTGCTGACGGGACGATGCGCGCAGACTACTACTACAACAATCGGCTGCGCGGTTCCTACACATTGACGCCAAGCGGAGCAGGATCTTCTATTACCATCACTTCAGGCAGTGGCGGTACCATAACGATTTACAACATCTACATCCCGCAGACGCGCAACGTGCAGTATGTCTACAAAAAACTGGGCAGCCTGGTGATTGATTCAACTGACGCGGCGTTTGATGCTGCCAAAAAGACCAAGACGCAGTATGCCAACGATCCTGATGACGCAACCAGCGCGGCTGATGTCACGCTGCCGACAATTGCCGGCTTCGTACCGTTCATCAATGGCGTCGCGGTTACGGATTATACCTTTAACCCAACCAAATACATAACTTCTTTGGATCAAGACATTACGGTTGTCTATCGGGCTAAGCAAAAAGCGCGGGTTGACTTTGTTGATCAAGACAGCGGCAATCAAGTGATCTCCAGCAGTGGCACGCTGACTGATTTTGATGGGCAGCCGATCAACTTCTCAACGGCTGATCAGCTTAAGCAGCTGGTCTATGATGCCAAGACGAATCCCAATGGCAAGTACGATCTGGTCAAGGACGGCTTTCCAGCTGGCGCCACTTATGACAGCAATGCCAATATCGATCAGGTCTATCAGGTCGTCTTAAAGCATCACCATGAAACCGTTGATGGCAAGACGGAGCCAGCCAACGGTCAAAAAACAGTCAAGCGTACGATCGAATACTACTACCAAGGCGATGGCAAAGCCGCGTCATCCGTTGAGCAAAGCGTTACGTTTACGCGGACCGGTGATCGTGACCGTGTAACTGGTGACACGATTTGGGAGGATTGGAGCAAGGTCGCTGCCCAAAGCATTGCAGCCGTTGACTCGCCAAAGATCAATGGCTATACGGCTGATAAACTGACGGTGGCTGGCGCGACGATCAAGGCAACGGACAAAGACTCGACCGTGACGGTAACCTACGTGCCAAATAAACAGGCGGTCAAGGTTATCTATCATGACGATACGACCAACCAGGATCTGGCCGTTAAGGAATTCTCCGGTAACTCCGGGGCTGATAGTGGCCGAAACACGAAGGCGGCGATTGCTGAATACGTCAAGCAGCATCTCAAATTGGTCAGTGACAGCACGAATGGTCAAAACATCATCTTTGACAAGGACGATCAAAACGATCAGACCTATGTCGTTCATTTCGTTCATGAAACCGAAGCCGTCAAGCGGACCAAGACCGTTACTGAAACGATCGAACACCATAAGGCCATCAAGCAGCTGGATGGCACGACTAAATATGTCGACGTCAAAGATCAGCTGCCAGTCTACCAAGCTACGCTGACCTTCAATGAATCGGGGGTGCATGATCTGTACACCGATCAGAAGACCTGGAACGGTGACTGGACACCAACCCAGACTTTTAAGACCGTTGTTTCGCCAACGCTTGCCGGCTACACGCCTGACGTGGCTCAAGTCGATGCCGTAGCAATTACGGTTACTGATGCCAACTATGGCCAGTCGCTAAACGTTCACCATGACATTATCTATGTCGGTAAGAGTCAGATCCTGGTAGTCAACTATATTGACGACACAACGCCTAAAGTTCTTGAACACTGGACGGGAACCGGTCAATCAGGTCAGACGCTGGACTACACGACCGCAGCGACGATCAGCAAGTATCTAGGGCAGCATTACGTCTTGGTATCGGATGCCACCAACGGGAACCGGCCAGTCCTGGATGAAGACGACATCAGCAACAACCAGGTTCTGGAGGTTCATCTGAAGCATCAGACGACAAGTACCAGTCGGACGATGAAAGTCACCGAAGAAATCAAGTATGTCTACAAGGGTGATGCCAATTACAAGGACGGCACGCTGGTTGATCAGAGCCTGCTGAAGCAAGCCAACCCGCTGACCAGAGAGCTTGTCTTTGAACAGGATGGCGTAACTGATAACGTCACTAATACAACGACCTGGAATCAAGACTGGAAGCAGACCAAATCATTTAAGGCAGTTACCACGCCAAATCTGAAGGGTTATTCCGTTTCTGTCGATGAGGTTCCGGCTCAAAGCGTGACGATCGATGCCTCAACGTTTGATCAAAAGGGCAAGACCTACTCGTTTACGGTCAACTACACGCCGCTCAAGCAGACCGCGCTGATCAAATATATCGACGGCTCAGCTAACGATAAAGAGCTGGAGACTGACACGCAAACCGGGCTTTCCAATCAAAAACTGGACTACACGAGCATGCGCAACCAGATCCTGGCTAAATATGCCAACTACGAGGTTGCTTCTGATGAAACGGAAAACGGGATCGTCTTTAATGATGATGCTGGCCAAGATCAGATCTTTAAAATCGTCTTAAAGCACAAGACGGCAGCAGTAACGCGTTCAGTTGACGTTAAGCAGATCATTCACTTTAAGTTCAGCGATAACCATCAGCAGCCTTGGGACCAGACCAGCACGCTGACGTTTACGCAAAAAGGTGTCAAGGATCTGGTAACCAATCAGACTGATTGGGACAGCGGCTATTCCGAGACCCAGTATTTTAAAGAAGTAACGGCTGGTCATGTTGATGGCTACACGCCAGACATCAAGACGATTGCCAAGCGTAAGATTACCGTTAACAATCAAAACTTTGTCGCTGGCCAGTTTGAAGGAACGATCACCTACTCGCCAAATCGGCAGTACATTTCAGTCTCATATATTGACGATACCACGGGCAAGCAGCTGGCAAACGAGGTCTTAAACGGCTATTCAAATACCAGCGCCAACTATAGCACGACTGAAACGATCAATAGCTATCTTGGCCAAGGTTATGAACTGGTTTCTGATGATACTGGCGGAAAAGATCTGGAATTCAATTCTTCAGATAACCCCAACGATCAGATCTATGTCGTTCATCTCAAGCATGGCTATGAAGATGCACAACGGACGAAGACAGTCGTTGAAGAGATCAAGTATCAATATGAAGATGGCAGTCAGGCACATGATCTATATCACAAAGAGCTGACGTTTACGCAGAATGGTCAGTTAGACAAGGTCACTAAGACAACGAACTGGAACGGTGACTGGACACCTGCTCAGACACTGGCTAAGGTTGACTCGCCAACGATTACTGGCTATCACAATGACTATGCCAGCGAGCCGGAGCATACGATTACTATTACCAATGACAACTATGACACGGACCTGAATATCTATCGGACGGTTACCTACTATGCCGATTCGCAAAACGTCGCGATCGTCTACGTTGACAAAAAGACCAACAAAACGCTCGCCACCGAGTCTTTGAAAGGCAAGACCGGCGAGCATCAGACCTATAGTGCCCAGGATTACATTCAAAAGAAGCTGACGAACTACCAAAACTACACGCTTGATAATGATGAGACGCAAAATGGAATCGAGTTCCCAGCTGATGGCCAGTTGAAGGTCTACTATGTCTACTATGTCTACCTTGGTCACAAGACTGAAGATGTTTCTCGAACCGCAAACGTCAAGCAGATTATTCACTACCAGTCGACTGATGGACGCAAGCTGGCAGAAGATACGATTGTCACCAAGCAGGTCAGCCAAACTGGGAAGCACGACCTGGTTGACGACACGACAGCTTGGGGCGCATGGACGCAGGCTGATTTTGAAGTAGTTCAAGCACCAACGATTCCTGGCTATGCCAATCCTAACCCTGACCAGATCGCTAGCAAGTCATTGACGGTCACCAACGACAACTGGCAGCTGGATAACACGCTGGAGAACACGATTCTCTACACGCCTAAATCGCAGACGGCGACGATCACCTTTATTGATGACGATGCTAAAGACCCAAATGATCGGCAAATGGCAACCGTGACTCTGAACGGCCATTCCAACGCAGACAGCGGCTACAATACCAGTTCAGCAATCGCCAGCTATGAAAAGACTGGCTACGTTAAGGTCAGTGATGACACTAATGGCCAAGACGTGATCTTTGATGCCGATGATGATGTCGATCAAAGCTTTGAGGTTCACTTCACGCACGGCAAGAACTCGACTTCGCGCCCTGTCACCTACCAGCGGGTTATCACCTATATTTATGGCAATGGCGGCAAGGCGGGCCAAAACGTCTTTGCTTCTCAGACGCAGACGCTTGAATTCGAACAGAAGGGGATTCAGGATCTCGTCAACAAGCATGTTACCTGGGACAAGCTTGACGCGCAAAGCTTTCAAGAAGTGCCTTCGCAAAAGATCGCAGGCTATGTCTATGACAAGGCAGTCGTGCCAGCTTCTGCGATCACACCAGCTGATGATGATTTTGCTAAAGGAACGGTGGTCATTAATGAGACCGTAACCTACACGGCCCAGCCGCAAAAAGCCAAGATCTACTTTATCGATGGCACGACGCCAACCGGACGCCAGCTGCTTTTTAAGGAACTGAGCGGCTTGTCGGACATGAACAGCGGCTACACGACGACGGACATGATCAAAGGCCTTGAACAGCTGCACTACCAACTGCTTACCGATGAAACGAACGGCCAAGAGATCGTCTTTGATCATAATGATGAAGATCAGGTCTACTATGTCTACTTTGGCCATGAAACCGAAAAGGACTCGCGCACTAAGACCGTTACCGAAACCATTGATTATGTAAAAGATGGCGCCGTGCTTAGCGATCAGCGGGTAACCAAAGAACTGAGCTTCAAACAGGATGGGGTCAAGGATCTGGTTAACAATATCGTTGACTGGAACGGCACGTGGACGCCAACTCAAAAATTTGCTGCCGTACCTTCACCAGCTTTCAAAGGGTATAAGGCCGTCCCAGGTCAGGTTGATGAGATTGCCATTACGGTCAATAATGACAACTACAATCAGGATCTAAACGTTTACAAGCAGGTTGTCTACACTGCCAACCCACAGTCAGCCTACATTGAATACTTCGATCAGGATACTGGGACCATCATTGGCGAAAAGAATCTGACTGGCGTTAGCAATCAATTAAGCGACTATTCGACGGTTAACGATATTAAAGCTTTTGAAGCCAAGGGGTACGAACTGGTCAACGACGAAACGGGTGGCCAGCCGATCAGATTCAATGATGACGATAACGTTTCGCAAAGCTTTGTCGTCTACCTCAAGCATCGTCATGCAGCAGTTAACCGGTCAGTTAAGGTTCAGCGGGTCGTGCACTATGTCTTTCGGGATGGACCAAAGCAGGGGCAAACAGCGGCGTCTGATTACCATGATCATGATGCTGACCTGATCTTTGAACAAACCGGTGATGAGGATCTGGTCACGCATACGATCGTTTATGACGCCTCATACAAGAATCAGGCCCAATTTGGCGAACTGATCCTGACGCACGGAGCAAACTACGATGCCATTGCTGAATTGATTCCAGGCTATCATCTGAACGTCAACACACTTAGTCCTAAGACGGTCGTTATTGATGCGGATACGTTTGACAAGGCCAGTGACGGGGTCTTCACGGTTGCCGATACGGTCTACTACATCATCGACAACCAGCTGGCCAACATCAATTACGTCGATGATGATCTTGATGAAAAAGTCGTCACGATTGATCAGACAACCGGTCAGTCTGGGGCCAAGAGCAGCTATGACTCGGCTAAGACTTTGAAGCAGCTGATCTACGATAAACAGACCAACCCGACCGGCCAATATGATCTAGTCAGTGACGGCACAAAAGATGGCATTGTCTTTGACTTGGATGACCAGGTTGATCAGACGTTTGTCGTTCATTTGAAGCATCATATTCTAAAACAGGCGGCCAACCGTGAAAAGACCATCAAGCAGACGGTGCTCTATAAATACGCGGATGGGACGCAGGCGGCTGATCCATACTCTGGAAAGGACATGACGTTTAAGCAGACTGGCGATCTGGACATGGTTACCGGCGCGATTGACTGGAATGGCGCCTGGACGACCGATGAGCGGCAGGGCAAGTTTGACGATGTTGCCTCGCCGACAATCAAAGGCTACACGCCTGACGTGACGGTTCTGTCGCACAGTCCGCTGACCATGGACAACGACAAGTATGACGCGCCAATCGATCTGCTGGACATCGTAACCTATAGTCCGAATAATCAGACGGCAATCATCAAGTATGTCGACATCGATAATGGCGGCTCATTGGTTGCATACGATGAAGCAAAGGGCAAGACCAATGAGCAGATCAATTACGACACTAAAGATCAGCTCAGCAAACTGGTTTACGATGAGCAGACCAGCCCAACCGGCAAGTACGTTTTGGTCAGCGATGGCTTTGCTCAGGCACTGGCCGCCGCGCAAGCTCAAGGACAACAGCTGCGGTTTGACAATGACGATCAAAATTACCAGCTGTTTACGATCTATCTGCGTCACCATTACAGCAGCGTTGATCCGGACACTGATCCGGCCAGCGGCATTCGCAAGGTTTCTCAGATCATCCACTACGTTTACCAAGCCAGCCAGCAGCCGGCCGCCAATGACAACGTACAGGTACTGACCTTTAAACGGGTTGGCTACCAAGATGACGTGACGGGCAAGGTGTACTGGCCGCTTTGGGAAACCGTGGCATCACAAAAGACGGCTGCCGTTGCTTCACCGACAATCAAGGGCTACACGCCAGTCAATGGTCAGACGGAGATTGGCGCAAACGAGATCGCGGCCGCGCAAAAAGATGATGTCGTAATCTATGTCAACTACGCCGCTGATCCGCAACAGGCAAGAATCGATTACGTTGATCAGAATACTGGTCAGACGATTCAAAGTGACAAGGTTGATGGCGTAACTGATGCCAAGATCGACTACAGTACGGCTGATCAGATCAAGCAGCTGATCAATAAGGGCTACGTTTTGGTCAGTGACGAGTTTACCCAGGCTCAAGACGCAGGAAAGGCAGTCTTTGATCAAGATGGCAATGCTTTGCAGACATTTACCGTTACGCTCAAGCATGGCACGCAGGTAATCGATCCCAACCATCCGGATCCTGACAACCCAATTCTGCCAGCAACGCCAATCAATCCTGCCGATCCAACCGGTCCAGTCTGGCCAGCCAAGGATCAGTATGACCAGACGACGCAAGCTATCGTGCACTATCAAGATGCATCCGGCAACTCATTGGCACCAGACAGCATTCAGACGGCACGGTGGACGCGGACGATCACGGTTGACAAGGTGACAGGAAAGATCATTGCCGCTACGGATTGGACAAGTGATCCAGCTGAATACGCGGCAGTCAGCTCGCCAGTAATTGACGGCTACACGCCTGATCAGACGATGGTTTCATTTGAGATGACGCCGGCCGACCAAGTCAAAACGGTGCTCTACGCTAAAAACGCCGTGCCGGTTGAACCAGAACAGCCGACTAACCCTGAACAGCCAGCAGCACCAAATGAGCCAAGCGTACCAAATCATCCAAGCGTACCTGGCCAATCAGCACAGCCGAATATGCGTGGTACGCAGTCGACTCAGCTGACCGTCGAATCGCCAAGTACCAAGACGACGATGAAGCAGCTGCCACAGACTGGTAATGACAAAGACCAAGACGCGTCATGGAGCATCATGGGGCTGTTGACGTCACTGCTGAGCATGTTTGGTCTGGCGGGACTCGTTAAGAAGAAGCATGATCGCGGCTGATATTGAATCATAAAAGAAAAGGCTCGCTTAAGGTGGGTCTTTTTTCGTACTCTGAATTGAGATGCTTGGCGAAGTTGACTAACTAGGCTTCAGCTTTAAGCAGCGTCTAGTTTGGGGCAAGCAGGGCGGTGTGGTTTTGAGGGAGGTTCGATGGTAAAGAAACGGTAGTGCCAGCTTATAGTGTCTTGTTTTTGCATGCGTTTGTGGCTCTGGGGACTTTGAATGCTGTTGAGCTGCCCTGATAGTTTTGAGCGCAGATTGCTTTTGACTAATTGAAACGTTGGTCAAGCCGCAGTATGTTAACTGCTGAAAGCGGCCGGCCGCGGTTGTTATGCAAAGAAATCCTGCATAAAACATATGACGAAACCATCATTACCTACTTTTCGCGAAAATCAATGTATAAGTAGGTAAAAATCAATGTATATCGAGTTAGGGTACCCTAACATTACCTACTATTTGGAAAAAATCTCCAAATAGTAGGTAATTCACAAAGTCGGTCTGAGCCAATCAGCCTCAAAATATACATCTTTACCTACTATTTAGCAAAAAGCTGCCATAAGTAGGTAAAGTTAGGTAAGCCAAAATATACAGGTACCTACTTTCGATTAAAAATCAGCAAATAGTAGGTAGTTCCAGATCCGCAGCCAGTTAAAAACTGATTTTCTTCACAAAGCCAGCAGGCGGATAGTCGTAAAACCCCTTGCCGGACTTATGATTCGTAAATAAACGGATACTACGATGACTCAATGATCACAGCAGCCAATGTCTAAGGTCAGAAAAACCATCGCCGACAAAACAGCATTAAAAACGCAGCACAATGATTAGCAAAAGCAGTCTAAAACGTGGCATCAAGAGCTGTAAAACAGGGATGTCCGATATTTTTGAACATTGATCAAGACCCCGCTTGCAGGATAGCAGGGATGTCTAATACTATGAAATCAAGGCAAGCAAAAAGACCATCTTCAAACAGCTGAAGATGGCCTTTGTAGTTCATGGTTTAGGATGGAAAACAGGGGAGGGTGGATTATTTTTTGATTAGTTCAGGGTCGGTTTTGCCGGGGTTCAATTCAACGATCTTGCCAGTCTGAGCATAAACGATCCATTCAGCAATATTGACGATATGGTCGCCGACACGTTCTAACTGACGACTGATGATCAAGTAGACGTCAGAGGCTTTTAGCTGCTGCTTGTCTTTGACCTGCTGACTCAAAACCAGTTGCCGCAGCTGCAGGTAGAGCCGGTCAACCTTGATGTCTTCGCTGGCAACGGCATAGGCAGCGTCACTGTCATCATTGACGAAGGCCTCATCAACCTTGTCCAGCATCTGACGCACTTGGTAGGTCAGTTGTTGAATCAGCTTTTCAGCAGCAGTAAAGGTTGGCTTGTCAGACATGCGCAGCGTTTGACGAGCAATGCGGATCGCGGCATCGCCAATTCGCTCCATGTCAGAACTGGCCTTTAGAATTGACATGGTTTCGCGAAAATCAGAGGCCATTGGGTTTTTGCGAATCAAGACGTCAAAAACGTTCTTTTCCAGTTCGACCTCAGTTTGATTGACTTGCTGATCCTTTGAAATTACCTGTTTGGCTAGGATCGTATCATGTTCCAAAAAGGATTTGGTTGCTTGGTGAATCTGCGAGCTGACCAGTGTTCCCATGGCAACGAACTGCTTTTTTACCTTTAAGATTTCTGCTAGATTTTGATCTCCCATTATAAACTCCTTTTAGCCGAAGCGCCCATTCAAGTAGTCATCAGTCAGCTGGTTGTCTGGCTTTTCAAACATCTGCTTGGTTGAGTTGAACTCAATCAAAGAACCATTGAGCATAAATGCCGTGTAGTCAGAGATCCGGGCAGCCTGCTGCATGTTATGCGTAACGATGACGATCGTGTATTCATCTTTTAGCTTCATCAGCGTCTCTTCAATCAAGCCGCTGGAAATCGGGTCCAAGGCACTGGTTGGCTCGTCCAGCAAGATTACCTGTGGCTTGACGGCCAGCGTACGGGCGATGCAGAGTCGCTGCTGCTGACCACCGGAAAGGCCCAGGCCGCTTTTTTTCAGATCATCTTTGACTTCATCCCATAAGGCAGCCTGTTTGAGACTTTCTTCAACGATCTGATCAAGCTGCTCCTTATCCTTAACGCCGCCGATGCGTGGTCCATAGGCGACATTGTCATAGATGGAAAGCGGGAAGGGAACCGGCTGTTGGAAGACCATGCCAATCTGCCGCCGCAGCTCGACCATGTCTTCTTTTGGATCATAAATGTCTTGATCATTAAACAGAATCTGTCCTTCAACCGTGGCATTGTCATCAAGGTGCATGCGGTTGAAGCATTTTAACAGCGTCGACTTGCCGCAGCCGGACGGACCAATCAAAGCCGTGATCTTGTCTTGCTCAATCTCCATGTTGATCCCGTGCAGTGCTTCTTTAGTGCCGTATTTGAGCACCACGTTTTTACATTTAAGAATTTTTTCCATGATGCCCTCCTAGCCGAAGTTACCGGATACGTAATCATTGGTTGCCTTAATCTTAGGGTTGCTGAAGATGTCTTTAGTGGAGTTGAACTCCAAGACATGCCCCAGGTAGAAGAAGGCACAGTAATCAGAACAGCGCGCGGCCTGCTGCATGTTGTGCGTAACGATGATGATCGTGTGGTCCTTTTTCAGAGTCTGCATCGTTTCTTCCAGCTTAGAAGTCGAGATTGGGTCCAAGGCGCTGGCTGGCTCGTCCATCAAAATGATTTTAGGATCCATGGCCAGTGAACGGGCAATGCATAGCCGCTGCTGCTGACCACCAGAAAGGGAAAGCGCGCTGCGATCAAGCGAATCTTTGACCTCATCCCAGAGTGCCACGCTCTTTAACGATTCTTCCACCATCTGATCAAGCTTTTGCTGGTCTTTGATGCCGTAAAGCTTTGGCGCAAAGGTGATGTTTTCACGGATCGATTTGGCAAATGGATTTGGATGCTGGAAGACCATGCCGATTTCACGCCGCGTCTCGTAGACGTTGACTTGAGGCGAGTTCAGATTGATTCCCCGATACAGAATCTCGCCATCGATGCGGCCCAGTTCGTCATTCATCCGGTTAAGACAGCGCAGATAAGTGGATTTCCCAGAACCGGATGGACCGATCAAGGCCGTAATCTTGTTTTCAGCAAAGTCCATGCTGACCTGATGAAGCGAGGGCGTTTCCTGCTTGCCGTAGTATACGCTGACGTTTTTAGTCTGCATTGCCAATGGTTCTTTGACAGGCAGCGTGTAGGTATCTTCAAACGAATATTCAGCCATCTGTTTTCACCTCTAGTTTATTTGCGAGCCGACATCTTTTTGTAGACGTGGTTGCCCAAGTAGCGAGCGCCCAGGTTGAACAATAAGATGACGATGATCAGTACGGCCGAAGCCCCACTGGAGATTGCGTGGGCATTGGAAACCAGCCCTTCAGTATTCAGCTTCCAAATGTGGACGGCCAGCGTTTCAGCAGGACGAGTCGGGTTTAAGAAGCTGGTTGCGGAAAATGGATTCCAGTTGCTGTAGTCGACGCTTGGTGCGCTTTGACCAGAAGTGTAGATCAAAGCGGCGGCTTCACCAAAGACCCGGCCAGCTCCCAGAATCACCCCGGTTAAGATACCAGGCAAGGCTTCCGGCAGCATGATCTTAGTCATGGTCTTCCAGCGGGAAAGTCCCAGTGAAAGACCGGCCTGACGCTGCAGCGGCGAGACGTCGTTTAAGGCGTTCTCGCAGTTCCGCGTCAAAAGCGGCAGGTTGAAAAACGTTAAGGCGATGGCACCTGAGATAACCGAAAAGCCCAGGTGCAGCTTGATTACGAAAAACAGATAGCCGAACAGACCAACTACCACACTGGGCAGCGAGCTCAAAATTTCGATCGCGGTCTTAAAGACTTCCGTAATGCCATTTTTGGGCGCGTATTCGGCTAAGAAGATCCCAGCGCCAATTGAAAGCGGCGTGGAGATCAAAAGCGTCAGAACCAAAAGATACAGTGAGTTGAACAGCTGATCGCGAATCCCGCCGCCTTCACCAACGCTTTGGGCAGCTGAGCTCAAAAACTTCCAGCTGATGTGCGGCAGACCGCTTAAGATGATATAGCCCAGCAGACCAAACAGAATCAAGACCACCAGACCGACTAAGACATAAATGATGCCCATTGCCAGCTGATTGGCTTTTTTGGCATTAAGCATTGCGTGAGACTCCTTTCTTGTTGACCAGTTTTACCAGCAGGTTGAAGGCCAAAGACATCAGCATCAAGACCAGCGCCAAAGACCAGAGTGCGTCGTTTGGCAAGGTACCCATAACGGTGTTGCCGATGCCGACCGTTAAAGTACTGGTCAGAGTTGAGGCTGGCGAAATCAGGTTTTCTGGCATCAAAGGCGCGTTACCGATAACCATTTGAACGGCCAGGGCCTCACCAAATGCCCGTGCCATGCCGAAGATAACGGCGGTCAAGATCCCAGGAATGGCCGAGCGCAGAATTACCTTGTAGATCGTCTGCCAAAGCGTGGCCCCTAATGCGATTGAAGCTTCACGATAGTTTTTGGGCACGTTTTTAAGACTGTCGATTGACATGGAAGTGATCGTTGGCAGCACCATGACGAACAGCACCGTAACGGCTGCCAAGATCCCACTCCCGGTACCGCCGAAAAGATGGCGGATAAAGGGAACGACGACGACTAAGCCGACGAACCCGTAAACGACGGATGGAATCCCCACCAAAAGCTCAATGACCGACTGCATGAATGAGGCTGCCTTTTTAGGGGCCAGCTCAGTCATGAAGATGGCGACGGCCAAAGCGAGCGGCGTTGCGACCAGCGTAGCCAGAATCGTGACGGCAAATGAGGTAAAGATCATTGGCCAGGCCCCGACTTCTGGCTTGCCGTGAGCGTCAGTAACGGTTGGATCCCAGGTCATACCGGTCAGGAAGTCCTTGAGGCTGACGCCATCTTTAATAAACATGTTCAAGCCTCGGGCGGCGATGAAGTAAATAATTGAAATGACCAGCAGTCCAATTACCGTAATGCAGAAATAGCTGACCAATTTGCCCCAATGGTCCTGCCTGGTTTGAAAACTGCTTTTCATCAGTTGATCTTGTTCATTCATCTTGCTTCCTCCGGTTTCTCTCCTTTATTGATTGACGCGGTGATTATTTCTTGGTAACTTGGCCGTCAGCGTTCTTGGTAACCTTCATATCGTGAATGCTGATGTAGCCGAGGTTCTTAACGTCCTTGCTTTGAACTTCCTTGGAATTCATGTAGTTCAAGAATTTCTTGGTTTGACCCTTAGCAGTGCCCTTAGTGTACATGTGTTCATAGGACCAGATCTTCCAAGAGTTGTTTTCAACGTTCTTGTCAGTTGGCGCAACGTTGTCAACCTTCAAAGCCTTGATCTTGTCAGACTTGGTGTATGAGAAGGCCAGGTAGCTGATGGCACCAGGCGTGTTGGCAACCAGCTTTTGAACCGTACCGTTGGAGTCTTGTTCCTGCGTCTTCATGGCCGTCTTGCCCTTCAAAACGGCTGATTCAAACGTTGCCCGCGTACCAGAGCCCTTAGCACGGTTGATAACGGTGATCTTTTCGTTTGGACCGCCGACCTGCTTCCAGTTGGTGATCTTACCAGTGAAGATCTTTTGCAGCTGGCTCATTGACAGGTTGTTGACCTTCAGGCTCTTGTTAACGACTGGGGCCATTCCGACAACGGCGACCTTGTGATCCTGCAGCTTCTTGGCATCGATTCCGCTTTGCTGTTCAGCAAAGATGTCAGAGTTACCAATTGAAACGGCACCAGATTGAACCTGGCTCAAACCAGTACCGGAGCCACCACCCTGGACATCGATGTTGACGCCAGAGTTTTTGCTCATGTAGCTGTGAGCCGCCGTTTCGGCAAGTGGCTGCAGAGCCGTTGAGCCGACAATGCTGATCTTGTTGCTGTCAGATGCAGCGTGGACCGTGCCGACCGTACCGCCAAACAGGCTAAAACCTAAAGTAGCGACGGCAGCTAAAGAGATAAGTGACTTCTTGTTCATGTTATTTGCTTCCTTTCTCAATATCCCATGAATAAAGCATGTACCTGAGTACGGTTTATAATTTAAGGCAGAAACGTAAAGAAAAAAGACGGTTTTCCGTAAAAAACACGTAATGGCTAAATTTACAAAAACGATACAAAACAAACAATTGACTAATTAAAAACGGCTGATCAGCTTTATTTCGCACTATTTAATGAACTTTAATTGGGGTTAAAACTATAATTGTTCGTATTATCGCTAAACATTGGCAGGTAAATAGTTTTAATTAATGCCAAAAAGCTTAAAATAACCTAAAAATTACAAAGCAAACCGCTTAATAAAATTAACCATGGCAATCAAGCGCGTCAGATCAAGGATTCAACAGCGAACACGCGGATGCTGGCCATGGCAGTTTACAGAATCCCAAACAAAAAATCGCCGACCCGAAACAATCCGAGTCGACGATACCGATAAATTATTTGATGATTATTGAACGTTTAAGATCAAAAGGTCATTGGTAATTGAATGAGCGGGATGGGACAGACGCCGCCAGCAGCGTTGCCACCATTTTGGCTGCCAAGGAGCAACGATCAGCTCATAACCGCTTTTTTGAATCAATTGGCTGATAACCAAATATTGATTGCCAACTGCCAACTGATGCTCAATCTGATGGGCACCGATATCTCGAAGCAGCCGTTCAATCCGCGTCAGTTGGTGCGCAGCCAGGCTTAACATTAGGTCTGGATCAAGATTTGGCAATCCGGCGGCCAGCCAGCGGCAGTCGCGTGGCTCAAAAAGATACAAAAGCATAAAGCTGGCATTAGGATGAGCCTGGACAAGGTATTTGAGCTGATTGGCAAATGATGGATCGATTTCACGGCTAAAAGAACGTGCGGTAACAGGAATTAGAATTCGATCGTACATAAAATGACCCCCTAAAATGGGGAAACGGTCATGAATGAACTACTGATGTGGCAAGATCATTGGAGCACTTTCATTTTAGCATCAAAAAAAGACTTTGACCCGCTTTCACGAGTAAAGTCTTTGTAAATTTCAACTAGTCTTCATTGTCGCTTTTTTGTTCGTCCTTGCGGTCACGCTTGAGACGACGCTTGCGATCCGATGAACTGTCATCATCGCTGTCTTCAGTTGGTTTCTTTTTAGGCTTGATTTGAACCACCTTGAACTGGCTGACATAAGCATTCTTCAGATCCAATGGCGTAAAACTGAAATCTTCGACTCTAACGGGTTGTCCCACCTTCAAGTCGTATTGGCGCTCTAAGAAAAAGCCGGTCAAAGTTGAGACATCGGTCTGGTCAAACTGTGGAATCCGGACGTTGAAGTAGCGTTCAAAGTCGTCAAGCGGCATCTTGCCGGATACCAGGTAGGTCGGGTTGCCCTTTGAATCTGGCTCCTTTTTTTCAATCATGTCGGAAGAAACGTGATCAATTTCTTCGCCAACCGTACCAAATAATTCTTCGTAAATATCCTTATCGGTAATGATCCCGGCCGTACCACCGTATTCATCTTGGACAACAACGATTGGCACCTGCTTTTTCATCATGATCTGTAAGACGTCCGTTAATTCTTCGCTTTGGTAGACGATTGGAATCTTACGCATGATGGAGCGAATGGCCTGCTTAGGATTGATCTGATTTTGCCGCATGATGTCGTAGCTGAAGATATAGCCTAAGATGTGGTCCTTATCGTTGTTGGCAACGACTGGAAAACGCGTGTACTTCTTTTGAAAGTAAAGTTGGGCGGCATCAGCTACCGTAGCGGTAATGTCGATCACGCTCAACTGGGTCCGGTCGACCATGACGTCATCGGCAACCTTGTCGTTCATTCGAAAGGCTCGTTCCATAAATACGACGTCTTCTTTATCCATCTCACCAGCGCGTTCGGATTCCTGTGATAAGGTCACGATTTCGTTTTGCGTGTAGATGTCTTCGTCTGGGTTGACCGAGAAGCCAAGCATCTTGGTAATGATTTTAGCCGTCCAGTCAAACAGCCAGATCAGCGGGTAGAAGATTACGTGGAAAAACGTCATTGGGTGGGCAATGGCTAACAGAATCTTAACCGGCTGGTCAATTGCCATATTTTTGGGAACCAAGTCGGTAAAGACCGCATGCAGGAACGTAAACAATAAGATCCCGATGATTGAGCTGAAATCATTAGCGACTGATTTAGGGAAGATATTGGCTTTTTCAAGCAGTTCGGTGATGTAGGCTTCACCAATCCAACCTAAGATCAGAGAGGTCATCGTAACCCCGACTTGCGCCGTTGATAGATATTCTGTCAAGTGATCGATCATTTTTTCGGCACGCCGCACGCTGGATGTCTGTTTGAGCTCTTTTAACTCGGTTGGACGAACCTTGATCAAAGAATATTCCAACAGGGTAAACAGCGCTGCTAAAAGCAGAATGAATATAATTGTAAAAAGTGTTATGGGACTGGTACTAACTTCCATATTTTGCAATTTTCCTTTCAAAATTAGCTTTGCAATCATTATAGCAAATAAAAAGGTCAGCATTCAGCAAAATCGCTTTTTGTTATGCAAGAAATGGTCCATAATAGAATAAAAGCATTCATTCAAAAGGAAGATGGTGAAAAAATGACGGCTAGATTGATTGATGATGCGCACTGGCAGATCTTGGTCACGGCAGCGCGCCAGCTGAAGCAGAGTGCGCGCTATCAAAATGCCAGCCAAAAAGCGCCATTCGATGCCGCCTATGCACAGCTGCAGGATCTGGAGCAGAATCGCGACGTGACGCTCAAGCAGTTTTTAAAAGTACAGGAAAGCCTGGCGCATGCCGTTACAAGGCTCGATGGTCAAGAGACGACGACTTTTGTTTTGCGGCAGGCAATCAGTGACGCTGAGCTGTTGATGGAGACGGCCCGCTATGTCAATGCCAGTCCACTGGCAAAAGAAGAACTGAACAAGGCATTGGCGGCCGCGCGAAAAATCATTCAGACCGATGAATTCGTGCTGCAGTCGCAAGTGGATCAAACCGTTGAAAAGCTGCAGCAGGCTGGTGGAGCATTAAGTGGCATGGAGAACGACTTCAGCCAGCTGGCACTGGTCTTTAAGAGTGCGCAGGCTGATCTGACCACGCTGCGCTATCTGAACGCGGATGCCAGTCGCCGGCAGAACTTCAAAGCCAGTTTTGATCAGGCTAAGCAGCTGTTGAGCCAAGCTGCGGCCAATCAAGAATTAAACGCCGCGGTGGCCGACCTGTCGAAGCTGACGCCTGATTTCCAGTCGGCAGCCCAAGAAACGATTGACCTGACGACCAGTGAGCTGTTGAAAGCGCGCAAGGCCCTTAATGGCAAGACCAGTGATTTGACGCAGCTGAAAAAAGCAGTCGCTAAAATGACCGGTGTTGATCAAACCAAGCGCTATCAAGCGGCCTATGACTCCAGACAGGCTGCGTTTGATCTGGCATTCAAGGAGGCCCAGACTGCCTTGGCTGATCCGCAAACGACGCAGATGCTGGCTGATCGCCTGGTCAGTCAGCTTGATGTAACCTATGAAACGTTAAATGGCGAAGAAATCGAGGCGTTCGTTCCGGTATCTGAGAATTCAGCTGCTTCGCCGATCGCAGCTGAATCAGGGGACAGCGATGCCAGGATGCTTCAAAATGATGACGATCAAAACGATACCGAATCTGAAGCTAAGACATCTCAAAACAGTCATGATGATGCGCCCCATCCCCAAGGACAATCAGGAGTGGTTCAGACGGCGATATTAACCAAGCCGGATTCACCCAAAAAAGGCAAGCCGGCTACTGCAGCATTGAGCAGCATGCTGGGTTTTAAACGCAACTCAAAGTAAAGAAAGGAAGATCTTTTTGGAAAATTCGATTACGCCGGCAGAATGGCAGGTAATGCGGGTAGCTTGGACGCTCAAGCATGTTACTAGTACGCAGATGATCGAGATTCTGCAGGGTAAGGTAGCTTGGAAACCGGCCACGGTCAAAACCCTGCTGCGCCGGCTGGTTCAAAAAGGCGCCTTAAAAACGACGCGGGTTGGGCGGGCGTTTGTCTATGAGCCGTGCGTTGAAGAACAGCCGACGATGAACGAAGCTGCGGATGATCTGTTCGATAATCTGTGTGATATGCACGTTGGCAAGACGCTGGCACATGTGATTGAAAGGGCCACGCTCAGCCAAGCAGACGTCAGACAGCTGCAGGAACTGCTGACCCAAAAAGCCGCAGCGGCACCGGCTGAGGTTCCCTGCGACTGTGTTCCGGGAATGCGCTGTGAGGATATGAACTGATACCGTTAAGTCTTGCCCAAATGCTGATGCTATCGGCAAGACGCGTTGAAAGGAAGTGTCGCTGGTGATCGTGCCCCCAGAGCTGGATCAGTCATTGTTCGTTGACCAGCACCATGATCAAGATCAGCTGTTGGTAGTCCTTGGCAATGGCTTTGATCTTTTTCATGGTTTTAAGAGCCGCTATCAGGATTTTTGGCAGCACGTGGGAACGACGCCACTGGATGAGATCGTTCATTTTAATCGCCGTGCCCGCAGTCAGCAGGTCCGCTGGTCGGATGTCGAGGCCCAGATTCGCGTGGCGGCTGAAAATGCCTATCAGCTAAGTGCGACGCGTAAGATGCCGGGAGCGGGCGTGATGGTTCAGCAGCGCAGCACGCGGGCGATTCGCCGCTTTGAGCATGAATTTTCGCGTTATCTGCGGACGGAGCGAGAACGCGTCTTAGTTAGCGATCCGACGCGTTCACAAACCGCACGGGAATTTTTAAGTCAGGCTGGCGCGGTTTTAAACTTTAACTATACTGATACGGCACAGCAGCTGTATGACGTCTGGCCAGAGAATATCTACTATCTGCATGGGTCGCTTTTGGAAGGTCAGACCATTCTTGGTGTCGACAATGATGACGTGTTGGCACGCGAGCCTTATGAATATGCCAGTACGACCAAGGGCTACCGGCGCGACATTCTTGATTTTAAACGCTGGTCCTGGCAGCAGAATGGCTGGCAGCCGCTTGATGAAAAAACACTGGCTGCCTTTCGAAACTATGATGCCTATTATTACGGTTGGCGGCGCTTGTATCCGGTATTTGGCGATCAAGAGATTATCTCGCTGCTATATACGCTTGACAGCGATATGCCCGTTACCAGCCGCTATTTTGCAACCCGTTTTTTTGAGCAGTGGCAGATGCGGCGCCAGTGGCTGATTGATGCGATTGCCAGCCGCTGTGCTAAAAAACGCATTGATCCTCAGGTGCTGGCCTATACCGCGGCAAATGCATTTCGGCCGTTTAAGATCAAACTGCCTAATGACGTCTATCCAGAAGACATTGCCACGATTGTCATTATGGGCCATTCTTTGCGGGCTGATCACGGCATCTTAAGCGATCTGTTCAAGACGGCTCGTCAGCTCAAGCAGGTCATTTTATTTGTTTTTCAAGGCGAGCCGCCTGAAGAGCTGGCCATGCAGAAGCGAATGCTGACCTGGCTTTTGGGCGAGGGGAGTCAGGTCAAGATTTTGACGCTTGAATACTGAAAGGGGAATTTTTATGACCAGAATTTCGATGGCCGGCAAGTTTGCAATCGAGACGCGTAAAATCGTCTATATGCCAGGTGATTCGCTGGCTCCCAGAGAAGGAATCGCCAATTTAAGCGAACTGCCGCCAGAAACCAGATTTAGCTGGCAAAAAGAGCCGGTTCTAGAAACGCCGGGACTGACACAGGTAACGATCATGGTTGAGTATCCAGATGCCTCACAAGCAGCGGTCAAGGTGCCGATCGAGGTGCTGCCGCGACCGGTAAAGCAAAAAGGCCCCAGTCAAAACGTCTCGATTCAATTCGATCACCAAAACAAGCGCACGCCGGGAACTATTCTGTCAGGCAATCAGCGCGGCACGATGGTCGATGCGTTTGCGGGAATCGGACTCTTGATCAAGGCGGTCAAGAAGGGACTGTCCAGACATCGGCAATAAAACGACTGGAGGGGATGGCGTGGAAAACAGCAAAACCAGCCTAAGCGAACTGATTCAACTGGAACGGCCCAATTGGCAGCACCAGCCTAAAAATGCCTCATCAGCTGCCAACGCGGTCACGACGCTCAAACAGGTTCACGAAATCGTTAACGGTTCGGCCAGGCTGCTCAGTCTGGATCTGGAGTTTTACTGCGATGGTCAGCCCCAGATGCCGGGAACCACGCGGCTGGGCCAGATTGCCGGCCGTGTCTATGGCCAGGATGATGCATTCAACTATTATGTGTTCAGCAGCAAAATGACGCCTAAAGATCAGCTGAGTCTGTTGAAACGGCTTGATCTGCGCTATTCAGAAGCAGAACGGCTTACGGTGGCCAGCGTTTTGAAAAAGGTGTTAAGGTTTATCGATCGCGTGCAGCCGGACTACCTGGTCAGCTGGGACAATCGCCTGGATCTTAGCGTGCTTAATCAAGAGGCCAATCGACTGCAGCTGGCAGAAACCAGTCGTGCTTGGACCAGGATTCAGCCATTGGATCTAGAGAAGATCATCAGCAGCGACGTATTTGAAAAAAGCTCGGGCATCAGTCTGGCCAGAATGTGCGATCTCTTGCAGCTGCAGCATCCTAAGCCCCATTTGGCCGATCATGACGTCTTGATGATTGATAAGATTCTCCAGTTTTACGCGCTGGATTTAAATAAAATTCTGCATTAAAAAATTCCCGTTCGATCTGAGCGGGAATTTTTCGTTAGAAGCGTTTTTTATGATGTTTCTTAAGATAGCGGTACAGCTCGCCCAAAAAAAGGCAAATGATGATAATGATGGCGATCGTGTAGCCAGCCGTCCCCAGTTTGAAGATGGCGGGATGACCAGCGCTGCCTTCAACCAGAATTGAAGAACCCAGGATGATTGCCGCTAAGACGATGACGATCAAAAGCCGATTCAGCATGCGCTCCAGATTTCGCAAGACCCGCGCCTGATCCTTGTACTGGAAATTGATCTTGGCCTGACCAGTACTCAAAACCTCCAGCAGATCGTTGATACGTGATGGGATAGCTGCCGAATCAAGGGCGGTTTGCCGGGCCTGCCAAATGCTGCTTTCTAATGAGTCCTTGAAGTTGAAGTGCTTGAGCAGATACTTTTTGGCAAATGGCTTGGCAACCTCCATCAATGACATTTCAGGATCGAGCGCGGCCACGATCCCTTCAATTGAGCTGAACGCCTTGATCAAAAGCGTGACTTCAGGCTTAACCTGCAGATTGTTCTGCCGGCAAAGCGAGATGATCTGAAACAGCATGGCCGGCAGATCGATACCGCCTAGGCCCGCGTTGAGATAGGGAGTCAAAAAGCCGGCCAGCTGACTATAAAATTCCTGCTCATCAACCGTGCCAGTTCGATTGCAGATGCCAAGAATTGCCTGACCAACCTGGCGCGCGCTTTTGGTATTAAGTGCAATTACAACCTGGGCGATGCCATCCGTCAAACCTGGCGAAAGGCGCCCCATCATGCCAAAATCAAGGTAGACCAAGCGATAGGGCGGCAGCGGGTGCTCTTTTTGAATTTCAATTTCATGACGGCCCAGCTGTTTTTGAAAGTTGAGATCATTGGCCGTGGCATTGCGCTTGGGATCATCTTGGGGCAGGTCGTAAAACAAGACGTTGCCCGGGTGTGGATCGGCATGGAAGAAATGATCCTCGAAAACCTGCTTGATAAAGTTTTCGACCAGCACATGCGCCAGATAGTGGTTGCGTTTTTTGATTTTGGCGGTGCTGGCTTCATCAGACGGCATTTTTTCATTCATTAAATGCTTGATGCTTTTTCCCGGCATGGCCTCATTGACCAGGATCTTTTGTGTACAGTACTTAGGATAGACTTTGGGAACTTCGATAATATCAAAGCCATTGTTGAGCCGATAAAACTCCTGACCGTTTTGAACCTCAGTCGTCGTATCGATCTCGTGAAGCAAAGACGTACTAAGCTCATCTAAAACCCGTTTTGGATCAATCACGGAAAAATCCATGGGAACGTGCTCGATCATCCCCAGCGCTCGCTTAAACAGTGCCAGATCAGTCTGCACCAACTGGGTAACGGCGGGATGCTGGACCTTAACGACGACTTTGGTGCCATCGAAGAGCGTGGCGTGATGCGTTTGCCCAATGGAAGCTGAGGCAAAAGGCGTTTGATCAAATGTCTGAAAAACTTCTTCAATGCGCTTGCCGGTCTGTTCTTCAAAAGTTCGCTCAACGGTTTCATATGAGTCAACGTCAACTTGATCCTGCAGCTGGCGCAGTTCCTTGATATATTCGGGTGAGACCAGATCAGGGCGCGTCGACAGCAGCTGGCCGATCTTAATGAAGGTGGGACCCAGCTCTTCTAAGGCCTGCCGAATTTCTTCAGGGTGTTTTTGCCGATAAAAATTGGTTAGAAACGAATGCTGATTTAAGACTTTGATGATCTGCTTGAGACGAGTCTTTTGGCTGATCGTTGTATTTTCTTCATTCAGAAAAATCACGTCCTTACTTGATAAGTCATTAGTTTCATTATAACAAAACAAGTGCTCTCCGCATTGGCGAAGAGCACTTGTTTTTAGTCGAGATTCAGTTCATAGACGTTGCGCAGATCGCGATCGGTTGGGCCGGTGTAGACTTGTCCCCGCTTGACGAAGCCGAAGTTTTGCACCAGGTTGTGAACGCGGTCGTTTTTATCGTGAGTAGCAATGCGGAAGTTGCGGACCCCAGCGTCATAAGCCAGCGTGATCATATGGCTCATAATGTAGTTGGCAAAATGCTTGCCACGGTACTTGCCAGAGATTGCAACGCGGTGAATCGTGGCAAACGGGTGACCAGGACGATTCCATTTGCCATTGACGATATGCATGTAATGAGCATCGCCTTGCGTCATCAGAGTTGCCGTCCCCACGATTTCATTGCCATACATCAAAAGCCAGCAGCAGCCGCCTTCGATATCCATTTGAAAGGTCAGACGCGTCGGATAGCCGTCTTCTCCCTGCCATTGTTCGCTGCCGTCAGCTTTCAAAAGCGCGCGGGCATTTTCAACGATTTCCATTACCGTATCCAGATCGTTTAAAGTTGCCTTGCGCATGTAAATAGCTTCACTCACTTTTTTCACCTCTTGAAATTTAAAATAAGCTTTAAAAGTTTAAGCCTATTTTTTTAATTTGCCAAGTAGAAATTATTTATTTTTGTAAACCGCAATCTCAATCAGGTTCTGGTCGGGATCGCGCAGGTAGATCGACTGCATGGGACCTTCTGCGCCAAGCCGATCAACCGGGCCGGCGACAACATCGACATAGTAGCTTCTCAGGTGATGCAAGATGGCTTCGATGGGGTCGTTGGCCACTAAACAAAGATCCGCACTGCCAACGGTTGGCTTGTGGGCTACCAGGGCGTCACGATCCGCTTTTTGCAGGCGAATCAGCTGATGTCCACAGCGCAGGGTAACGACACCGGGCTTAGTCTGCTGGTCGATTACCGGCATGTCAAAGACTTCATGATAGAAGCGGCGGGACTGTTCAAGATCACTGACGGTTAGGACGACGTGATCGATACGACGCATTTTCATAGGTTGAGACCTCATTTCAATTTATTGATCGAATTAATTATAGAACTCATGATCTGGCTTGAACAGTCTATGATAAGCTTAAACAGACTGTTTAAATTCAAAAGGAAGTGAGTAATCTTGACTAAAAATCTGCTTAGCGTGATGCTGTTTGCATTTGTCGGCGGCTGTCTGCGCGCGGGTTGCGGTCAGCTCTGGGGCGGCTTTTGGGGGACGATTCTGGTTAATCTGGCTGGTAGTTTTCTACTGGCTTTTCTGACCTATCATGCCGTTTTAAAAGAGCAGCTGACCGGTTGGCTGAATCTGGGAATCGGTACCGGTTTAGTCGGTTCGTTTACGACGTTTGGCACGTTTTCGCTGCAGTCCGTTCAGCTGCTGCAGCAATCTTTTTTGGCTGGGGCGGGCTTTTTGACGATTAACCTGCTGGGCGGCTTTTTGATGGCACTGGGCGGCTTTAAACTGGCACTGTATTTAAATCAGGAGCGAAACAATGACTGAAATGCTTTTAATTGGTTTTGGGGCCAGCTTGGGGGCAGCCTTGCGCTGGATCTTGACGCTGACTTGGAAAAAATGGGGCCGATCTGGCTGGCCAATCGCAACTTTATTCATTAATCTGACCGGCTCTTTTTTGATGGGTTGGCTGGCAAAGCTTGCAATGACGGATAGTCTGCGTCTTTTTTTGACGACGGGGCTCTTGGGTGGCTATACGACTTTTTCAACCTTTAATACAGAGCTGCTGACGATGCTTGATGAAGGTAAAACCGCGCGCTGGTGGGGATATATGCTGATCAGCGTGCTGGGTGGACTGGGGTTTGCCTGGCTGGGAATGTGCGCATAAAATACATTTTATATTCGTTTTATTTAAGATAATTTTGTTGATTTGAACAAAAAACGGGATCTGTTTTCTGCTTTTACCCCTAAAATCAAATAAAAGTAGTATAATTATGCATATAAGCTTAACTGGTTTAGGCAGCAATTATTCATTATGTTAGGGGTTATTTTGCAATGGAGCAAGATAAAAAGAAAATCGGGCTGGCTAATTTGACCATGATGATTTTCACGTGCGTATTTGGTTTCGCCAATACGACCGTTGCTTATGATCAAATGGGCTATGCCTCGATTATTTGGTATATTCTGGCAGCTTTGTTCTTTTTCCTGCCATCGTCTTTGATGTTTGCTGAATACGGCTCGGCTTTGAAGAGTGCCAAAGGGGGCATCTATTCATGGCTGAAGGTTTCAATCGGCGAAAAGATGGCCTTTATCGGGACCTTTATCTGGCTGTGTTCATGGGTCGTCTGGATGGTTTCAACAGCTGCCAAGGTTTGGATTCCGATGTCGGCCTTCTTCTTTGGTTCAGACAAAACGCAGAGCTGGAATTTCTTTGGCCTGACCTCCACGCAGTTTGTCGGCATTTTGGCAATCTTGTGGATGATTTTCGTTACCTACATGGGCAGCCGCGGGGTCGACAAGATTGCCAAGGTTGGGGCCGTGGGCGGAACGTTCGTCATGATCTTAAGCGGCGTCTTTATCGTTGCCAGTCTAATCATCTGGATCTGCAATCATGGCGCGATGATGCAGCCGATTCATGGCCTGCACTCGTTTGTCGCTTCGCCTAATCCACAGTTCCAATCTGGAGTCGCTGTCGTTTCGTTTATGGTCTATGCCGTCTTTGCCTATGGTGGCATGGAGTCAATGGGGGGCGTGATGGATTCGGTTGAAAAGCCAGAAAAGACGTTCCCAAGAGCTTTGATGATCGGCATGATCGTAATTACGGTTCTGTATGCGTTGATGATCTTTATGTGGGGGATGTCAACCAACTGGGCGCGCGTTTTAGGCAAAGAAAACGTCAACCTTGGCAACATCTCCTACGCTCTGATGAACAACGTCGGGCTGGTCTTGGGCAGTTCTTTGGGGCTGTCGCATGCCACGGCGGTGCTGCTGGGCAATCTCCTTACGCGGTTTACCGGTCTGGCAATGTGGCTGGCTTACATTGGCTCATTCTTCGTGATGGTCTATTCACCGATCAAGTCCTTCATCATGGGCTCTGATCCAAGACTTTGGCCAGCCAAGATGACTAAGCTCAACAAGCATGATATGCCCGCTTTTGCCATGTGGATGCAGGCAATCGTCATCTGTGTGATCATCTTTGCCGTCAGCTTTGGTGGTTCGGCCGCACAACAGTTTTATCTGATTCTGACTGATATGTCCAACGTCGCAACCTCGGCACCATACCTGTTCTTAGTTGGGGCCTTCCCATTCTTTAAGAAGATCAAGGACCTGGATCGGCCATTCGTATTCTTTAAGACGCAGCGAGCAGCCAACTGGGTTTCGGCGATCGTTTGGCTGGTCGTGGCAATCGGTATCATCTTTACCTGTCTGCAGCCAATCTTGGATCATGACTATCAAACCGCGTTTTGGACGGTATTTGGGCCGATTTTCTTTGGCCTGGTTGCCTGGGCTTTTTATGCCAATGCACAAAAGCGCGGCTTCAAGACCGCAAAACAAGAAAAGTAAGCAAGCTTTAAAGGACTCCCCGTTGATAACGAGTGAGTCCTTTTACTTTGCGGCTGCCTGGGTTAAGATGATAGGGAACCATAATTGAGAGGATATATTTGTTGATGGAAAAAATCAAAGCCAATCTGACCGAATATAGAGATCATTGGCTGAGCTATAGCGGCTTTTTATTGCTGATCGTGCTGATTGATCAGGTAATCGTCGGGCCGCTTTTTAAACTGATCATGACTAGTCTGATGCAGCAGGGACAGGTACCAGTCGTCTCCAAACTGACGGCCATGGAGCTTTTAGCGGCGCATCCCCTGGTCCTGCTGGGTAGTCTTGGCAGTCTTTGTCTATGGCTGATCTGGCTGAGCACGGTTTGGGGACTGGCTATTTACGGCATTATCTTGATTAGTCAGCGCCGCTTTAGCTGGTCAGCACTGCTGAAAAACATGTCCTTTTGGCTGCGGCCTGACTGGGTAATGATGGTCTTGATCAATTTCTTATGGCTGATGCCGCTGGGCCAGGGATTATTCTGTGCGTTGCGTTGGGGACACTTGAATTATCCAGCCCTAATGCTTGATTTTTTGACGCGCAAAACCTGGCTGCTGATCATAGCGGTGCTGCTCTATCTGGTGGTGCTGACGATGGGCTTTTTAACGCTGCCTGACTTGGTTGCAATGGCAGCCAGTCAGATCACGCTTAAACAGGCACGGCAAAAACCAAACGCTGGCTGGCAGAGATTAGCAAACGCGCTGAATACGTTGGGCGGGGTGCTGATTTTGAGCCTGCTTGGCTGGGGATTTAATCATTTGCTGCTGCTGATTTTAAGCGGGTTAGAAATATTTCCTGGGAAATGGGTGTGGGGAATCGCGATCATTTTTCGCTCGTTGATGCTTGGCAGCAGTTTTTGGCTGCTGGCTGGCGCGCTGGTGGTCATGGTGCTTGACCAGCAATCGTCAAGGGAGCGGTTTAAAAATCTGCCGGCAGCTGATTTTCCCATCTGGATGGGCAAAGGAAGCTGGCTGACGATTGCGGTGTTGATCTTAATGACCAGTGCCGTCAGTCTGCCGGCCGCCTGGCATCAGCCCGTGGCCATCTCGCATCGGGGCGTCACGCAAAAAGATGGCGTGCAGAACACTTTACCGGCTGCGGAAAAAACACGGCGGCTGCATCCTGATTATATTGAGATTGACGTTCACGAAACGGCCGATCAGAAATTCGTAGTAATGCATGACGAGAATCTGCGCCAGTTGACGGGCATCAACCGCAAGCCGCGTCAACTAACCCTTAAACAGCTGCAGGGGCTGGCGGCTGATGAAAACGGACACCGCGCACACCTGGTCAGTTTCGATCAGTACTTGGAGTTTGCCCAAAAACATCGGCAAAAGCTTTTGGTTGAGATCAAAACGACCCCGAATGATTCGCCACGGATGCTGCAGCACTTCAATCAGCGCTATGGCAGACAGCTGCAGCAGAATCATGCCTGGCTGCATTCAATGGATCTTCACGCGGCCCAAGAGCTGCATCAATTGAATCCCAAGCTTGCAGTCATGGCGATTCAGCCCTACGTTTTAGGCTGGCCATCACGACATATCGGCTGGAACGTTGAATATTCGATGCTCAATCCACTGCTGATTGCGCAGCTGCATTTCAAGCATCAGCCAATCTGCGTCTGGACGGTTGATGATCCTGATACCATGCGTCAGGCTGCCTTAATGGGAGTCGATGGCATCGTTACGGATAATCTGAAGGCCTTAGACATAGCGCTAAAAGATACTGAGCGTCATCACGACTACGCATCACGGCTGGCAGCTCAGCTCAGCGTTGCGTATAACTGGCATAACCTGATCAATGGTCGCCGTTAGCAAAGCAGCGACCTTAATAAAAATGGCACTGGATCTGCAGCCAGTGCCATTTTTTTGTATGATATTAGCCAAACTGATGGCGAGCAATCATTCTGCTCAAAGCAAAACTGATTAAAAAGGCAACTGCTAAAAACATTACCACGACCAGGTATGGGTATTGGTAGTTGATGTCCAGCAGCGCCCCTGAGATCAAAGGGCCGATGATGTTGCCGACGCTGGTCAGTGACATGTTGATGCCGTTTAAAAGACCTTGATTCTGCTCGCTCATCTTGGTCAAGAGCGTTGTGATCGCCGGCCGCAGCAAGTCGAAGGCCTCAAATACGACCAGGGTGGCGACGATAATCTGCCAATGCGAGTGATCATAAATGACCACGACCGTTCCGACTGCGCTCAGCAAAAAGGCCCAGCGTACCAGCTTGACCTCGCCCAGCCAGAGTACCATGCGTTCAAAGAAGAAGACCTGCAGAATCAAAGAGATGATTCCGTTTAGCGTCAGAACGGTGGCAATCGCGCCCAGCCCGAACTGGTGAACCTCATTGACGTAAAGACTGTAGATGCTTTCAAAGCCGGCCAGTCCAAACGCCGCGACAAAAATCATTAAAAACGCGGTCGTCATTGCCGGACTGAGCAGTGACTTAACCTGCGTCCAAGTACTGTCCTGCAGCTCTTTTTGAACGTCTTCGGTATGCGATTTGAATTCTTCACCCTGATCGCTTGGCAGCAACAGCCAGGCCACCAGAGTACTGATCAGTCCGAGAATACCGGCAATCCAAAATGGCACCTTATAGCCGAAGTTGGCCAAGATACCGCCAAGACCGGGCCCAAGAATCAGTCCGCCGCTAAAGGAAGCCGACAGCCAGCCGATTACCTTGGCTCGGTCTTTCAGCGAGGTCAGATCGGCAGCCAGCGCCATTGAAGTCGGCACGACCATGGCCGCTGACAGTCCATCAAAGGCCCGTGAAAGATTGAACCAGAAAAGGTGACCAGCCAAGGCAAAAACAAACTCAGCCAGGCCGAAAACCAACAGTCCCCAGACGATCAGCGGCTTACGCCCGATTTTGTCAGAGATGCGCCCGACGATTGGGGAGCCGATAAATTGAACCAAGGCAAATAAAGAGGACATCAATCCCATTTCAAAGGCTGAAAAGTCATACTCTTTTTTGATAAATGGCATGACGGGGAAGATCAGACTCATGCCAAGACAGATTAGAAACTGACAGACCAACAAAATCCAGATGGTCCGTTTTGATTGCGAACTCATAAAAAACTCCTTATTAAGATTATTTGGCAAAAAGAAAGCGGGAATGGACGCCGGGTCGCATTTCCGTTTTATTCGCTCAGCTGATTTTGTTTGATTTGGCTGCTGGCGCGTTTATGATGCTGGTGGGCACCAACTGAAACGAGCGCCAAAATGATGATTAAGACTGCGAAAATCACCAGCTGAGCAAGGTTCTCGCTAAAAATCGCATTGCCGCCAAACGCATAGATAAACGAGCACGGCAGCATTCCCAGAGCAATCAGGGGCAGCATCTGTGTCGGTGAGACCTTAAGCCGGACTCCCGAGTAGTTGACCAGTGCGTTGGGAATGGCTGGAATCATATAACCAATAATCAGGCCAAGGCGGGGATGGGGCTGATTAAGCAGTTTTTGCAGCAGCTGATGCTTCTTAAGCTTTTGTGACAGGTGCACGCGGCTAAACAGCAAGGCAACTGCCAGATTCCCCAGGATGTTGCCGCTCCAGCTGATCAAAAGGCCGATCCAAGGTCCATAGCAGACGCCGGCCAGAATGCATACCGCGGCAATCGACATGCCTGGCATCGCGTTAAGCAGTGCGATTACCATCATTAAAAGCAGAAAGTCCTTGGCCCCGTGATCACGAATCATCTTAGTAAGCATGACGCGGTGTTCGTGGGTCGGATGCATCAGCAGCTTGATTTCTGGCCAGTAGTCAAAACCGACCTTAATCAAGACGATCATGGCAAAGATGCCGGCCAGAATCGTCAGCCAGCGACCGTTAAGATGTAGTTTTTGAGGCATCGGGGCATCTTCTTTCTATCGGTTAAGCGTTTGTTGCCTGGCTCAGCTCAAAAAGCGTTTGACGCAGCAGCGGATCATGAGCATACAGATAGGTGCCTTTAACGCCGCGCTTTAAGATTACGTTTAAAGCATTTAGGATCATTCGCTTCTCATAATGAATGATCTGGTCGGGATCCGTCAAGTCAGCACGTTTTTTAAAGGCCTCAGTATCGGTAAAGCGATCCAGATTGACCTGCAGCTGATTGGTACCAGGCTTTTGGCTGATTACTGGTCCAATGATGATGCCGGCATAATTGAGATCAAAACCCTGGCAGGTATAGATTGAACCGACCTCGTCAATGGTTTGCGGCAGCTCAGCCCATGGCGTGGCGGTAAAGTTGTACTGGTCCCAAGGCATTTTAAAGTCGCCTTCACAGATATAGTGCTTGCCGCCATCCAAAGTTGAGGGATAGCCAGACGTTGAGAGAATTCTGGACAGGCCGACTTCTTGGTTGCGCTTGACGATCAGCTGCCGCATCTTTTCTGCATCGTTAAAAATACGAAAATCATAGTGATCGCAAGCGTTTTTAGGCAGGGGCTCAATCAAGCCGTTGGTCAGCTGGTTGAACCAGGCAATCAGATCATCAGAAGCCGTCATGCGAAACTGATGCTTGAGCTGATAGCTTTGGTGTGGATAAGGCGCGATCAGCTCATTTAAGCGATCCAAAGTCCAAAAGCTCTTCATGCGCAGAACCTGATACTGATCAAATACCAAAATAACGACCTTAGCGCGCTTAATGATCTCAAGCAGCTGATTTTCGTGGTAGAAATTATTATAGTGATCAGGTTTGCTTAACAACAGATGCGCCTCGTCAATGACTACGATATCGGCACTGGCGTTGTTTTTGTCCAGCTGATTGATAAACGAGGTTGGCCGCTGATAGTCTTTTTTTAGCAAAGTTTTGATTGGTCCGGCAATCTGCTTGTAGACTTTGAGGACTTCTGGATGGTTGACCAAAAAATAGTTGTGCGTACCGTAAAAAGGACTGTCTGACTGACCCCGGGCGGCCTGCTGCAGACGAGCAAACAGGTGCGACAAGACGACGCTCTTACCGGTGCCGGCATCACCCAGAATCGTGTAGACTGCGGGAAAGTTCTGCGTTAAGTGCTGCTTGGCAAACAAAATCACCTCATCGACCAGCTGAGACTGTTCATTGGTCAGGGTTTTAAATGGTGACAGCTTTTCGATGGCTTGGTTTGACAATCCTACTTCTCCTTTCTAAAGCAATGCTTACTTAATGTTACGAATCTTTTTGGTTGCCGTCAAATTAAAGGATTTATGATGCAATTAGAATAGCATAGAAATATTCTCGGGAGAAAAAATGATCAGAAGTTGATGGTGTCGATGGCAGTCTTAAAATGTATGAAAATGCTGCCTAATATTCAGAATCGATCGATAAATATCATCAAATCGTATTAAGAGTCAGTAATATTTTATTTCAAAACTAGATAAAAAAGCCCTCAAAGTTAATCGAAAACTTTGAGGGAGTGGATTGAAAGCTATGGAACTATCAGGACGTTATTGGTTTATAAGAGTAGCTAGTTTGTTGTGTGATTAGTTTTGCTAAATTTTTTATATAAATCAAGGTAAAATACTATTTTTATATTTTAATTTTTTTTACAATAATAGTAACCACAATAACAATGATCCCACTCCTTTTTCGTTATATCTCGATAACGAATATTAGGGGAGTAGGGATATTTTTTTGTGATTGTATGAATTATAAGTACAAATGTGGCTTTTTAGCTACAAAATGGAAGGGGAAAACATATGGAGTTGGATATGTGGGGAAGTACACTATCATCGATTCGCAAAAGCAAAAATATTCCCATAAATGAAGTAATAGGAGATCATTTGACTCGTTCTGCCTATTCTCGGTTTGCTTCGGGAAAGACAAATACCTCCGTCGATAATTTTGCTTATATGCTTAATAACCTGCACATTAATTTTGAAGAATTCAACTATATAAAAAATCAATATGAGCCTGATAAATATCAAGCATTATTGAAAAAAGCGCAAATAGCAACGCATCAGCATGATCTTGCTCAATTGGAGGAGATTATGAATAAGTTTAAAAGCTACGCGGAAATAACGAGTGAAACAGAGCCTCTTCACCTGTATTGCATCGTTAAGCTTACGATTGATAGGCTTTCAAAGATGCCTTATGATGCAAAAGCTAAAAAGATTATTACGACTTATCTGACAAAATGTGAGACATGGTCACATTATGAAATACTGCTCTTTAATAATGTCATGTTTATCTTTGATCTTGAGCTTATCAACATCATGAAAAAGAGGGTCCTTCACAATTTAGAAAAGTACCAAAACTTAAGATCTTATGGAAGCGAAAGTTTTAGAGTGCTGATAAACATTTTTACTTTGTTTTTAGATAACAAGCAGATTAAAGAGGCTTTGATTTTAGACAATGAGATTGATGAATTTCCGCTTAGGGCAGATATGTTTTTTGAACAAATCCTAAAGATGTATTTTAAAGGGGTGCTTAACTTGATTCAGACCAAAAATCAGCAAAATGAGGATTTGGTAATGAGTCTGCAGATTCTAAAAACACTAAGTGAAAAAGACTATTATATTTCGTTTAGCGCATATCTATCCCAAATTAAGCGAATCTACGAGCTTGATTAGACTATTTTGTTGCATAAAAGCTCCATTTACGGAAAATATGCTCATTTTTACGTGTTTTTTTAAAGTTAAACTATCATCATAAAGTATTGCCTAAAACCTTCCTCAGTCTCAATTAAATAAAGCTGGGAATGCCATTGCTGAAAAATCAGATCAAGTACTGCTGCTTCGAAATGGAAAATTGGCAGGTGTGGGAACACATGCTGAGCTGCTTGAAAACAATAGTTATTATCAGCAATTAAATCAAAGGTAAGGATACGGTGAATCGTTGATGAACAAAAAGATATTATCTGGGGCTTTTTGGCTTTCTGTCGGCAATATTCTTTCACGAATCTTAGGAATAATCTATTTGATTCCTTGGATTATGATGATCGGCAATGATAATATTTCTGCAGCGCAGGCATTATTTAATAGTGCCTATACTCCATATGCATTGTTTATATCGTTAGGTACTGCTGGTTTTCCTTCTGCAATCGCCAGACGCGTCGCTTTTTATAACAGTAATGAACAATACAAAGAAAGCAATGCACTTCTTAAGTCTGGATTGCTTTTAATGGGAATATCTGGGATGCTTTGCGCAATTATTTTGTTTATTATTGCCCCATTAATTGCAAAAAGCAGTCCAGTGGCATCATCATCAGAGGCAACTCGTGCAATTAGAATTGTGGCTCCTGCCTTAGCATTGATTCCATTAATGAGTGCTATTAGAGGGTGGTTTCAAGGAAATCAGGATTTGAAGCCATTTGGACTATCACAAGTTATTGAACAGTTTGTTCGGGTTTTATTTATTTTAGGTTCAACATACCTAGTTATTTATGTACTGCGTTTAAACTTTAATGTGGCAGTAGAAACAAGTATTTTTGCAGCTTTTATTGGTGCTTTCAGTGGCTTGATATACCTAGCCTTATATTTCCGTAAAAACTATTATGCAGATTTTTCATGGAAGCTTGATTCTGAAGAAATTCTACAGACATGTCGATTGATAAAAATTACTTTTTATGAATCAATTCCTTTTCTATTGGTCGGTTCCGGGATAACGCTTACACAGCTTGTTGATCAAGTCTATTTTAAACAAATATTGAACAGCTTATTAGGCATCTCACTTGTAAAAACACAATATATATATACCTTGTTTTCTGCAAATCCTAGTAAGATAACTACCGTAGTAATCGCTTTGGCAACTGCAATTTCTGAAACTAGTCTGCCAATGTTGGCTGCAAAAAGAACTGAGAAGGCAGAAATATTAGAAATACTGTCGAAAAACATGGAATATCTTTTTATTTTTTTGCTGCCTATCGTTACGCTATTGGTAAGTCTTGCCTATGAGATAAACTTTATTTTTTATAGTAAGAGTGTTCAAGGCGGTGTGTATTTGCAAATGAATTTAATTCAATCCTTGATCATGGCTATCAGTATTGATTTTCTGACCTTATTACAAGCACTTAGATATAGTAAAAAAGCTATGACCTATATGAGTATTGGGCTGTTGATCAAACTGCTGTTACAATTTCCGCTGGTGTATTTCTTTCAAGGACAAGGTGCCATAATTGCAACTGATATTGCGTTTATTTATATTTGTATCTTTGCTTATCGGCAAATCGCGCAGGCTTTTGGTGTTAGGATAAAGCGTGATTTTTCAATAATTTTAATTAACCTGGTTTTTTTTATTCTTTCAATGTTCACTTACCAATTTTCATCAAGGATATTCAATACAGCCAACAAGATCGATGCTTTTATGTTTTCAGCAATTTTCAGCATCATACTGATAAGCATCTATATTCTTTTGTTAGACTTTAGTGATATAACCTACAAAAGTTTCGGCCGTTACCTAATAATCAAAAAGTACGTTCCACGACATTCTAAATTTTAAATTGCTTTGAATCATTCGAAAAATTCCAGATTTGCGATTAGTACTCAATTAATACGATTTTCGATTTAAACTTCAGTATTATCAACCGTTTTCTTTATTTCATGAAGTGTTGTAAAATAGATAGCTAAGAAGATCGTTTGTAAATTTGAGAGGTGGAAGAAATGAATCAACATCCGGATTTCCTGCTGAATGAAGTCAACGAGCCCCAAGACATCAAATCGATGAACCTGGATCAGCTCAAGGAATTGGCTCAAGAAATGCGGCAGCTGGTACTTGAACGTGACAGTGCAGTCGGCGGGCATGTCGGTCCCAACCTGGGCGTGATGGAGCTGACGATTGCATTTCATTATGTGTTTGACTCCCCGCACGATAAGGTGATCTGGGACGTCTCGCACCAATGCTACGCGCACAAGATGCTGACTGGCCGCAAGCTGGGATTTTTGGATCCTGATCATTATGAGGACGTCAGCGGCTTTACCGATCCAAGCGAAAGCCCGCATGACTTCTTTAAGGTGGGTCATACTTCCACTTCGATTGCTTTGGCAGTCGGGATGGCGCAGGCTCGTGATCTGGTGAGTCCTGCCAGTCATGAAAACGTGATGGCCGTCATTGGCGATGGCTCGCTTTCCGGCGGCTTGGCATTTGAAGGCTTGAACAATGCTGCCAAGCTCAAGAGCAATCTGATCATTCTGGTCAATGACAATCAGATGTCGATTGATGAGGATCAGGGCGGCTTGTACCGCGGCTTAAAGGAACTGCGCGATACGCAGGGACAATCAGCCAACAACATCTTTAAGTTCATGGGGCTGGACTATCGCTACGTGGCAGACGGCAACGATCTAAAGACGATGATCGATGTCTTTAAAGAGATCAAAAACATCGACCACCCAATCGTTTTGCACGTTAATACGCAAAAAGGCAAGGGCTATCAGCCAGCCATCGATGATCAGAAAAAATATCACTGGCGCGCGCCGTTTGACCTGCAGACCGGTGAAAGCAAGCAGACGGCACCAAAAGAAAGCTACAGCGCGGCCGTGATTGATGAGCTTAATGCCCAGGTTGAAGCCGGCAAGCCGGTTGTGGCCATCAATGCTGCGATTCCAGGCATGTTTGACCTGGAACGCTTTAAAGCTGCCCATGCCGAGCGCTATTTTGACGTTGGCATTGCCGAACCCGATTCCGTAACGACGGCAGTGGCCATGGCAGCTGGCGGCGCGCGGCCCGTTCTGTTTGAGAGCAGCACGTTTTTGCAGCGGGCCTATGATCAACTGGTACATGACGTGGCCTTAAACGAATATCCCATCGTCATGATCGTTCGTGGCGGCACGATCTCCTCAGATTCAGCCACGCATCAAGGCACGTTTGACATTTCATACATCAGCAGTCTGCCAAATATTGAGTATCTGGCGCCAACCAACGTCGAAGAAATGATCTCCATGCTGCGCTGGGCCTTAAAGCAAAACGATACGCCAGTGGTCATCCGGCAGCCGGAACACGAACTGCTGCACGGCACGCCTTCCCAAGACAGCTATGCTACGATTGACTATGACATTGCTCATCATGGCAGCGAGGTTGCCATTATGGCCGTGGGCGGTTTCTGGCAGCTGGGCAAGGAGGTCTGTCGGCAGCTCAAGGAAAAGCTGAATATCGATGCCACCTTGATCAATCCTAAGTCGGTTACCAGCATTGATCAGCGTGATCTGCACTATCTGCAAGAGGATCATGATATCGTCGTTACGATTGAGGATGGCAATCTCAGCGGCGGTTTTGGCGAAACGATCGACCGCTACTATGGGCCAACCAACATGAAGGTCTTAAACTTTGGCGCGCCGCGTGAGTTTGCTGACAACGTGCCGCTGGAAGTACTCTATGAATGGTATCATCTGACGCCGGAACAGATCGTTGATGATATCGAACGCGTCGTCCATTCGGCAATTTACTAAGCCGTCTGCTTGACAATTGGCAAAAAGCATTTTATAGTTCAAATAACATCATCGCGAATCAATTAAGGATCGTTCAGAGAATCGCCGGTAGCTGCAAAGGCGAGCAAGCATCCGAAATCCTGTCGCGAGCTGACTACATTGAAATATTTTTTTAAAAGGGTAAAGCACGTCTTTAAACGAGAATGGTACCGCCGTCACTGGTGTCTCGATTAAGGGCGTGTTTTTTGTCTTAACGAGGTAAGCATATGGAAGCAAAAATGATTCGGCGGCTGGTCGTCAAGGTAGGGACCAGCAGTCTGGTAATGAAAAACGGGCGGATCAATCTGCCTTCAATTGATCGCTTGGCCTATTCGCTGTCTGCACTGAACAATGCCGGCTATCAGGTCGTCTTGGTATCTTCGGGGGCCATGGGGGCGGGGCTAGCCAGTCTGAATAAAACGCAGCGGCCGGCAGCCATTGCTGAGCAGCAGGCGTTGGCATCTTTAGGACAAGTCGAGCTGATGCGCATCTACTCTCAGCGCTTCTTGGACTATCAGACGCGAATAGCGCAGCTTTTGTTGACGCGCGACAATCTGGAATATCCGCTTAATCGCACCAACGTCTTGAATACGATTGAGGCCCTGCTGCAGCAAAAGATCGTTCCCATTATTAATGAAAACGACCCCGTTAGTGTCGACGAGCTGGATCATCACACGACCTTCAGCGACAATGATGAGCTTTCGGCTTTAGTAGCCACGCGGATCGGGGCCGACCTGCTGATCGTTTTGTCGGACATTGATGGTCTGTTTGACGAGGATCCGCACAAAAATGCCGATGCCAAGCTGATTGAAAACGTTGCAGAACTCACTCCGGCAATCAGATTGAGCGCGACCGGTTCATCAACGCGCTTTGGCACGGGCGGAATGGTTACCAAGCTTAAAGCTGCCGAAACGATTTTAAACGCGGATCGGCAAATGGTTCTGTGCAATGGTCAGGATCCGCGGGTAATCTTAAAGGTGGTCAATGGTCAGCCAGTTGGCACTCATTTTGGCCGGCATTCAATCAAGCCGTTAGCAACTGACAAGGAGGAATTTTAAATGAACGAGACATTGATTAAAATGGGTCAGCGCGCTCAGGCAGCCGAACAGGAACTGATGCTGCTGGATACCGCTGCCAAAAACCAGGCGCTTTTGCAGATGGCCCAGGATCTTTTAGCCGCTAAAGATGCAATCATCGCGGCCAATCAGCTTGATATGCAGCAGGCAGTTGATATGCCCAAGAAATTTACCGATCGGCTGCTGATCAATGAAAAGCGCATTGAAGACATGGCAGCCGGCTTAAAGACCGTCGCGCAGCTGCCAGATCCAGTTGCCAAGATCGACAAGGGCTGGTATACGGCTGATGGGCTGCAGATTCTGCAAAAACGCGTTCCTTTAGGCGTAATCGGCATTATCTTTGAGGCGCGGCCAAACGTTACCGTTGATGCCGCAGCCTTGACGTTTAAAAGCGGCAATGCCGTAATTCTGCGGGGCGGTAAGGAAGCACTGCATACCAATGCCGCTTTGGCCAATGTCTTGCGGCAATCACTGTCAGACCAGGATCTGCCAAAAGACAGCGTGCAGCTGATAACTGATACCAGTCATGAAACGGCCGGCGACTTGATGCACCTTAACGATTATCTGGACGTTTTGATTCCCCGGGGCGGCCGCGGCTTGATTCAGCGCGTAGTTAAGACGGCAACGGTTCCGGTAATCGAAACTGGTGCCGGCAACTGCCACATCTATGTTGATAAGGACGCGCAGCTGAAAATGGCGCAGGCAATCGTGGTCAATGCCAAGGTGCAGCGGCCATCCGTCTGCAACGCGGCCGAAAAGCTGTTGATTCACCAAGACGTGGCCGCTGCCTATCTGCCGGTCCTGGCCAAGAGTCTGCGGGCTCACGGCGTCGAGTTGCGCGGTGATGAGCGGGCCCAGGCGATCGTTGACATGCAGCCAGCCAGTGCAGCCGATTGGGATACTGAATATAATGACTTGATCATGGCAGTGAAGGTCGTTGATTCGTTTGATGATGCCGTCAAGCATATCAATGCCCACAGTACCCACCATTCAGAAGCTATTATTACCGATAATCTGGCAAGCGGACAGGCCTTTTTGAACCGGATCAATTCAGCCTGCGTCTACATCAACGCCTCAACACGGTTTACGGATGGCAGTCAGTTTGGCTTTGGGGCTGAGATCGGCATCAGCACGCAAAAGCTGCATGCCAGAGGGCCAATGGGGCTGGAGCAGTTGACGACGATCAAGTATCAGATCATCGGCAATGGTCAGGTTCGTCATTAGTTGTTTAAAATTGACAAACGAGTTGCATAAATTGTTTTCTAATGCTATTCTAATAGCATACTAAGTTTTAAGGAGGAAGTTGAAATGCTAAATATGCAATGTGAAATGTACCTAATTCAGCTAACCTCCACCTCAACCACAACAAACTAAAGTGGTTGAGTTCTTCAATCTGGATATCAATAATGCAGCCAACAGCTGATCGAATCCGCTCAACCACTTGATAAATCTTAAGTGGGATTGAGATGGGTGGATTCGATCGGCTTTTTGTTTGGTTAAAAATAAAGGAGTTTTTTTATGGAAGAGCAGAACAACAATCATCTGCGCCGGTCAATGACGACTGGGCAGATGGAAATGATTGCTATCGGTGGGACGATCGGCAGTGGTTTGTTTATGGGGGCCACCTCAACCATTAAATGGGCCGGTCCATCAGTTCTGTTGGCCTATGCCGTAGTTGGCCTGGTTTTATATGCCATGATGCGGGCCTTGGGAGAAATGATCTATTTAAATCCAGGCACGGGATCGTTTGCCGATTATGGTACCAAATACATCAATCCATTGTCGGGATATCTGGTTAAGTGGAGCAATGTCTTTCAGTTCATTATTGTCGGGATCTCAGACGTGATTGCGATGTCGCAGTATTTGAACTATTGGTGGCCAAATCTGCCAGACTGGCTTTCCGGTATTATTCTGATCGTTATCTTGACGCTGGCCAATCTGGTTTCGGCAAAAGCTTATGGATCATTGGAATTTTGGTTTGCCATGGTTAAGGTCGTTACGATTATCTTGATGATCGTGGTCGGCTTGATGGTGATCGTCTTTGGGCTGGGCAACAACTGGCATCCAGTCGGTCTGTCCAATCTTTGGTCGCACGGCGGCTTTTTCCCGAATGGCTGGAAGGGCTTCTTCTTCTCGCTGGCAGTGATTGCTGGGTCTTATCAAGGAATCGAGCTGCTGGGGATCGCGGCAGGGGAGACGGCCTCACCGCAAAAAGCCATCGTTAAGTCGGTTAAATCCGTTATCTGGCGAATCTTGATCTTCTACATTGGAGCTATTTTCGTGATCGTTTCCATCTATCCTTGGAATCAGCTGAGCACGGTTGGCTCCCCATTTGTTGAAACGTTTGAAAAAGTCGGCATCACGGGAGCAGCTGGTCTGATCAACTTTGTCGTATTGACGGCAGCAATGTCGGGTGCCAACTCGGGAATCTACAGTGCCAGCCGGATGCTGTTTAAGCTGTCGGTTGATCATGAGGTTTCGCCATTCTTCTCCAAGCTGTCCAAGCGCGTGGTGCCAAACGTCGCGATTTTAACGATTGCCGGCTGGATTTTGGTTGGTTTTATCCTTAACACCATTTTGACGCAGATGAGCAAAACGGCTTCCAATCTGTTCGTCATCGTCTACAGTGCCTCGGTTCTGCCTGGGATGGTGCCTTGGTTCGTCATCCTGCTTTCTGAATTGCAGTTTAGAAAACAAAATGCCGATCTAATGAAGAACCACCCATTTAAGATGCCGCTGTATCCGTTCTACAACTATTTTGCCACGGCAGCCCTGCTGATTATTCTGGCATTCATGTTTATCAATCCAGATACGCGGGTTTCAGTTTCGGTCGGGGTAGTCTTCTTGGCAATCATGTCGCTGATCTACTTTATTCGGGTCCGCAAGCATGAGGAACCCGAGGCCAGCGAAGAAGCTGATTTTGAAAATGAGCATCATTTAAAGAAAAATTAATGGAAATTAAATTAGCGTCTGGTCAATTGGCCAGGCGCTTTTTAGCAGGGACAGTATGCTATAATTTTCAATAATCATGAATTAAGGAAGGGATCGCAGTGAAACATACCTGTACGACTTTTTTGGCTGGGAAGGCGGCCACGATTGATGGATCGACTTTGATCTGTCGTCAAGAAGACTATAGCAACGCGTTTGATCCACAGCGCTTTGTTGTCGTCAAGCCAGAGGAGCAGCCGCGCCACTATGCCTCTAAGACGACCAGCTTTACGCTTGAGCTGCCGGAAAATCCGCTCAAGTATACAGCCGTGCCTGATGCCGATGATAGTGCCGGTGTTTTTGCGGCTGGTGGCATCAATGCCGCCAACGTTGCCATGACCGCAACCGAAACCGCTACGACCAATGCCCGCGTCCTGGGAGCCGACCCGTACAATTCGGACAGCGGGATTGGCGAAGAGGATTTTGTCACCTTGGTACTGCCTTATATCAAATCGGCTCGCGAAGGCGTCAAAAGGCTGGGCCATCTTTTGGAAAAATATGGCACTTATGAATCCAATGGTATTGCGTTTAGTGATCAAGATGAGGTCTGGTATTTTGAAACGATTGGCGGTCATCACTGGGCGGCTTTAAAGATTCCCGATGATGCCTATGTGATCGCGCCAAATCAGTTCAACATTACCGATTATGACTTTGAAAGCGATGCGACCATGTATGCAGCTGATCTGCCGACTTTTATCAATCGTTATCACTTGAATCCTGAACATGGCCTGAACCTGCGCGAGATCTTTGGCAGTCGTACGGCCAGCGATGCCCGCTATAATTATCCGCGCGCCTGGTACGTGCAAAAGCTGCTGAGCGATGAGGAACAAAAACTTCCGACTGACCAGGATCTGCCATTTGTCTGTCATCCAAAGCGCAAACTGGCGATTGAAGACATTAAGCAGGCAATGAGCATGCATTTTCAGCATACCGACTTTGATCCATATGGTCAGGGATCTGCAAACGATCAGCACAAATATCGACCGATCGCGTTAAACCGAAATCTTGAAATTCACATGCTGCAGATCAGAAATCACGTGCCGGACTCGATTGCGGGCGTGCACTGGCTGGCATTTGGTCCCAATACGTTTAATGCCGTGGTGCCGTTTTATGCCAACGTTGAAGATACGCCGGCACCATATAAGAATACGACCAGCGACTTTGATCTGCAGAATATGTATTGGCTGACGCATACGCTGGCGGCGCTGGGCGATCAGAACTATCAGCGCTATGAAATGATGGAAGAAGGCTTTGAGCAGACGGTCATGGCGGCCTGTCGTCAGCTGCAGTCCCAAACCGACGCGCATGTGCAGACAGTCGATGAGGTCAGTGCCGAACTGACGCAAGTCAACGAGCAGATGGCGCAGGTCTCGCTGACTGAGAGCACCAAGCTGTTGGGCAGGATGGTCAAAGAAGCATTTAAACACGAGAAACTGCAATATTAATAATCATTTGATAGTCAAGGAGAAATAAATGAAGAAGAAAACGCGTCGAGTCCTGCATTGGCTGACGGCTTTCGTAGTTTTGTTTGCCCTCAGCAGTCTGATCAAGCCGGGGACACAGACCGGCAATTCAGCCACGGCTACCAGCACCGCCAGCAGTTCAGCCGTTTTAGCCAGTCAGTTAAAAGAAAAGCTGAATGGCCTGGTTAACAAGACCAGCAGCTCAACTGGCAGTCGGCAGGGTTCCAGTACGCTGATTACGCCCAGTCAGACCAAGGCAGCCTCGGTTTTGTCAGAAGGCGTTAAACAGCAGCTGGGCGGCAGTCTGACTTGGAATGGGCATGGTGCATACATCGTCAACAATAACCAGACCCAGCTGAATGCCAGCGTCAGCAGTGCGCCATATGCCGTCAACTATACCGACAGCCGCGGACGAGCCTGGCGAGGCGAGGCTTGGCTGAACAAGACGACGCGTCAGTATCGCAGTCGTGACCAGACTGGCAACGGCGCTACCAGTTGGAAACCAGCGGGCTTTTTGCAGGCGACGAATCTTGCCAATGGTCCATCGCATGCCTATGATCGCGGCCACCTGCTGGGTTATGCGCTGGTTGGCGGGATTTCGGGCTTTGATGCCTCAGAGTCGAATCCTAAAAACATTGCCACGCAGACGGCTTGGGCCAATGAGGCAGCCAGCGAGAGCTCAACTGGGCAGAACTACTATGAAGGACTGGTCAGAAAGGCGCTGGATCAAAATAAAAAAGTTCGCTATCGGGTAACCGATATTTATGATGGTGCCAATCTGGTTCCATCAGGCGCGCATATTGAAGCTAAATCCAGTGACGGCAGCCTTGAGTTTAACGTCTTCGTGCCCAACGTTCAAAACAATATCGTAGTCAACTATGCAACTGGGGCTGTAACGGCAAGCAATTAATAAAAAAACAGTCGACGAAAAATTACGCCGACTGTTTTTTTACTGTGTGTCTTTAATCGCGTCAATCAACTGTAAAATCGCATAGGCTGCTTTATCAGCCTGCTGTGGATCCATCGATTTTAGCTGGTAGATTAACTGATTAACTGAAAGAGAGGTTTCGCGGTCACGCTGACTGTCCTCGACCAATTGTGCAGTTGAGATTTGCATGGCGTGGGCAATCTTGTTAAGCGTTTTGATGCTGACGTTTTGATCACTTGTTCTCTCTAGTCGTGAGATGAAATTGACAGACAAACCGCTTTCTTCAGCAAGTTTTTCTTGTGTTATCCCGAGGCTTCTACGGAAGGCTCTGATATTCTCGCCTATATTTAAAATTTCCGGCACCCCCTCTTTTTAAATCTAACTAAAAAATTTGAAATTTTTAACGTTATAGATAAACGGTTTCACGAAACAATTTTTGCAATTAATGCACATATTATAGAATTCACAGAATTTTTGAGTAATTTGGTTTTTGCATAAAATAAAATCCTGGTGAGTGCACATAAATTTGCCTGTCATTCTTTAGGGCCAAAACTTGCAAACGTTATAAAAATACAGCAAAATGGAACATAGTATAAAACGATGACGAAGAAGGAACCAGTTTATGAGTACGACGACGCAAAATTCGGCCAGTCAAAGACGACGGGTCCACTACGTTTTTAATAATCAAGAGGTGCCACGCTTGACGATTCGTCAGCTGTTTGACACCCGCCGCTTCAGTCGCTTGACAGCGGTTACCGGAGAGCTGGATGCCGACTTTTTTAATCAGCATCTCAGCGACTTTATCCAAGTTGAGATTGCCCTGGGCGCCCCAGAACAGACAACGCCGCAGACTGCGGATGAGACGGCCACTAAAGGTGCTTTGACGAATGCACTGCTGGCCGCCGCCAATAAGCAGCCGGCGCGTTTGTTTGAGGCCTTGAGCGGGCAGAATCAGCTGAACGTGCTGAATGGCCTGTACACGGTTGAGCAGGCTCCCGTACAGGCCATTCATTCGCGCTTTTATCTGCTTAGCGATGATACCGGCGCTCAGACGCGGGTAATCCTGGGTAGCATCAACCTAACCGCGGCTTCTTTTGATGAGCATCATAATCAGCTTGAAGAAGTACTGGTGTTTGATAATAGTCCTTTATACACTAATTTTATGCAACGGTTTAAGAATGATCTTAAACCAGTCTTAAAAAATTATTTTTCTACTGAGCTGCTCAGTGCCGCGCAAAAACAGCTGGATGCCATGAAAAAGGATCAAAAAGCCGGTAAGGACGTCGGCAACGTGATCATTCTTGGCAATGAGACGACTGACCAGATCGCGATTGCTGATATGACTGAGCTGATTTCGCATGACGTCCAGCAGCAGATCGATCGGGGAATCGTTGGCCAGGAGATTACCAAGGCCATGCGCGATATTACGACTGATCGGGCCTTGGTAAAAGATGAGCTGGAGCGTTCGATTCATCAACAGGATGCCATCTTCAACCTGCAAAAAGACTCGGTTTCGCCACGCGCGGCCAAGCCAACGCTTAAGACGCGCGAAAAGATCTATAAACGAGTGCGGCAGACGTTGATGACTGACATGACGCCGCAGGAACGCTCGGCCGAGAAAAAATACACCACGTTTTTGTATGATCGGCCAATGGAGCGGAATCTGGCCAATGACAACAGCGGCCTGTACGTGCCAAACGATGCAGGAACCTACCCAATTCCATTTGGCAAGCTGGCCACCATCAGTGAGATCCGCGACGGCTTAAAGAGCATTGATGCCGTTATGCAGGGTTATGCCAAGTACGTGGTCGACTACACGCCTGATTATGGCCGACGCTTTTATGAGGCTATTTTATACAGCTTTACGGCGCCATTTTTATGGGAGATCCGTTCCAAGGCCAGTCTCAATCCGGAAGACGGCAATGACGTTCCCAACTTTTTGGTATTGGGGGCTACGGCAGGCTCAGGCAAGTCAACGCTGCTTAGAATCATCAATCAGCTGACCTGGAATACGGACCGCTCGTTGATTGACTTTGGCACGATCTATCCAACCGAGACGCCGCAAAAGAAGCTGAAGACGGTTCAGGCTTTAGAGCACTATATGAAGACTGGCAGTACCTACCCAGTCTTGGTTGATGAGATTGAACCCTACTTCTTCCAGCAGGATCAATACAGTCGGCACTTGATCGTTGACACCATGAATGATCTGGTCAACCATCCACATGCCGTGGCGCCTTTGATTGGTACGACCAATTATGACTCCGGGTTCACCATGCTGCGAGAAACGGCGCGCCGGACCTACTATCTGCAGATCGACAAGGTGATTGACGAGGCGCAAAAAGGCGAGGCCAATAAATATATCTACAACGTCCGGCAGACTCTAAACAACACGCTCTTTAAGGATTTTGTCGTTCGAATGGCTACCCTGCTCAGTGACGACGAGACGCCATGGCGGACTTTTGATAAACAGACGGGGCGGTTGGACTTTTTGGCCAATACGCGCAAGCTTTTCAAAGAATATTATGAGATGGCGGATCTGCCATTGCCTGATTTCTTTGCCGATGCCATCTGCGACGATTTTCGCGAAAGCGCGCGGAGTCGGTGGGCCAAGCTGTATCTGACGCAGACTGAGGACTTTAAGCACTATGCCGATAAGCACAGTCTGCTGTTTGACATCTCTAAGCTCAATACCTTTAACGGCTTCAGTGCCGATAGTATTGAAGAGTACCGCAATGCGCTGCCGGTTGAGATCTGTGTCGATGGCATCAACGGCAAGCGCGGCAAGTTTATGGAGATCAAAGAGGATGCCTTTTTCAAGTGGATTGGCGAGCCCGATCCCTATCTTGAAGATGACGACTTTGCCAAGGAAACAGCAACAGAGCCAGAACGTTCAGCAGCTGCCGAACCGCCAAGAAAAAAGAAAGGCTTTTGGGCTCGACTGTTTGGCTAGACAATCTTCTTTGAACAGCCGATTTTAGTTTAGAATTGAAATTAGCAGGCGAAAGGGTTTACAATATCTTCTAGAGATAGTTTAATCAAACAATTAACTCAAGGAAGGTTTGGCAGATGCGTTTTAATCGAGAATTTTATAAGGACGTCTTTTTCTGGGGCGGCATCTTGATCTTTTTGTCAGCGGTTTTATATCAAGGCAGCTGGTCAACCTGGTTTGGCTATTTTGATGTCTTCTTGATCGTTTTCGGTCTGGCATTGGCAGCGATGACCATGGTTAGCCATGACGTCTCTAAAAACAAACAGTCAAGATAAAAAGGATTTTAGCACGAGGCTAAAATCCTTTTTGTTTGGTCAGCTTGCTTAGTCTTGTTCCGCTTTGATCAGCACGCGCTTTTTGGTTTGGCGCTTGGCATGGAACTTTTCCAATACCGGAACGACCATGCGCTGATACCAGTGGCGACTCGTAAGCCAGCGATGGAAGCGGGGCGACAGTTTAGAGAGCGCAAACAGCGCCAGCAGGAAAAATGGTACCTGAGGGATTACGGGCAGTGCCAACCCAATAATGCCACCGACAAAACCAGTCAGTGCCAGCATTCCCCAGCCAATTTTCTCCAAAATGATCAGCATACGGTCATCTCCTTTATAAACGCGACTTGATTTTGTTGGCAAGATTATAGCACGTTCAGCTTTAAAACGCATTGAAAACGAATCGACCTTGAGTCTTTTTTAATCTTTGCTTAATCAGCGGTGCGTTATAATTAGGCTAGTTTGATGATAAGGGATGATGGTAATGCTGAATAAAAAGCAGCTGGTGATCAAGATAGTCTTAAAACGGTTGTGGTACCTGATTTTTGGCATTATCGTAATTGCGATGGCCGTTCAGCTTTATTTATTGAAGGGAACGCCCAGCCAGCCCTTGAATATGCATCGGCTGCGCTCTGATGTCAGCTATACCGATACGCCGACGCTTTTGATCCCGGGACAGGGCGGCAATACGATTACCTTTAATACGTTTATCAAGCGCGCTCAAAATGAAAATATCGCGCAAAGTGCCATGGTCGTGCGCGTCTCGCCGACTGGTCAGGTGCGCGTCAAGGGTAGTCTCAAAGGTCAGAAAAATCCGCTGATTCAGATTCTGTATGACTGGAATTATAACGTTTCGTTCAAACCGCAGATGCATCAGCTGACGCAGGTCTTGATCGTTTTGCATCAGCGCTATCACGTCAAGCGTTTGAATATCGTCGCGCATTCTTATGGCGGAACGGAATTTCTCCACGCCTATCTAAGCAATCATAAGCTGCAAAAAGAAATCGCGTTTCAAAAAATCGTGCTGCTGGGCGTGCCGGTAGAAGAAAGCTTTGGTACCAATACCAAGTATACGGCCTGGCTGTTTAAAAAGTCGCGGGACGCAGAATTCAAGCAGCTGCTGCGACAGGTAAAAAAGGCACGGTTTGCTAACAATGAAACGGTCTACAACATTATGGGCAAAGAGGCTGATCAAAAGACGGATGGCGAGGTTCCCAACATCCAGTCGCAAATGATGGCAACGCTGTTTAAGAACACCTCGGTCAAATACGTACAGCGCTGGTATCCCAAAACCACTCATCGTCAGCTGCATGAAAAAAAGGCGATCCTGGATTACGTCATGCAGACACTTTGGGGAAAGTAGCATTGCTGAAAAAAAAGAGCACGGTAAAACGCGCTCTTTTTTACTAGTTAAAATGACAGTACTTATGCTGAAAGTCGGCGATTGCATTGTATTCCTGCTGCAGATCGCTGCTGAGCTGTACATAGATTGGCACCAGCGATTGATAGATGTCATAGGTGGCCGGATCTGGCTGGCAGGTTGCGGCTTTTTTAAGGTGTTCTTTGATGACATCGATTTTCTTGATCATTCCCAGACTCTTCATGCCCATGACAACGGCGGCCAAGGTTCGGCTGTCCTGTTCTTGCGGAATGGCCACGGGACTTTGAAAGACATCGGCCAGGATTTGCCGCCACAGGCCAAACCGGGCAAAATTACCAGTTGCCATGATCTGCCGTGGTTCGCCGACGACCGTTTCCAAGGTTAGACTGATTGCATAAAGCTCATAGACGGTTCCCTCCAAAACGGCCCGTGCCATGTGTGCCCGAGTGTGGTGCGGCGTCAAGCCAAAGAACGATCCCCGGGCGTTGGCATTCCACATTGGGGCCCGCTCGCCGTTTAAGAAAGGATGAAAGATCAGACCGTCTGAGCCAGCAGGAATCGTTTTAGCAATCTTGGCCACGACATCCAGACTTTCTTCATGCATCATGTTGGCCAGCTGCTTTTCTGGAGCAAACAGTTTGTCGCCAGCCCAGCTGAACACCGTATTGCCGGCATTGATCGGACCACCAACGACCCAGTGCTCCTCATCCAGGGCATAGCAGAACAAACGCCCTTCGATGTCAAAGCGCGGCTGATCAGTAATTACCCGGACCGCGCCGGAAGTATCGCCAATCGTAATAGCCGTGGTTCCCTGATCCAGGGCGCCAACTCCCAGATTATCCATTGGTCCGTCAGCTGCGCCCAGGATAAATGGCGTATCCATTGGCAGACCGATCTTAGTGGCAATCTGGCTGCGCAGTCCCCGTACCTGTTCATATGGACTGGCCAGCTGCGGCAGTTGGTCGGCTGAAATGCCAATCAGCTTGAGGGTTTCCTTGTCCCAATCAAGCTCTTTTAGATTTAACAGACCTGAAGCACTGGCTGATGAGATATCGGTTTTCAAAACGCCAAACAGCCGCCAGAACACATAGTCTTTGATGCCCAGCCAGCAGGTCGTGCGCTCAAAAATCTCAGGATGCTCATTTTTAAGCCAGATCAGCTTATATGGCAGGGCCATGGGATGAGTTGGCGTGCCCGTACGCTGATAGATCTTTAGTCCTTCGCCGTTTTGCTTCATTTCGGCCGCATACTTGGCTGCACGATTGTCGCCCCAGGTCAATACGCGCGTCAGTGGCTTGTTGACGCGGTTTAAACCAATCAGACTGTGCATCATGCTTGAGAAAGAGACGCCCCGCAGCGTGCCATTGTTTAGATCTGCCTGGCCAACGACCTCGTGCAGCGTATCAACGACCGTCTCAAAGATTTCGTCTGGGTCTTCTTCTAACATCTCCGGCTCATCGCGGAATAGATGATGTAAACGAGACGCGCTAGCCAACGCATTAAAGTCCTGGTCATATAAAACCGCCTTGGTGCAGGTGGTACCGATGTTTACGCCGATCAAGTAATCCATTTGATCCCCTCATTTCTAGTTTCTAAATACAAGTATAAAAAAAGCCAGGCAGTGGTTCAAGCATTTGACCCGTACCCCCAAAGTTGGAAACACAACTTTGGGGGTATTTTTATGACCAAAATCAGCATAGAGACTAAGATCAAGGCAATTGAAGAGTACTGTACAACGGCAAGTTCACTGCGGGGGATCGCTCGCAAATACGGGATTGCAAAGCTTGACTTTCAAATCTGCGTGGGTATTTATGCACGTTTCGGCAAGGAAAAACTATTGAATCCACCAACCGTAACTGGGGATTTCCGCTTAAATCTGGTAAAGTGGAAACAACAAAACCGAGCTTCCATTCCAGAGACCTGTATCCACTTTGGCTTTCGTTCATCAGGCTCTGTCTATCAATGGGAGCGTCAGTACAACGAACATGGAGCACCGGCCCTCTTAAAACTACGACCAGGAAGGAAATCAAAACATGAGCTCAAATCACGAGAAAGAGATTCAACGTTTAAAAAAACAGAATCAGCTTCTCCAAAAAGAGAACTTATCCTTAAAGATTCAACTCGATGCCTCAAAAAAATTGGCAGCCTTGAGAAAGCATCCAAAAAAGAACTTGCCCAAGTAATTTATGACCTCAAGGCAAAATATCGTTTGAAAGACCTGATTGAAGCACTGCCAATCTCTATGTCAACTTACCAGTATTGGCAGGCCAAATTTGAACACCCTAATGAAGCCGAAGAAGAGCTTAAATCCGTCATCAAGGGCCTGTTTGAATATTTTGAAGGCGACTATGGCGTTCGTCGACTGAGCGCGCAGGTGCGTGACTACTACCGAATTATTAATCGTCCACTGCCCAATCACAAGCGAATTTACCGCTTGATGCGTGAGATGGGCCTTCAATGTACGAAATACAGCAAACGCCGCCGCAAGTACGATTCTTCCAAAGGTCCGTCGGGTAAGAAGGCTAAAAACGTAATCCGTCGTCGCTTTATGAGCAATCGCAAATATCAAAAGATGGTCTGCGACATTACTGAATTGAAGGCTAAGGACGGCAGTAAGGTTTATCTGGAAATTGTCAAGGATCTGGCAACCAACCAGATTCTGACTTGGGAAATCGGGACGCATCCAACCCTGGAATTCAGCCTTAAGCCTTTGCGCAAGCTAATCGATCTTTTACCGCACACTGGGTATCAATTAACTCTGCATACAGATCAAGGCTGGCAGTATCAGCATCGTGCCTGGCGAGTCTTATTAAAGCATGGTCGGATTCGTCAAAGCATGTCCCATCGAGCAACGTGTCTGGATAACGCCGCCTGCGAGACCGTCTTTAGCAAACTTAAAGCAGAGATCAAGCCGGACACTGATTATGCCAATCAAGAAGACTTAACTCAAGCCATTGAAGAGTGGATTGACTACTACAACCACCGCCGGATACAAACAAAATTAGGCAACCTGACCCCACTTCAATATGAAGCACGGCTAGTTGCCTAAGAAAAATTTTTATTCAGTTTACAAGTAATTAATATTCAATTCCAACTTTTTGGGTACACACCAATTTCAAAAGATTTTGTGAAACTACTCACGATAATTTTTGAAGCATAAAAATGTTAAAATGGACAAAAACCAATGGAAGGTGAAAAAATGCAAAAAGAACATGGCCAGGTAACGGGAATCATTTGGAAAACACCGGAAGAAATGGCTGCCTATCAAGAATTACAGCAGTATGCCAAAAATCATAGCATGACGGTTTCAGCGGCTGCCAAGCAATTGCTGATGCAGACTCTGCGCCGCCATGTCAACTGACGGATCGCTACGACTTAATTTTTTTTGCCAAAAGGACTTGCAGAATTAAAAAAATGCGACTATTATAATAGCCATATTAAAATTTAATGAGATTCATTAATAATTTGTTTCTAAGAATGAATAGGAGTGATCGGAATGGTTCAATTTTCAAAACGGGTTCCTGCAGATGGTACGGACGCAGTTGGTGCAATCCTGGCAGCAGCGGCTGATCCATCAGTAATTTCATTTGCCGGGGGCCTGCCAGCGCCAGAACTGTTCCCCGTCGCAGAAATGAAAAAAGCGGTCGATACGGTTTTTGACGAACACGGCCGCGAAGCCATGCAATATGGTGCATCGCGCGGGGTAACGGAACTGCGCGAACTGATTACCAAGCGCGTTAAGGAACGTGAAGGCATTGATTCAAAAGTAGAAAACGTCATGGTAACGACTGGTTCTGAACAAGTGCTGGATCTGGTCGGCAAGGCATTTATTGATGAAGGCGATGAAGTCTTGGTAGAGGATCCAACCTACCTTTGTGCGCTGGATGTCTACCGTTCCTATGGCGCCAAGTTTGTCTCCGTTCCTCAAGATGACCAGGGACTGCGTGTCGATGCCCTGGAAGAAGCCTTGAAGAACCACCCAAAGGCCAAGCTGCTTTACACGGTTTCCAACTTCCAAAACCCAACTGGCAAGACGATGCCGGTTGATCGCCGTAAGAAGGTTGCCGAACTGGCAGCTAAATACGACGTCATGGTGCTGGAAGACAACCCATACGGCGATATTCGCTTTGAAGGTGAACACGTACCAGCTATCAAGGCATTTGACACGACTGACCATGTTTTGTACATGAGCACGTTCTCCAAGATCCTGGCCCCAGGTTTCCGTTTAGGCTGGGTTCTGGGTGATCCGAAAGTTATCGACAAGCTGACGGTTCTGAAACAGTCAACCGACCTGCACACTGATCAGCTTGCACAATGGGCCGTTGTTGAATTCTTTGCGCAAAACGATATCAACAAGCACGTTGACCAAATCAGTGCTCTGTATGGCAAGCGCAAGGACTTGATGATTGAAGGCATGAAGAAGTACTTCCCAGAAGGTGTCAAGTACACGAATCCAGAAGGTGGAATGTTCCTTTGGGTTAAGGTTCCCGGGGTTACGGATACGGTTGAGCTGTTCAAGAAGTGCTTAAAGGAAAAGGTTGCCTTCGTGCCCGGCGATCCATTCTTTGCCGGTAAGCCAGAACCCGGCACCTTCCGTCTGAACTACTCCAACATGCAGGAAGACAAGATCGAAGAAGGTTTGAAGCGTCTGGGAAAGGCCTTGTCCGATGCCGTTAATGAAAACAAGTAATGCGAATGATTATTGAGTTTAGTTTCATTGATTTTTCAGCCAACAATTACAATTAATGAAATGCAAACTGTCAGCTGCTTAGCTGGCAGTTTTTTTGTCGGGTTTTATTAGATCAATGGATTGACAGCCGCGGCATCAAATCGTCAAGGAGGCGTTTCGCTCAATAATCAGCAGAACCGCTTTCAGTTGAGAAATGGCACTGAAATTCTCAACCAGGGGATGGCGGCTTGCTTTTGGCTGCAGGTCAAGGCTGGATTGGTGCGTGGCAAGTCTTAAGTCAGTTGATCAGATCAGCCAACAGTTTTTAAAAGTATAAAAGCGGTAATTCTGCATCGCCAGCACCCATTATGCAAAAAATCCTGCATAAAATATATGACGAAAAAATCATTACCTACTTTTCGTCAAAAATCGATGCATAATAGGTAAAAAACAATGTATATCGAGTTAGGTGTACCTAACATTACCTACGATTTGCCGAAAAACGCGCAATAGTAGGTAATTCACAAAGTCGGTCTGACCCAATCAGCCCATAAATATACATATTTACCTACGATTTTTAAAAAAGGCGTTGTAAGTAGGTAAATTCAGATTGAACGAGTATGCAGTTACCTGCTTTCAGTCAAAAAACAGCCCATAGTAGGTAGTTTTAACGTTGACTGCTGGTTAAAGCTTGTTTTCTTTCACAAAGTTGACCAGCAATCATCGTAAATCCGGCCAGCAGAATTTTAAGAATTTAATTCAAAGCAAACGACAGCTCGATTGCCCAGTCGCTGCTGCCTAAAAAATTGCTCAGGATGCTGCTTGTTGAACGTCAATGTCGCAGCCTGACAACGCCCACTGACTGGGAGCCCTTTTTGACCCAGCTTGAGATGATTGATTAAGGTCCGCGACAGATATCACTAATGCCGGCCAGATCCAGCGAGCCCCATTTATGTGATCGATAAATCAAGATAAGAATTCTGAAATACCTTAAAATCAGGCCATTGCTGACAGCTTGCTTAATCAAAATTTATTTATAAAAATAATTATAGAAATAAGGCCGTCTAGATTTTATAAGATCGTTTCTATTGCTTACAATTAGCGTCTGATCAATAAATATACTGATTGTAACTTTTAGTAAAAATAATTATATTAGTGGTACGTTTTATCTTTATTAATCAAAAATCAGGATGGAGGAATGACAATGTTTCGTCGACATTCGATTCTGTTTTTTCAATTGGCGATTATGATGGTAATCATTGCTTCGATGGCCTTGATCATCTGGTCATCGCTTTACCAGACCAATATGATGATTGCCATGGCCGTTATGATCGGATTGGGCGTTTTGGTAGGGATGATGATCCCCAGCATTTTAATCAGTTGGCTGATCATTGCATTAACGACGCTGGGCAGTGCAATTCTGCTGCTTGGCTATGTAGTGATCGCGGCCCCGATCAAGCTGGCCTTGCTGTTTACTTTTCCGGTGATTGCCTCATTAACACTGGTGGCTAGAGAAATGATAACAGGTTGGGGCTGGCTGGACAAAAACCGCAGCGAGATTCAGTCATATGCGGCTCACTATGATCCCGTCACTAAGCTGCTGACTCGCTATAATGCGGTTAAGCTGTATGAAAAGTGCATGCTGTACATTCATGATCGCGACGATATCAATCTCTGGACCAACGTATCGGCCGTACATTGGACGCACAGTACTCAGTTTCAGCAGTTTCACGAGCAGGAATATAATCAGATGCTTCAAGAGATCGCGCGGGTTTTAAAAATCGACCGTTTGCCTTCTGAATCGCTTTACTACCTTGGCAATGCCACGTTTATGATTATTTCTCATGAACTGTCGGATCGCGTATTGGAGCAGCTGAACGATCAGACCAAGCACCTGCTCAGCAAGATCGAAATCAATGGGGCCGTGGCTCAGTATAAATGGGGGACGCAGAAGATCGATCGGCAAAACGTGGCACACTTTATGACGTTTGAAAAGGTTGATCGGCATCTGCAGCGGGAAATGGAGACTGACATTGTCACTGAATATCTGAAAGGAAATGTGATCGATGGTTAGGATCTTTTTTTGGCTGGCGACGGTAATTACGCTGCTGTTCTTGGTGGCGATGGTTATTTTGTTTATCTGCAACTGGATCATCTACTATCGCATTGAGGAAATGGAGACGCATGGCCCAGTCAAAAACGATCTGACACAGGCCAAAGATGATCTTTTAAAATTGCCGCCTAAAGAACACATCAAGCGGCGGCTGCAGGAACTGGGGGTGAAGTCAACTGATGATCAGTGAAATAATGATGGTCGTGACGCTGGTGTCAATCTGGCTTTCACTGTTGATGTCGATCATTACGCTGAGCGGGGCAACCAGTTTTTGGTTCAAGCACAGCCGGATTCGCGCTGATGTCTTGCCATTGAAACGCTATCCCATGATCACCCTGGTCGTGCCGGCTCATAATGAAGAAATCGTGATTGCCCAGACTGCCAAGGCGATTTTGGAGCTCAACTACCCGCAAGACAAGGTCGAGCTGCTGCTGTACGCCGATAACTGTACTGACGATACGCTAAAAGAGATGCACCGCTTGATTGCGCAGCCCCGCTATTTTGGCCGCAACGTCAAGATCATCAATCGTCATGGCACGGGCGGCAAGGCAGGGGTGCTCAACGATGCCCTAAAGATCGCGCATGGCGAATATATTGGCGTTTACGACGCGGATGCCATTCCTGAACGCAATGCCTTGTATTTTCTGGTGCAAAAAGCGTTGGAGGATCCTGAACGCTATGTGGCGGTATTTGGTCGTAACAAAACGCGAAATGCACAGCAGAACTTTCTGACGCGCTGTATTAATCAAGAAATCGTCGTAACTCAGCGAATCCAGCATTGCGGCATCTGGCACATGTTTAAGATTGGCCGGATTCCGGGAACCAATTTCATCATTCAGACCAGATTCGTCAAATCAATTGGCGGCTGGCGCAATGGGGCATTGACGGAAGATACCGATATCTCGTTTAAGATCATGCAGCAGAACCGTTTGATTGCATTGGCCTATAACTCAGAGGCCTTTCAACAGGAGCCTGAGACGGTACATGACTACTATTTTCAGCGATTGCGCTGGGCCAAGGGCAACTATCAAGTGGTGATCCATAATTTTAGACATCTGTTTGACCGCAGCAACTGGCGCGTTAAGCTGGAGACGTTTTATTACTCATGTACGTTCTTTTGGTTTAACGCGGCGATCGTTTTATCAGACGTGATCTTTTTTGCCAACGTGGTCACGCTGCTTTTGCGAATGGTAGTACCGAGTCTGACGGTGCCGTTTACTTTTGGCGAAAGCAACATCCTAATTGCGCAGCTGCTTTTGTTCAACTGGCTTTTGATGATCAACCTGTACGTTTTGCAGATCAGCATTGCCATGTCGACGCAGTTTGGCCAGGCGACTACCAGTCAGCTTTGGCTTGCTTTGGCCTCTTACTTTACCTATTCGCAGCTGTTTATCGTCGTTTCCGTTCACGCGGTCATCTCGGTAACTTTGGATGCGATCCTGCACCGTAACGGCAACGTCTGGGTAAAGACCAAGCGTTTTGATGATTGATGATGGGAGATTGCAATGAAGCTCAATAAATATACCTGGATCTTCGTAGGCCTGATTGCCGCGGTTTATCTGGGAACCTTGCTGTGGGTGCGGCTGACCAATCCAGTCTATCTGCAGCAGAACATGTATCGGACCTGGGAAAAAAGCTATGTCATGCATCCCAGAGCCAATCAGTCGTTTGTCAATACCAGTACGAACAACAACCATCAAAAGCCAGTCGCATTGTCCGAATCGCAGGGCTATGGCATGTGGATTACGATTATGGCCGCTAAAAAAGGCTGGGCGAGTCGGCAGGATTTTGATCGCTTTGTGAACTATTGGCTGGCGCATCGTGATTATGTTGGCGATCAGCACCAGACGCCGACGTATCTGATGTCTTGGCGGCAGTGCTATAACCGGCATCATCAGTGGGTGGCTGACGTCAACAGTGCAACCGATGGCGATGTGTATATCGATATGGCATTGGCGCAGGCTGCCAAACAGTGGCCGTCAAAAGCAGACTATTATCGCAGCCTGGCCAAGAAATTGAGCCGCGACATTCTGGCCTATGAGTATAATCCACAGACCAGGGCGTTGACGGTTGGCGACTGGGTGACCAAAGACTCGTCATATTGGCGGCTGATGCGCACTTCTGACGTGATGCCGTTCATGTTTAAGACCTTGGCTGAGACAACGGGCGACTCGCGCTGGCAGACCGTCAACAATGCAATGCTGGATCGGCTGATTGACTTGAGCCGCCAGCATCAGACCGGTTTGGTACCGGATTTTGCCTGGATCACCCGAAATTCTGCCAAGCCGGTCAAGCCCAAGACGATTTCTACCAAACAGGATGGCAGCTATGATTTTAATGCTTGTCGGGTGCCAATGATGATGGCTGCTTCTGATGATCCGCGCGCTCAAAAAATATTAAGGAAGATGCTGCGTTTCTTCAGTCATCAGCAATATGTCACGGCCGGCTACTCGTTAAGCGGCAAACGCCTGGTTAAGTATCAGTCGGCCAGCTTTTCGGCACCGATCTTTTTTGCCGTCAGTCATCATCGTGGCGAAGGCTTTGACAATCTGTTTGACAGTCAAAAGTACATCTTCAGCCGCCCTCTGACGCGCAAGAACTATTATGACGCGACGCTTACGGTGATCGCGGCTTTGGAAGGACTGAACTAAAATGAAGATTATGACGGTAATCGGTACGCGGCCGGAAGGAATCAAGATGGCGCCAGTAATCAAGCTGCTGGCCCAAGATCCGGCTTTAAAATCAGTGGTCGTAACGACTGGCCAGCACCGCGAAATGCTGCAGACCGTTTTTAAAGTGTTTGATTTTAAGCCCGACTACGACTTAAAGATCATGGCGCCCAATCAGACGCTGACCCAGATTACCAGCCGGGTTCTGCTGGGGATGGAACGCGTCTTGCAGCAGGAAAAGCCCAATCTGATTCTGGTGCATGGTGATACCAGTACGACGATGGCAGCCAGCCTTAGTGCGTTTTATCATCAGATTCCAATTGGTCATGTGGAAGCTGGTCTGCGCACCTGGGACAAGTATTCGCCATATCCAGAAGAAATGAATCGCCAATTGACCGATGACCTGGCCGATCTGTATTTTGCGCCAACCAAGCTCAGTCAGGCCAATCTGCTAAAGGAGCATCATCGGGCCAGTCGGATCTTCGTGACCGGCAATACCGCGATTGATGCCCTGCAGTATACGGTTCAAAGCGATTATCACCATGACGTTCTGGCTAAGATCTCGCCCCAGCAGCGCATTATTCTGCTGACGATGCATCGGCGCGAAAACCAAGGTGCCCCCATGCAGCGAGTTTTTGAGGTCATAAAAAAAGAAGTGGCTCGGCATCCCGATGTTGAGGTCATTTATCCCGTGCATCTAAGTCCCAAGGTGCAGCAGACTGCCCAGGCGGTATTTAAAGACGAGCCGCATGTCCATCTGATTGCTCCCTTAGACGTGGTTGACTTTCATAATCTGGCCGCGCGCAGCTATCTGATTATGACCGACTCAGGCGGCGTACAGAAAGAGGCGCCCTCGTTAAACAAGCCGGTATTGGTGCTGCGTGACGAGACCGAGCGTCCAGAAGGCGTCAAGGCAGGCACGCTGCGCTTGGTAGGGACGGATCCGAATCGTGTCGCCCAGGCAATGGAGGAGCTGCTTTGTGATCAGACCGTCTATCAAAAGATGGCGCAGGCTCCTAATCCATATGGAGATGGTCATGCTGCTGAGCGCATCGTTGCCATCTGCAAGCAGTTTTTAAATGCCAAAAACTAATACATATTTTAAGAATGATCCCGGTCTCAAGCTTTGGACAGCTGGGATCTTTTTTATTGATGGGCTGGCTAACTAAATCAAACAGGACTAAACTAAAAATGATTTGAATTTATGGAGTAGGGAGAAAAAAGTGAAAAATTATCGAATGCAGAGCCTGGTATTGGTCTTGATTGCCTTCGCCCTGGGCTTTAGTGAATTTATTATCGTCGGCGTTCTGCCTGATATTGCCAAGACGTTTCATGAGCCGGTGACCGTTGTCGGACTGCTGGTGACGATCTTTGCGCTGGTTTATGCAATCAGCACGCCTTTGATTACGATGCTGATTGGAACGCGCAGTCTGCTGAAAGTCGAGCTGGTATTATGGATTGTTTTTATTCTAGGCAATGCAATGGTGATGGCCGCGCCCAGCTATCCGATTCTGGTAGCTGCGCGGGTGATCACGGCAATCGTTTCCGGGGTGATCATCTCGATTGCAACGACATTTGCCAACAGTCTGGCGCCGCTTGAAAAAAGAGCCGGCTTGATTGCCTGGATTTTTTCTGGCTTTTCGATTGCCTCGGTCTTTGGCGTTCCAGTGGGTACCTGGATCTCAATGCACTTTGGCTGGCGGACCACATTTGGCGTGATCGTTTTCGTCAGTCTGGTTATTTTGTTTCTGATGCGGGCCAGTCTGCCGATTGATCTCAGACAGGGTGCGTCACGACAATTCAGCGATCAGTTTAGAATCTTTGGCGATCGCCGCATCTATATCGGGATGCTGCTGCCGATGTTTAATCTGGCTGCAACCTATACCTTCTACACTTATTTAAGACCGCTGCTGGCGGGACCGCTGCATTTTAAGACAGGCGCGATCACGCTGCTTTTATTTCTGTATGGCTTGATGTCGTTGTTTAGCAATCAGTTCTCTGGCCGGCTGGTTGAACTGGGCGGCTTACGGAAAATGCCGCTTGTGCATGGTCTGCAGCTCATGTTGCTGGCCATGCTGGCGATCAGCCTTGACTGGCGGTGGCTTGCCTTGATCGTGATTATGCTGATCGGTATGCTGATGTATCTGATCAATTCACCGATTCAGCTTCACTTTATTGATATCGCGACTCATGATTATCCGGCTTCTTTAGTTATGGCGTCTTCAATCAACTCGATTTTTTCCAATTTTGGCATTGCGTTAGGATCGGCAACGGGCAGTCTGTTGGTTAAGATGCATGGCTTGAGCGCGGTTGGGCCAGGCGGTGCTGTTTATGCCGGGATTGCCTGTGGATTGATGATTTTCTTAAACCGCATCAATCAAAAAATGGTGCCGACTGCGCAAAACGACGACTGCTAATGAGCCCTTTTTGATTTTAAAAATAATCCTTGACATTCATTAAAAAGTGATTAGAATTAACTCATAATCAAAACGAAACAATGCCCCTGGGATGAGTAGTCGCGATAAGCCTTTCAGAGAGCTCTTGGCTGGTGGAAAAGAGCAGACTTTGGCAATGAAGATGGTCCTGGATCAATGGCGTATTGGCGAAATGAGTAGTCAGTACCGGCAAGCGACCGTTATCTCGCTGAGTCAATGACTTGATAAGGCTGTTTTGGCGACAAGACGGCAAATAAAGGTGGCATCACGAAAAACTCGTCCTTTAACCAGGGCGGGCTTTTTTATTAAAGGGAGTGATTTTATGACGTTTAAGGTAGCTGTTGCCCAGATCGACATTGCATTGGGCGATCCTGACCGCAACTATCAGACGGTTACGCAGGCAGTCAAAGACGCGGCCAAAGCAGGCGCAGACGTGGTGGTATTTCCTGAGATGTGGAATACCGGCTATGCCTTGACTGAATTGGCACGGCTGGCTGATCAGGATGGCTGGCGAACCAAGCAGATGCTTTCTCGCGCCGCCAAGGAAAATCAGATTGCCATCGTGGGTGGATCGGTGGCAACCGTGCGTGCGGGCGGTCAATACTACAATACGACCTATATCTATGATCAAAACGGGAACCTAACTGGCAGCTATGACAAGGTGCACTTGTTTGGTCTGATGCATGAAGACGAGTTCATTCAGGCAGGCGATCAAGGCAGCTTTTTTGAATTAAAGGGCGTCAAGAGTGCCAGCTTCATCTGCTATGATCTGCGGTTCCCAGAATGGTTTCGGACGGTAGCCAAACAAGGTGCCGATGTAATCTATGTCGTAGCTGAATGGCCGACGCCGCGGATTGAACAGTGGGAGGCACTGGTCAAGGCCCGCGCAATTGAGAATCAGGCTTTTGTCGTTGCGGTCAATCGCGTTGGTCATGATGCCGAAAACAGCTACAATGGGCACTCGCTGGTCGTTGATCCGTTGGGGAAGGTGATTGCCAATGCAGGTGAAAAAGCAGGACTGACGCTTGCGGAGCTGGATCTGGAAGAATTAAAGAAAGTACGTGGTCCGATTCCAGTATTTAAGGATCGACGCCCAGATCTGTATGACTAAATCTTGCCGTATTGACATGACTAAACTTTGAAAGGAAGATCATAATGGAATTTCAACAATCAAAACTGCTGGACACGCTGCCAAAACAGTTCTTTGCCAATCTGGTTGCCAAAGTAAATGCCAAGGTAGCAGAAGGCGTGGACGTCATCAACCTGGGGCAGGGCAATCCAGACAAGCCAACGCCAGAATATATCGTCAAGAGTACTCAAAAGTGGGTGGCGGATCCGAAGACGCACAAGTATTCGCCATTTCAAGGACTGCCCGAGTTTAAGCAGGCCGCGGCTGATTTTTATCAGGAAAAATATGGTGCGCATCTTGATCCTAATACCGAGGTTGCGATTCTAGGCGGCTCCAAGATTGGACTGGTCGAACTGCCATGGGCGCTGATGAATCCAGGCGACACGCTGCTCTTGCCTGATCCTGGCTATCCTGACTACTGGTCGGGAGCGGCTTTAGGCGAGGTTAAGTTTGAAACTTTCCCATTGCTGGCTGAAAATGACTTCTTGCCGGACCTGGATAAGATTCCAGAAGCAACGGCACAGCGGGCAAAGTTTATGTATCTGAACTATCCCAACAACCCAACTGGCGCCGTGGCAACCAAGGAATTTTACGTCAAGCTGGTTGAATGGGCTAAAAAGTATCACGTTGGCATTATCAGCGACTTTGCCTATGGCGCGCTGGGCTTTGACGATCAGGCGCCGGTCAGCTTTATGGAAACGCCTGGGGCCAAGGAAGTTGGCGTTGAATTCTATACCTACTCCAAGACGTTTAATATGGCCGGATGGCGAATCGCGTTTGCGGTAGGCAATGCTGATATCATTCATGCCTTGAACCTGATTCAGGATCACCTGTTTGTCAGTCTGTTCCCTGCCCTGCAGTATGCCGCGATCGATGCCTTAAAGAAGCCGGAGCGTGATGCCGAGATTAAAAAGATCGTGCACCGCTATGAAAAACGGCGCAATGCCTTCGTTCAAGCAGCTGAAAAGATCGGCTGGCATGCCTATGTGCCAAGGGGAACCTTCTATGCATGGATGCCGGTACCAAAAGGCTTTACCAGCGAGACGTTTGCCGATCTGCTGCTGGATAAGGCGGGCGTAGCCGTAGCACCTGGCAATGGCTTTGGCGAGCATGGCGAAGGATATGTCCGGATTGGTCTGTTGATTAAGCCTAAGCGCCTGGTTGAAGCTGTTGAACGAATCGAGAAGCTGCATTTATTTAATTAGCCAACCGAACATTCAAAAGCACCAGCTGAAGATGCTGATGCTTTTTTGTTGGCATAAAAAATGGCTTAAAAGCATATTCTGTCTTTCTTTTACCAGAATATACGACAGATTTTGCTGAAAGCGGTTGAAAATGTTTCCTAAATTGCGTTATCCTTAATAGGTAGTAATATCTTGATAAATCAAACAAGAGGTGGTGTTAACAAATGCTAATTGTCAGCAAAAAACTCACCCCTGCATTTAAAAAGACGCTGATTAGTGCTCCAGAGCCGCAATACGTTCCGGAAACGTCATTATGCGACTGGATCATTCGTGAGGTAGCCATGCAGGATTATGGCATGCTGCTGTGTATCAACCGCAATACGCAGATGCCAATCGTGCTGCCGGGTGCCGAGTTTCTAAAAGTCAGTCCCGTTTCGGTTTTAAGACAGGTTTTAATGTTTGTGATGGCTGGGATGGGAATCAGTTCCATCAAGCTTACTGAATACGTCAACTGCATTGCACACGGTGAGGTCAGCTATCAAAACATGACCGCCGACTTCCTGGTTGAAAAAGCCTTTCGTGCATATGCGCCCGAGCTGGCCAAGATTGACGTTGAACGACTGGATGATGACCAGCTGCTCAATCAGTTGGGGATTCTTTCCTTAACGCTGGGCAGCAGTACGAAGGTTTTTTGCGATCTAAGGGAGCCTAAAATCGCGCCGGCCGTTCGCTTTAAAGACCAGATCAATCAAGAATGGCGTCTGCCGGCTCAAAGAAAAGGCAGCATGGCAGAAAAGTCGGCATGGGAATTTGATTATCGCTTGTTCCACCAATGGGATGATCAGATTCAAAAAACGCCTGCTTGGACGGGCTATGCCGCAATCGTAAGGGAAATGCGTCAGGTCAATGATGCCTTTTTGCGTCGCTATCATGACTACTTGGAACAGACGGAAATGGTTGACGACACCAGGATGCAGCAGTATCTGCGTTTGGCGGATGTTTATCTGAATCGCTATCTGATTGCCAGCCATCCGGAAACCCTAACCAGCGATTTGACTGCCCCCACAGCCTATCTGTTTGAATGGCTGTTAGAGCATGAGCAGATCAAAGCTGAGAACGTGCAGCTGGTAATTGATGCCATGCTGGCGTTTGGCGCGTTCGTTAAAGTGGCGGGCGTCTATTCCACGCTGGATGAGGATCTGTATCGTCAAGCGGTTCGCGACGGCGGCGATCGGGTGCGGGCTTTTTTCAAGGCAGCAGCGGCCCAGGCCCAATTGGAAGCTAAAGACGATGCACCGGTGAGCCGTCAAGAGGTTGCAGGCAGTCAGGTTGACACGCTGGTACAGGAATTGATGGCGCTGGCCGATGATGAGCGGCTGGTTGATGCGCTGATCGACGTTTTAAATCAGACGCCGGCACTGATTGATAAGCTGCTGGCTAAGATGACGCCCTTGCAGCGGCAGAATCTGGCTCGGAAACTGGCACGATTGCTTGCTGATGATCATGATGACTGATACAATCCCCTCTGCCTCAAAATAGATGCGGCAGAGGGGTGATTGCTCTAAGCTGGTGAAAAGCAGTCAAAATTGAGGCGGCTAAATACATCGGTTATTGCCATGACGTTTGACTGATTCTGGGCAGTATTCGGGACGGTCAATGATCATGACTTAAAGACCTGGTCTGAATCTTGCTTTTGAAGGGGCGTTAATCATGGTTAGCAGCGTTGGTTCAATGCAAGCCTGATCTAGTTACAGTTTCTAATCGCGATCGTTACCGTAATCAATGCTTAGCAGGATTTTATGGCAACGAGGCCGGGGAGCACTTCGCTGTAAAGCATTGAACAAAAATTTTCTTGCATTGCAACAGCAGTATCTCATTTTTTGAAAACCAGGCTTCATCATGCGCACAGGAAGATTATTTACATAAAATTATTGACACACCCCGATCTTGGTGCAGTGATGCCTATCATTGAACGTTTTTTGCATGATTAGGTCGCAGATATCCATCAGCCAGCTGATATTGTGAAAAAATTGGACCTCGATAAGTTAAGAAAGCCGAAATTACCTACTATTCCTTGATTTTTAGTCATAAGTAGGTAACTGTAGAGGGACTGTATATGCGGCCGACTGAACTTTACCTACTATTGACGCCTTTTTCCGAAATAGTAGGTAAAGATGTATATTTTGGCGCTGATAGGAGCTGATTGGGCCAGACCGACTTTGTGAATTACCTACGATTAGGCCTTTTTTGCTCAATAGTAGGTAATGTTAGGGGCCCCTAACTCAATATACATTTATTTTTACCTACTATGCATTGATTTTTTGAAAAAAGTAGGTAATGATATTTTTATCATATGTGTTATACAGGATTTTTTGCATAATGCCTGCTGATAACCTTGATTACGATGATATAAAATCCGTGATTCATGATTAACAAAAAAGCCGCTAAGAAACAGGGGAGTTTCTTAGCGGCTTTTTCTCATACCAGGGGGGGTCCTGATAATTTTGACAATGGATTGCGCGACTTTTTATTATGGGGAGGATTGGTTGAATGCAGCTGTCCACTCACAGCTATCACAGGGGTTGTCAACCAATCGTCGCGTTGTTGTCTGCATCAGCAGGCAATCGTTCCATGCCCAAACCAGACGAGGTGCGTTCGTCATGATTTATGTTTGCATTATATCACACTGACTTCAGAATGCCATAGTTAGGTCTCAAAATCATCAATAGCTTTTAACATTCATTTTGCAAATGCTTTAGCCTTAATATTTTCAACGATTGCAGACCTGTTAAAAAACCGTGAGAGACATTGAAGGGGAAAATCATACGTCAAGACTATTAATCAGACCGCTGTATCGTTCAGCGGCCTTTTTTGTTACATGCAGATAGATCTGGCGCGTAATGGTGGAATCCTTATGACCCAACCGCTTTGAGATCAGCTCAATTGGCACGCCTAGCTCAGCTAATTTAGAAGCGTGGGTATGGCGAAAAATATGAGTCGACAGCGGTTTGTCTAATTCCAACATTTTTTGAACAATTTTAAGCCGATTATCTATTGAAAGGGGGTGAAGAAAAGTACCGTTTTTAGTTTCAACGCTAAACAAAAGTTGATCAGGCTGCTTGCCCAAACTATAAAGGCGATAAATTTTGACTGCCTTATCTGGCAGAAGGATAGTACGGTTGCTGCTTTGGGTTTTAGGGGTGCTGCTAATCGTAAACTCGCTTTTGCGTTTGTTAAAGTACTCCAACGTACAGTCAATTTTGACAAACCACTTGCCTGCTTCTTGAAAAACTTTCTTGACTTGCAGAGCGAGGACCTCACCGATTCGCATACCGGTAAGATATTGCCACATCAAGACGTCAGCATATACTAAATTAATCGCTCTAACGGCTTCTAGGACCTGTTTGACTTCATCATCATCAAGGTACTTATCTTCAATGCTTTTCGCAGAGTTATCGCGTTTCCAATTGATTTCAAGCTGACCAATTGGGGCTGCGATATAGTCGTGCCGGTACGCATAGCGCATCAGCTGATTGATCTTAGACTTGATCTGACCAACATAAGCATTGTTGTATCCGCGCTGATAGATCATGGCTTCTATTGTGTTGGTCAGATATTTATTGGTGATTTTAGAAACTAAAATGTCAGAAGCAAAGTTTTTCAGAATACAAGCTTTGAATTTTTTCCATTGTGCAAATGTTGAAGACTTGACCGTTTGCTGATAGTAATTATCAAATTCTTCAATCAGTTCACCGAATGTAACACCTTCTTTGATCTGACCGTCCTCAAGATAATGAAGCTTCTCTTCAATCCGCTTGTTTAGGGTTTGTTGCGCCAACTTGCGCGTGGTATTGGTTTCTTTGTCCATCGTGATTGATACGCGCGTGTACTTGAGCGTCAGAGGGTTTTTGAATTGTTCGACAAACTTAACTTTGCCGGTTTTTGTGGGTTCAGTCCACATGATTGATCCTTCTTTCTATGAATTTACGGCTGCCGGGCACGCGCATAGCTAAAGGATCAATCGAAATTCTAACGATTTAATCTAATGATACTACTTTTGCCGCAACCTCGTTCCAACCTTGGAACGAGGTTAAACGAAAAGAAGGCCATTGTTGCATTGATTCAATTACCGGGTATTTTAGTTTTAGAGTGTGAATTCCCACATTCCTACTATATTTAATTTATAAAGAGGTGAACGATGTGTCAGCAACTACTGAGAATACAAGCAAGGTCAAGCTGGAACTGCCAGATGATTTGAAGCAGGCGATTTTAGAAATAGTAAAAGATGCAGCAGTCCAGGTGGTTGGATCGGCAACTCGGCGCGATGAACAAACGTGGCCAGAGTATATGAATAAGCAGCAGGCTGCAAAATACTTGAATATTTCCGTAAACACGCTGCAAAACTGGATCGCAGATGGCGATATACCGTTCGTCGTTGTTGGCAAAATGGTGCGGTTGAATCGCCACCAGCTTGATGCCTGTATGTTAAAGAAAACATTGCATTAAACAGTGACGCAAAGTCTTGCCGGGCACGCGCGTCAAAAGAAGAATCAGTAACCTCGTTCCAACCTTGGAACGAGGTTAACCAAAGGCGACGAAACAATCGTTGCCTTTTTTATATATTCTGGCGAAAGTTGAACAAAGTCTGATTTCAACTAACTTTATTAAGTACCATTGAATTAAGGGAATCTAGAAGGGAGTCCAAAATGGCAGAATACATGATTTTAACGGAAAAAAAGTCAGCAGCCGACAATTTCGCCCAAGCGCTGGGCGGCATGAGTGGCAGCTTTGACGGTCATAGCTATCAGATCGTGCATGCGCAGGGACACTTGATGGAACTGGCAGAGCCAAAAGATCAGGTATCCAATGATTTAAAAGATCGCTACAGTTCCTGGGAGCCGGAGAATATGCCTTGGAATCTGGCTGATTTCAGTTGGAAAAAGGAGCCAACGAAAGGGTCCAATATCAGAAAGCTCTTAAGCCAAATTAAAAAAGTCAGCCAATCTTCGCAAGCAATTGTGATTGCTACTGATAACGATCCGTCTGGCGAAGGGGAGCTGCTGGCCTGGGAAATTATCAATGCAATCGGCTGGGACGGCAAGGTTTATCGTGAGTATCACGACGATGAGACGCCTAAGTCAATCGTTAAGGCAATGCGCAATCTTAAGGACGTTTCGGACCAGTCGCAAGACGGCGACTACTTGAAAGCCAATGTCCGCTCTAAGTGGGACTTTGCCTCGATGCAACTAACACGACTGGCTACCAGCTACATTCGCAATGCCGGCTACTACGTCAAGGTAGTTAATCAGGGACGCTTGAAGTCAGTCATGCTGTCGATGGTCTATCAACGTGAGCAGGCAATCAAAAACTACGTCAAGAAGCCATATTTCGAGGTTAAGTTTCAAGACGATCAAGGCCATGTCTATGCTCGCAAGGTAGCCAAGGACGATGAAGAGCAGCTGGCTAAGATTCGGCATAGCGACAAAGCAATGGCGGAACAGGAGCTGCAGCAGTATCAGTCGCCGGTGCATGTTAAGCGTTTGAAAATGGAAAATAAGCGGAACATGCCCAAAACACTGCTTGATCTGGCCAAAGTCGATGCGCTGCTGAGTAAAAAAGGATATTCATCGAATCAGATCAAAAACGTCTACCAGCAACTCTACGAAGCCGGTTATGTCTCCTACCCACGAACTGAGGATAAAGTGATTACCAGTGAGCAGTTCAATGAGCTGGTGCAGAATTCAAAAGAGATTGCCCTGCTGGTAGGTGTCAACGTTAAGCTATTGACGCATACAGCGCCACGCAAGGAACTGGTCAAGGATTCTGCTACGCACGGTGCTAACCGGCCGGGATCCAAGGTACCAGCCAGCCTCGATGAATTGGGAAAGGCGCTGAAGAATAAAAATGACCTGCAATGCGCCAAGGATATCTATTGTCTGCTTGGTCGGACGGCCCTGGCAATCCTGGGCGAAGACTACCTGTATCGGGTCGTAACCGCAGTTATTGAAGAATATCCGGCCTTCGGAACGCAGTACAACGTGCCAGCCAACTACAACTACAAGCAGATCTATTGCGAGGGTGAACTGCCTAAAGCGCCAAAACCATTAGGCAAGCAAGCTAAGTCGATCGTTGCCGAGGGAGCTAATCCAAAGCCATCTAAACCAACCAAAGCCTGGCTGTTCAAACGGTTGGCTAACTACGGCAAGTATGGGATAGGTACTGGGGCTACCCAGCAGAGCACCATGGCTGAGCTGACCTCGGCCAAAAGCAACTCACACTTGCTGAAGGATACCAAAGGTGTGCTGTCACTGACGGAAACCGGCTTGATGTCGGCTGTAATTGCCCGGGGAACCATGATTGCTTCGCCGAAGGCTACAGAACAGCTTTTTCGCGGTATGGATGCCGTGGGTGCTTTTAAGCTGGAACCGCAAAAGGTACTTAATTCCATTAATACGGTCATTACGCATGATAAGCCACTGCTGCAGCAGAACATGGCATTAGTTGAGCAAACCATTGGCAAGCCGGAAAAGAAGCAATATCCAAAACGAGACAAGGTAGACGTAACCTACCAAGGAAAGCCGGTCCAGATCAATGCCAAATGGGGCGAACATACCTGGACGCAAGGGGAGCTAACAGAGCTTTCCGCAGGCAATACCATTACGTTTGACTACAAGAAGGGCCAAATTACCGGCCAACTCGGCGAACGAGAATACAAGGGCCACAAATTTATCGCTTTTGTTCCTGATTTTGACAAGGACTAAGAAAATAAGAGGAGTGAATCATTATGTTTAAAATCCGCGGACACTTTATCAAACAAGAACCATACTTCAACAACCTAATGCAGCTGACGTTCAGCACTGAATGCGGCGATCTGGATATCATGGTGTCGCAAGACGACTACCAACAGTACTTCGTAACCGATACTGAACCGAAAATGGGGTCTTACTGGAGTCTAAGACTTTTCCAAAAGAACTACGCTGATCTGGGAGGCGTCATGTTATTCAGGTTTGGAACGGCAGAACAGATCGCTGAGGCACCGGCAGCACCTGCTCCTACAGAAAAAATTGAAGAAAAACCAATGGTACCTGTATCTGCAGATAAAATCGAAGAATCCCCGGCAGCCGAATCCGAAGCAAAATCAGCAATGGCAAGTGAAGAATCACTGCCTGCTGATTCAGACGATACAGCTGCAGATGAAATGCCGGCAGCCAGTTCAAATATTGAATCAAGTGAAGCGGCTGATGCCAAAAAAGCAGACGAACCTGAAGAAATGCCAGCAGAGCAGCCGATTAAACTGGCGTCAGTTAATAAGGAAGCATCAACTACCGATACGAGTCTGATTGACGACTACGATCCTGCTAAGGAATTTCAGAATGACGACGATGATGAAGAAGATGAAGACGATGACGACTTTATCACCGATGAAGTCCAAAACGTCGATGGCTTTAACTGGGATTTTCAAGAAAAGCAACCAGATGAATCTGCTGACGTTGTAGAAGCCAAAACCGTTGGGACTGGCGATGACGTGGCAGAAAAGTTCGCTGAACACGAGGCTGAAAAAACAGCCAGCGAACAAGCAGCCGAAACTGATCCCACCGACTTGGCCGGTAAATGGTCAGAAGATGCAGCAGACGACGATGATGAATGGTCTGATGATGGTGAAGCTGATTCTGATGAAGAAGATGATGACGATAGCGAAAATCTTTGGTAAGGATCGGATCAATGTGAATGGGGGTGCAGACCATGGAGCAGAAACATTTTCAGACGCTTCGTGCACTTAACCAAAGCGGCTACACAGCTGATGTCGTCCACAAGCTGAATAAAGACTCCCGTCAGAGTGCGCAACGCTGGTCAGATAAGTCAATCATGACTGACTTGACTGCGCCGAACCGGTTGCCAATTGGCTGGCGGGAAGATGGACTAAGTACACTGACCAGGCTGCGCATTTACGAACTGCGCGATGCGATGGAGCGGGCGGGTCTGAACAGCAACTACTGGTTCGTATCTAATCAGCTGACCAAGGATACATGGGAGATCGACAACCCATTTTTAATGCGTCGCTTTGAGGTCAGCTTCTGTCAACGGAACGAAATGATTGAGTGCTACTGGTATGACACGGGTGTTAAACAGATCAAGACTTCCAATATCATTGAGGCGATCTTGCTTTCACAACCGTAGAAAGGAGGCGGTACAGTGACTGAAACACCATTGATGGATAAATACACTGATGATCTAACAGCAGCCGTAGCACTAAATCCTGATGCCTACCGGGCGATTGCCCGTGATGACGAGATTCGGCAGGTAATTTACAACCTAAATCGCCGCTCTAAAAACAATCCGATTCTGATTGGTGAGGCGGGTGTTGGTAAGACGGCCATTGTTGAGGGCCTGGCTCGGCTGATCGTCCGAAAAAAGGCCGGCCGGCAGCTTAATGACAAACGAATTCGGGTTCTACAGATTGCTGCGCTTGGGCAGACCGATACGGTAAGTAAAATGTTAGGTTTGATTCAAGAATTTCAAGCAACAAAAGGCCAGAATATCCTTTTCATTGATGAGGTTCACACTATTATGGGCGTGGATTCAACCAATGGTGCAATGGATCTGGGCGACGTCTTAAAACCGGCAATGGCGCGGGGCGATATACAGCTGATCGGATCAACAACGCTTGACGAATACGATAAGTTCATCGAACGCGATCCAGCTCTGCAGCGAAGGTTCCAGCAGGTGCTGGTCAATGAGCCGACAAGGGCAACGGCGATCAGAATTCTGCGTGGCATCAAGGGAACCTATGAGAAGTATCATCAGGTTAGATATTCTGACAAAGCCGTCGTTGGCTGCGTTGATCTATCAATTCGCTATATTGCTGACCGCTATCTGCCTGATAAGGCAATCGATCTATTGGATCAAGCCGGAGCCATTGCTGCAACGCATGGCAAAGATAAGGTCGGACTAAAAGAGATTGCCTTGGTGCTTCAGGAAATGAAGGGTATTCCAGTAACCAACGTGCTGCGCAATGATAACGTACGTCTGCGCAATATGCGGCAGAAGCTGGGCGAAACCGTCAAGGGACAGCCCGAAGCTATTAAAGCCGTGGCTGATGCGATCACGATTGCCAAGGCCGGCCTGCAGGCACCAAATAAGCCACTCAGCTCGTTTCTTTTCCTGGGTACGACGGGAACAGGCAAAACGGCATTATCAAAGGCCCTGGCCAAGGTCATGTTTGACGATGAAGAGGCAATGGTGCGGTTCGATATGTCAGAATTCAGTGAACGTTCCTCACTGGATCATTTTCAAGAACTGCTGACTGATCAAATTAAACGACAACCATATTGTATTCTGCTGTTTGATGAAATTGAAAAGGCATGTACGGCTGTGCATGATCGGCTCTTACAGGTGCTTGATGATGGTGAGCTGCGCGACAAGCGTGGGCGGTCAACCAACTTCCGCAACTCAATTATCATCATGACGACAAACCTGGGGGCGGATCTGATTGCAGATAAGGAATCCTATGAGCACGCCATTGACGAGGCTTCACTGGTCGATGAGACGCCACGGCAACGCATTCGTCGTCGGGACGCCTTCCGCAAGCAGGTACAGATGGAGCTGACCAACATTTTCCGGCCGGAGTTTGTAAACCGAATCCAGCACAAAATTGTCTTTAACATGCTGACACGCGATATCATCGAACAGATCGCCAGAAACGACTTAAAGGTCATCAATCAGCGCTTGGCCGAACACGGCTTTAAGCTGGAATTCCAACAGGATCTGATTGATTATCTGGCAGATGTCGGCACTGACGTTAAGAATGGCGCCCGGCCGTTGGAGCGCGTTATCGAACGTGATGTCACGGCGCCATTATCCATGATCATTCTGCAGTTGGAAAGCACGCCGGATAATCACTATCACACGATTCAGACCGAGGTTTCTGACCATCGGACGCAACTAGAACGTCAGCCGCTGCAGCGTCATTTGATCAATGGCCGGCAAATTGTCTTTAAGCAGCTGCTGGACACCAATTCGAAAGAAGGCACAAAAGTTGGCTAAAGCTAAATTTACGAATAAAAAAACTCTCAATGCTCAGGAACAGTATGAGCAGGCACTGGCCAAGCTGAAGGCAGCCCGCTCAAAACTAAACCGGATCAGTCAGGAAGAAGAGGCCAAGGTTGCCCAACAGATCGGTGAACGCGTTATGGAACTGTATCACCTTGAGTCCACGGACCAGGTTAGGCAGTGGCTGGCTAAACTGCCGGTAGTTATGCCACCAGAAACAAATTCTTTTGAAAATGAGACGTCGACGCCAACGGAAACTTTCCGTCCTGACGCGGGCGATTCTAAAACAGATTCAAACCAAAATTATTAGCGTGGCGAAACTTAAACTAATGAAAAAAATGTTTATTCTGGGTAAAAGATCGTTTGTAAAAACGAAATTTGTTAGAAGGGAGAACGAAAATGCCTACTTGGATGCTTAATCTCTGGGCTGGATACCAAACGCATGTGGTAAGTCCCCTGTACTTTAACGCGGACGTTGGTCAGAACACGGCCAACACGATCAAGACGATTGCTAATGACCTTAAGATCGCTGCGCTGGTTGGTATGGGTGCTTCTATCATGTGGGGCGCCGGCCTGTTTGGTATTGGTGGCGAAGAAGCTGCGCGGAAAGCAAAGAAACGCTGGATTCAAGCCAGTGTTGGTATTGTTGTCTGCATTGCCGCTTGGTTCCTGCTGAGCTGGCTGGAAGGCTACGCTAACCAAAACTTCTCAGAATAACTACTCAATAAATCTCCTAATATTATTTCACCAGTCGAATCTTCGGCTGGTTTTTTGTTTGGCGAAACTTGTCTAACTATAAAATCCGTTTAGGCTTACTCATGTATTAATTTTTAAAAATAAATAAGGAGATTTAGCGATGGGACTTTTTCATAGAAAAAATAAAAAGAAAAGCATCATGCTTGATGACAAATATACGATTCGCTTAGAGTTTGCCGATCAATTCAAACCGGAAAACAATACGCAGGTTGCCGAGGCAATTCAAAGCGCCTCTGAAACGGAAAAAAATAATGGTCTGCCAGCTTTGGATCAAACCTTGCCGTTTGCGACACTTAAGACGGCTGAGGATCTGTTTGATAATCTGCGTGACGTGGTTGCCGAAACCGCAGATCCGATCGAGTTTGACTATCTGGCTATTTGGCTGTTTGACAAAACTAAAAAAGCCAAAATGGGCAAGCCAAACTCTGAAGACGGCAATCCGCACGAATACATTACTTTGCCAGGCTTTAAACTTAACTACGACTACCAAAATCTGACTAAAGTAATTTTTGAAACGATCTTCAATCTGCCAGAAAACAGCGATGTTTCCTATGATGAAAAGATTGAGATCTGCCAAGACTTAAAGCAGGCCTATCTGGAGTCGGTGAACGTTGGTGAAAATGAAATTGCCCGCCTGCCAAAAAAGGCTGAGATTGAAAAGGGAGCTGTTACGCTTGACGTGCCAGCCTATTCAACCAGCGAACCGCCGGCGGAAGAACCCAAAAAACAGTATTATGACGCAAAAACGCATACCTTCAGCGATCATCCAATTGAAGATGATAAGCCAAGCACAACTGAAACAGTTGCTGCTGAACCGGTAAGCACGCCAGCACCGGTGCCAATTGAAAAGCCAAAGCCTGCTGCCAAGTCAGCTACACCGGCTGCTCCAGTACATGAGACGCGCTCAGCTGTCAGAGCCGTAACCGATGCGGCGGACGATGAACAAAAACTTGCCCGTGAAAAGGGGCATGTTTCGGCACCGCAGTTCGAGGTGGAAGAACTTGATCCGGTTGAACCAGGGCAGCATGGCTACGTTGAGTATCAGCTGAACCAGCGCAAGAAAACCTTTAATGCACTGCTGCAAAACAGCGCGGAAAAAATCAATGACAAAAATGAAAAAGCCATTCTTGATCTGCGCGAAAGTTATAAGACTAAGGTTGAAAAGGCCATTGCAAATTTCCGCAAGCAGCACAAAAACGATGCAGCAAATCTGCATGCTAAGATTGCCAATGAGCTGTATGCTGCAAAACAGCGCGAATTAAAAGCCGAATATGCCAAAATCGATCGGCAACGCGAAGATGATCTGGAGCAAGCTGAACGTGTCTATCACCAACAGCAAAGCAAAATCAATAGCGATTCCGAAAACAACAAACAACAGGCTGAACAGCGACTTAGCAAGCGTTACGAACAGCTAGCCAATAAGAAGTTTGATACGGAGTGGGCTGAGATCAAGCGACGGAATGACGATGCGGAAGCTAAGCTGCGTCAAGAGAAACAGCGACACTACGAATTGCAGGCTCGCGAAGATGCTGCCCAGCTGCGCGTCAATGGCTTGGATCTGCTCCAGCAGATGCTGACTGATGAAACGCAAGAATTGGACGATTATCGGACGCAAGTGACGAATGAGCATTTGAATGCTAAACAGATTGTCATTTCAGAAAATCGTTCGGAGACAGAAAAGCAGCGAATTCAAGCGCCATTTGAGGAACTGCGAGAAGCCAACAAGACGATCAGCGACTTAAAGGAACAGCTGTCTCGCACTGAAGCACTGCGGGCGACAGCGGAAAATGAAAATGCTGCGCTCAAGAGCGATAAACAGCTGCTGCAGGAGAAAAATGATTCTTTAATGAATGAAAAACTGGCAGCTGCCAAGGAACTGAGCACTAAGGATTCCGAGAATAAAAACGATGAGCTGAATTCAACGCTGTCCAACTACATTAAATTCAAGTTGGCCACCGAAATGCAGCCGCAACAACCAGCAACGCGTGTCGCTACAGTTGACTCTGCAGCAGTTGCCGCCGATGATCATCAAACGTCAAAAGGGCACGGCGAACAATACACTAAACAGATGGACGGCATGCTGCATGGAGTCAAAAGACTGGTTGTCATGTTCTTCCTGCTGCTGGTACTGATGATCTGCGGATTTAGCTACTACACTTACCGGCAGCATAAGGAAAACGCTGCTCGCGTAGAACAGATTACGCAGACGATGAACAAGAAGGTTGCTAAGGCTAAACAAGCCAACAGCAACGTTGTGCAGGAATCCTACAAGACCAGCTCAACGACCGATGAGACTCAGGCTGCCTTGAATGCCCTGCATGCAAGCAACGGTACTGAACTCGACAAGTACAAGAACGAAAAGTACTACGCCTTGGATAAGGCAATTATCAACAACGACGCTAAGGCTGCCGATGCAGCGGTTAAAGCAATGGGAACCGACTTGACCATGAACGATCGCTACCGCTCAACGCAGGCAGTATCATTGCTGAACCAAGCCGGCGATGCTGATCTGGCTAATAAGGTCAGCGATGCTAACAAGTAATATCCAATTAAGCGACTGTTGTCTTGCAGACAATGGTCGTTTTTGTTTTGATGGCGGAACTTGTCTGAACTGGAATTTAAACTAAGCTTTTGTCTGAAGTTACGAAAGGATGGTGGTGCTATTGGCCTTTAACTATGATAGGGAAAGACACCGTAAAGATGGAAAACAGGGACGCTTGATCGGACAACCAATCGTCCTGACGATAATTTGGATCTGCTGGGCGCTCTTTGTCGGCTGGCTTAACTGTTGGCTGACCGCGGGAATCCGGGCAACGATTGACTGGTTTCATTCGCCGGATAGCTATCAGTTTCTGAATGGTCAAGTCAACGCACAAGTATTTGCAATACTGAGCAACGGTTGGCAAACGGCCAACTTAGGCAATTATCAGGTCATGCGGAGCAATCCGCTGATTTTTGCAGTGATTGAACTGATCGGTGCCGGGGTAATGCTGCCGCTGGTGATCAAGACTTGGCTTAAATGGCGGCCGAATCATGGCAATCAGTATGGCAATGATCGACTAACAACGGAAGATGAGGTGCTGGTACAGTATCCGCAGATTCCAGATCGCGGCTTTGAATATGATGGCGTCGGCGGGATTCCCGTCTCGCATATTAAAGCCACGGCACCGGTTTTTCTGAAGCATCACCCGGTTGCCTGGCTGCGCTATTATTTCGCGCCGGAGGTCAGTCAGCTGGCAACGCGCTTGCCAATGCTCAAGAATGCTTTGCCATTTGTCGAACCGGCCAAAGGGTTCTACTCAATTGATCAGACAACGGTTAATTCCCTGATTGTCGGGATTACTCGTTCTGGTAAAGGTGAGACGCTGGTTATGCCGTTAGTTGATATTCTGTCACGCGGTTCGGAAAAGTGCTCTATGGTCGTTAACGATCCAAAAGGTGAACTGTACCAGATGAGCTATGAGACGCTGAGGAAGCGGGGCTACAACGTACAGGTGCTTAACCTTCAGAATACGGACTTCTCCATGAGCTATAATCCGTTGCAGCAGATAATCTCATTTGCCAAAGAAGGTTACTATGATGAAACGCAGCAGGCTGTCAATACCTTGTCGTCAAGTATCTATGTCGATCCGAATGCTAAGGATAAATTCTGGCAGAACTCATCGATCAACCTGCTGAACGCATTGATTCTGGCAGTTGTTGACTATGCTAAACGTAACGATCGCTGGGACGAGGTAACGATGGACAACGTACTGCATATGATGACGGAGCTTGGTTCTAAGCAAGTCAACGTCAATGCGAGTGGCGATATCGTACCAAGTGCAGAGGAATTGATGGCGGACAAAAGTCTCAAAATGCCTAGCGATTCATCGATTGCCGGGCAGAAAAACAAGCTGCTTGTCTACTTTGCACAAATGCAGAAACTCAACGAAAAGCACTATAGCCAGTTTCGGCAGATGGCACTGGACTCGTTTGCGCAATCAAAATTTGCCGGTGATGAGACTTCAGGTAACATTTATTCTTCGGCAATGGAAGGAATCAAGATCTATCAGCAGTCCAATATTGCCAAGCTGACCTCAAAAAATTCAGTTAATTTTGAGAGTATCGGTTTTCCACGGACGATGCGCTTTCGGCTGCCAGAACGCTACAAGTTTAAGACGGCGGTGATTGAGATTGATGATGATAGTGGCAAAAAGCTGGAGAAGCGGACGCAGATCGTTGATAAGGTTGGTATGCTCAACTACGCGATCAAGGCTAAGCTGCCAGATAATTTTACGATCAAAATTGATTTCGACTATCGCAAAAACGAACCGGACTATCGTGATGCCAAACTCGTGGTCACTGGCCGCAAGCTGTATCAGCGCAATGGTTTTACGGCGCATTCGTTTAAACGTGATCCATATACGCATCAGCCATTGCTAAAAGAGGTCAAGCTGACGATCAAGCAGAATGAGCTGGCTGGCGACGTTGCGGAAATGAAGATGGACTATTCAGAGTCGCCAGTGGCCCTGTTCCTGGTGACGCCGCCAAACAATCCATCGTACAACCAGCTGCCGGCATTTGCCGTTGATCAGATTTTCAACACGATCTACTCTACGGCGCTGGCTAACGGGCGTAAGTCTTTTACGCGAGTGCATTTCTTGCTTGATGAATTTGGGAACTTGCCGCCAATTTCGCATATGGATACTAAGGTATCGATTGGTCTGGGGCAAAACCTGCTGTTTGATATCATCGTGCAAAACCTGGAGCAACTGCAGATCAACTACTCACAGCAGCAGGCAGATACGATTGAGTCCAACTGTGCCAATCTCCTATACATTCTGACGGAATCCAAAAAGACGGCAGAAACTATTTCGGCCAAAATCGGTAAGCGGACTGTCAACGTGCAGACCAGTTCCGGCAAAATGGGCGATGTGCATGGCACCAGCTTCTCAAACCAATTCATCAGCCAGGATATCATGTCAATGAATGACCTGATGAAGCTGATGGGTGGGGAAATGGTCGTCTTGCGGTCAGTCTATCGTCAGGATCAAAAAGGCCATTCGGTTGCTGCAATGCCAATTTTTGACCATGGTCAGACGGCCATGCCATTCAGATATACGTTCCTGCGGCATGAGTTCAATGATCAAATGACCTTATCCGATATTGGCATTAAATCGCCGCATCGCTCGCTAGACTTAAAAGCGTTGCGCATCAACTACGATAACGCCTATAATCAGCTGCTTGAGCTGATGGACGATGGCCAACAGGCAACACCGGTAGATCCGTTTGGCAACGACGATTCGATGGCCAGCGATCAGCCGCATGGAGCTAAGCCTCATCTGGGCGATGAAGATTTCATGAAAGAATTTCTGCAGCCTGATGATGTTTTTGGCACGAATGATCTGGTCGATGATGACGATCAGATTTTTACAGCGGACGAACTGCAAAACCAAGAACTGCTAGATGGCACGTTTCGAGTAGTCTATACGCTGCTGGCACAAGGCTTGCCAAGCGAACGACGCATGCGCTTCTTGAAAGATACGCATGACTACTGGTCGAAGCCGGAAAACAACAGCTGGAAAAGCTTGGCTGGCCTTTTTGATGGCAAGCCAGAGTTTTTTGACAAAGCAAAGGATCAAATATTGCAACTAAAAACTGAAACTTCTGAAGGGGGGAACGCTTAATGCTGACAATGCTTAAAAGCCTGCTGCTGCAGTTGGTGCCGATCATTGCAGTCAAGGCGCCAACAGATAGTGAATTGTCGCAGGCAGTCAGCAACAGTCCAATTACGGACGGATCTAGCAGCCAAATTGTCAAATTTTACCAGGAATGGGGACCGCATCTGCATCTGACCTGGGGTATGTTTCGCAAGATGGCCGGTTGGTTTCAATCCGTGCCGGTACACTGGATTTACGATTTTAACCGCGGCTTTGAAAAAATCTTTACGGCAACCTTCAGCCTGCTGGGCTGGGACGGTACCTTGTCCAGCAAGGGATCGCCACTGCATGGACTGTACGTCGTGATGTTTTCGATTGGCTGGGCTTTACTGGGAGCAGCATTAATCGTGATTGTGCTGCAGTCGCTGGGTCACGCTGTCAAGTGGGGCAAGATCTTGCCGAACGTCTTAATGGTTGCCTTGACGCTGACGGTTCTGCCATTGATGATGCGTACGGTCAGTGGCGCCGGATCAACATCAGGTGTTGGCAACGTCGCAATCTCGGCCCGTAAGGACTTAAATAAGGCTAGCGACAAAGGCATGACTGATGATCTGGCAATTCAGCCAATTAAAAACAATATCATTGATCTAAGTACCGTTGTCCGGCACGGCTGGCAGGAAAACCCAGATCGGCTGAATATCTCTAAACTTAATACGATTAGTGATGAAAACGATGTAAGCAATTTGGATTTTGGCGATTATCTGGATAAAGATACGCTCAAAAATCTGGGCTTGGATAAGGATCCTTACAAGAACTATACGGCACCGCTCCAGTATCACTTAAATGATGAGTCTAAGCAGACTGGCGGCGGCTATATTCTAGTAAAAAACGCTACTGGTGTTGGGGCAGGCTCTAACAACGATGACGTCTATGCGCGCTATGACGTTGACTGGATGGGACTGTTGGGACAATCAATTATCTTAGGCGTCATTCTTCTGATTGCCTCAATCCGTGTGGTCAAGGATATCTTTGAGCTGACGGCCATGAATCTGGTTGCGCCGATTCTGGCGTTCCAGTCAGTGCGCAGTCCAAAAAAACTGCGCGATCTGGTTAACTCGATCGTGGGTCTGTATCTTTCTATGGTCCTGATCGTTCTGGTCCTTAAGATGTTCTTCATCTTCATTTCCGTAGCACCATCAAAGCTCCCAACTGATATGACGTGGATCACGCACGCTCTGGCCGTGATCGTGATCTACGCCGGTGCCGGCTATGCAATGCTGGCCGGGATCAGCTACTTTGAACGCGTTACTGGTGTTTCGCAGGGCTTTGCCGACGAAAGCGGGCATGCCCTGGCGGCCGGCGCGATGGGCGGTGCCATGGCTGGTATGGGTGCCAGAGCTGCTGGCTGGGGCTTCAACAAGGTTTCCAGTTTTGGCAAAAGCGCCAGCAAGGGAATCTATAGCAACAACGGTTCCAACAACTCACACAATCAGTCGCATGATTCCAGCAACAACACGGCACTGGGCAATCAATCGCAGAATAATCACGGTATCAACGATAACGATAATCTGCAGAATAACTCAGCCAACCATAACCTGAGTCAGAATCCGTCCAATAATCACAACGCAACCGGAATCAACAGCAATACTCAAAATGCTGACAATTCCAGTGAAAACAACAATTCTGGCCAGACTGACACCAGTGTCGACAACAACGCTGACAACAGCATGAACAATAATCCTTATGATGCTACTAACTATGATCAACAGGGCGACACGATCGATGGCCCGGCAACAGGAATTGGCGGCAGTGATGAGTTGGGCGAAGAAGCCGGCTATGGCAGCGATGGCCAAGGTGGTCAGGGAATTGGCGAAGTCGACGGTGAAAATATCGGAGATGCAGGCAGCGATCAAAACCTGGATGGTCAGCCGAGTGCCTATGAAGATCCAGCTGTGGACGGTGGCATTGCTGAACCTGGAATCGATGGTCAAGACGATCAGCCATTTGCTGACTCTGAAATGGGCAGCGGAATTGCCGAACCTGGAATCGATAGTCAAGACGATCAGCCATACGCTGACTCTGAAATGGGTAACGGTATTGCTGAACATGGAATCGATGGTCAAGACGATCAGCCATTTACTGACTCTGAAATGGGTAACGGTATTGCCGAACCTGGAATCGATGGTCAAGACGATCAGCCATTTACCGGCTCTGAAATGGGCAGCGGCATTGCTGAACCCGGAATTGATAGTCAAGGCAATCAGCCATTTGCTGACTCTGAAATGGGTAACGGTATTGCTGAACCTGGAATCGATGCTCAGGAAGCATATGGCCATAGCGGCAATGCTCAGCCAGGATTAGCAGATCACGGCATTAATGGCGAGGCGCCGGATAAATTTGATATGTCGGAAAAAGCGCATCAATCAGCAGAACCAACCGGAACGTTAGAGCCAACGAGAGGCGGTGGCTATGAATATGATAACGGTAATGCTGGTTATGCTAGTCAAGGAACTGCACCGTCGATTAGTGACGAAAAGGCACCGGATACGAAGACGGTAACGCACGATACGCCGCAAACGACGGTTGAAAAGCCAAGCGTAAGCGAACGAATCAATCAGGCTGGTAAGAAACTGGAGAAGTCCAGTACCAGCTATCTCTCGAGTCGACGCTTCAACATGTCCCAGCGCGGGCACGTCAGCGGACGAGAATCAGCACCGTTTGAAGATGATGAATAACCACTAAAGAGTCAGTCGTAAGGCTGGCTCTTTTTTTAACCTCGTTCCAAGGTTGGAACGAGGTTGGCGAATGTTGAGTGATTGGCACTGCTAGGTATTATTGGTTGATGAATTAATAACAAGAAAAGGAGGCCGTCATATGGATTTTGGCGTTGTTCCTGACGTCCGATCGGAAATTAAGTTTTTTACCGGTGTTTTTCTTAAGGACGTTGGATGCTTTGGAATTGTAATTGGCAGCGCCTTTCTGCTTGGCAATCTGTTTCCAGCTGAGCAGACAGTGCAGCAGACGCTGTTTATGATCACGTCAGTAATTTTGGCGATTTATCTGGATCTGCGTCCGCATACGAACCCAGGCAAGCGTAATTTTGAGGTGATCTGGATGCTGATTGTTAATCGGCAGCCAAGACTGTTTAAGTCATTCGGCTACTACGAATTTAAAACGGTAGCTCAGATGAGAGAGGAGGACCAGAACTTTGGCGATTAGAGGAACCGCAAGTGCAGATATGGCTGGTCAGCAGCGGCATGGAGCTTTTGCAGGACTTTTTGGTAAAAAACGTCAACAAGAGCAATTAGATAGCGAACACTACCGCGGATCAGAGAACGTACCCAGTGCCACGATGCTGGAATTGCTGGCCTATCGCGGCTTTACCAAGGACGCCGATCACTTTATCATGCTGCGGGAAAAAGCTGATGGTTATGCCGATATGCTGAATATTCGCGGGCAAGGCGTCGGCACGATGTCCGGCCGAGAACAGCAGCAGATCATTGACGGGTTTCATCATTTCTTACAGACCGCAGTCGATGATATGAAAATTATTATCAGTCCTTTCCCGGTCGATGCTTCTAAGCAAAAGTCATACTGGCAGAGTCGGTACGTTAAAGTGCTGAAGGCAGTGCAGCGGGAAACCGATCCACGACGCCGGCAGCAGCTGCGCACACAACTGCGCTATATCGATATCAAACAGAAACAAAACGTAGCCGTAGAAAAAAAGCTGGTATCTGAAGAGTTTATCTTGATCATTTTCGGCAAGCGAAAGCAAGAGTTGCGCAATCTACGCGATGCGGTTATCAGCTGGGGCGGCGATTCGTTGATTCTGGAACCAATGGATCTGGAACGTAAAGAAGAGACGCTGTTTCGGATCAACAACTTAAATACGCAGATTAAATAAGGGGGGAATCCAATGAAACGAAAAGAAATTCTACGCTTAACGCAGGCGGGCTATGATCTTGACTTTCTGGCGCGGATTCAGCCGCAAGGCAATTTAAAGCGGCATGCGCGCTACCTGGAAATGGGCGACGGATACGTCACGTGTCTGCGCGTCTACAAATATCCAGCACACGGACTGATGCCGTTTTGGGGCGTGCCATTAACCAATAATGATGCAACCATGGCCGTGATCAGTCTAGGTACGGAAGACCGGACGGAAATTCTGAAGCAGCTGTCACGATCCGCAACGGAACAAAAAATTCGAGTTTCCGGCAAAGCTAAGGAAATGGATAACGTAGAAGCGTCCGGTACTTACATGGACCAAATGCGGCTGATGAGCCAGATCTCGCAGGCTAATGAGGTCATGAAACGCGTCTACATGCGTATTTTTGTCTATGCACCAACACTAGCCGAACTTGAGAAGCGGACAAAACGGCTGATTCGGGAAAACGGCCAGTTTATGATGGCTCGATATGCTGATGAGCAGCTTTCTGATTTTGAGTCGATCTTCATTCCAACGATGAGTGAGCAGGATATGCTTAATCACCCGGTTGGTGTACCAATTTCGGCCCGCTCAATGTCAGGCTCCTATCCGTTCAACCACGTCAAGCTTGAGGATCCAAACGGCTCCTACTACGGCTATACACGGACTTCTGGCGAGGTTATGTTTGATCCGTTTCAGCGGGATCGACACCGGACGCGTTCCTTTTTCTTCGTGACGGGGAATGCCGGTATGGGTAAGTCAACCCTGCTGAAAAAGCTGAACGACGATGTTTTTGCAAGAGGGGCCTACATTCGCAACTTTGACGTCTCCAGCGAGTATACAGATCAGACGCGTGATCAGAACGGCGTCATCATCAAGCTTGATCAGCCGGAAAACATGATCAACCCGTTTGAAGTCTTTCCTACAGTGGTAAATGACGATGGTACGGTCGACGAGATCAACTCCTTTGCCCAGCACGTAACCAAGCTCAAGAACTTCTTCAAGTTTCTGAGCGAGGACGCCAACAGTGACGATATGACGATGCTAGACAGCTGGATTCAAGATTTCTACATTGATCAGAACCTCTGGGTCCGCAATCCGCAGCAGAACGCGCGATCAATGCGCATTACGGGTCTGGATCACGATATGTACCCAACGCTGCGAGATTTCGTGCTGTACGCGAATGAACGTCAGCGAAAAGCGGAACGTGATCCGCGTATGCGACTGACCAGCAACATGGTGACGTCAATGAACCGAATCACCTCTACTTTTGCCAACATCGAGGAATCCAAGGGCGATATGTTTGACGGCATCACCAGGTTTCCTGATCTGACGAACGAACAGGTGGTAACGTTCAACATTCAAGGGCTACTGGCCCAAGGGAAGCCGATTTTTAACGCGCAGATCTACTCGGTCTTGACGCTGTTATCCGCTGATATCATCAAAAACGGTATGAAGCTTCGCCAGCAGCTGAAAAACGGCACGTTGGATATGTATTCGATCCCTTGGTACTACCTGAATGTGGATGAGGTTGAAAACATTATCAATCCAAAGTTTACGTTTGGCGTTGAGTTTTTGGCATCAATGATGGAACAGATGCGCAAAAACTTCTGCGCTATCACGATGGCCGCACCGACGATCAAGGACTTGATCATGAACGGCAACTCGCATGATCCGTACGTTTTGGCCGTGCAAAAGATTTTCTCGCTGTTTCAGATTCGCTTCTTCTTCCAGATTTCTGATGACGATTTACCGCGTCTGCAGATGGCACTGGGCGGCTCAACTACGACTGATGAGCTGCAGGGGCTGACCAAGCTGGAAAAGACGGAGGTTCTGATGAATATCAACGGTGATCGCAATGTGCAGTTTAAGGTTGAGATTACGCATGACGAGGAACGGCGGTATGGAGGTGGCATTTGATGGCAATTCGATCACGAGTCCAACTGCGTAAAGATGCCGAACATAAGCGCCAGTCTGAGATTACCGATAAAGCGGTGCGGAAGGCAGAGAAAAATCACCTGGTCAAACACCCGATCAATCGTTATCGGCGGCTGCGCGATGATACCAATGCAGCCGTTCAGAAACGCAAGCAGCAGCTCTTAGATAATGAGCGCGTCCCCGACTACCAGAATGAGAAGCTGAAATTCATGCTGATCGCACTGGGCATTATGGCGCTGATTATGCTGCTGTTGCTGATCTAAGGGGGCGGGATTTTTTGAAGAAGAAAAAGTATTGGATTATTGGCGGTGTTGCTGCAGGTCTATTGCTGTTGCTAAGTATCATCATGGCTATGATGATGATGCTCAGCAATAAATCATGCAAGACCGGTGGCACTGCTGATATTGGTGGAGGCAGTACCGGTGGCGGCGGAGCCTGGACGCAGGTGGGAACCGAAGCCTATAAAAATGCAGAAGCCACGTTTAAATCCTGGACCGAAAAAGGTATGAGCGGTGCACAAGCTGCCGGCATCGTCGGCAATATTGGCGGGGCTGAAGATACCGGGTTCGTACTTAATCAAGCTGAAATTGGCGGCGGAACTGGTGGTGGCCTCTATCAATTCACCCCAGCCAGCAAGTATCTCAACGATCCCAAATCCGATAAGTCGTGGTCCGTTGAAAACCAGCGAGACGTAGTGATTGACTTGGAACCGGCAACCGTTAAACAGTTTTTTGCCGACACAAAGGGCGGTTCGCCTGAAGATGCGGCAACCGCTTGGATGAATTACTATGAGCGACCATCTGCTGCAGCCAGAGCAAATACGAACAGTGCGCGACGGGCGGCCGCACGGACTGCCTATGAGCTGTTTGGTGGTGCCAACATTAGCGGTTCAGACTCAATCTTAGGCGATGCCGCAGCAACGGCTGATGGTGGCTCTAACGCGCAAAATGATGAGAACCAGTGCAGTTCTTCAAGTACTGGAGCTGGTGGTGACTGGGGCTGGCCGTTTGCGTCAATCAAAAACAACAATCCGGCAATTTCCGGTGAGCAGCTGTTTGGCCATAGTACGAGTCGGACGGGTAACTTCCACGATGGCGTCGACTTTGGCGATGCCGCCTATGGCGGGCAGGAAATTAAGGCCATTCACGGCGGAACCGTCTATAAGATTGGCCACAAAGGGGTTACGCAAAACGATTTAGGCTACTACGTCTGTGTCAAGTCTGATGATGGCTATTACGAGGTCTATCAAGAGTTTGCCTTCTCAGATAGCCAGGCCGCTAAGTACATTAAGGTCAAGGAAGGCGACACGGTTAAGACCGGCGATACGATTGGCACCTTGCCTAAGTCCGGTTCCGAAACCAGTCCATTGGTCAATCACGTGCATATCGGCGTTTCCAAAAAAGAAATTAGCGCTGCTGAAAGCTCAGCGTTCCGCAATGACGGTACGTGGCTGGATCCGGTACAGCTGATCAAGGACGGGCAATCAAAGTAGGGGGTTAGATTTTGAAGAAAAACGAAATAGTGCTCTGGGCAGTGGCGATTCTTTGTGCCGTCTTGGTGGTAGTCAGCATTCCTGATACTACCAAGCTAAAGACGGTTAACGCGCAGATTCGGCAGACGCAGCTGAAAAAGAAGGCCGTGGCCACGCAGGCAGTGATGAATTCACCGTATTCAAACGAATTTGATTTAAAAAGTGCCGAACAGCATGCCGAAACAACGCTGAAAGGCGCAATTGCCAAGGAACTTGGAGACCTGCACTCCAAAAAAGATTATCAAGCTAATAAAAAACAGCTGCAAGCCGCACTTGGCAAACAGCTGACAACGGAACTGATCAATCTAAACGAGGATCCCAACACGAAAAAATGGGTAATTACTAAAAACGATGCCACAATGGTTGCATTCGGCAATGCCGACAATGTCAACAAGGTTCCAGTCTATGTAACAACAGAGTTTGAGCAGCAGGGCGGGACGAAAAAGCTCTATCTGATCACCTTAAACTATGATCTGGAAAATCTGAGCGTCAACTCATATCAGATTCACGTCATTACCAGCAGCAAAACGAATGGAGGCAATTAGTATGGAACAAAATAAGAAATCCACACTGGCTGCCGTGCTGGTGATCTTTATCAGTCTAGTCTTGCTGGGAATCTTTAAGTATCAGCAGAACGCTTATGATCAAAAGCTTCAGAAAGCGCAGACGGAGTTGGCAACGGAACAAAAGGCGCTTAAACAGGCGAAGAAGCAGGAACAGCGAAAGCTTCAAGAAAAAGCGGCTACCGGTACAGCGGCGCAACAGGATTCTGCCAAGCAGGCCAAAGCGGAAAATGAAGCCAGCACGCAGGCGGCCAAACTGTTTAAGATCTTATTTACCTACAGCTCGCAAGCAGACTGGGCTGCACGCAGCGCTCAGGCTAAATCGCTGGTGACGGATACGATCCTAAACGACAAGACCTATTTCAATGACGGAAAGGACAACACGGGCAACAGCATCATTGACACGATGAAGCTGCAGTCCAGCTTTATCAGCGCCGATACGCGCGTCAGCCTGATCAATGAAGAGGCCAATACGGTTGACTGTGTTTCAGTCGTTAAATATGCCGCACAATACGGCTCAGAGCGTTCTGCAACGACTACCGTTGTCTATACCAGCACGTATGATTTGAACCAACAGAAGTTTACGAAACTGCAAAAGCTTGGCACTACGATGGTTGACGCGACGACGGATCAATAGAAAAGAGGAATTGATTGATGATCAACAAACAATTGACGCAGGTGCAGAAGGCCGATTCGGCTGTTTACGAAACGCCTTCCTGGCTGGGCCGGCATATTTTCGGACTGCTGCTGGCGGCAACGGTCGCCACCTTCGCAGGGACAATCACGGCTTGGGCACTGGGGGCGTTTAATTGATGACGGAAGATACGACGCAACGAACGGACTGGACGATTGTTATCAGCTATTATCTGATCTGGCTTGGCTCGTCCCTGCTTGCCGGCAAGACTTCTTATCTCAGTTCCTACGCAATGGCCGGGCTGGATACGGTCATGCTGATCGCCATATTTTGGCGCTCTAAGGAGCTCAAACGGCCAATTGATATAAATCTCCTTAAAGGTATTGGCTGGGGCTTAATCGCGTGGGGAGCCGTCCTGCTGGCCATGCTGGGAATCAAGGCATTGACTAATAATACAGTTGGCAGCAGCAATACCGGCCTCATACTTCATATGATGCGCAAACAATGGCTGTATACTATCTATATCGTGATCGTGGCGCCATTGCTGGAAGAAATTGTGTTTCGGCAGTGTCTTTACCGACGGATTGATACCTGGATGACCAAACACTGGCCTGGCATGCTGCCTAAGGCCCAATTCATCGCAGCAGCATTGGTCGTGGCACTGTTCTTTGCCGCCATGCACGGGGACACGTCGCTATGGGAATACGTGCTGATCAGTTTGGTGCTGCAAGGATTATATCAGCGATATGGCGATTTACGCGTCAGCATGGCCGCGCATCTGGTGTTCAACTTAACGACTCTGATTGTTCTGACTTGTTTATAAAAAAACAGCGTTATACCGGGAAATTCCTGATATAACGCTGCTTTTATCTTTTGTGTGATTGTTTCTTTTTTTGATTATATAGATACTGAAATGCGATATCTTTAGTACGAGTATTTTTTAAAGACAGCAGTTTGGAAATTTTTCCAACATCTGCATCGTTCAATGCTTCAATCATTTCATCATTATGCCTTGGATAACAAATAATTTGTTGATGATTTGCGGCAAATGATTGAACGAAAAGCTTTGTTGACCGGCCATTACCTTCCCTAAAAGGGTGAATATAATTGAGTTCATCAAGAATAACTGCATATTGCTCCGCAGATAATGTTTTAATTTTACTAGCATTTACTAATAAATTATCAATATTCTGGATTGCGTAGCCAAAACGATCTGGTTCAAGAAATGTGTAGCCGTTTTTAGATAAATTATAGTTCCTAACAGTTCCAGCCCATTCATAAATATTTTGAAAAAGAAATTTATGAATTTTAATTAGATTGGCAAATGTTTTGGGATAAGGGCGAGGCTTTCTCTGTAGATAAAACAATTCATGTTTAGCAACCTCTTTGTATTCATAATCTTTTAATGCTTCAGCATCTAAGATATTGAGTTTGTTTCTTAGAGTTCCGTTGGGGTATAGAAAAAATTTTTCTAATTCATTATCGTTCATTGATCATTACCAAATATTTCCTGATATTCCTTTTCAAGCTTAGGATCCGGATGTTCTGCACTATCTACTAAGAATAGTATGTCTTCAGTTGTTGGCTCCCAGCCTTCCAAAACGTTGTTTTGTACAACAAATCTAATATTTTGGTATAGCTCTAAATCATTGATTTTAACACCTTGGATGGTTTGATATTGGTCATTAATTTCTAGAGAATATTGACTTTTTTGCAATCTATCTAACAATTTACCTGGACTTTGATGTAGAACTTCTGCGATTGCATTTAGTATACGGATAGACCAGCTTGAGACGGGCTTTTTAATTGCTTGATTAATGGTTGCTAAGCTAATACCACTTGCTCTAGCTACATCACTTTGAGTAAGGTTATTTTTTTGTAAAATTTCTTGAATCGTTTCCAAAATGATCACGTCTTTCTGTTTCAAATATCATATTTGTATAAATTATATCATATAAAAGATAAAAAGAAAAAGGCCAGCACTTGGCTGACCTAACCACAAGAAACGTGGTACTCGATTAATGGAACCCTTAGTACCATTAGTAAAAGCAAAGGTGAAAGTTTGCGCCGTATTCAGGTTATCGCCCACGCCTGTTACCACTTGCGGACCCCGGGGCAGCCGGCTACCCGATCAAGTCTCTTCTTGATCCTCTAATTTAGTCGCCTTCTATTGAGTAACTGTATTCTAACATGTTACAAACAAAAGAAAAAGCCTGCGAATTAATCGTAGGCTTTTGTTCTGCTCATTGAGTCGTGGAACAGAGAGGACGAGAGTATACGCCGTATTCAGGTTACGCCTGCTCATGTTTCCAATACGCAGACCCCGGGGCAGCCGGCTACCCGATCAAGTCTCCTTGATCCTTTAATTTGCAGGTCCTTCTTCTTTACTGATTAATTCTAACACAATGAGTTTTAGCATGCCAGACTGAATCTAACCTCGTTCCAACCTTGGAACGAGGTTGATTTTTTTAGATGGCGAAACTTGTCGACAACCAATTTTTATTTATAAAGAAGTCTGGAAGCTCAGCAGTCAAAAAACTTTCTTTAAAAATAATGACTCCGAAGCTTCCTGAATGTGTTGGGGGACCTGCGGGTGTCCGTGTGCAATTCGCATTCCTAACTGAATATTTACAGGCAAGAAGAGCAATCTTTTTCGATTGGCCATCGTTAATTGCCGCTCAGCAGCGACTCTGCGCCGTTAGCCACCCGAAGCGTCCGTGATTTCGAAGCACACACGGAGTGAAGTTTACCTAAAGAGCAAACAACACCCGGAGCAGGAATTGTAGTCAACAACAGGTATGCGACACCTTCTGCCACAGCAGGCGGTAAAAAAGTGGCTGGATGTCTCGGAAATGCAACAGACCATCCTTTAGATCAAACGCGTTTTTCATGGGTTATCGCGAAGTTTTGCTCGAAATTGTAGTAGAGCAATCGTACGAATCAACTGTATGATCTGAAGGAGCAAGGGCGAGATGAGCTTAAACGGTTTGCCGAAATTTAAGTCTTAATTGCTTAATATTGCTAAATATTAAGATGTTATTGAGAAGTAAAAAATAGGGGTGTAATGGTGTGCGCACTTTTTGCCGCAGATAGGCAAGGTGCGCAGGTACCCCAGGGGGTGGCTTGAGGTCAAGCCATAACGGGGAAGTTAAGTATAAGTGGGCTTAATGGCAGGCAAGCTGTAGAGGCTGCAGGGTGCTGATATTAAGGGACAAGGGAAATGCGCACTGAATAGCAAGCAGGCTAGATAGCTGGATAGAGCTGCTAGAGAGTAAACAAGAGACCTCGCGCCAGAGACGACGCGGGCTATTATCAGATTTAAATATGTATAATATTATTTTATATATCTTTTATTTGAAAATACCCTTGTAATTAAAACTAGTCGTATATATAATAGATATATAAAATAATATAACAAATATACGTTAACTATTTTGAGGTGATTTTATGGAATATATTTTGAACGTAGCAAATGATTTAGGGTATGGCTCAATCAAAGCAACCTTAAATGATGAAAAGGTCAAGATGCCATCGGTGATTGCCAGCGAGAAGCCGCAGGATATTACGGAACCGGTATCGTTTGATGATCAAGAACAGCAAGCGGCCTACATGAAAGACTTTATCAATAAGATGGACGTATCGGTTTCAAGCTCAGTCGTAACCAAGCAGGGTCGTTATTTGATTGGCCAGGCAGCGGTTAACAGCAATCTGCCATTGACGGCCTTTGACGTTAACGATTTCGCCGGTAAGAGCGACGATGATCTGGCGATGGTCCTGACGCTAAGTCTGATTGCCGGCAAGCGGGTCAAGGACGCCTTCTTCAACAGCGAAGACCTCGGCGAGACGCTGAAGGTTACGGTCAACATGGCCACGGCACTGCCCGTTGCGGAAGGGAAGAATACCGGTGTGATTGACCGCTATAAGAATAAGTTTCTAGGCAAGACGCATACGGTAACGTTCCACAACTTCAAGGATCCAATCACGGTAGCCATCAAGTTCCGGTCGGTCTACGTAGCTTTGGAAGGCGAAGTAGCGCAGCTGTATATCAAGTACGCTGATAAAAAATTCAAGGAAACGCTGGTGGCCGACTTGAAAGCCAACTACGCCGATATGGCCGAAATTACGGCTGATGATATCGTCCAAACACAGAACGTGTTGGGAATCGATATCGGCGAGGGTACGACTGATCTGGTTATGCTTGTGAACAACCTGGTCAACGCTAAGGCCTCTACGTCGCTGGCCAAAGGCTATGGCAACGTCCTGCAGCTGGCCAATGACGTTCTGCAGAAACAGCAGATGGGCTTGTTCGATAGCCGGGCTCAATTGCAGAAATATCTGGCCCAGCGCGTCAGTCCATTCGCACGCAAGCATCAGCAGCGCGTGCAGAAGGTCGTTTATGAACAATTGGATCCGTTCGCTGACGAGATTGTTACCGCAGTCTCAAAAACGATGCGGGCGGCTAACGCTCAAGCAGAACTGATCTATGTCTACGGTGGCGGCTCGATCCCAATGGCTACGCAGTCCAGTCTGCGAACCAAGCTGGCGGAGAAGCTGCGCCGCTTTACCGGTGGCGATGAGGTGCCGATTATCTGGATCGCGCCGGAATATGCTCAGTTTCTAAACGAAAAGGGCCTGGAACTGCTCTTGAGTGCAATTTCTGAATAGGTGGTGATTGAATGGCTCGAAAAAACTATAGCTTCGGCTTTCCGGTCGGCTCAACGGCCTATGAATGGCTAGAAGCGCAGGACAACAAAACCTTGTCGCTAAGCCTGGCAATCGATTTTCTCGTTCAAGTGTATGGCAAGGGCGATTTCATGCAGGTTGTGATGGGTGCCATGGCCAACAACGTGGCAGATCCGGCTGATCTGCTGGCAGAAAAGGTCAATCAGATGAACCAACAGCCGGATCCAAAGCAGTCGGCTTCAGAGAATGCTTCTGAAGAAACCACAACGCCGGTCAAAAAGTCACCGGAAGCTAAGACGCCCAGTGGACCAGTATCAGGCAAAAAGAAGATTGACGTCAGCATGCTTTCCACGGAGCAGAACTAAGCAGAACAGTGGCAATCAGGAGACTGGTTGCCTTTTTTAGAAAGAAGGTTTTTTAATGACTACTAGCAAAGATTACAGTCTGGCATTAAGCATTGCATCAGATCGCATCGGCTATGCCGCAATCGACAATAACTTTAAGGTGATTCATCGTGACCGCAAGCGAGTTGTAGGCGTCAGCAAGTTCACACCGGGCGAGACGGCTGAAGAAACCCGGCTGAAACGCACCAGTCGCCGCAATACGGCACGGCGTCGGCGGCGAATCAGCTATCTAAACGATTTTTTCGCGCCGCACCTGGCAAAAGTCGATCCAGACTTTCTGCACCGCCTGAAGTACTCTTTCGTCAACAATGAAGGCCTGTTCAGCGAACCTAAGCTGACGGCTCAATATTTTCAAAAGTATCCTACGATCTACCACCTGCGCCAGGCGCTGATGACGGAGAAACGACAATTTGATCTGCGCTTGATTTATTTGGCCATTCATCATCTGGTCAAATACCGGGGGCATTTTCTAAGCGATCTGCCAATGGCTAGCTTTGCGGAAGATGACGCACTGGATCTCGATGTCTGCCTGCAGACGATCAACTCACTGCTGGCCGCGGATCCTGCCACGGCAATGATTGAGCTGAATGCTGATACCAAAACCGGTACGCAGCTGAAAACGCTGCTGCTCGATAAGCAAGCGAAAAAAGGGCAGCTTAAAAAAGCCGCAGTAGAGCTTTTGATCAACAGCAGTGAAAAAGGCAAGCTGCTCAAGCTGGAAAAACAGGCGGCCACCGCAGTCGTCAACGCCATTACCGGCGACGACTTCAGTATTGATCAGCTGTATCGGCCGGAAACGCCAACTGGCATCAAACTTAATTTCGGCTCCGAAACGTTTGATCAAGACGTACTTGAACTGGGCGATCTGCTTACGTCGGAACGGCAAGCAATTCTGCAGGTGCTGGAACGACTGTACAGCCGTTTAACCTTAGAACGACTCGTTCCGGACGGCAAAAGCATTTCGCAGGCTAAGATTGAAGCCTACGATCGCTATGATCAGCAGCTGCACGTACTGAAACGCTTCTGGCTGGACGCTGATCTGAAAGACTATCGAATCCTAAAGGACGCCTATGACCGCTATGCCGGCAAGAAGCGCAATGCTAGACCAGACAAGAACCTGACGCGCGAACAGTTCAATGATGTGGTCAAAAAGGTCTTAAAACAGCAACGCTATCAAGCAGTTCCGGCAGCTCAGCAGCTGCTTGCTTGGATTGATGCCGATAATTTTCTGGTTAAGCAGCGGATTCGGGAAAACAGCGCCATTCCGCACCAACTGATTCAGCATGAGCTGGACCTGATTATTAACAATCAGTGGCAGTACTATCCATTTCTGGCAGAGCCGAATCCGGTTGAAGAACGACGTGACGAAGCGCCTTACAAGCTGGATGAGCTGATTGCCTTTCGGATTCCTTACTACATTGGTCCTTTGACGGAAGCAGGGCAGAACCGCTTTGCTTGGATGATCCGCAAGCCAGACGAAAACGGCACGATTAATCAGCAGGAAATTACGCCATGGAATTTCACGCAAATGGTTGATCAGGCCGCGTCCGCCAATGCGTTTATCCGCAATATGACGGCGCATGATACCTATCTGCTGGCCGAAGACGTACTTCCTAAAGCCAGTCTGCTGTATCAGCGCTTTAAGGTCTTAGATGAGCTGAATACGATTCGAATCAACGGCCAGCAACGGTTAACCGTCGCGCAGAAGCAAAGCATCTATCGTGATTTGTTCATGCAGACCAAGACGGTTACTGTAAAAAGACTGGCCCGATATATGGTCGATCAAAAGTGGTTCAAGGGAACTGACGCTGATAATCGAACCAGTCTACCGACAATCAGCGGTCTAACTGATCCAAAACGGTTTGTCAGTTCTTTAAGCAGCTATTTAGACCTGCGGCGAATCTTAGGCAGTCAGGCAGACAAGCCGAAGCATTATCGTGATCTGGAGCGGATCATCGAGTGGTCAACCGTTTTCCCCAGCGGTCATATCTACAAGGAAAAGCTGAATGAGCTGCACTGGCTGGGCGTTATGGAGCGCAGTCAGCTGGCGGGCCTGCACTATGCCGGCTGGGGACGGCTTTCGAACCGACTGCTGACCAAGCTGTATGACAACGAAGGACGATCGATCATGGATCTACTCTGGCAGACCAATCAAAACTTCATGCAGATCATTTCCAAACGGGTTTTCCAAGCACAGCTGCAGGCAGAAAACGCGGCCTATCTGAGCAATGATACGCTGGATAGCGTGCTGGACCGGGCCTATCTTTCGCCAGTCAATAAAAAGGCGATTCGTCAGGCACTCTATGTCATTAACGATGTGCAGAAATTTATGGGGTCTGCGCCCAAAACCATCAGCATTAATTTTGTCCGTCAGCAGCAGCCGTCAACTGCTTCAAATGAGCGCAAAAAGAAGCTCCAGAAGCTTTACGATGCCTTGCCAGGGGAATTTGTCAAACAGCACAAAGAACGCTGTCAGAAGCTTAAAATGGCGCTTAAACAAACGAAGACGATTGATGATCGCTTGTATCTGTATTTCCAACAGTTCGGTACGGATCTCTATACTGGTGGAAGCTTAAATCAAGACGATCTTGATCTTTATGCGGTCTCACCGATTCTGCCTATGAATCTGACCAACGATGACTCAATGAACAATAAGGTGCTGACGGCTCGGAAAGTTGCTGCTGCAGATTGGACGACGGTCCGTACTAAACGCCGGCAGCTTTGGGACGATCTGGCACGGGCGGGACTGCTGCCGGTCTACAAGAAAAACCGCCTGCTGCAGGATCCGCAGCATTTAAGCGATGTTGAACGGCTGCACTTACTGAATCGCGCGCTGAATGAAAAATCTACGGTGGCCAGATTTACGGCAGCACTTTTGACCGATCGCTATCCGCAGGTTGAGGTCATCGAAGTACGGCAAGCAATGATCAATCAGCTGCGCAGAGGGTGGCAGATGCCACGCATGCCATTGATCAACGACTACGATGCCGGTATGGACGCCTACCTAATTGGTGCGGTTGGTCAATACCTGTATCAGGCCTATCCGAAACTGCGCAGTTTCTTCGTTTACGGCAGATATCAGCGCACGCCGGTTGACAGTGAGCTGAAGAATCGTCAGTTCATTCGCCGCCTGCGCGACTTAAACCTGCTATATCCGCTCGTGGCCAAACGCAAGCCGGCAACATTAAGCAGGGAACGGGAAGTGATGGCTGATCAGATTGCAAGAGAAGCACGAATCGTTTACGGCTATCACTACATGATCGTGCACCAGATGGCCACGGAGTTCAGGGGCGCCTTGTTTGATGCCACCAAGGTCTCACACTTGAAAGCCACTGACAAGTTCATTCCGCTGAAGAAGGGCCTGCCAACCACTATTTATGGCGGATATGCCAAGAGCAACATGGGCTTTATGACGATTCTGCGCGTTGAGCCAAGTCAGCGTCAAAAACCGGCCTACCTGCGTGTGCTTGGAATTCGGCGGATCGATTCTGACCGCATCAATCAGCTGCTGGCAGCCAACCGCCGGCAGGAGGCAGAACAGGCCATCATCAAAGCCGTACAGATCTATCTGACCAAGGGAGAACGGCAGAGCCGGCTAACGGTGGTCGTGCCTAAGGTGCTGCATGGTCAAGAAGTCAAGACAATGGCCGGCAGCTATCAAATGAGCAGCTTCAAGTACAAGCGCAGCAGCAGTCAGCTGATTTTGACGCCGCAGACGCGCTGGGAGCTGTACCAGGCAATGGCTGGCCGAATGGACGATGAACAGGCTGAACGAGTGCTACTACAGGCCTATGACGAAATTCTAAGCCAGCTGGATCACTTTACTCTGTTCATGCAGGCAGGGAACCAGCCAGCGCCGGCCGAACGCTTAAAAGCCTATCAGCAAGTCTTTGAGCAATTGCCATTAAGGAATGGTCTCAAGGGATCCGACAAACTGACGATCTTCCGGAACATCTTGATGAGCCTGCATGCCGATGCGTTCTTTGCTACACTCACGGATAAGCAGGGACGGCCGATTATTAAGAATTTTGGACTGTTTTCAACAACAGCAATCAGTCTGCCGATTGGAACCAAACTCTGGTTCAGCTCGCCGACTGGCCTGCACCGCAGCTATAAATCATTAGGATAACTCAAAATCAAAAAGGCGAATCGCTCCTGCTGGAACGGTCCGCCTTTATTTAACGACAAAACAGCCGCTAGAATCATCTAACGGCTGCCTGGCTGGCACAAGGTTGATTGTATTCAAGTCAACCACCATCGGCTAAAGTCGATGGCTTGTGGGCAAACACCCCAGTATTGAGTATCTGAACCACAATTTGCATAGATACAGACGATTTACTCAAACAGCCACGGCTGCTTGAGCAGTGATCATCTAATTACCAATGCCTTTTACGTCCCCAGGTTGCCATAGGGACGATATATCTCATTACTATCTACAAGTATTCTATCATAGTAGGCCTATCTATCCCATGACTAAAATCACGGGATTTCCGGCTAGACATAATTAAATAGTTTGAGTATACGGTACTTCAGCTGATTAGGCAACCGAAAGCTAACGAAGATCAGCCTCGATAATCTCAACGTCGGAGTTCTTGCCGGCCAAAAAATCCTGGTATTCCTGAAGCGATTTTTCGATAATCGAAGTCATAACCATTCCCTCTTTCCCTAAACCTCAGCGTTTGCCTTAATATTATAGATAATTATACCTGCAAATAAGGAGAATTTTATGTTAGAAGATAAGTTTGAGCTGACCAAAGATCTAAATAGACGTTTTGCGAGAAGTAACTTAACCCATCTGGTTTATATCACTTCACGGTTTGAAGGTATAAAGGCGACTCTTTCCCAGACGCAAATGATAATCGATGGATTAGGGGTTGATGATGTACCTACTGACGATATAAATATTATTGTTCAACTGAAACGAGGTTGGCAATATGTAATCAACTCTGATGAAAAACTTGATTTAGATTTTTTAAAAAACGTAAATCGAATTGTAGCATTAAACGAATCTTTGGCACCAGGCGAGTTGAGAACTGGTGAAGGAGGAGTTGATACCGAATTAGGCGAATATAAGCCGCCAATGGTTAATAGTGAAGCAGAAGCAGGATACTTGAGCGAGTTATTGGCAAACAAAAATAGTTCAATAACTGATAAGTCGTTAACTCTGATGTATCACTTAATGCGGAACCAAATCTTTTGGGACGGCAACAAGCGAACCGCAACATTAGTCGCTAATAAGCTTATGATCGACAATGGGGCTGGGCTAATAAGCGTTCCGCTTGATAAGTGGCCGGAATGGAATAATTTAATTGCCAAGTACTACATGACGAATGATATATCAAAATTAAAACATTGGACTTACGAGAATGGCATTGAGGTTCATATATAGATAACGTACTGAATCGTATATATGATCCCGATATAAATCTGATAGTGTATAATCATTACTGTATAAATACTTTACATTCGAGGTTTGATTTATGAACAACTCAACTCAACTCAACTCAACTCAACTCAACTCAACTCAACTCAACTCAACTCACTGATTATTTAGCTCAGCGCTTTTTTGTCAAGCAATTTTTCGGGGGTTCACTGACTGTTTCAGTTAGTGGATCCTTTTTTGCTGCCGCTGGAAAGGCGGTGGCATAAATGGCAAATGTCGAAACTACAAAGAAACAACTTAGAGAAATGGGCTTTTCACCAAAAGATGGTGTGGAAAATAAGTATGAATATGCCCTCTACTATAAAGATCAGTATGTAGACACAATTACGGTGGATTTTAACGAAAAAAAAACAGGATTAGTTAATTGGGGACATGTAAAATCTTTAGATCGTAAGACGAGTTCAGTTTTAAATAAGCCAGAGTTTATAATTCAATTATTTTGGTATATTAGACTGATTAAATCAGGATACAGGCCGGAAAATATTGCGATTGAAAAAGCAATTCAGTTAGGGAGAAAACCTGCGTATATTGACTTAGTAGTATTTTCACCTAGTGGTGTACCATTTATGGTCTTAGATGTTAAAACTCCTGGAAAAGAATTTAAACGAAATTCAAAAGAATTAAGTAGAAGTCAAGGACAGATAGCAAGTTATTACGCACTAAGTTCCAATCTGCAGTATGTGGGGGTAGTTTCTGCCGACTTTAACGACACGTATATTAGTCCTGAACAATTTATAGTAACAACTTCTGAATGGAAAAAATATGGAAGCTTAGAGGAATATGTACAAAATGGTAACGTACATATTCTTAATGAAGCCTTTGAGATATCTCCATCTATCTTGCCTTATAGTTTGGAAGGAATTCAGAGAAAACCAAAGGACCTTATAGATTTGGATGAGTCTACTTCCTCATTGATGTTTCACAATTTTCTGAAAATTCTTAGGAAGCATGGAATTTCTGATAAAACGAATGCTTTTAACAAAGTGCTGAATCTATTCGTAGCTAAAATTGTTGATGAGTTTAATACCCCTGAATCAGAAAATTTATCTTTTCAGAAGCGAAATAATGAATCACTAGAAGATTTGTATGCACGGATTGAGTCTTTATACTCACAAGGACTACGTGACTTCATTCAAATATATATCGACACCGATAAAGATATGGATGAAATTAAGCAGCTTATTTCTACGTTTGCTGGAACCAAGACGGACGATTTAATAAAGAAAATAGAACATTTACAGAGTAAAACCAACTCTGACTTTCAATTTAAAGATGTTTATGATGAAAAAACATATCATGATAATTTAATAATCCTTAAAGAACTGGTAGACCTTATAGCGCCGTATAAACTAAAATATGCGAAAAAACAACAATTTTTAGGCGACTTTTTTGAAAATATTCTATCCAATGGATTTAAGCAAGAAGCGGGCCAATTCTTTACACCAGTTCCTTTAGCGAAGTTCATGGTTGAATCATTACCACTAAAAGAAAAGACTAATCATATAATGAATGATTCAATGACTCGGCAGCTCTTACCAGAGATGATCGATTTTGCTTCAGGTAGTGGACATTTTCTTACTGAATATATGGATCGTATGCAACGTATAATTTCTAATATAGATATTACCGGTCTATCGAATGCCAATAAAAAAATGTTCCAACAGTTTAAGACTAATCCATTCGAATGGTCGAGAAATTATGTTTATGGGTTGGACGTTGATTATAGATTGGTAAAAACGTCTAAAGTTAGTACCTTTTTGAATGGTGATGGTGATGCCATAATCCGTCGGGCAAACGGATTAGATTCATTCACCTCGCCAGATTATGTAGGCGATTTACATGTTGACAAGAAGCAATATGCAAATCCGGTTTTCGATGTTTTAATCGCAAATCCACCGTATCATGTCGATGAATTTAAATCTGAACTACCAAATCTAGAAGAGGATTTTAAATTAGGCAGTCTAATTACGGAAAACAGTTCAGAAATTGAAGCTTTATTTATTGAAAGAGCCTCGCAGTTATTGAAGGCGACAGGTTTGATGGCAATTGTTTTACCTTCAGCTATCCTAAATACAGAAAATAAAATATATGTTCAAGCCAGACAGATCTTATTACAGCGATTCAAGATAGTTGCAGTAATGAAGAATCCAAGTAGGTCTACTTTTGCGGCAACCAAAGTCGAAACAGTTACAATTTTTGCAATTAGGAGAAAGGATGCCGATATAAGAAGGATTCAAGAGGATATTGAACACTTGTTAAATGGGACTTCTATAAATGACATTACCCTTAATGGCAATGAAAAATGTATTAGTTCTTATCTAAGAGAGGTTTTTGGAAATAACTTTGGTATTTCTGACTACGAAAAGCTATTGAATGATACCTATGATGGGGAAAACCAAACAGCTAACGACTATCTTAAGCAATATAAAAAATTGAAAGAGCCATTAACTAAAACTGAGTATATAAAGCAAGAAGAGATTACTAGACTACTAAATTATTCTTTATCAATGCATGAATGTGTCATTATACAAACACCAGATAATAAGAAAGATGAAGAAGAATTATTATTGGGTTATAAATTCAACACTCGTAGAGGTCACGAAGGAATTCATCCAAGAATTAAAAATTATTCAATTGAAGATCTTACGCTTCTATATGGCAGTAAGGGTAATTTCTTGAATAAAGTTGTTCACGATGCTTTCTTAGGGAAAGCTAAAAGTACCGTAATTGATGATGTCGCTAAGCCTTACTTCAGAGTTACCAGGTTAGACAAACTATTGGATTTTAGTGTTAAGGACAACACGTTTAAAATTTCGCTTAATAAAGCTCTTAAAGAAACTGTTTCAGATTATGGCGATGAAGGAACAATCTCACTAGAAAAAGTTGCGGAACTTCTAAATGGTGATGCCATAAAAGCATCAGCGGTATCCCCGGGTGAGATACCGGTTATTGCAGGTGGCAGGGAACCTGCATATTATACGGCTGAGCCAAATCGTCTAACTCCAACAATAACGGTTTCTAAAAGTGGAGAATATGCCGGCTACATTGCATACCATAGTGATCCAATATTTGCATCAGATTGTTTTACCATTACTGCAAAAGAAGATTCGGGATACACTACTTTGGATCTATACTATCTGTTAAAAAACAAACAGGATGATGTATATTCTTTTGCTACAGGTTCAGTACAGAAGCATGTTTATGTTAAAAACATGGAAAGATTCAAGATACCGAATGTCAAAATACAAAAAGATAAGGTTACAAACCTTATATCAAAGCTCAAAGCAACAGCAGACGAACAGAAAAACTTATCTATAAAATTGCAAAAATTACAAAGAGACCTGCTTGGTTCCATTGATGCAATCTACACCAAGAATTCTGATAAGTTAATTACACTAGGGGAGTTGGAATCAGAAGGTATTATTAAAGTAAAAGGCGGTAAAAGGATTCCTAAAGAGTATGACTATGCTCCGTTTAAAACCAATCATTTTTATCCAGTAATTAGTGATTTTGAGAATAATAGTATTAACTTAGAAAATGCAAAGTATATTGATGATGAGACATTTGATCACATTAAAAATTATATATTAAATGATTCTGATGTTTTCATTTCTGCTGCTGGAACTATTGGAAAAGTTGGTATGATTCCGCGTTTACAAGATAAAAACGTTACTATCTCTTTAACTGAAAATGCACATAAGATTGTCACAAAAAATCCCAACAAGATTAATAGTCGATACCTTATGTTTATACTGAACGCAACTCAAGTGCAAAAATCAATTCTTGATTCGATAACAAAAACAGGTACACCAAAATTAGCCATTGATTCCTTGAGAAATATTAAAATTCCTTTTATATCGCAAGAAGAACAAACTAAGATAGCTGGCGAATTAAATGATATTAATGATCAAATTGCCTATGATCTTACCTTGTTAAAATAAATGTTATACTTTATGTAGGCAGTATTGCCTAGCGTATCAAAAACGCCTCACGGTCAATGATCGTGGGGCGCTTCTTGTATTGATATAATTAATTTTTGACGGTCTGCCGAATGCGGTGCCACTTGAGCGTGTCGCCCAGCAGGACGATCAGGGAGATACCGCAGGCGGAGGCGTATTGACTCTTGAACAGCTGCCAGCCAACCAGGATCAGCAGCAGAATGTTCAAGCCGGTAAAGATGGCGTTGAGCTTGAGCCAGCTTTGATAACGCGGGCGGTTGAGCTGCTTAAGCTGATCTAAGAAGCGCTCGGTCTGGCTGGCAAGCGCATGATCCAGGGCCAGAATGGCCAAAAACAGAATGATTTCAATGATAATTGGCATGATGTTCTCCTTGTTTTAGGGTAAAAGAAAAGGCCAGCACTAAGCTGACCCTGACCGCAAACCGAGTGCGGTACTACATATGAAAAGCTTGGGCGTTTGCCCTTGCGTGATTTTTACTTGGGTATCACTTCAGCTATGCTCTACCTTGGTAGTTATAATAGCATGAATTTTATCGAATATCAATATGATATTGATTAAAAAGCTAAAATATTATTTTAGCAATTAAATGAAGTGATACCGATCAAAAACAAAAGTACTGCCTTTCTTTGTGTTTAACGCGGTAGTAACATAGCTGAAATGACACCCGTCAAAAACAGAAGGAAGATTCTTTCTCTAAACTACGTTGGTAAAGATATAGCTGAAATGGTACCCATCAAAAACTATTCGATCGCATTCCTGCTTAGCGTTCTAGGTAAAAACATAGCCGAAATGATACTCATCAAAAACAAAGGGACTGCTTCGCTCCCCTTGACCCCTGGTAAAGATATAGCTGAAATGACACCCGTCAAAAACTACCGATCTAATCGATCCACGCATTCCTCCGGTAGTAACATAGCTGAAATGATACCGGTCAAAAACCCGTATTTGCATCGTCCGTGAAGCAGTTTTGGTAACGACATAGCTGAAATAACACTCATCAAAAACATTGATTGTTTTTTAGGGAAAGTTCCTTCCTTTAAATTTGTTTTATGGGAAGTTTTTTTCTCTTACTTGGTAGCGGCATAGCTGAAATAATACCGGTCAAAAACTGCAGAGTATTTCTTGCTCAAAGAATGCCAGGTAAAGATATAGCTGAAATGACACCCGTCAAAAACCAACATTGTTCTGGACGTTGAGCAGGTAAAGGTAAAGACATAGCTGAAATGGCACCCATCAAAAACCATTCAATGCTAATTAATATTTAATTTATAGCAATTATAAAGCGTAAATATTAATATTGCCAGCGTTTGTACTGATCTTTTTGATTAAAATTCTTTAATTGATATAATTCGGCCATAAATGCTATACTATTGGTAATATTTTATATTGATATTTAGGAAGGAGCAGAAAATGGCAAAAGAAAAAACGGAAAGAACCGCCTATTCGTTCCGCTTCGTCAAGGACAGTCAGACGGTGGCCTGGCTGAACGCGCAGGAAAACCGGACCGTCTCGCTGGATCTGCTGATCAAGATGGCAGCCAACAAGTACGGCAACGTCGATCTACCAACGCTGCTGGCCAAGTGGGCGATGGAGCACGAAGGTTCCGATGCAGAATCCGAAAAAAAGAAGTAAAAGAAAATCAGTCAGTCTTCAAGCGAGGACTGGCTGATTTTTGCTATATATAGATTGAATATGGATTGTACTGAATCATATATATGAAAGCAGCTACTAGGTGAGGTCCATATATGTGTCATATATATGCTAAATATATATTGTACTGAATTGTATATATGGAAGTGACGACGAGGGCGGATCTATATATACGTCATATATAGATTGTACAGAATCATATATACGAGGGCGGTATCAGGATGGGGTCATATATATACCATACAGAATTATATATACGTTGCTGCTAGAAAAAAATGATAGTGTATAATCAATTACTGGATAAATACTTACATTCGAGGTTTGATTTATGAATAATTCAACTCAACTCAACTCAACTCAACTCAACTCAACTCAACTCAACTCAACTCAACTCAACTCAACTCGCTGATTATGTAGCTCAGCGCTTTTTTGTCAAGCAATTTTTCAGGGATTCACTGACTTTTTCAGTTAGTGGATCCTTTTTTGCTGCCAATGAGACGCCTTGGAAGGCAGGTGTCTCATTTGGCTAAAAAAGAAGTAAGAACCGACTTGTGGGTAGCTTCCCAGCTTCAAGAAGCCGGAATTAATTTTGATGCGCAGGGATCCAACGTGAAGGAAATTAACGATGCCCTAAAGACTGCCTCAAAACGCGGGACGGGTCAGGCCGGCTACCCGGAGTACGTTGCCGTTATCAAAGACTACGTGCTCGTAGTTGAGGATAAGGCTACACTGGATAAGCAGAAGCAACTGGACGAAAACGGGATTCTTGCGATGGACGTCAAAGCCGTAACCGACTATGCCGTCAACGGTGCCTATTTCTATGCCAAACATATCGCGCAAAACAGCACCTTTAAGAAGGTCTTTGCCGTTGGCGTGTCAGGCAGCGAAAAGCATCATAAGATTACGCCGCTTTATGTTGATGATCGCGAAGGATATAAGGAACTGCCAGACCTTGAATCTTTCGTCTCATTCTCGCCGGCCAACATACGCGAATACTACACACGCTACGTGCTTGAGGAGCAGACGGACGTCGAGAAGACGACGGCGCAGATTTTAAAGGACGCGGCTGAGCTGCACGAGTATCTGCGTACGTACGGGACGCTGAAAGATCAAGACAAGCCGCTGGTCGTTGCAGGAATCTTGCTGGCGCTGGATGAGATTGAATACGGCGGCTTCAATATTGATAGTCTGACGGGCGATCAGACGCCCGGCATGTACGACGGCGATAAGCTGATGAATGCCATTAAAGGACGCCTGACACGTTCAAACGTGGGTCCAGATGCCAAGAAAGACAAGCTACTGGCCGAGTTTTCAATTCTTCAGACCAGTTTCCGCTTAAATGAGGTCAACGAAACGCTAGGAAAAACGCCATTAAGATACTATACGGAATTTCTGTACGATCGCGTCTTTAAAAGCATCAAGTACCAAAAGACCAGCGAGGACTTCATCGGACGGTTCTATGGCGAGTTCATGAGCTATTCCGGCGGCGACGGTCAGACGCTGGGCATAATTCTTACGCCGCATCATATTACGGATTTAATGTGTGAGCTGACGAACGTGCAGGCAGATGACGTCGTTTTGGACCCAACCTGCGGAACGGGCGGATTCCTGATTTCAGCCATGCACCGCATGCTGGCGCTGGCCGAGTCGGATCAGCAGCGGAAGAACATCAAGAAGAAACAGCTCCATGGTTTTGAGCTACAGAGCAATATGTTTGCCGTTGCCTGCACTAATATGATTCTGCGTCGCGACGGCAACAGCAATCTGGAGTGCTGCGACTTTCTTGCCAAAAACCCGGCGCAAGTGCAGCTGAAGGGCGCAACCGTTGGCTTAATGAATCCGCCATACTCGCAAGGCACCAAAGCAGATCCGTCACAATATGAGCTTTCCTTCATTGAGCACCTGCTGGATTCTTTAACGATTGGCGCCAGAGCCGCGGTGATCGTGCCACAATCCAGCATGACGGGAAAATCCAAGGCGGAAAAGGACTTTAAAGACTCAATCATGGAGAAGCATACGCTGGAAGGCGTGATAACCTGCAATCCAGATACCTTTTATGGCGTGGGAGTCAACCCAGTCATTGCCGTGTTCACGGCTGGGGAGCCACACCCGGCAGACAAAATCTGCAAATTTATCGATTTTCGCGATGATGGCTATGAGGTGCGGGCACACGTTGGGCTGGTCGAAGGCGATTCTGCCAAAGACAAGCGTCAGCATCTGCTGGACGTCTGGAACGGCCGTACCGAAGCACCATCAAAGTTCTGCGTTGAATCTACCGTCAAGCCTGATGACGAATGGTTGCACTCATTCTATTATTTCAATGACGAGATTCCGACTGATGCCGACTTTGAGAAGGCTATTGGCGACTACCTGACGTTTGAGTTCTCCATGATCATGCAGAACCGTGAGTATCTGTTTGAAGACAAAAAGGAGGGGAATTTTGATGAAGAAACTCGTTGAAAAAGAGTGGAATAATTATAATGTATCAGAAATTTTCTCTAAAATTCAGCGCGGCAAGCGATTGAAAAAAGCTGATCATGTTCCAGGTGCAGTACCATATGTATCTTCTACAGCAAACAATAATGGTGTGGATAGTTTTATTGAAGCTGTTCATGGAACAAGGATCTTTAACGATTGCATAAGTCTTGCTAACAGTGGGAGTGTCGGAACCGCTTTTTATGAACCATTTAAATTTGTGGCAAGTGACCATGTGACTAGTCTGAGGAGAGAAGATACTTCAAAAGAAAGTTACCTTTTCCTATCTGCAATGGTAGAGAAGCAAGGGGTAAACTTTAATTTTAATCGAGAAATTAATGACTCGCGCATCAAAAAAATGCAGCTTATGCTTCCTGTTGATGATTTGGGCAATCCTGACTATGGTTACATGACGCAGTATGCCTCCGAAATAAGGAGGGGTATGCTCATGCGGTATAGGATCTATGTTGCTAGCCAGCTTGCTCAGTTGGAATACAAGCAAATTGCTACTCTTGATAAAAAGGAATGGAAGGAGTTTCGGCTTGGTAAGCTATTCGAAATTAGTCGTCCAAAAGCCAGAAACAAGGACCACTATGAAATGGGCGATATACCGTTTGTTGCGTCGGGCGCTACAAACAATGGTGTGATGAAGTGCTGTAAACCCCATATGGATGAACAGCTTGATGCAGGTAACTGCATTACAGTCAGCCCCGTTGATGGGAGTTCTTTTTACCAACCAATAGATTTCCTCGGACGTGGTGGAGCCGGTTCCTCGATACTTATGTTGCGAAATAACAACTTGAATTTATTTCGAGGTGAGTTTATGGCACGTATGGTTCAGCAGACGTGTTCTAAATACAGTTACGGTCACATGGGCAACAAAGACAGTATTAAGCATGAGCGGATCATGCTTCCCGTTAATGCTACTGGAGAACCAGACTACGAGTACATGGAACAGTATGCTAAGAACATGATGCTTAAAAAATATCGACAATACCTGGAATATCTGAAAGGCAACATTAATTAAAAGAAAATGAGTCAGTCTTCAAGCGAGGACTGGCTGATTTTTGTCATATATGGACTGATATAGATTGTACAGAATCATATATATGGCAACAGTGTCGAGGCGAGGCTCGTATATGCTCTATATATGTACTAAATATATATTGTATTGAATCACATATATGAAGATGGCGGTGAGGCGAAGACCATATATGCGTCATATATATACTGTACAGAATCATATATAGATTAAATATAGATTGTACTGAATCGTATATATGGAAACAGTGCCGAGGCGAGGCTCGTATATGCGCTATATATGTACTAAATATAGATTGTATTGAATTATATATATGAAGGCAGCTGCTAGGTGAGGTCCATATATGCGTCATATATAAACTAAATATATATCGTACTGAATCATATATATGGGGGCAGTGTCAGGACTGGGTTCATATATACGATATATATGTACTAAATATATATTGTATTGAATCGTATATATGAAGGTGGCAGCGAGACGAAGAATATATATGTGTCATATATATAATGTACTGAATCATATATACGAGGGCAGCGCCAGGACGGATCCATATATGCGTCATATATATCTGCAGAAAACCTGCAGAAAAATGTTAGTGCAAATGCCGATATATCAGGATTCCTTAAACTTTTAGCCTAAAAAACCTGCAGAAACCGTACTGAATCGCATATGTAAACATATGTTCTGTTAGAGGCTAAAAAATAAACCACCGATCGTGGCAGGAAACATTTTATTTCAGCAGCTGTACTCGATGCCAGAAGGCCCATTCCGCGTCCACAATAAACGACTGCGGAATGCCAAAGGTCTGCATCAGTGCTTCAGGAGTCTGAAAATGCCAGCCGTGCGTTCGACTATATTGCAAAAGCAGGCAGATGGCCGTGCGATTGCCGGAACTTTCGTACTTCTCGCAGACGCTGACGTACTCGCAGGCATAGGCAGGCGGATCCTGATCAAGGATATGGCCGATCTCATGGGCCAGGGTAAAGGGACGCTCGTTGACCGGCTGCCAGTTTGGATTGTACAGCACGAGACGCTCCTTGGGATTCGCCTGCGAGGGCCAGTCATGAGGCCATTCGCAGCAGGTTACGACTGTAATGCCGTGGTGCCTGCAGTAGGCCAGCAGCCAGTCGATTACTTCGTCCATCGTCATCACTCCCCGCCTCAGTGGTTATTGATCGTCATTCTCGTCGTTTTTGATCTGCGTGTCCAGGTAGGCTTTCAAAATGGCCTTCATCGACGCGCGCTGGGCATCAGAGATCTTAATACCGCGGTAGCTGTGCATCTCATCAACCAGGTCGTCAACGCTTTTGGCTTCTTCGGGCTTGGCAGTGTTGGAAGCAGACTGCCGCGCATCAAATCGTTCTTTTTTATCCGTAACGCCCATCAGCCAGCCTTCGTCAACATTTAATGCACGGGCCATGGCGCCGAGGTTGCGCTGCTTGGCTATATATTTTCCCCGAACATATCCAGAAATGACAGTCCTATCTATACCGGCTCGCCTTCCAAGCTCAGACTGCGATAGTCCGGATTCGGATAGGGCTTCTTTTAGCCTGCTTTGAAACTTATTCATTAATAATCCCACCGAATTTCATATACATATTGTTTATTTAATATACCGACCGTATATAGATGTTTTATATAACTGTATTTATTTTAGCATACAAAGGTCAAAACAAATATGTTGAATAAAGACCTCTTTTTATTGACAAAATCCGATAATGTCTTAATATATTTGTAGAGTTATCCCTACACAAAAGGAAGTGAAATTAATATGTCTGAAAAGCCAAAAGAAGAATTTGACTATTCTTTGTTGATGAAACGAATGGCTAAGTATCGCTTTAATATTAAGAGCTTAGCTGCTGAAATCGGCATGGATAGAGGATCCTTAGGCTCAAAGCTAAAAAATCAAACAAGGTTCAATCAAAGCCAGATTGCAAACATTGCTGGTGTTTTGGATTTAAAAACCAAAGAAATTCCAGCATATTTTTTTACGAAGAATGTTGAGAAAAATTCACAAATTGTAAGAATTAAAAAAGGGTGATCACTATATGTATAGGGACCAAATTGATTATTACATTTTGTAAAAACGAGGTGATTTTTATGACCGATTCTAAAGGTTTCCTGATTCCTGCTAAGTACTGGAAAGATGCTGATCTTTCGCTTTCTGAAAAAGTGATGATAACTGAGATTGAAAGACTGGCTAGTGAAGATGGTTGCCTGGAAAGCAACAAGTACTTTGCGAAATTCATCGGGCTGTCCAGGAGTCGGGTGTCGGAAATTATTAACAAGCTAAGTCTAAAGGGATATTTAGAAACTCAATACTTTACTGATCAGGATGGCCAGAATCGTCGCCGGATCTATATAGTTTCCAAAAGGGAGCATCTATGATGTATCGCAAGCAAATAACGCTCCGCTTCCCAGAAGAGCTGTATCAACAGCTGCGGCAGGAAGCAGAGCGTATGGGGATAAGCGTCAATGCGCTGATATCGATTATTTTGAATGACTATCTGAGCCAAGATTGATTTTGCCATGATTGTTTTCGAATTCGTCAACATGTCGAATAATCAATTGCTCGATTTCTTTGTTCATTGATCGGCCATTGTAGTCGGCAATGTATTTCAACTTTTCTCTCAATTCAGTTGGAATACGCAAGCCAAACATTGGATATTTTGATGCCATGATGAAGATCTCGCTTTCATTATCATTCTGTTAGCATTTTAGCATCAAAATGATGATGAAAAATGATTTGACACCAAAGTGATAACAAAGTATTATCATATTCATAAGGAGTGATAACACTATGATAACAAATAAAAAGCAAACAGGAATTAGGATCACTCAATCTTTGTCAGATAAGTTGACCGAATTTTCAAACTCAAAAGGAATCAGCAAAAATGCTGTGATTATTATGGCAATCGATGAATTTTTGAAAAAGCACGAAGAGATTTCGAAACAAGATGATCGAGGTGATCAGGATGAATGAAGCGTATCAATACCAGTCATCGTTGCTAATCGATGAACCGCCAATGCTAATGTTGCCCAGCTTGGCCAAAGCTCTGAAAAGTGCTGATAAGGCAATCATGGTGCAACAGATACACTATTGGTTGCAGATCAAGCGCAAGGCTAATGACGCCAGAGCATTTCATGACGGACGCTGGTGGGTATTTAACTCAATCCAACAGTGGCACAATCAGTTCATCTGGATGTCAGAACGCACGATTCGCCGTAATTTAGATGAACTGGCCAAAATGGGAATCATCATTGTGTCTCGCTTTAATAACAAAGCCTTTGATCGGACTAAATGGTACACGCTCAATTATGATCTGCTTGATCAATTGGCTCAAGGTTTCCAAAAACCTCAATCTGATGCATTTTCCGATTCTGGTCAATCGAACCGGCCAACTTGGCCTCAGCAACCGTCCAACATGGCCCCAACAAGCGTCCAGGTTGACCTCAACAACCGGCCAGGGTGGACTCAACAACCGGCCAAGGTGACCAAACCTATACCAGAGACTACGTCAAAGACTACTTCAGAGACTACATCAAAGACTTCATCATCATCATCTGCTTATTCAACTAACAGTGAATATATACATAGCGGCACAACTGCTTCTTCGAAATTGGCTGCTGATGATGCTGGACGGAGACAAACTGATCAATCTTTGACTCAATCAACTGCTACTGCCTCGCCAGCTCAACCGCAACAGCCTGCTGTTCAGCCACAACGGCCACAACGGCAGTTTCAGCCAAGCGGTTGGACGGAGCCGGCTGATCCAAGTGGTCCTGACTCTTTGGCTGACCCTAACGGCATGAACCAGATTTTCAAAATCTGGGCTGATCTTTGGGACTGGCCGAGTTCAACAACGATCGCTGACTTAACGGCATGGGTGAAGGATTTCGGGCCGGACGTGGTACTGTACGCGATCAAAAAGGCGGCCACGGCTGATGCCAGTCGGCCTCATGCCTATATGGCAGCGATCATTCGCGGCTATCGCAACGCTGGGCTAAAGACCCTGGATGCGGTGAAGGCCGCTGATCAAGCGCGCGAACAACGTAGCCAGCAGAAGCAGAGTTACGGCCGTTCGCAATATAACAACAACCGTGGTGGCCGGGCCAACATTCAAGAAAAGCTGCCAGATTGGGCAAAGCAGGACGATGAAGATGAGGCGCCGGAAGCGAAAACCATTGAACAGCTGAATTATGAGCGTTTAGAAAGAGATCTGCACCGTGCGGTCTTGCTACATCGCAAGCTGTATGACGTTGATCTCGAGACGATTTGCCACAACCTAGATCAACCGGACGGCCATGGCTTTTTGTCACCCAACGCGCTTAAGCTTTTTGAGCAGTATTGTGCGCTGAACAATCTGGATGTTGCTACGGAGATAAAAAAAGCCCGCAAGACTGCGGACTTTGATTGATCAATATAAAAATATTCGAAGTTTGATTTATATATTCAGAATAGCCGAAAAAGGCTGATAAATCAAGCTTCTAGCCATAAAAAGTGTTAGGAGATTTTAAAAATGACGATGACCGTTAAGAATTTTAACCACACTGCCGAAGCCAAGGGCTTCACGACTTCCGTTGACGCAGCACTAGGCTTGATTCTACTCAAGCACCATGACACGACGGTTTGGGCGATCGCCATCCACAAGGTTGGCGTGGCCAGTCAGCTGGCTCCCCTGGAGCTAAACAAAGCTATTCAGGCACAAGATCTGGCGGAGGCTTTGGCTAACACCGATTTGGTTGACCGCTACGCTGATATCTTTGAGCTTTTCTAGGGCGGGAGGTGTGTCATGCAAGGACTTAAAAAGAGCGATGACGCGCGGCAAACCAAGCTTTATCAACGGTTTGGCAACCTTCCGGTGCCGGAAGACTTGGTTGACTTTTACCAGCACCTGGATCCCGCGGACCTGGTTGAGTTCGTTCAAGTCGAGAGCGAGTATGTGAACGTCATTCAGGGCACGCGGCTGCAGCTTGGCCGGGTCTATCGGGCGGCCAAAAAGCTGTTTGCACACGCCGGGAGCCGGTCGGATCTGCACGAGACGATGACTTTTGAAAAGTGGGTGCGCGCGCACGGTCAGTCGAAACAGACCGCACTGCGCCTGATTACACTAGCTGATCAGGTGGACCTTATCCAAGCGCAGGCTTTGGATACCCATGACGATGGCCGGCTGATGGTCGAAAACTATTTGACACTCAGCCAGAGTGATCAAATGGCGATCGCAGACGGCAAGGTCGACGAAAAGGTCGTTGGCATGTTGCTGCATGCCACGCCGGATATGCGGCAATCGCCGATCTGGAAGGGTATGCTCAAGGAGCTGCACCAAAGTCGGCAGGCGATCGAGGCGCAGAAAAAACAGCTGCAGAACCAGACTGATCAGATCCAGCAGCTAACCCAGCGTAACAGCGATCTGGAGCGCTCCAGATCCGATTTTACAGACCAATTGTCAGCCGAAAAAGAGGAGAAACGCCACTTACAGTTGCAGCTGGCCGAAGCGCAGGCACAAGAGCCGGAACCAGTCGAGGTCCCGCCGGCTGACTACGATGAACTGAAAGAGCGACGCGTAGAGCTTGAAGCTCAGCTTAAGGACACTGAGCAGACTCTTGAGGAGGTCAAAAAAGAGCTGCACGAAGCGCAGAACACGTCAACGGGGAGCTACTCGCAAGAGGATATCGATGATCTGCAGGCGCAGCTGGCAGAGCTGACGCAGCAGAATCAAGCGCTGACCAAGCAGGTCAAAGCGCAGGCAGCACATGAAGATTCGCGACAGAAAGCCTTTCAGACGGTTTCGGCCCGCTCAACCGATATGCTGTCGGCGCTCCCGCGGACGCTGGACGTAATGGCCTTGGCCGGCGATATTGAGCAGCTGACGGATAAAGAGCTGCAGCAGACGGATCTGCCCGCTTTAGCCAACGCACTGGAAGACAAGGCCAACCAGCTGCGAAAGCTGATGCACGAGAGTCAGCGCGTGGTTGAGGGCGACTTCTCAGAGATTAAGGGGAAGGGAGATGATGGCGCATGATGTTTGCGAAAGGCAAGTACGTCAACATTGACGGCCTCTCCTCGCAGGCGTACTACCTGCGGGTCCCACCAGATAAGCTGCGCGAGTTTCAGGCGGCCGTTTTAAAGGCCAGTCATCATGACTATCTGGCGCTGGCTACCGATCAAGGCTGTCGGCTGCGCGCGGTCCTGCTTGAAGGACGCTTGATCCGCCAGCTGCCTAAAAACGCCCGTGCGGTCGGAGACTGCGTGGCCGTCCTGTATGGTGCCGATAACCGGCCTTTGATGACCATTGATTTGGTCCAAACGATTCCGCAGTCGGTCATGGAGCGCACGCTATCCAATCTGGCCGCTAAGATTTACCTGCCGGAAGCACGGCATCAGCTGCCAAAGTGAGGCGGTTATGATCAGAAACGGGAAGGATCAGAGGCCGACACGGGCACAAGTACGTGAGCAGCAGCTGCATGATATGATCAAGGGCAGCTGGGAGACTGAAGAACAGACGGAAACGCGGTCAGAAGATCGGTATATGGTCAGCGACTTCATTATGTCGCTGGTCGTGATCCTGATTCTGCTGGCCGCCGGCTGGATAGCAGCCGTGTTTTTAAGGGGGCTGAGCTTATGAAATTCTGCTATGTCGTGTCGCGAAAAGAGGGCGATGATGTGGAGCCGATTGCGGTTTTCCGTCGCCTCAAGCCGGCACTGAAGTACGTTAAGCGCCATGGCATGGAGCCGGAAACCGCGAGGCAGGACAACGCCTATCAGGGTCTGCTTGAGCAAGGGTGGGTCGTTGACTTTGTACCGGTGACGATTCCTGACCAAGCTGCCAACACGGTAATGGTTAAGGCCAAGCTGAGCATTGGCAAGGCAATCTTTAAGGAGTGACGGTAATGACTGAGAACAAATATACGATGCGCGACGTGTATCAGCGTGTCTACGCCGATATCGGCATCGTTCCAGTCCATGCCATGTGGCTGGACGGCAAAACGTTTACGGAGCACGAATTTGAAGAAAAAGTCCAGGAGCTTGAACAGGTTCTGCTCAAAATCTTTGAAGACGTGGATAAGGAGATTGAACAAAAGGGAGATGAGGACGCATGAGCATTGCCAACGGCCGGTTTCAGATCTATGTTGGCCAGTCGATCTGGTGCAGCAAACATGGCCGGGAACGGCTGATCGTCGGGCAGATCGTTGAAACGGCCAATGATTATGACGTTGAGCTTTTCTACGGTCCGCGGCGTTTGATTTTCTTCCAGTCGCTTCGGCTGAAGAAGAGTGCCGGCTGGCACCGCATCAAGCGAGAAAGAAGGAATTATCAGTATGTATAGCGACAATCCAGTTAAAGAACAAAGACGGCGCCGGATCACGATTGGCATTATTGCCGTTCTCATTATCAGCGGTGCACTGTTCGGCTTTCACTTTTTTCATAGTTACCGCCGAACCGACACAACGGCTCAGGCAAAGCTGATGAGCAGCAGTACGCCTACCGTCGTGGTGTTCTACTCGAAAACCTGTTCAGACTGCAAACATGTTGCGGCAACGGTACATAAGGCTGACTACGAAAGCCGCCTGGCCGACAACGTGATCGGCTTGGGCGATGCGTCAAGCAAACGACATCATGTTGCGTATGTTGAATGGCAGAACGGCCGCGATAAACGGCTGTTTGAACAGTACAACATCAAGTCGGTGCCGACTTTCATGGTCTTCCAAAACGGCCAGCCGCAGCCGTTGGAAACAGTCAATGGTCTGCCGGTCTATCAGTACAGCGGTACCGATAAACAGAAGATCAAGCAGATCTTCCAACGGCTGACTTTGGAAGCGCAGGTGACGGAAAATCAAACCAACTAGACAACTTGCCGCAGAACGGCGGAATCGTCGGCGGCGAGATTGGGAAAACAAGGTTTATTTCAGACGGCTGATGGCGATTGGTAAGGCGCAGGAAAATCTTTCCGAAACCATGACCGCAGAGCCGGCGATCGCCTTTTGGACTGACCTGATTGGCACGCCTAGCGAACATATCTGCGTTGAGCTGACCAGCCTATCCACGCGGTATGGTGCTGATGAGGTGATCGATTGGATCAAAATTGTTTACGCTAATGGGTTTTCAGATGCGGATAAGGCGATTGAACGGATCAGCAAAGCCCTGGAGCTTGACTATAAATACAATCAATTCAATCTGTAACAAGTGAAAATTAGCGCTTAAAAAGGATTTTAAAACGTTTTAAATCAAAAGGAGAGATTCAATGCCAAAAACATACGGTTTTCGCAAAGCCGCCAAGTATATCAATCAAGCTGGGGTCTTAGAACAGACCTACACGCCGAAGATGCTCAAACGCCTGCGCGATGACGTGCGGCTGGTGCCGAAAATTCGGCGGCGCCGCTATACGCAGGAACAGCTGGATACCTTTGTCAAAGAGGTCCGGCTACGCTAACAGGGAGGAACTATTTATGAATGAATGGATTTTAATTTGGGCGATTGTTACTGTTGTTATTTTTTTAATTGCTTTGTATGAGTTGTTCAAAGTTACCCGCCCAACAACGACGATTCAAGTCCGGTTTGCATTTAAGCTTGGCGGTGGTGCCGTGGTGCCGATTGTAGCAACGCAGAAAGTCAAGCGGTTAAAGACTGCACGATTTGACTTTGACTATTCAAATTTTGATGGTAATGCCGATCTTGAATCGGTTAAGGTTTGTGAAAATGGTGAAGACTGCACTGATTCATACACGATTATTATTGCTGATCAAAAAGTTGCGATCACCCGGCGGAAAACTGTCAACTAATTTCAGGGGGATTTTAAATGAACGAGGCAAAGAAAAGGGCAGCCCTGGAGCTGCAGCTGACAGATGAGATCAAAAAGGATCTCATGGACGATATCGACAAAGCGCAGACAATCAGTCACCACTGGGAAGGCCAGCTGGACGGGACCGATCTGTTACAGACGTATTATCCAGAAGCGGCTAAGGTCGGCACGACGCCGTTGATGGCCGACGTCTTGGCACTGCACTTAACCTACTGGCTCAATAACGCGGGCATCTGCTGTGCCAAGCCGCGCATGATGAAGTACCGAACGCGGATCTCGATCAGCGGCTATCCGCTGAATGAAATGGACTCAGCCTGGCTGACAAACTGGTTTGCTCAGCGCAACCAATATATCCTGGACGATTTGAACACGGCCAAGGCCATTGCAGAGCAGATCTTAGAGAACGAAGCAAACAGCGAAGAAAGCGAGGAAACAGACGATGACGAAGGTAATGAAAACTAATGCCCGCGGGGAAAAGAAACAGTTTGACACTGTAGATGGCATGATGCCGTTTGCCATCAGCGTTAATACTGACGGCTATGAGGGCGATGATGCACAAACGGATATCATCATCGAAAACGATGGCGCCGGCGTCCTGCATGACGTGGCCGTTGAAACTGACGGCGAGGTACAGTACTTCAGCAACGTGAAGCAGCTGAAATTCACGACAATGGGCAGTCTAGAGCGTGAGGACCTGGCCGAAATGCTGCGCTGGGTGGCTGATCAGCTTGATGTCTAGGCCAGAAAGGAGCAGTCATGCTGGATAAGCTTAAACGCCTCCGAGGGGCCTGGCAGAAGAAGCTGGCTAAGTTTTACGAATGGCACACCGAACATGCCATGCAGCGCAAACTGATCGTCTCCGGCACGCTGGTGGCCATCATGGCGGCCCTGCTGATCGGTACGAAAACGGCTCCCAAACAGTCGCGCTTTACCAATACGCCGTTGAATACGCAGGAATCGTTTGGCCAAAACTCCAGCGCTACGATTGCCATGACGTCGCGGCAGTACAACGCTAAAAAGCATTTCATGGTGATCAAGTTTCAAGTGCAGGCCAGCAGCGGTCAGGTCATTAATCCGCGTAGCATCAAACTGAATGCCAGCACGCTTCAGCACCAGGACGCCAGCTATCAGGTCCTGCCCTTGGCCAACAACAGCTATGTGATGGTCATCAGCAATCTGAAGCCCGGCTACCAGGCCCTGCAGATCGTGGCCACGAACAAGAATCCTGATTTGAGTCAGCTGACAACGGCTGATGAGGACTACGATGGGACCAGCTCATCATCTTCGTCAGCAACCAGCAATGCCAACAGCAATCAGGCCAAGAACAAGTACAAGTTCATCATCAATGAGAGCGACAAGTTCATCGACAATACGCTGGTCAAAAAATCGCAGAAACAGTACGCAGTCGAATCGCTCAACGACTCAATCAAGAACCTGAACAAGAGCATTGACAAACAGCAGGCTGCGATCAAGGACTATCAGGCTCAGATTACGGCTGACAAGGTGGGAATCGAACAGATTCAAAAGGATAGCCAGTACAAGGCTGACGACGATTCCGGCTCGGACACGATTCGCAGTGCGCAGTCTGATATCGCCAATCAGCAGGCCAATATTGATCAGGCCAACAAAAAAATCGCCAAGTACCAGGAACAGATCAAGCTTTATCGCAAGCAGATCCGCGATATTGAGAACGGCAGCTACCGTTTCATCGCAAGCAAGAGTACGGGCGAACTGAAATAATTTATTTGAGATACGAAAGGGGGCTAGGCTCGGCAGATCATGGGTCTGTCGGGCTTTTTTTATGAAAAAATACTTGATTTTGGCTTCAATCAGCGAACGTATGATGGTACCGCTTTGCTCGGATACGCTCAGTCCGGATATCCTGCTGGTTTTAATCGCCGGCATCTGCAAGACGTTTACGGAACTTTATGACGATAAAATGCCATTGCAGAACGCAATTGTGACGATGGCTGAATTTTACAACGTCTGGGATCCTACCAGCAACGGCACTGTCACGATGGATTATCTGCTTAACCATGATGACGAGGTGCAATGGGCAAAGCTGGAGGAGGCCTACGAAGCAACTGAGGACGTTGGGCCGTACGATCTGCTCGGCTACCCGATTTATCTAAGCGTCCGCTCATATTTAAACGGCAAGAGATACGTTTCGGAGGAGGATATTGATGAGTACTTTAAAAACCACCCAGAGTCAGACGACTGATCCGCGGTGCTGGTCATTTGCCAGACGGGCACTGGCAGAAAAATGCAGCGAAGCCAAGCGCAAGCCATTCTGGTTTTGGATTGAAGTTGAGCTGCCCAACCGGGAAAAACAATGGTATCAATTGCCGAAAGATCTGCAGTTTGCCATGCGGCAGTATCTGCATGAGCAGCCGAAAAACTGGCCTGCCGTTTTAAAAGGAGCGCTGGTCAACGTACCACGATCCGATTATGACGATCAGGGCTATGCCAGCCTCACGCTGGGTATGATTCGGCAGGTTAAGATACGGCATCGACACACAAGCATCAGCCGGCAGGTGGCGCGCAGTCAATTTATCATGCCGGAGTGGACCTGGTACGGATTAGCCAACCGGACGCAGATCAAACGTTTCATGTTTCACGATCACGACACTAGCAACCGCAAGAACATTTTGGCTGCACTACGGCACTGGGAAATGAGGTTCTTGCTGAAAAAATATTTTAAGATGGGAGATTTTTAGTATGAAATTTGAAACGATACACGAGATTCGCAATCGGTTCTTTATCAAGCACGAAGCGCCAGAAGAAATTGCCAATACGATCGACTATTCGGAGCTGCTGGAGGAATTTAAGGAGCTGGGCATTGTCTTTGACGATCACGGCACGCTGAGATGGCACGGCCGCAAAATCGGCGGTATGAACAAGAGCTATGCCGTCAGCCTGCTGCGGAAAATGATGGTGCGAATCATCATCAGAGAGTTCATGATTGACGATCAGGTAAATCAATACGAGGCGCTCGAAAAGCAGCAGATTGCACTGACGGTTATGAAAATCTCGCCAGAAATTATGGCCATGGATATCGACTTTCACAATCTAATCAGCGTCCTGATTGACCAGGCATTTACTTTTGATGCAACAAGATCGAAATGGATTGAACTTGAATACGCCGGCCAAAAGCTGGGCGCGTTTGTCAATCCGTATTCCAGTCAAAGTACAATCGCCGATACAAACTATGAGGCCGTTGTGCAGATTCTAAAACTGCTGGTCACGCCATTTATGCTGAAGAACTATCAGCCGGTTGTAAAAGTCGTTTTGAATGAGGAGGACGAGTGAAATGAGCAATGGAATATTGACCATGTTGACCATGGTTGCTACTAGCGGTTGTGTCGTAATTTTTGGAATCGAAACATTGCTTATGGCAATCCTAGGTGTCGATCCAGAAAAAGAGAAGGTAAAGAAAAATTTCTTTGATGAGGACTACAGCCAAGGATATCAAGAAATTCAAAAATTATACCTGAAAGAACTGAAATCAAAGGCAGAGTTAGTTCAACTAAGGAAACAAGAAATGATTCAAAAGTCAATTCATTCAATTTCTGAGGAGAAAAGTTAAACGAAACCCCTATAGCACAAAATAAAGGTGGTTCTCTTTCAATGGATAAAACGATATTTTTAATAACTCTAGTGTTGGCAGTAATAATGGCTTTTGGATTGCTAGATATCCTTTTGAAGATTCGAAATAGTTTAGAAAGCCAGGCTGAAAAACTTGGTCGTGATCAAGCAATCAAAGATTATTTCCTCGCCACTCCGAGAAAAAGTCAATCGCCATATAAATTAGGAACAGGAGGATTAACCATGTGGGAAGTCATTGAAGTCTATCTGATGGAACAAAATATGAAGCCAATTGAGCTGGCTGAAAAAGCGGGCATCTCAACTGGAACGCTCAGTGATTTAAAGTCAGGCCGGTTGAAAAATCCATCGTTTAAGCTGCTGGAAAAAATCGCTGATGTGCTGAATATCGATATGAATGAGTTCCGCGGATTGAGTTAAAAATTGGCAGGCCGGTCGGCAACGGCTGGTCACGCCATGAATGAGGAGGACGAGTGATGTTAGGTTATGTAGGTGAAGTATTAACTGCTCTAATTTTTCCAATATTTATTTTTATGGTCAGTAAGACAGACAACTATGGTCGGTTAGAGAAAAAATATTTGACTAAGATTGAATCCTATAAAGAAATTGTAGATTGTCGTCGAGAATTAATGATTCAAAAATCATTAAACGCTATTCGTGATCAAAAAAAGATTTAGCCGAAACATAAACAATAACAAGGACAAAAAAGATAACTGAGGGTTTTGGTAAACCAGAACCAAAATTAAAAAAAGGAGACCATAAAAAGCAGAAAATCAAAGTGATCATCTGCAGATTTCCCCAAAGATTGGTCATTAAACTGCAAAGCTGTATTTTTCTATGAAAAATCATTGATGCCAAAAATAAAGTGACGATATATACAGTGAAGCAGTCATCAAACTTTGCCAAGGTTTCAATAGGAACAGGGAGCGTGTGCTGCGGATCAAGGTGCAAAAATTTCAATAGCGCTTTGGTACCAGAACTATCAAAACGCCCATAAATTGCTACAAAAAAGCTAAGTACAAGCATTGGCTCAATAATCTTAGAAGCGATATTAGAAAACTGAAAAAATTTTTTTAAATTGTCAATTTGAATCATAAGAAGGCCTGTTAAATGAACGTAACTAAAATTATAGAGATTGCCATAGCATTAGTTGCTTTGGTTCTCTATCTCTTGATGGTCTCTAAAGCAGCCAAGCTAGGAGCTGCTCTTGGAAAAGATCAAGCAATCAAAGATTATTTTCTCGATACCCCGAGAAAAAGTCAATCGCCATATAAGCTGGGAACAGGAGGATTAACCATGTGGGAAGTCATTGAAGTTTATCTGTTGGAACAGAATATGAAGCCGATTGAGTTGGCTGAAAAAGCAGGCATCTCAACCGGAACGCTCAGTGATTTAAAGTCAGGTCGGTTGAAAAATCCATCGTTCAAGCTGCTGGAAAAAATCGCTGACGTGCTGAATATCGATATGAATGAGTTCCGCGGATTGAGTTGAAAATTGGCAGGCCGGTCGGTAACGGCTGGTCTGTTTTTTAAATAAAAAAGTCGGCAATTAAGCCGACTTAGAATCAATATTTAGTTTTGCTAAATTGTGATAATGCACATTTCATATCTTTCCCAATTTTATTCCAATCTGAAGATGGAAAATTATCAGGAGATTTTGATTTATCACTTTTACCAACGATTAGGAATGTGAGTGAGATGCTAGTGACGATCTTGTTAATTAAATTGACGAATTTCAATTTTGATGCCCTCACGTTGTATTTTCTGTTAGGCATTATCGTAAAGCTAAAGATACTAAATTGCAATTACAATCCGATGATTTTTTACGTGGCGAAACTTTGAAAAAATCAAAATCTATTTAGAATTTCAGTCATAAGCCATGTAATAAGTGCCATTACATGGTGTAACAAATAAGTAACTACAGCGTATCAATAGCCTATACAGGCGAGAAAATTGGCACTACTGCCCGGATCCCCGCCACTGGTGGGCCGCCGACTAGTCGGTGGTAGATCCCCCTTATGCTCTTTAAAATTTGTTTTTGATGGGTATATTTCAGCTATATCTTTACCAATGTAGGTAGAAGGAGTGAATCATGACAACTTCAAAAATCGCGATAAAAATCGATGCAAAAATCTACGAAAAAATTTCGATCGAGGCCAAACAAAATCATCTTAATAAAACTGAGATGCTGGAATCTATTGTGGAGGATTATTTTCGCAATAAAGTAATTGAAGCGGGAAACTCGGAATTAAAATCAATGATTCGAGAGTACAACGATAACCTCGCATCAATTTCAGAAAATCTGAAAAAGCTGGCTGGCGATTCGGAAACGACTAAGAATTACATACGTATGTTTTTTGAGGAGCTAACTGGCGTATATGATCCAGATGACCTTGATGGCAATGATTTCAAAAATTAAAGGAGTGAGATTGATGGATCTTCAAAATCATTTTTCAATTCGGCTATATGACAAGACGGTAGCTAACCTTAATTATTTGTTGGCGCAATGGAATGCAAAACCATTTTTGATTAAACGAATGCCAGATAATCGTAGTGCCTTGATCAATATGCTACTGACTGACTACTCAAACTATTTAATAGAAGAACAACGGCAGGACAAAAAGAAAAGCTACGATCAAATTGCAGCTGAACTTAATCACTCAAGATCAGAACGAGAGACAATTGAAAAATTGCATCGTGAAAACGAGAAGCTGCACAAGGATAATATGCAATTGCTCAATCGATTGAATGAACTTTATTATCTCGAAATGATTGCAACGAAAGTTTTAGTTGAAACTGGCGGCTTAAATGATCTTGAGTCGATGTTTGAGTTTGGCAGTACCGAGTACAAAACTCATCAGGCTTTGCAGCAGCTGGTTGATGAAGATAATAAGCGACTGTTTGCTAAAACTAAGAATCAAAAAGGGTGATCAGAATGCGAGTAAAAAACAATCAGGATTTCTATCGGGCGCTGCATGCTTTGGAAGAAGATCCAAAGTGGTTTACGCATGTAGGACAAGAGAGCGGATTGGATCAGTACATTGACGATGGCGATCCGCAAACGGACGTTAAAACAGTTTTAGAGGATCGAAAACGACTAAAAAAAGTCCGCAAGATGCTGCAGGTTAATCCGCAAGCATGGCGTACTGGCAGCAAGCGCGATACGGTCCGCTTGATCGTAACGTACTATGCTCGGTTCGGTTTGAGCTACAAAGATATGTCGGGGATTTTACATATTCCGGTCAGCACGCTTCGGCATGGTTATCCGCCATTTAAAAAAGACGAGGTGATCAATTCTGACTTGCGCGTTGAGCTAAAGGATAAGTTTGGCAAGCACGTTCGACTGTAAAAAAAGAGGTGAACAGTTTGTATATGACCAAAGAAGGTGAGCAGTCGCCGGATATCATCTATACGCAGACGTTTCACGTGGCACAGGCAAAATATCTCGGCTATACGGAACGGAAGGAAGCCATTAATCCGGAGAAAGATTTTGAGCTGGAAAACAATCCATATGCTGATCAGATTCAAAAGGATCCTGATGAAAAATTCGCCGGCTACATTGGGTATACGGATCGGCAGGCCGCTACCAAACTTGAGCGGGGCGTTGACAAGAATCGCTATCCGACTTTCACGAAAGATAGCCTCAACATTGACAATCACCAGCACCAGGAACTGATCGATAATCTCAATCTGGCGCAGAAAAATAAGACTATGCTCTGGGCCGGCGTGATCTCGTTCAGTCCGGAATTTATTCGCGAGGCGGGGCTGTATGACGAGAAAACCAAAACGGTTGATCAGCGGGCAATCAAGCTGGCGGTTCAAAAAGCCATGCCTGGTTTTTTGGCGCAAGAAGAGCTGAACAATTCAGAAACTTTCTGGTGGGGCGACGTGCACTTAAATACGGATCACGTCCACGTACACCTGGCCATTAGTCAGCGACAGAATACGCGTGAGATGAAAAATAGAGAGCCGGTTGGCATGTTCCATACCAAGTCGCTGCGCCGGCTTAAATCTGATGTTCACCATGAGCTGGCACGATCAATCAATCGTGAGCGCGACGTAGAATTGGACAAAGAGATTGATCATCTGCGGAAGGATCTGGTGGAGAACGTGCAGTGGCTGGTGCGGCACGATGCGGATCAGCAACAGCAGCTGCAGAATATCTATTGGTCGCTGCCTCAGTATCGCGACAAACGCAAATGGCGGGCTAGCAACCATAGCAAAGTCTTTCATGAGTCGCATGAGCTGACGGATAAATTGGTTGATAATTTTTTAAACGATCAGCTGCATGATTCCTATCAGCAATTTAAAGCAGCCGTACACGAAAAAGATACTCGCAGCCGAAAAAAATACGGTCAGCATATCAAAGATACAGAAAAAAAGCGCGATAAAGCTTTGCGAGAATTTCTGGCCAACCGGGTGTATGACTATCTGCGTGAAGTCGATGAGCAGCAAAACGGTCAGCAGACACTGGAAAAAATTGCCGCGCAAGGCGTTGATGAAAATCTTAAGCAGATTGAGTTGGAAAAGCAGCGACTCAGCATGCCGAAGCCATCGTCAAATGAAGCTAAAGCCCTAAAGAAACGTCTAGGACTGCGTCGTCTCTATCTGCGTCAGGTTAATCTGGATGCACGGGCAAATGTCATTGACAATCAGATTGCCAAACTAAAAAAGCTGCACGACAAATCGCCAGCCAATGAGTATTTTTTAAACGTGTTGAAGGAGCAGCGGGAACTGGTTACGCTCAAAAAACTGCCAAAATTTGAGCGGGCTAAGCAGGGAATGACCAAGCGCTATCGAGAGCTTTCAAAACGCTATGTCAACGTGGTCAAACTGCCGATTCAGGCAGCCAGTCCGGAAGTTGTCAGTGAAAGAGTTGATCAGCTAGGCAAAGAGTTAGGCGTTATGCTCAAGTATCCAGATTCGCCGACTGTACAGATGATGCTGCCGAATCCTGGCAGTCCCTATGGCTTACAGAATGCGGTCTATTATTATCAGATGCAGCAGCAGGTATTGAAGCTGAAAGGGCAGATCTACGAGAACAACCGGCAGTATAAAGACGATTTTGCCAAACGGAACGCAATGAATCGGCCGCTGTTCCAGCGATTAAAAAAGAGCTATGCGATGCTTGAGAATGGTGAACGACTAGATCAAATGATTCAACATCGGCAGGAGTTTCTGGAGCGGACGCAAAAGCAGGCGCAAGAAAGATATCAGACACACCGCGGCAGTCTGCGACTATTGTCTAATCTGGATCGCCTGATGAGCGGACTCCGACGTGACGGTAGAGCAGAGATGAATGCCATGCGCAAGCACTTGGACGATGATGATGAGATTGAGCGTGCTGATCGAGAAGAAGAACGTGAGACGCGTGAGATTTGAAAAAAGGAGTTTTAAATGAAAAATCCAATTACTTTATCTGATTTTGTCAGTTCTCAAAACGACTTAGAAACGTTTGCTCAAATTGCAACGCGTTTCGTTGACCTGGACGGCAATGAGATCTATTTAACGTTTGAAGACGGCTGGTACAATGATTATGCAATTTGTTATAACGACTTGCTTGATGCCGGACTTGAAGTAACGGTTTTGGCTGATTTTGCCGAACGCTATCAGACCCACGCGATGAGCGAAGATGGTGAGATCGTACTGAAAAGCAAGGATCCAGCAAAACTGCTGCAGACGATTATAGCCGTGTATTTTTGGATTGGTGAACAAGAATACCCAGTGCGGGGATAGAGATGATTAGCAAAGCGTTTGGATGTACAAACGCCCTACAGGCAGCTAGGCAATTAGCCTTTACTGTATGCAGGGTGTTTTTTATTCTTGAATATGTGAGTATATACTAATGGCGTAGGTTATGTGAATTTTGCAATTATTCATGGAGGCATAGTTATGAAACAAACACCTAAGCTAGAAAAATCGCTTGTAATAAAGCCTAAAAAAGAAAAAAGTCGTTTAAAACAGATGTTTAATGGGTATGATACTAATAAACCATATCCATTTGAAGTCGTCGATAAGGGTAATTCTGTGACTGAGAAGCATCTGTCATTTCCGTGCAGACAAAAGTAAGCCCTGCTATAATACTAATAGAAAAAGCAAGGCCGCTTTAAAGACGGTAGCTTTAGGACCTCAAGCTGTTTAACGCCGTTCGTACCCTCTGCTAAAATTTACGAACGGCTTTTATTATTTTTTAATCATGAGTAAACAAGAAAAAAGTATCGAAAGAGTATTAAGATTGCATTGATTACAGGGGCAATTGCTTGGGCAATTTATGGAGTGGTTCGTATATGGTTAGGATAAAGTCGGTCGTCGGATTTTCCGACGGCCGTTTTTGTTTGGCGAGACTTGCATAAATCCTTATTCTGACGATGATTAAAATCAGACTTTAGATGGGGGCCTCTTTGCTTATGGAAGAAAATTACGATCTGGGCCTGATTACCAGCCTGGAGCATGGCGTGGCCAAAGGGATCATATTAGGCACGCAGGAGCCGTTTGCGATAAAGATCAAGACCGATGCGGCGGATTCCCTGATGCAGTATATGGTAGTGGCCATTAATCCAGACCATACTGATTTTATTTATCAATAATAAGGAGAGTGATAGATTATGTCTGCAAATGTTAGACGACAACCGATCAGCCAGGAATACTTTGAAGAAAAAATGCTTGATTTTTACGAAAACTGTAACGTCAGCCGGCCATTGGCGATGAAGATTCTAGCTTTCTGCAAGGAGATGATTCCGCTGATGCTGATGGGAACGCCAGAGACGGTTGCACGCGTCTGTTATCGAGAATATACTGGCGAAAAGCTGTAGGGGGCGGTTAAGGTGCCCTATGTTTTGATGTATCAAGCGCGCAGCAAACAGCGCTGGTATTGGACGATTGATCAGAAATTTACTTCAAAAAAGAACCACGAGTTTGTGATCTGGGAGTCCTTGACCGGCCTGTATCATGACTTTGACAATCTGAAACAGGATTATCCAACGCGGTTTCGATTCAAACGGTCAGATAGCTTTTTTGCTTTTGACTTACAGGATCGGGAAACGTTGCCCTTGGCTACGATTGCGGAAAAATATCCGGAGGTGCAGGAAAGTTCTGCCCGCTACGTGATTACGGTCATGCGAAATAGCGAAATGTATTATTTTCGCAAGTCCACCAAGAAATTTGAGCAGACCGACGCGAAAGCATCAGTTTGGCAGGAATTGGCCGCACCGGTTGAGTTGGCTCAGAAGATGGCTAAAAGCAAAACGATCTGGGCACACAATAAAAAATGTGATCCAGAAACGCTGCGCATTTTTGATCTGGCCAGCGATGAGTTCGTCTGGGAGCCTTCCAAAGAAAATCTGGTGACAGAGCCAAGCTACGTACCATTGTTTCAGACAATTGAAAAGCGCATTGACGCTCATCTGCAGAATCGTTCGCGAATCAGTACCGATGCCGCAGTAAGGCACAATACGCCGACAATCGACTGTGATCTTTGCGAAATGCTGGCGGCAGTTGGTGTTCTGGTACAGGGACTGGCTAAGAAAACTGCGGTTGACCGATTGCTTAATGCCTATGAGAAGAGCATTCTTCAAGACTTCCTGCACACGATTGAACTGACGGATCTTGACCAGCTTGATCAATCAGCGTTCTTGGCCGCTTTTCAAGCATCGCGCCTGGAGCGGCGAAAGGTCAAGGATCTTAGCATCTTTTTAACAGCGCTGGCAGAGTCGTTTGACGTGAAAAAGTTCCTGAATATTCTGCAGAGCAATCCATCATACGGCAACAGCTATTCCTTCAAGGATAAGGAAACAGCTGACAAAATCAGCAGTTTAATTAGAAAGTAATAATTCTAGCTTGCTGGCTAGAATTTTTTTATTAAGAAAAAGTATCATAAATTATATTCATGGTATTGAAAATTATACTTCAAGTGTTATAATTAAAACATAAAAGATAGGAGGAAAGGCATGGATGATTACGAAAAAGCACGCGCGGTCGTGCTTGACAAGAATAATAGCTTTGCTGAGTTGAGCAAGTGGTCTGGAATGTCAATCCCACGACTTAAGCAGTTTCGGGCAGACCCCGAAAAATTAAAGACCGCAAAATGGATTGCGGTTCATAAATTGGCGGAAATGTATAAGGAGGAAAACAAAATGAACGCTACCATTAAAAACTTGGTCGAAGAAAAAATCGATCGTCATATCACTACCGTCTATGATGGTAATGTGGTGATTAAGAAAGATTCGGTCGATGTTAAGAATGGCCGAATCCGTTTCTGGGAGCTGGGCGATGTGACCAGCTGGATTGATCTGGCTGATATCAACTGCACCGAAGACGAGGCGCGCGAATTAGTTAAGAACGTCGTGATGAACGCGCTGTTTGCAATCAGTGACAAGCCAGTGACCACTGACTTTAATGTGAAATAGGAGGCGATGATGATTAAAACCAGACTATAGAAAAGCGGCTGTTCAACGGCCGCTTTTTGCCTATTGATCATGCTGAGTTAGCCACTTGGTCATGTTGACCGTGACCCAGGTAACCAACTGATTATCTTTCAGTTTCCACAACTTAGGATCTTGTACCGCTGGATAATCGATACCATCTAGCATGGTTGCCATTGCGTCTTCCGCATGGGTAAGGGCTTCAGTAAGGTTTTTGCCGTCAGTAACCATACCCGGAATATTTGGCGAGGTTACGACGTAATAATGTCCATCATCGGTATATTCAGTCAATATTACTGGATAGTTCAAAATATCTTGTTTCATAATGCACTCCTTTATCTTTCCGTGATTATATCTCGAATTTCTGTTAAAATAAAAATAACGCAACTGTGAAGTCGCGTTATCAGGTTTATTTATTTACAAGAGGCGATCGGCTATTATTCAAAAAAGTAGTCGATTGCCTTTTTGTGTTCCTTGCGGCCTTTCCAGGCGTAGTACAGATAGGCAACCAAAGTGAAAATGAGTACAGCTGCCAGATCATACTTGTGATCGGCTAGTGTTACTCCTAGCAGAATTGACAAAAACGTAATGGTAAAATGGTCAGTCATAATTATATCCCCTTAGACGTTTATTTTATATAGAAAATGTTCACTACTATGAACGTTTTCTATATTTTTATTATACTATCATTAGTGCAAAAATCAATATATTTGAATAATATTATTGAAAAATGTTCACTATACTGTACAATAATAATAAAAAGTAAGAGGGGCATAGATCATGATTTTTAATCGCTTGAAGATGCTGCTGAGCGAACGTGAGCTGAGCATTACACAAGTAGCTAAAGATACCGGCTTATCACGGACAACCTTAACCTATATGATACAAAACAACTCTAAGGGCATTCAGCTGGCCACGCTAAACCAGCTGTGCCAGTACCTGCATGTGCAGCCAAAGGATTTGCTGGAATACTACCCGTTTGACTTGCACTGCGAATTTAACAGAGATCAAGACAAGGTTACTGTTGCCGCAGCGATTCTGGAAAATGGCCAGGTTATTCAATCCGCACAAATTTCAGGAAAGATTACTAATATTACTTGTCGGATTGCTTATTCTGATCTGGAACTTCATTTTGCCAACTATTTTAGTCAATTATCTGTCTTCGCCAAGACGTTGATGAAAAATGATTTTGTGGCGTTAGCAGGTAAAGAGCTTGGCTGCTCTATTGAATTGAGGTGAGCAAATGTTAATCTTACGTGGCCACTTTACTGCAGCCGAACTAGCAAAAGCTTTTGATGTTTCTGAATCTGAAGTTAGAAAGGTTGCTGGTGATAAAATTCCATTTAAACTAATTGGCCAGACGCGCAAGGCAGTATTGGGAGAAGGAGTCTCTGAATATATCGGCAACAACTTCACGGTTCCTGAGTGCTGTCGGTTATTGGGCAGATCGCTATCTGATGATCCAAAGGGTGCCTTTTTAGGTATTACCATTTATGGTGATCCAAAAGGAGATCATGTAATTCCACTTGAAGATGTGATTCATGGCTACAATCTATATCTTAATGATATTGATGACGGATATTGGGACTGATCGTGATTAAACTTGTTTAATGGCTATAATTGTCAATTAAGGGGGTGACTATAATGTTAAGCATATATGATTTAAATAATCAGGTGATGCTAAAGGATTCTGATTTTTTTAGCTTAACGAATGGCTTTGATACTTTTAGTGGCGTATCTTTCGTAAGCTCCTTCAAGATCCTGGAAAAAGAGCTGTTGCCACGATTTAAAAATATTAAGCTAATTTTAGGTATGGAAGATCAGAAGACCGGCCAAAGTCTAAACCAACTTTTTGATATTTCTCGTCGAGTTAAGGAAATTAAGAATGCCAGTGACGAATTCATGAAACGGATTTCTGATGGTACGCTTCAGCTTCATTTTACAAAAGATCACTTATTCCATAGTAAATACTTTATTTTAGAGAATGAAAATAAATTTGCTATTTTTAATGGGTCAATGAATCTAACCAATAAGGCGATACACGATAATTATGAAATGCTTTGGCTGTACCGGGGAGATAAGAATAATAGTGCTGACTTTTCGATTTATAAGGATCATAAAAACCTTTTTAAGCACAATTTTACTTTTGATAGTACAGAGTACATAGATCGAAAGATTATTAAACAGTTAGGCAGTAAAACAACTTATGCTGAAATTACAGCAGTTGTTACAAATGATGTAATTGATAAACTCGGCGATAAAACAGTTGTCGTTAGTCCCTCGGCAGTTAAGCAGCTGGTTAGCAGTAAAATTGATGGCGAAAGCAATCTCTTGATGAAACGTGAAACCGTAGAGATATTGAAGAATACCTACACAAAAAACGGAAACCTAAAACGTAATTTAGACCAGGTAAAATCAAGCATTAAAAAAGTTACCTACCAAACATTAAATAAAACAGTTACTAAAGAAATGAAGGCCAGTGACTTATATCCAAAACCGATGTGGGCATATGATCACGATCAGATTATGGTAAAAGATGATGGCGATGAATTATTTCACCCGCTAACAATTAATAGTGATCTAGTTACTAGAGATGACGTTGAAACCTTTATTGACATTATTAGAAGCTTTAAATTAAACAAGGAACATGATGAAAGTCACCAAGCTTTGTCAGCTTTTCTTTATTTAATGACGGCGCCATTAATTTGGAAGATTCGCGAAGAAGTCTATCAAAAGTCTAACTTTGCCAAAAATCCTGATCAGGTTCCTATGTCAATGGTGTTGATTGGACGTGGATCAACTGGAAAGACACTACTATTATCTAAATACTTTAAGCCATTTGTTGGTGATTGCTCAAAAACTATTCAATATACCGAGATCAATGGCTCTAATGCGCGTCCAATTCCTGCTATAAATTTCCTAAGTAACTATTTAAAATCAAAGCGTTTCATATCACCAATGATTGTTGATGAGTTGAATGGTAATTTTCTAAGTTATAAAGATGCCATTCAAGCTATAAAAGATTGGTCCTCGCTTCGGATTGTGAATGGGGTTCATAATGTGAACATCTTTGCCATGAATCACAATAAGGGAGATAAACCTATTAACAACCTTGAGGAAATTACCAAACGAACATACTATTTATCTTTTACTTCAGACTGGAAATTGGACAATCAGCAAGAAATTCCTTACAAGATTTTGATCAATAATGTAAATGATCATATCTACCGTTATGTAACGTGGCATTTGAATGAACGATTAAATCATCTGAACGGTAATGAAGAAAGTCATTTAATCGATGACTACCTGTATTTAACTAAAGATATCCTCTACAATTTATTAGATAAGTTTGGTCAGGCTGAAAAGCTTCCAAGTCAAATTTGGGAAAATTACGACTATAAGAGAGATTGCAATAAGACTAACTGGCGAATGCTGATTCAAAACGATAATTTTGAACATGTTTCATTCATTGAGGGTAAAGATAACGTCTTTAATGTCGCAAAATCTATTTTTAACAGTTTCAAAGGTACTTCTTATGAAAATATCAATGAGAGTTTAGATAACTATTACAATATGTTTCCCAGAAAAGAAGGTATTGCTTTAGAGTTGTATGATAGCGGTATGCTACTAGATATTGATCGATTCGATCAATTTATTGGAGAACCGTTAATTAGAAACTATTACAACAAAATTCATAGTAATGAACGTCAGCAGATACAGTTAGAAACTCTTCTTGAACAGCAAAATAAGCAAAATGAAATTTTAGTGCAAACTATGAGTAAATTGGCAAGCAGTCAGAATCAACCGGTTAAAAAGAAGGGCTTCTGGTCAAGGCTCTTTGATAAATAGAGTTCATATTTTCTAATCAGTCATTAGTCAATCTAGTGGCTGTTTTTTGTTGGTCAAAGATTGAATCCTGAAAATTCCCGTTATCCTAGAGCTAAGAATCAAGGAAAGCGGTGAGAAGATGCTGAATCCAATTGGCTTGTCAATGCACGAACTCGGGCGGATTATGACCAGCCCGCCAGCAGCGGCGAACCAGGGTATCTACCTGGCTCATGATCTAAACAGCAACCACTATTTTGTTTTGGACCGCTTAAACAATAGTGATCTGAGTCAGCAGCCATTTGAGTTTGAAACGTTTGATGACGCTTATGCCTTCTCGAAACTAAGGGAGCGTGGAAACATGGATAAGGAAAAGAAACAGGAAAAAAAGGTCTCGCCAACAGAAATTGAACGGTTTGCCGTCAGTCGCAAGGCGCAGCAGCTGCTGAAAGACGGAACGCAGACCATTGATGCAATGGAAAAGCTGGTTGATCGGGTCAGTCCAGTAGTGGACTATGGTCGGGTCAACAGTTTGCTGCTGACGCAGGCCAGTCCGGAACAGGGCTTTATGACGAAGCAGGCCTGGATCCGTCATGATAAGAACGAGGATTTAAAAGGCGTTGATTTTGATCAGCTCGAAGGCGTCAAGGTATTCGTACCAAACGCTAAACAGCCTGGTCAACCCGTTACGTTTGACGTTGGTAAGATGTATTCTGCCGATGAGATTGCTGCCAAGTATCCTAACGTCAAAATGCCGGCACAAGCACTGGTCAGCCAGCGCAATCTCATGCACCAGTCATCAGAACCAGAACGACTGGGAGCAGTGGTTGATGCCCTGCGAGAACTGAGAGTGCCGAAGCCTGACTGGGTATGGGGACGCAATCAGATTCATGCCGTGCAGACGCATATGGCACGCCATATGGCTTTTGCCAGCACTGGACTGACGAATCAGTCTTTCCATTTCAGTGCTAGTGAGCGCAAGGCTATGGCCAACCTGCAGCCTGATGAGCTACAGACGATGTTTGTCAAGTCGGTTAGCCTGGCCAGTAAGATCAATCGGACGGCCAGCCGCAAACTGTATCAAATGAAGACGCAGCAGAAAATGCAGCAGCCAGTTAAGACTAAAGCAAAGGAGCGCTGATTATGGCAGAATACGGAGAATTAAAGAATCTGCAGGCATTTTTAAATTATTGGAATTTCACGGCCGACAAGTTTGAACAGCAGAACGATATTTACGGCCGGCTGACAGGAGCAATTATCCGCGACTGGGTATACGACTACACTAGGGAAGGCGACTTTTTGGTTGAAAATGGCGATCTGGATTGGTTAGTCAAAGGATCGGCGTCAGATGATCAGAAATTAGCGGCATTTGATCAGTGGCTTGGCCATAACACGGCAAACCCAGCAATTGTGCCGGCAATTCACGACTATCTGGCTGAACACCGCCAGGAGATTGATCAGGAGGTCAAGGATCACCAGCTGACCCTGGACAACGTAACTGATGATTCAGCGGAACGCTACATGGAAGTCTTGGAAAAGATCAATGATCAAAAAGCGCCAAGTCCGGAGCTGATGCTGGGCTGGGCTGGCAGCTATGCGATCAAGCAGGACAGCGAATGGCAAATCCATGGTACTCATGCGGCCTTGGAAGAACTTGAGGCTGATCAGGTCGGCTATAAGTTTGCCGGCGATTTAAGAGATGCGCCGGATGATGCGCCCGTACATGCGACGCCTGATATCCTCCTGGCGCCGGAAGAAATGTCAGTTACCACCAAGCAAGAGCTGATGGAATCGGCGCAAGAGGTTTTACGGAACAATGATCTGCCTGATACCGAGTACAACTGCTACTCAATGGCAGAGACCATCTTAGAAGCAACCGAATGGACGCACACTGGGATTTCAGCAGAAGAGGTCAGCATCGATCTGCGTGAAAATCCGAAAAATTATAATCTGGACGGTATGGCAGAACGCGATGCGGTCGATAAATACAATGAACGCTTTGCAAAGCTTGCAAGTCACTATGGCCTTTTAGCGGCACCTTATGATGAGAAGACCAATTATTATACTAGAGAAGTTAAGACCTACTTATGGCTGAAGGATAAGTCATTGCGGGAAACTGATGATCGAATCATTGTTGCCGATTTTGACGAGATTATGGACGCTAATGCCAACGATACACTCGATCGGCTGGCAATGAAAAAAATGGCTGAATCTGCCAGAGCCATTGAATCATCGGCTGAATACGATCTGGATAAGGATAAGATCGATGAGCGCTATCAAGAAATTGCCAAAAAAATTGAACACGATCTGAAGACAAGCCCCAAAGTCATCAGCTATGATATGGAGACGACTGGCTTTGATCCGCAGAACGATGATATTCTGCAGCTGTCAATCGTTGATGGCGATGGCAATGAACTGTTTAACAAGCTGTTCAAGCCAACGAAAAAGAACGAGTGGCCAGAGGCGGCCGCCGTCAATGGAATCACTCCGGAGCGCGTGCAGGACTGCCCAGCATTTCAAGCTTGGACTGGTCAAGTGCAGGAGATTTTTGACCAGGCCGATGTGGTAGTCGGGTACAATCAACGCAATTTTGATGATCGTTTTTTGAAAGCAAATGGCATCAAGATTGATCCCGCTAAAGAAAATCATGACCTGATGCTGGAATTTGCCGAGGCCGTTGGCGAACCGAATCCTTATCCAAAAGGCTTCAACAAGACGCCTTACAAGTGGCAAAAGCTGGGGCAGGCTGCCGATTTCTATGATTACGACTGGGGCAATGAACATGCTCATGATAGTCTGGCGGACGCGCGGGCGACTGCCTACGTCTATCGGCAGATGAATCCAGAACGGCCGGTGCAGCCAAAAGAAATGGCCAAACAGTACCTTAACTATCTGCATCATGCCTATCCAAGCTATGAGAACGCACCAGCTGGAATCAGCAACAGTCTGAGCATGCTGCGCGATATGTCTGACTATCTGTACTATGAACAGCGGACGCCACGGTATACGCCACGCCAGCTGCAGTCGATGGTGCGTCAGGGCTTAGAAGAGCTAAAGAAGCAGCAGGAACGGACGCAGGAAGTTATCTATCATGATGAGCGGGTTGAAGCTGTAAAAAAACTGACACTCACTGATGATGCCAGTGATCGGGGCGGCAAGGCCTATGCAGATGAAACAGCCGGCGACTTCATGCAGACGGCATTTGGCAACCGGTCCGACGTCGATTTTAAAGAACTGAATCAAGTCTTAAAAGAGAGTGGAATTAAGCCGCTTGCTGAACCGCTGGCCCAGCAAAAGATTGAACGGGCAGCCAAGGTCTTGGCAAAAAACTATGCTCAGGATCAAACCAGCATGGCAGTAGCCGAGTATCTTCAGAACACTAAACGGCCAATTGCTCAACGTTTGAAGGTTGCGAACAATATCATTGCTGCTCGCCGGCCACATGCCAAGCCAATTTCCAATTCCAAAAAGCAAACCAAGGAACGTTAATCGAGGAACCATTACTCAATTGAGTGATGGTTCTTTTTTTAACCTCGTTCCAAGGTTGGAACGAGGTTGGCCAGAGGTTGGCCAAAGATTGAATTTTCTTCAATGTAGATAAGCTCGATGTAGTTAAATTTTTAAAGGAGTGATGGCAATGGTAGAGGGGCCTGAAGTCAGCTATTTGGCAGGGGTTGATAACAGTTATGCTGAAAAGGTTGGTAACAGCTGGACTATCCATGGTGCCAAAGCAGTTGATCGGCAAGGAAAAAGTTGCCGCTTCTATAAGCTGCAGAATGTCGATGATCTAGGCAGCTTGCCTGATGATGTCCCAATTTTTGCAAGCTGGAATGATAATACAGCGATTATTCCAGCTTCGGTCAAGCCAACCACTAAACATGATTTGGATAAGATGGCCACTGATGCCTTGACAATATATGCGTATGGATTATATCCAATCAGCCAGCACAATACAGAAATTGTCGCGCAGAGTATTCTTGAACAAAGCGATATCAAGAATTACCGGACTCTCGACGTTGCCGATGGTTCCTGCTTGTATGACACTTATTGGAACGTCATCGATGATTTAAGAAAGGGCCAGAATGGCAGATTTCAAACGCTGGATGGCTGGTTTCTTGATCCAAGAATCAACCAGGTAAAGTCCAAACCACTGGTTCGTGATGAGTCGATTGAAACCAAAACCAAAGAATTTAAAACGGTGGCCGACTATCTAAAGGACTACGAGTTCTATGCTGACCGACAACTGAATCCTGAGTTTCTAAATTGGAACTTAGAGTTGAATGGCTTTCAGCGATTAGATAGCAAACGTACCGTCCCAAAATATACTTACACCACGCCTGATGGAACATTGCAGACGATATCGGAACATAAGCTGCTGCAAAGGGCAATCGAACTGGTGGAAAATCACTATGCTGATGACGATGTAAAGACCTCTGCTTTAAAAGTATTAAAGCAGAAACCTTATAGCGAGGATTACCAAGCTCAGCGATTAAAACTAGCCACGCAGATCGTCGAAAAGAATGATCGAATCAAACTGGTGCCAATCGAAAAAGGATTAGCAGATCAGGTAGAGCATTTGATACGAAAACCTATGGCAAAACAGATTCAGCCAAAAGCAAAAGAACGCTAGTTAGTTGTGAGAAAGGAGCATTAAATCATGCAGAAAGAAAGCCAGGATTTCGTAACCGAAAAGATGCTGACTGAATATGCCGATGATGTTTTACGGCTTGCTGATTTACCCAGAACCGATCGCAATATAAGTCTAATCACAAAAGAACTATTAGATGATGCCAGTTCCAGCAATATTCAGGCCGCCCATGACAACCTAATTAAAAATATGTACAAGGATCGGACTAGGCAAAAACAAAATTCGCAGCTGGATGGCTTTTACAAGGATCCCAGAATTGATAAGCGCAAGAATAAGGTGCTTGAGGCAGATAGCACGGCTGCGGCGACGCTCCCTAAAGGTGCCGGGCAGACCCTAAATGATTTTCTTTTGAATGCCTATACGCTTGAAGATGGTGATCTGAACCGTGGAATTCGGCAGCTGGACTACAAGAAACTGAATCAGAGCCTGGAAAAAATGGGCTTTGAGTGTTTGGTTAAAAAACACCGCAGGCCCAAGTTTGGCACTATTATCAATGGTCAAAAGCATATGCTATCCGAACATGACGTTCTCAGCTGGGCGCTGGACGCAGTTGAAAACTATTACGTACAGGATCGGACGGCGGTTTTCATCAGTAATTATCTACGCGATTCGGCCAACAATTCAATTGACAAACGCTTGAAACTGGCAATCAAAGTAGTTGAAAATACTCAAAACGTTAGATTGGTGAAGTTGAATCGAAGTCAACGCCTATCAAAGAGTATGGCCCAAGCAAAAGCCAAGGAACATTAACTAAGGAACCATTGCTCAATTGAGTAATGGCTCTTTTTTAACCTCGTTCCAAGGTTGGACCGAGGTTGGCTAAAGATTGATTTTCTGAGCCGCCGTTTAGACTCAAAGGCAAAATCAATAAAGCGAGGGACAATTATGAAACAGCAGGATCAAGTCAAATATGTCTTTAATGATGGGATTGAGCCGATTGCATTTACAAAGGATCAGCTGATCAAACAGGCTAACGCGGACGGCTATGAAACCAGCAGACACCCCGATTCAATGGCGGCATCTATTGAGGCAGCCGAGGATCTTTATGACACCAAGTTTAAGTTTATGGTTAAGCCGTTAGTCCGCTTGGAAAGAATTCATGAAGATGATGCTGTACTGATGAACGTGGTTGATCTGCACGATCAGCAGCTGCCCGGCTTTGAAAATCAGGACAAGGCCATTGAAATTATTGGCGATTACGGCATGCCAGGAGATACGCATTTGCTGATGCCTTATGATCAGAAAACGCTGAGCATGCTCAAGAGTTTTGACGACTATCAGGAGCCGGAATGGCAGCAGGCTTTTGACCGGCAGCTGGCAAAAGCACCGGAACATGCCGGCAGTCAAGACTTGGAATTGCCGAAAGTTACGGCTGATGAAGTCAGCAAGATCGTCTACGAGAAAGAACAGCCTGAAGATCTTGAAACGCAAAAGAAAATTGATTATGCCAAGCAGATTCTGCAAAAAGACTATGTACAAGATCAGACTAACCAACAGGTAACGAAATTTTTGGATAGCAGCAAGGTTCCGCTAGACAAACGGGCAGAACTGGCGAGTCGAATTATTAAGGGCCGGCAAAACAGGCAGAAACAGACTAAGAATCAGATTGCCTATCAAATATCAAAGGTCAAGCCGCTAAAGAAGGAGCGGGAACGATAACAAAAAAAGCGCCCGTGATGGACGCTTGGAAGCTCTTTACAGGTTTTAATTTAACGCGTGACGTACAGCATGCTGATTACCAGTAACACGCAACGGGCAAACCTTTTTTTGAGTCAACCACCATCGACTAAAGACGATGGCTTGTGGGCAAACACCCCAGTATTGAGTATCCGAACCACAATTTGCATAGATACGGACGATTTACTCAAACAGCCGCAGTTGCTTAAGCAGTGATCATCTAATTACCAATGCCTTTTACGTCCCCAGGTTGCCATAGGGACGATATATCAATAGTTGTTAGATAGTTAGCCTTATAATGCTGTAATTACTCACTTTGGTTCTTAGTGATGCAGTTACTAATTAAAAACGTGGGTACACTATTGCCATATCAAGCCCCAACTCTTTCCCGTTAAGTATAGCATATTGTAGTGTTAGAGTCATTGCTTGAATTGAGTAGTGGATCTTTCAACCTCGTTCCAACCTTGGAACGAGGTTGGCCAGAGGTTGGCCAAAGATTGAATTTTCTTCAGCGCAGATAAACTAAAGATAAACTTTTAAAGGAGTGATGGCAATGGCAGAGGAGCCTGAAGTCAAGGTCGTAGATTTCGATGATGCTGCACTTTTTGATATCAACGGTCTGCGTTACGAACTATCATTGGAAAACAGTCATCTGATTCAGAAGGTTGATGAGCGACTGGCGAAGATTCCAGCAAAAAAATACGATATGAAAGTATTTACGATTACCGTGCCATATCTGTTTGAGGTGCCGGGGTTAGACAAATACCTTGATGTTAATCTTTCAATCGACTGCCAGCCCTGGGACTATAAGCCTGATAGCTACTATGTAAGCACCAACTTAGGAATCGAATCAGCCAGACTGCGCGATAAGCGAGAGGATGAACGCGTGGAGGCTGAAAAAGTAGTCGTTTCGGGCGATTATGAAAAGCGTGAGGGACTGGGCGATAGCTATGCAATCAAGCAGAATGGCAACTGGGTAGTGTATGGCGCGTATGACGTGGGTGACAATGATTATTTTGCACCCTATCATAATAGCGTTACTTACAAAATTAAAGATCTGGATGACTTTAACAAGCTGCCAGATGACGTCCCGGTATACGTTTCAAGCTTTACTCAAAACAATATCGCTTTAGCAAGAGAAATGGATGAATGGGACCTGGAGCATGTCTTTATTACCAAAAAGCAGGTCTTAAAAGACGCAGCAGCTCTCTTGAAAAAACATAATCTACCAGCTACGCCGCACAATCAAGCATCGATTGCCAAGGAAATGATCAAAAAAGCCGGGACGAGTGACTATCATCAAGATCCGGCAATCGAATACACGAATCGCGAAATTGATAAGTGGGACTACCAACGATTGAACAGAACACTGAAGTATGAGGGACTGGACCTTATTGAGAAACGGCTTCAAGGCGAAGGCGAAAGCTATGCTGAAGCGTTAACCGATGGCCGATGGGCAGTGTTTGGCACGGCGGCAGCCGATGATAGTCTGCCATCTGACAAAAAGACTTATAGACTAAAGAATATGACAGATCAGTTAGATAATCTGCCGGCTGATGCGCCACTGTTTGTCCATCCAGCGGTCTTTGAATACCGAGATATTGTTATCACGAAACCTGATAATGCTGATTTCGTCACCAAGAAGCTGCTGATGGATAAATCCAAAGAGTTGCTGACGAAACTGGACTATCCGGAAACCAAGAAAAATCTTGATATGATGGTCAAAGAACTGCTTTCCCAGGCTGATTATGGGCGATACGATGCCGGCAGCTACGATATCCAAGTCTGGAGTTCTGGAATTGACGAACGAGTCCACAAGGGTAACGAGAACGAAAAGTACTCGCAGCTGGATGGCTTTTACAAGGATCTGAGAATCGAAAAAGCCAAGAATCAAGAATTGACTGAGGATAGCAATGCCAACAACGGTCTGAGGTTTGAGGGTGAAACACTGAACGATTTCATTCTTACCGCATATGGCAAGAATCCTGCAAAGCTGCGGAATCTGGACTATAAACAGTTGAACAAGAGCCTGGAACGGGCGGGACTGGTCCGACTGGATAGGAAACGCTTTACACCAAAATTCGAAGGTATCATCAACGGTCAGCGACAATTGCTTTCGGAACATGATGTGATCAGTCAGGCTCTGAAGACCGTTGAACGGAACTATGAGGCAGATCAAACCAAAGAACGAGTTATGGACTATCTGCGCAATGCCTATGGCAACCCACCAAAGAAGCGACTGAAATTGGCAATGAAGATCTTGAAGAATACAGGAAATGTTCAATTGCTGCGCAAGCTGAATGTGCAGAGTCAGCCAATGATTTATCCTAAGAAGGCAAAAGAACGCTAAAATAATATTTTAGCTGTATTCTATACATCAAAATGATGGCGGATGTGTTAGTATATGTTTAGACCTTTTGCAGGTCAAAATATATTCCCTAATATAGAAACGTTTTTTTCCAATCAGGCGTTGGCTGGCTTGTCCGGCTGACGCTTTTTAATAGCCCTAACGTTATTTTTGGTATTATAACAATACGGAAAATAACATTTGAAGAAAGGTACGGAAGCATGTTAAAAACGATCAGCAAGATGCAAATGGTTGAGGAACGCTTGCGGCAAGCGTATGGAGATGGCTTGTTTCAACGCAAGGATATTAACGCAGTTGAGTATGGCACTACCGATGCTGAGATGACTACAATCTTAAACCGGCTGCGACAACAAAATAAGTTGGCCGACTTTGGCGTTTCAGGCTTGTATCAATTCGTTAAATGGAACAACGATTTAGGCTTACCAATTGAAGATACTGCAGGACTGAATGAGATTATTGACTATCTGTATTTAAGTAATAATAGTGGTTATATCTATGGTGCGGATCTGCTTGAATGGTTGGGATTGAGCAATCAGATTGCCAGAGTCATTACACTGACAACAAATAACGTTAAACGAAAAGTCACGAAGCGGATATGCAACGTTGGTGTCGAAATTAAGCCAGGACTTACTAAGATAACGAAGGAAAATCAAAAATTTCTGTCAGCATTAGATACCGTCTTAACTCCGGGCATGCTGGCAACTGACAACTTTTCTTCTTCAGAAATAATAGATAAATTAGCTGCTTATGCTTTAAGCGATGGCATATCTTTGAATGAGATAAGGGAACTGATAGTAAAATTACCCAGTTCTAAGATAAAAAAGGTTATTAAAGAAGGCTTTTATGATGTGCTGGTTAGATCCTATTAAAATTCGAATGGTTGAAGAGAATCTATTTAAAAAATTTGGATATGGTCTGTTTCAGCGTAAAGATATCAACGCAACTAAGTATGGCATTACCAATGCTGAGATGACCACGATCTTGAATGAGCTGCAGCTCCAGGATAAACTGGCCAACTTTGGCGTTTCGGACTTGTACCAATTCGTTAGCTGGAACAATGATTTAGGGTTTCCAATTGAAGATACTGCGGGGCCTGAAGAGGTAGCGGATTTCCTATATCTGAGAGACGACGGTGGGTATTATTATGGGAATGATCTTCTACTGTTTCTTGGTCTAAGTGATCAAGTATCACGTATGAAAACAATTGCGTCGAATAACGTCAGTAAAAAACAATTTATCCAGATCTGTAATGCGGATCTAATGGTTAAGCCGGCTTTAGCAAAAGTAACGGCAGAAAACAAAAGGTTTCTACAAGCTGTTGATACGCTTCTGACTCCAGGCATGCTGTCTGTTGACGAGTTTACAGCCAAAGAAGTAGTTGGCCGACTTGCTGATTATGCAAGTGAAGATAGCATTTCAATCAAGAAAATAGAATCAATCGTCTTCTCTTTGGATGAAAAAAGCAAAAAGAAGATTCTGACAACCGGTTTTTATGATGCTCTGGTAGATAAAAAGCGATTTAGCTAGGCCTGGCCAAAGATTGAATTTAGCCGACTCATCTTATCGTAGATATAAATAAAACTATGATGAGGTGACTAAAAATGGCTGAAGAATTGACCAATCCATTGACCAGTCTGCTGAAGAAAAAATATGGTATTGCTGCACCAAGCAATGTGCTGCGCTTTACCGAGAAAGACACGCTTTTTACGGCTTGGCGCAAGACGGCGCAGTTTATTTACAAGAACGGGGAGTGGTCAGATCAGGACTACCTAGACGCAATCATGTCTACCTACGAACCAGGTACTTATAAGAAAGCCTATGCAGTTGGCAAGGAAGGCGATAAAGACTTTTTTGGGGTTGGTGAGAGTGAGAACATAGAACGAATTAAAAAGGTTGTAGCGCATGATACTAAAGACAAGGCCACGCCAGCGGATCTGAAACTGTATAAGGTTAAGTTTGAGAATTCTCGTGATCAATACTTCGTGATTGATCCAACAAACCATCTGACTTCTAAGCATAATGCAAGCTACCATTTCACTAATGACCCAGGACTTGGCAGCTGGAAGCTGGGTAATGCCAACTTAACAATCGGCTATGCCAAGCTCAAGGCAGACGTTTTAGCTGAGTTTGACAAGAACAAGGACTATTCGCCTGAAGAAAAAGCCAAAATCCGGCCAGTGATTGAAAAGAAGCTGCAACTTTTGGAGAATCCGGAATTTAGAAAATACAATCGCTTTTACTTTGAAATGGAAGAATACGGCAACTGGACGCACGATGAATTCATTGCCAAAACGCAGCCAGATCCGCACCATGCCAGTGATAAAGATAGCGACAAATACCGCATTTACGTGCAGAACACCAAACTAGGGACCGTTACACACACGATCAGAGAGGCCGACTATCAGGAAGCTCGAAAATCAAACCTGGCTTTGAAGTTTCTGCACGACTACTTGGCAGATACGTATAACCTGGTCATCGAACAGCACTTTGAGCGCGATCTTGACAAACAGACGCACGCTCGCGCCTGGGAGCAGAAAAAACAGATCAACAAAGAAACCCGGGCGATGATGGATAAAACGCAGCTGAAGCAGTATTTTAAGGCCGTTGAGCTGGATAACGACGTAGACCTGGATCTGTATAAGCAGCTTTCACCAGAAATGATGCGCCTGCTGAAAATTATGCCGGCTGGGGATCAAAAGCCGATTCTGCGTCTCCGTAAACTGGGCAACTACAAGGCAAAAGGTATGTACGTACCCAGCAAAAATACGCTCGTTGTTGATTTTCGGCGGCCTGGCGAGATCTATCAGAATATGGCTGATGGAACGGGAACGGCCGGCTATACCTCGTTTGTCCATGAGTATGGCCACTACCTGGATCGGCATTTGACGGCGGATGATAAGCCATTGTCAATTCAGCCGGAGTTTCGCAAGATTCTGCAGGCCTATCAGAGAAATTTCGATGCCAAGACCAAGGGAACACCACTGGAAAAGCATGCCGGCTACTTTAAAACGCCGACTGAGGTTTTCGCTCGGGCTTTTGAGGTTTACACCAAGCAAGCAGGCCTGAAGTCCAACCTAATTGCCGATTCATATCATAGTCTGGAGTATCGGTGCATTGACCTGCCAATCTATCAAGACTTGAAAGCCTATTTTGACAAGCTGCCTGGCTTTGAGAACCTGGCTAAGAATCTGAATCAGGATCTGTCAGTGGTCAAAGAACAGACGCAGCCAAAAGAACCGACAAAAACGAGTGAACGTCAATCAGAGTCTGACACGGCTGAATCAAAAGCCGACACGCAGGAGAAACCAGCTGAAAAGCCGGCTGCACAACGGGAATCAGGTCAAGGCAAGGCAGAGGAAACGATTAAGCCTCAAGAGAAGTTCCTGCCCAGCGATGCGCGGCAGAATTCAGCGGAATTGGCGGACTATCAAGAGCTGAAGAAGTTTGCGGTTGATATCCTTGATAAATGGACGCAAACGCCAGAACGGCTGGAGAAGCTCATTGACGCCACGGGATCACGGCTGCTGGAAAACAATCCGAACCGTGTGATCGAATTTGACCAGTGGCAGACTAAACGCCTGCCACGCTTGGTGTCAGAACAGAATCTGCAGATGATGGAAGTCGATCCAGCTAAATATAAGGCTGCGTCAATTCGCGGATTTGAGGCACTGCCGCTGCATAAATGGCAATCAAGCGAACTCTATGATTTGGACGCGCTGCTCAATCAGGCTGATCATAGTGGACCTGACTACAAGCAGCTGCAGAAGCTTGAAAAAATGGCCAGCGAAAAGGAATATAACCGAATGGCAGCCAATGTACTGAGTCAAAAGCTGGAGCAGAGCGGGATTCCGGATCCTGATGATCAGACGCTGAAACCCGTTGTACGCATGGTTGCACATATCACGCGCCATGAGCTGAACGATGCGCTAACGGAAGGCAAACAGGAGCCGTTTAAGTTTACGCCGGCCGAACGTGAGCTGCTGAAAAAGACGCCGGCAGAAAAATTAAAGGGACTGTATTTATCCTCGACAAAATCCACGCAGACGTTTTACAATCAGATTGCTAAACCGAAACAGCAAGAACTCGCGCCAACGCGATCTTTTGCAAAGCCAAAGCGAAAAGAGAGGTAAGTTAAATGAATACGCCTGTAAACACGCCTTCATTGGATCTGGTATCAATCGAAGCCATCAACGGCAGCATTGCAACGGTCCAGATCATTGGACTGGACAACAAGTTTGAAGCCATCATTCCCGATGGTGCTGACGTTAAGGTCGGCGAGATCTACAGCATTGCCATGGACTACAAGCATCTGATTGCTGGCGACAACATTCCGGACGAGGATGTTGACAAGTTTGAACGTCTGCAGAAAATGGCGGAGGAAGCCAAACGTAACAAAGATTAAAAATTTTTATGGAAGGGAATGGTATGTATGGACAATACAGCATTGGCCAGATTTATCACGTCTTTCGGGAGTTTGAACGGCTATGGCAGCTCCGTAGCGCAGACGAAAAAAGCGCTTGATGATAGAAACACCAAACCCTTGGAACAGTCGGAAAAAGATATCGGTATTTTTAAAGACGCATTGGCAGGAATTGCCGCAATCAAGAAAAACGGTTTTTCTATTGATGACATTATCGCGATTAATAAGGCGTTTGTGTTTGCTGAGGACGAAGATCCGGAAATTCCAGGGCACTTGCGTAACTCGCTGTACAATACCGATGATAATATTTCAATCATTGTTGATAAATCATCGTCATTTGCCTATTTTCCTCCTGAAGTGGTAACAAGACGGGATTTAGAAATGATAGTCAATGGCTTCAATGGCTCCAAAAGAACCGAACGTGATGCCTGGCAGGTCTTTGCGAGACTGTCAAAACTGCAGCCATTTCAGGACGGCAATAAGCGGACGGCACTGATTGCGGCTAACGGGGCAATGAACGTCTGGAATAGCGAAAATTACCTGGTTCTGCCGTTTAATGATCTTGATCGAGTAGAGTATATGGTCAACTTGATGCGTTACTATCAAGCCGAAACGCCTGAGGAAGAAGACAAATTCTTTAGCCGAATGATGCGTCTGCTGCCATCAAGCAAAGAAAGAGCCATCCAACTGCACAATCCAGTCATTGATCCGTTGGCAAAGACTCACAAGGTTAAGACTACGTTCAAAACAGGTCGTGAAAGATAGAAAAGCACTTTCCATGATTTTGGAAAGTGTTTTTTGATTTGTCATTATATTTAATAACAATTGCTACTAATTAGTAGCAATTTTTTGTAAAAATATGATAAAATTAGAAAAACTAATGGCATAGGAGAAGCTTGCATGGATATTTCAGAAGCATTGGCGCGGTTAAAGTTTTTAGTGAGCCAAGGACAATTCCAAATAGTACGGCGCCGTAAAAGAATGGCAATGCCAGTACCTGTTAGCTTAGCTAAGGAGTTGGTAAGGCAATTAACCATTAAAGATTTTGTGAAGCGTGAACGCAACAGAAATAATCCATTACAATTTGTCTGGATTTTTAAGACTACTGATGGTCAGACTTATTATATCAAGTTTCTTTTTACCGATGATTGTAAAAAGGTTATATTCATTAGTTTTCATGTTGATTATTGAAAGGAGCTGTTAGCATGGTTTACCAAAAAGATTACACTACTATTTACAAAATTAATGGCCGTGAATACGAAGTTACCGCTCCAGCACTTTTTGATAGTGAAACTGGTGAAATGATTCCCAATCTAGAATTAGATGATCAAGCGGCGGAGATTGCTCGTGCACAATATCGTAAGGATATGGGACTGATATCGCCCACTGATTTGAAAATGTATCGGGCAAAGGTTGGACTTTCTCAACGAAATTTAGCGGAGTTGACCGGCTTAAGTCCTAACACAATTGCTTTATACGAAGCTGGAGCTTTTCCTACCAAGGCAAATAACCATCTTTTGAAAACATTAATTAATAATGATGGCGTTTTGAGAGATTATATGTGTGATTGTTCAAATAAGTATTCTGACGAACTTATTTCAAAGGTTAACGCTTATCTTAAACAGGAAGATTATTTAGTGTCAGACTCATCAATTACTCCCAAATATACTGCGGTTCAATTGACTAATTGGCTACGTGTTGAAAACTATTTTGAACGTGATTTTGACATAAACGTTGATCCTTTGACACAAATGAAGGCGATAAAGTTACTTTATTTCGCATATGGAAGATTTTTGGTATCTACACGTAGCAAACTGTTTTCTTCTCCAATCATTCATTTTCAGTATGGTCCTCTTATTACGGAGGTTCACGAAGAATTCAAAGGCCAAAGAGTTTTAGACATTGATAAGCCGGATGAGGGAGCATTTGAAGACTATAATTTAGTCGCACAAGATAAAGAAATTACTGAGCTTCTGACTAGAGTTAATAATGATTATCTTAATTACAGTGCTTATTGGTTAAGTCGGCAGACCCATCAACCAGGTTCTCCTTGGAGTATGACTCCAGAACATAAAGTCATTAAAGACCAATTAATTTTTGATGCCTTTAAAAATGGTGATGATTGTTAAAATAATAGTATTTTAAGGATCAGCTAAGTGGCTGATCTTTTTTACTTTTGTAAAATAGTTTATACTATAAACGTAAAGTGTAAAAAATGTTACAAATACGAAAGAGGGGGTACCCATGAGTAGTTTGACAATGACGCAGAAAGCCGAGTGGGTTTTGGATAAGGCCCGCAAAAAGTCAGGAGCGGCATTCCAAATATCCAAGATATCAAAAATGACGGGAATCTCACGGCCGATGATCTATAAGTATATGGCCGATCCATTACTGTTGACGGAACGATCAGCAGAACAGCTGTCATATTATTACGATGAACTGCATAAGTCGATTGCCGGGCAGATGCTGCAGGTACAGATTGCTCGGCAGCGGTTTAAGGATACGCAGGCTCGGATGGTTAACATGATCAAAGAGGCTAAAGAAGAGACGCAGCTGGATTCCTACACGGAACAGGTTACGGACGTGTTGATCATGCTGCTGCAGAAAAAAGATTCTGAACTCCTACACGTCTTGATGGAATATCTGGGCGACGACGAATAAATCATCATAAAAAAATTGTGTTAAATTGTTTACATTTATCGTTTTAGATGTATAATGTGATTGTCGAATAGAAATATTGCATATCGCTTTAGTCAAGGAACAAGAATCGAGGAGTTACATATGGGGAATAAAAAAATCGTTTTGACCGCTGGGGCCGGGTTGGCTGCCCTTGCTGCAGGGACTGTTACTACCACGCAAACCGTCAGTGCTGATACCGTTGCCAGCGCTGCTGAACAAAATGCTGCCGTAGCTACGGTTGCTACGCCAGATCAAAAGGCGCAGGCGGCCGTTGATCAAGCCCAAAGCAAGGTTGATGCTGCCAGTCAAGCAGCCAGTGACGCCAACAAGGTACTGACTGATGCGCAAAATGCCAACAGTCAAGCACAATCTGCCGTTAACGATCAACAACAGATCGTCAACCAAGATCAGCAAAACGTCAATAACGCGCAATCAGCGACTGACCAAGCTCAAAATGCTGTCAGCGATGCGCAGAAGTTGGCTGATGAGGCCACACCGGCCAATATTGAAAAAGCGCAATCTGCTGTTAGCGATCAACAACAAACGCTGACTGATGATCAGCAGAAGGTTGCTGACGCTCAGAATGACCAAAGTCAAGCACAAGCTAACGTAGATTCCGCACAAAAGAGCGTTCACGATGCGCAGGCGCAGACTGACGCTCAGCAAAAGGTAACGGATTCCGCGGCTGACAATCTGAAGAACGCGCAAGATATCTTAAACAACAGCGACTCGGGCAAAGCTCAGAAGGCCGTTGACGATGCCAACGCAAAAGTTGCTCAGGATCAAGCCAACATTACAAAGCAAAACGGCACGATTGCCAATGATCAGGCTAAGATCAGCAATGCAACCCAGGCCGTATCTGATGCACAAAACGCGAAGACGACGGCTGACAACAAACTGACTGATGCGCAAAATGCACAAGCTTCAGCTCAAACCAAGGCAGATGCTCAGCAAAAGAGTGTGGATGATGCTCAAGCCAAGGCAGATGCTCAGCAAAAGGCAACTGATTCCGCGGCTGACAACCTGAAGAACGCGCAAGATATCTTAAACAACTCGGCAACGGCGAAGGCTAACGCTGATCAAGCTCTGGCTGATGCCAAGAAGAAGACCGATGAAGCCCAGGCCAACGCTAACGGCAAGTCCGTTGCGGAAGCTAATGCGGCCACGGCTAAAGCTAATGCTGATGGCGCTCTGAGTGACGCGCAAAACGCGAAGGCAACGGCTGACAATAAACTGACTGATGCTCAGAATGACCAAGCTTCAGCCCAAGCCAAGGCAGATGCAGCCAGCCAAACGCAAAAGACGGCGCAAAATGCCTATGACGCTACCAACAGCAAGTTGAGCGACGTCCAAGACAAGCTGGACAATCTGAATACTATTACGCTTTCCGATGAGTATATTCAGGCACTGAAGGCTTTCTTTAATAATCAAAATGCTACAACGAGTCAAGCTGTAAAAGATGCTGCGCAAAGACTTGTTTCTGAGAATCAGTACAAGTCTAACAAGGCCGATCAGCAGACTGAGGTCACTTTTGGACCAGATCAGCCACTGTCAGCTGACGTAGAACTTGAGTTGACTCAATTTGTTGCAGAATTGTTGAATCCAATTCGTGCTAAGCTTGGAATGATTCCGCTAACAATTAACCAAGGCAGCTTAGATTTTACTAAAGCTATTTCCCAAGGGTATGATTCTACAGGATGGCATATTGCTACAAAAGGATGGCATGACACAAAAACGATTAATGAAGCAGCCGCAGATTTTGGCCTTGCCCACGGACCATTTAAGGACTATCTTCCACAAATGTATGAAGATGCTCAAAGCGGCTACTGGATTAACGGTAATCCTGCTTCACCAATGACTTTTACGAAAACCTTGGATGAACTGAAGAGCCAACTTTATGGGGCAGTTACAGATATGCTGTTCCAAGATGCTTCACAAACGATAACTGATGAATCAGCCAAAGATGACTGGGGTCATGCTAAAGGCGTAACTGGTTTAACTAATTCAGTTGGTAATCCAACAACCGAATCATTAGGCGTTATGATTGATTCAATGGGTAACGTTCATATCATTTCGGTTACAAATAATCACGTTGTTGATAATACAGGTAAGTATGCTCAAGAAATGAACAATAAGTATGCCGTTCCAGATCAGCTGACCGAACTGACCTCACAAAAACAAGCATTGACAACTCAACTGGCTACGCAAAAAGCAACGCTGGATCAGGCTAATGCTGACTTGTCCAGTGCCAATGTCTCGCTTGCAGCTGCCAAGAACGCAGTGGCTAGTGCGCAAGCCGTTGCGGATGCTGCTCAGAAGAACGTTGCCAACAAACAGGCGGGCGCTGACATGGCAGCTAAGAATCTGACGACGGTACAAGCAGCTTTGACTCAAGCCCAAAACGATCTGACCAAGGCAAAGCAGGTTCAGGCAGATGCTCAGGCGAACGTTGACGCTTACTCTGCAGACGTTTCAACGAAGCAGGCCAATGTCGCCAAGGCACAAGCTCAGTACGACACCGAAAAGGCCGCGCTGGACCAGGCTCAAGGCGAATTGGCCGACGCTAAACAAGCACTGGCCAACGCACAAGCTGATTTGAGTGCCAAGAAGCAGGCCGTAGCTAATGCTCAAGCCAATGTGGCCAACGCACAAAAGACGGTTGAACAAAAGCAGAATGAACTTCAAGATGCCAATAATGTTTTGAAGACGGATCAGAATCAATTGACACAATTGCAGGCAACGCTCCAGGCGGACAACGATACGCTGGCCCAAGCTAAACAGAATCTGGCGCTCTACCAGGCTGATCTGGCAACCAAACAGGCTAACGTGGCTAAAGCACAAGCTCAGTATAATACTGAAAAGGCCGCATTGAGCCAGGCTCAAAGCGAATTAGAAGCTAAGAAGCAAGTATTAGCCGATGCGCAAGCTGATTTGCGGGCTAAGAAGCAAGCAGTCGCTGACGCACAAGCCCAAGTTGCAGCTGATCAAGCTCAACTGAAGGCCTTACAGCAAAAAGTTGCTGATCTGCAGAATGCGCCAACGACTTTGGCCAAGGCACAAACGACTTTGGCTGACGCTAAGCAGGCGCTTGCTGATGCTGAACAGACGCTGGCCGATGATCAGGTAAAGCTGGCTGAATTAAGCGCTCAGGCCAACGCTACGCAAGCTCAGGTTGATGCCGCTCAAAAAGCTGTTGATGATGCACAAGATACTTTGACGCAGGCCCAAAATGATCTGACCAACGCCAAGCAGGCGCAAGCGGCTCAGCTTGAACAAGAAGCCGCAATCAAGCGCGCGGAAGCGCAAGCTAAAGCTCAGGCACAAGCCAAGGCCAATGGCTATCGGATCATCAATGGTCAAGTCGTCGACGCCAATGGCAACGCGGTAGCCGGCTGGACGATTAAAGACGGTCAGGCCTTTGATCCTGAGGGCAATGCCATCTATCTGCCAACTACGCAATTGACGCGTGAGGCTTACAAGGTACAACAAAAGAAGCGTGAGATCGCAGCTAAGACCTTGCCGCAAACTGGTGACAACACGCGTGAAGCAGTTGCGCTGGCTGGCATGGGATTGATTGCCGCTGTTGCTGGTGCTCTTGGTCTGCGGAAACGCGAAGACTAATTGAGACAATATCGAAAAGCTCTACAGACGTAGGGCTTTTTTGTGTTGCTCAAAAACTGGAATTTTTGACTACTAGCGGTTAAAATCGAGAGACGAAACTTATAATAGATCCTTAGGTGATCAAGGAGTTTAGGCGGTTGGCTAACGATACGTTGTAGTGATAGTCAACTGAAGTGGTTTTACGCGTTGGTGGCGTTGGAACTGGCGCTTTACCAACCGTTGTTCCTAACACGCCCAGATACCAATTGTAGAAGCGACTGTTAACCATACTGTTTCCGGAAGTATCAGTTGCATGCTGCCAATCCAGCCCAGGTAAACTCCAACGCAGCTTTACCCCGTTTTGAATATTAGCGAAAACCGTTCCACCATCTGTTAATAAATGATTGTACGTTAAATCAGTATTGTCTTCATAGGCCGTACCATCATCATGAATTGTAGAATCGGGATTGGTTGTTTGCTGATACAATTTACCATTACTAAGCACTTTTACTGCTTCTGTATGAGATGGTGCCCAGTCAAAATGGTTCATGGAGCTAAGGATCAGCCAGGCACTATTTTCGGGAAAGTTGATTAACTGGCCGTTTTCATCGTAAAAAAATACCTGCTCATCAACCCCGCTTGCCCATAAAAGATTCATGTTATTGAAAGGATCGTTTGTGAATTCTAGAATAGGCTGATTATTATTATTACCATTAGCAATTAGATTGCTGAAAACATGAACCATTTTAGCAATGCTGTGTTTCTCGCCGTTTAAATCAACATAGTATGAATTTTTTAAATTCGTATATGTTACCGTTGCAAATGTTCCGTCCTGATTGCCATTGAACATGGCACCATAAACATTGTTTTTCCCAGATTTATATTGTTCATCAATGTAGCCTGGAAAATCATTAACGCCAATATCCTTATTAGCCCATGCCTCCACCGGCTGTTTATCCCATACAATATTAACCGTAGCTTGAGGTTCGTTAGAAAGATATAGATTTTGAAAAATCTGATCCATATCTATACTGGTGCCTTGCAATTTGCTTTTTTCATCGGCAAGCTTTGAGTTGTAGTCTGCCAATTCTTGAGCATATTTTTGATTCTCTTGATTCTGAGCAGAGTGAGTATTTTAGATTCCGATCTTGCTTTTATCCTAATGCCATTATCGCCTGATCAAGCGTGATCTCTAGTGTCAAAATTTAGCTGTTATTAACTGACTATCGTCATTTTTATATTGATAAAGCACCTGATTGTTGGCTCTGTAGCAACCTTTTCATTGCTACTACTCTTGTTGCTCAGAAGCAAAACAATGCTCAAAATGCAAATGTCATTGATTCATCAAGCGTGATTCAGAAACTTTCCATTGATCATGACAGTGGCAGTACCGTATCAGTAACTAATGTTGTTAATGGTACCGTTAGCGATATGAAAGACGTTATGTTTAACGGTGCTGATCATATGGGAGATGGCTATCGGATCGTTTCTGTTGATGATACAAAGCCAGCCACTTTTACGGTTACTTACAACAATCTTTCAAAGATCACCTATAATGACCGTAAAATTACTAAGGTCGTATATGAAGTTACCTTAACGCCTAACAATAATCAAAATTATGACTTTATGGTACTGAATGATTTTGCTTATGGTCTGGCATTAAACAATGACGTTGCCAACTTAAAGATGCGAATGTACTACGATAACGGCGAATTGGTTGATTTCTCAGATGGCAATGCCTACCTGTCAGTTAATTCGCTGAACAACTACACAAACAACCTTAAAGAATACTCGATTGAAACGACGCGTGTTAATAGTGGTGGCAAGGCACTAGCTTTACGTGGCTCAAGCGTTACAGTTCATGATGGCACTACGCTGTATTCCGATAAGGCCAACTCATACACAACAGATGGTCACTATGCAGCAACGTCTGATACAGCAAACAAGGAGTCCTTTGAATTAAATCCTAATTCTGTAACTGACACCAACATTCCGGTTGGCTGGGATACGACAAATAGCCCATATCGCTACTATGGTGCGGGTTTGGTTAAGTTGACCGGTTCAGTATTAGATATTGATATTTATGCTGCCAATACCGGCATTCCAGCAGGAACTGCTTGGCGAAATGGCCTATGGTATAACACCTCAACCATCATTCCAGTTACGCCGACGACGCAAATTAACTATCACTACAACGTAGCTTTCTTGATTGCCTTAAATTAGTTGTCTCTCAAGGGATAATGGACGATTGCCAACCACAAAAAAAGACCTAATACATTACTGTACTAAGTCTTCCTTACTTTCGTTCTTTCAAAAGATCGTGTTGTTCAATGCCTTTGTGTTGCTTGTATTCAGTATATCGTTTTTCAAGTTCTTTTATATTAGCGTTGTTATAAAAAGGATTGTCTTTTGATTTTGTCGATTTAGCATTTCTCATGACTATCACCTCTTGAATTCGTATTATAATTACGTTGTACATATAATCTAATACAATCAAAAGCTTGAAACAATTGAGAAAGGAGAAACAACAATGGATTTTTTGGATTCGCCAGAAGCATTGCAGGCCAAAGCTGAAGTTGAAAATGGCGAAGTAGGAGTAATTGGCACGGTTAACGATTTAGACGAATGGATAAAGAATCTATAAGCAACAGAAAAAGCCGCCGGTAAAAACCGAACGGCTTATCACAAGCATCAATCCATGTTATAATAACCTTGTATCAAAGTTATATTATTGATAGCTGAGGCTGGAAGATTGATAAAACGCTTGCTATCCTGGTGTAGTTGCAGCTACACCACCAGCCAAGCGGCAACCAAAAAGGTTTGCAAAATAAATCACTTCCTTCATGGTTAGAGTGGTGTATTGTTGCAGCAATACACGATTGATATTATATCATAGAAAAGTCGGGTTCCAAATGGTGTCCGGCTTTTTCTATTTTCAATTGAGCAGCAGTCTCAGACCTTGTTCGTACCAGGCTAACGATTCTGGTATAGGAGTCTCATCGAGGTTTTCCCAGCTGTTCAAAACGGCTTGGCTAACACCGATTTGTCTTGCTAATACCGTTTGCGAAATGTTGTTGCTGATTCTAAGTGCAGATAGTTCAGCCAGCTTTTCAATGTTGGCTTGTTCTGCTGGGTCAAGCTTAAGCGTTGGCTTAATATCCTGCCAAGTGGTCATAATTGTTCAGTCCTTTCTAGTGAGGTGATTCAAAATGGTAAACGATAATTTTTTCGATTTTTCTAAAGATATTTTAAGTGATCTAGCCAAGGAAAACTATTCCGGCGACAAGCTTCAAGAAGTCAAACACCGACAAGATCACTTAAATAAAGCGATGGATCAGCTGATTAAAGACGCAGAGCAAACCGCTGTACCAATGACTAAGACGGAGTTAGAGAAGGCAATTGGATTAAGATAGATATTGTATGCAGTCTTGTATGGTACTTTTTATTGTCTTTAAATTGATATTACAGAGACTGTCGAGTCTAATAATTTCAGACCAACAAAAATATTTAATTGAGAAAAAACAGAGTGCCTGATATCATTGAGTTTATAAAGAAAATATTTCAATTAAGAAAAAGAAAAAGTCGGATTCCAAAATAATTTGGTTTCCGATTTTAAATTTTAATTAGTAACTGTATCACTAAGAACCAAAGTGAGCGATTGCAGTATTATAAGGCTAACTATCTAACAACTATTGAGATATATTGTCCCTATGGCAACCTGGGGACGTAAAAGGCATTGATAATTAGATGATCACTGCTCAAGCAACTACGGCTGTTTGAGTAAATCGTCCGTATCTATGCAAATTGTGGTTCAGACACTCAATACTGGGGTGTTTGCCCACAAGCCATCGACTTCAGCCGATGGTGGTTGACTAGTTAACTAATTCAGATCAGTTTTGAGAGGTGCTGGAGCACCTTGTCAGTGTCTTTATTCTCCAGCTCCTGAATAATATGAATGTAGGTCTGCTGCGTTGTCGTTGTGTTGGCGTGGCCCAGCCATTTAGCAACGCTGGCGATCGACACGCCTTCATAAAGTAACAGCGAAGCATGCGTATGCCGCAAGCCGTGAATCGAGATAACTGGAATCTGACAAGCATGGCAGTAGCGCGTCAGGATATTGTTGATTGTCGAATTGTAGACGCGCCTGCCTTTGGGTACAAAAATTGGTTGATCATCCGGCAGACCGTCAATTAGCATCTTAAACTGATTCATGGTTTTCCAGTCCAGCATAACGGTGCGGTTGGAGGATTTGTTTTTGGTCGGTTGAAATTTGCCTTTTTTACTTTTGTAGTCCCAGGATTTATTGATGATTAGCTCCTGCGTCTCAAAATTAAAATCTGCTGGAGTCAAGCCAAGAGCTTCAGCATAGCGCAGACCAGTCTTGGCCACCAAGAGAATAAACCAGTCCCAGTTTAGCTCGGGTCCTAAATTTAGGTGCTTTAATAGTGTCTGCAGCTCATACATGCTCAAATATTTGGTTTTCTTGTGCTGCTTTTTGGCCGAACCTTTGATAATGATTCGGCGAGTCGGATCTTTTTCCAACAGACCATCATCAACCGCGTCAACCAGACTGGCCCGCAGATGGTGATGAAAGTCCAGGACCGTCTTGCGCTCATGAGTCTCAGCGTAGCGATTGATCAGGTTCTGATAAGTACGCCGGTTCAACTCGTTTAGATGCAGAGTAGGGGCCAGCTCTTTAAGCTTGCGCTGGGCTAAGTAGTACTTCTGAAGCGTGACCGGCCGAATTGCATTTTCTTTGTACAAGGCAATCCATTGCTTATAGTACTTATAAAATAATTTTGTGCTGTAACGTGGCATAGTATTTTCCTTTCCTTTTTAACCTCGTTCCAAGGTTGGAACGAGGTTAGATTTTTTCTAGGTGGCGAAACTTGCATAGATCGCTTTGATGATCATACTTCTCTTTGTAATTCAATAAAAAGGAGAATAAACATATGATTGTTAAAGACAAAGAAAAAACGTCGCAGCCAATCGACACGTCCTTACACTACAAGATGTACAAGGATGGCAAGCATTGGGTGACGGCCGGGATCACGACGCTGATGTTCAGTGGGTTGATTTTGGGGACGCAGACAACCGCTCATGCGGATACCGCTGCTGCTTCAACCTCTGGTGATGGTCAGGCACAAGCAACTACGGGAGGCAATGCGGTAACGCAGACAACTGCATCAACTGCATCTGCTTCAAGTACAAATACTGATGTAGCTAGTCAGCCGGCAGCCAATACGGTTTCCGCAACGGCTGCTGCAGCTTCAACTGCTACGCAAAGCCAAAGTGCTGGTACGATTACGCAACCAGTAGCGGTTAATCATTCACAATTGGATCAAGCCGTTGCGGCTGCTAAGCAGGCTGGCTTAAACCCACAACAGCAGCCAACAACGTCATCAACCGTGGCACCAAGCGAAGTCGATTCTGCTAAGGCTAATATCGAGAGCGACTATGCCAGTCAAGCAGCTAAGCTGCAAGAAGCTACGGATCAGCAGCAAACGATTAATAAGTACAACGGTTCAAAGGGGGACTCTTCCGCCCTGGATGCTGCCGTTAAAGAAGCGCAGAATACGCCTGGACTGACTGTCAAGCAGGATCAAACTAAGACAACTTCGCTTAAAGCAAACGATAAGTCAGGCATTGCTAATTGGGAATCCAATACGGCTGCTGACTACTCATCTCAAGTCGATGCGATCAATAAAGCTATCGATGCTCAGAAACAAAACAATACTGAGTATGATCAAGCAATGGCAAAGTGGAAAGAGGCTAACTTAAATAACAATCCGAATGGTCTAACTACTGCTGATGTTCAACAGCAACTTACCCTAGCAGCAGAACCCGATGCAAAAGTAGATATTAAAATCCTGGATAGCCGGGCTTCGTTGACAACCTCAGATCGAGTATTTGGAGGCACCACTTGGACTCGGGTTAATCTAAGTACCTCTATCCCAGGTAATATCGCTCAAGCAACCTATACTAATCTGAAGAATTCTTACTATGTTGACAAGAATGGTCAAAAGCATTTAATCGCTAAAATCGTTAAAACATTTAGCAATACCGACTATGTAGCAAGTAAAAGCGATGTCAATATCCCATTATTAGATATTGCTACTAATCCCAGCATGGGCGTCTGGTATGACGGTACTTCGGGAGTCACTGAAACCGATACCTTCTACGATGCGAACGGTAATATTATTAACCTAAGTGATAATACCGCCTATATTGCAGTAACATCGTTGAATTCAATCTATGAGAGCGCTAAGAATGGGTATACCAACGGCCAATTTGCCATTTCTGGACTGCCGCTGCACATTGAAAGTGCAACGCCTGTATCTAATGGTAAAGCTTATACACTGGCAGGCTCTAGTGTAACCGTGCATTCTAATGGTGCCTTATATGCGGACAAAACCAATAATGTAACCTATCAGGGTGGTCCAAATACAGACCAAACGACGTGGAAATCTAGTACAGAAGATTGGGAAAGTTCTGCTCAATACTTTGGTTCTGGAATCATTGCAGTTCATGGTGATAGTTTCAGTATTCGATTTGAAACCAACTTTGGTGATAATGATGTGAACTATAATTCCGGGATTTGGTATACATTAGATACCATCATTCCACAAACACCAACACCCACTCGTAAAACTACTTCAGTTGACTATCACTACAACGTAGTAAATATTACTCCAGGTGTGCCAGATAAAGATAACGTTTCATACCAATACCACGATCTGAACGTGGCCACGACGCCAGAGAAGAACTGGACGCAAGGCAGTCAGGTTGTCAACGGCAAGACTGAGATCAACGATGACGTGGTTTCTGCCACGGTCAAGATGACTACGCCGGCAGCCTCGCAGGTTGAGGGCGGCATGAAGACGCTGGCAGTTACGGACAACTACTCCAAGTTTGCGAACAACGTAACCTACCAGGGAGCGCAGGTCTATGAAAATGATCAGCTGGCCACCTCGCTGTACAACGTTACCAACAACGCAGCTGACGCTACCGTTACGGCGACGCGCAAGGACGCTTCCACGACGCCGGCCGGGACGGTTTCGCTGGTCGTTGACTTTAAGATCAACAGCGACGTTCCAAGCGGCACGAAATTTGAAAACTCCGGTTCTGGAACAATCAACAACAGTACCGTGCCAACTAACGATGCTGAAATCGTCACATACGAACAGTCGGCCGAAAAGCACTGGATCGAAGGAACGCAGACGGTTGATGGCAAGACGTATATCAATGATGACGTCGTAACCACCAAGGTTGATATGAGTCTGCCGGATCCATCGACTTTGGCTCACTCATTGACCAACGTAACGGTTGATGATGACTACTCCGACTTCCAAGACAAGGTAACGCCGCAATCCTACCGTGTTGAAGAAAACGGTAAGGACGTAACCAGCGAGTACAACGTTACCTACAGCAATGGCCACCTGACGGCCGTTCGCAAGACGCCAAGCACGGCACCGGCCGGCAAGGTTTCTTTGATTGCTACCTGGCTGATCAATGCCAACGTGGCCTCGGGTACCAAGCTTACCAACCGCGGTTCCGGTCGAATCAACAACCATACTGTGCCAACCAATACGCCTGATATCAAGACCTACACCCAGACGGCTGACAAGCACTGGGTCGAAGGCAGCCAAACGGTTGACGACAAGACCTATGTTGATGGCGATGAGGTGCATGCTCGTGTTGAAATGAGCTTGCCAGATCCGGCCACGCTTGCTAAGCCATTGACTGACGTTACGCTGGTTGACAACTACAGCGACTATGCCGACAAGGTTGACTACAAGAGCGCCCAAGTGCTGGAGAACGGCAAAGACGTAACCAGCCAGTACACGATCACCAACGTGGGCGGCAAGATCACGGCCATGCGGAAGGCGCCAGGCACGGCGCCAGCCGGCACGGTCCAGCTGCTGGTCAACTTTAAGGTTAAGACGGGCGTTGCTTCTGGCACGGAGCTGAACAACTACGGCTCTGGCCGAATCAACAACAATACGGTTGCTACCAACAATGCTAAGGTCGTTACCTACCAGCAGACGACTGACAAGCATTGGGTCGATGGGACGCAGATTGTTGATGGTAAGACTTACGTTGACGGTGATACGATCAATGGTCAGGTATCAATGAGTCTGCCAGATCCCGCTACGCTAGCCAAGAAGCTGACTAAAGTAGCAGTTACGGACGACTACTCCAACTTTAAGGACAAGGTTGACTATCAAGAAGCCCACGTATATGAAAACGGGGTTGACGTCACCAGCCAATACAACATCGTTAACAACGCCGGTACTGGCACCGTTACGGCCACGCGCAAGGACGCTGCTTCAGCTCCTAAAGGCACGGTTGTACTGACGGCTACCTGGAAGGTTCATGACGACGTTGCTTCCGGTACTAAGCTGATCAACGGCGGTTCTGGGACGATCAACGAATCCACTGTCAAGACGCCGGATCGGACGATTGAGACCTGGAAGCAGAATAAGCCAGTCAAGCACTGGGTTGAAGGAAGTCAAGAAGTTGACGGCAAGGTGGCACTGGATAACGACGTCATTTCTGCTCAGGTAACTTCTGACTTGCCAAATCCTTCTGATCTGGCCCACAAGCTGTCAAACGTTCAAGTCATCGATGACTACAGCCAGTTCAAGGATCACGTTAAGACCAGCTCGATCCGCGTCTTGGAAAACGGGGTTGACGTAACCAGTCAATACACGATCGAAGACAACGCCGGGACTGGGATTATCACGGCCTCGCGCAAGGATCCAAGCACCACGCCAGCCGGCAAGGTCCAGATGAACGTATCATTCCAGATCAATGCCGATACGCCAAGCGGTACGACGTTCAAGAACACGCCGGTCAGCGTCATCAACAAGAGCCGCGTAACCGGTCAGGAAGTAACGCTGACCACGTACAAACAAACGACGGACAAGCACTGGACCGAAGGCAGCCAAGTCGTTGACGACAAGACGTATATTGCCAGTGACACCATTAATGCCCGCATCGAAATGAGTCTGCCGGATCCTTCAACGTTGACTAAGAAGCTGACCAAGGTACAGCTGGTCGATGACTACACGCAGCTGGCTAAGTATGTTTCGGCTCCAAGTGATATCCGCGTTGAGGAAAACGGCAAGGACGTAACCAGCGAGTACTCGATTGCTACGGCTAATGGCCATATCACGGCCACGCGTAAGGATCCAAGCACCACGCCAGCCGGCACGGTAGCTCTGATTGCCCACTTTAAGGTCAATGCCGACACACCAAGCGGTACCAAGCTGGTTAACGCTGGTTCTGGGACGCTGAACAACGAGACGGTCCCAACCAATAATCCAACCGTCAAGACGTATACGCAAACGACGGACAAGCATTGGACTGAAGGAAGTCAAGTTGTTGATGGCAAGGTCTACATTGACGCATCAGAAACGCACACTGACGTTACGATGAGTTTGCCGGATCCGGCTACGCTGGCTAAGAAGCTGACCAAGGTAGCAATTACGGACGACTACTCCAAGTTTGCCCAATACGTTGACTACGAAAGTGCTCAAGTGCTGGAAAACGGCAAGGACGTTTCCAGCGAGTACACGATCTCGGTTGCCGATGGCAAGGTTACGGCAACGCGGAAGGACGCTTCCACGACGCCAGCCGGCACGGTTGACCTGCATGTCAACTTCAAGCTCCACTCTGACGTTGCTTCTGGTACCAGCCTGGTCAACAGCGGTTCCGGAACGATCAACGACGAGACAATCGCCACGCCAGACCGGACGGTTAAGACGTACAAGCAGGACACCAATAAGACTTGGAACGTCGGTGATCAAACGGTCAACGACAAGCTGGTCATCAACAACGATCAGGTTCAGTCCACGATCTCAATGACACTGCCAGACCAGAACACGCTGGCCAAGAAGCTGACCAAGGTACAGCTGGTTGATGACTACTCAGGCTTGAGCAAGTACGCTGACGTCAAGACGGTTGAGATTCGTGAAAACGGCAAGGACGTTTCCAGCGAGTACGATGTGCAAAACGATGGCAGTCATATCACTGCTACCCGTAAGAATGCCGCTGGCGCGCCAGCCGGCAACGTTCAGATGCTTGTTACCTGGCAGGTACGCGCTGATGTTCCATCAGGGACGCAGCTGGAGAACAAGGGTACTGGTACCTTGGATGACGAATCTGTACCAACGCCATCGCCTAAGGTGGTTACTTACACGCCAGAGACCGACAAGCATTGGGTCAACGGCAGTCAAGTCGTTGACGGCAAGACGTTCATTGACGGCGATCAGGTATCTGGTAAGGTAACGATGAGTCTGCCAGATCCAGCTCAGCTGGCTCAGCCATTGAGCAAGGTGGCCATCACGGACGACTTCTCCAACTTTGCCGACAAGGTTGACTACAAGAGCGCCAAGGTACTGGAGAACGGCAAAGACGTAACTAGCGAGTACACGATCTCGGTTGCCAATGGCAAGGTTGTGGCCACGCGCAAGAATGCGGCTGCTGCTCCTAAGGGTACGCTGGAATTGGACGTTGATTGGACGGTTCATACTGATGTGCCAAGCAATACCGAATTGGTCAACACTGGTTCGGGAACGATCGACAACGACACGGTACCAACCCCAAAGCGCACGATCGTTACGTACAAGCAGGACACGGACAAGCACTGGGTCAGCGGCGGTCAGAACGTTGACGGCAAGGTCGCTATCAATGACGATAACGTAACCGCGCAGGTCAACATGACGCTGCCAGACAAGTCCAAGCTGGGCGGGTCCATCAACAAGGTGCAGCTGACTGATGACTTCTCCAAGTTTGCCAAGGACGTTACGGTTCAAGCCGTGCACGTCTACGAAAACGGAATTGACGTTACCAGCGAGTACGACATTTCTATTGATCCAAACGGGAAGGTCGTGGCCACGCGTAAGGATCCATCCAAGGTCAACACGGCCGGCAATGGCTCCAGCACAACGGTTACGATGAAGGCCAACATGAAGGCTGCCGACTCGCTTGATGCTTCCTCGCTGGTTGCTAAGGCCTCAGGCAACGTCAACGGCCAGACGTCAACAACGAAGACCAGCATGCTGCTGCTCGCACCAACAACGGATATTGCCGTTGAAAACGGTCAGGTTAAGTCGCAGGTCAACATGTCTCTGCCAAGCGACACCAGCGAGGTTAAGAACTTTGCTATCACCGATGACTACTCCGACTTCTCCAAGTACGCTGATGCCAGTGAAGTACACGTCTACGAAAACGGGACGGACGCAACCAGCAAGTACGCTGTTACCGACAATGACGGTAAGGTTACGGCAACGCGGAAGGATATGTCTGATGCCGAGGGCGGCAACGTTACGATGACGGTTGACTACAAGCTCAACCATGATATTCCTAACGGTACGGTCCTGGAAAACCACGGTTCCGGTACGCTGAATGATGAGACGGTGCCAACCAACACGCCAAGCATTACCACGTACACCCAGACGGCTGACAAGCACTGGGTCGAAGGAACGCAGACGGTTGACGGCAAGGTCTACATTGACGGTACGCTGGCTCATGCGCAGGTAACAACCAGCCTGCCGGATCCGGCCACTTTGACCGATAAGCTGACTGATGTCTCAATCACGGACGACTACTCAGCATTCGCTGACAAGGTTGACTTCCAGTCTGCTCAAGTACTGGAGAACGGCAAAGACGTAACCAGTGAGTACACGATCACCAAGCAGGGCGACAAGATCACGGCTACCCGTAAGGATCCTGGTTCGGCGCCAGCTGGGAATGCTCAGTTGCTGCTGACGTTTAAGATTCATTCTGATGTTCCGTCAGGCACGCAGCTGGAAAACGTCGGCTCGTCAACGATCAACAACCACACGGTATCCACCAACAAGGCTACGATCACGACGTTTAAGCCGGATCCAAAGAAGGACGTCGTGGTCTCCGTTGACGACAACAAGAGCCTCAATGGTGCCAACATTGACCTGAACAGTTCGTTTGACTACAAGCTGGAAGGTTCAACGGTGCCAAAGAACAGTACTGGCATCACTGAATACGGCTTCCACGACGACTACGATCAAGAACATGATCAGTACAACGGCGGCTACACGGTATTGTTGAACAGCGATGTGACGTTGACTGATGGTACGGTGCTTAAGAAGGGTACTGACGTTACCAAGTACACGACGCAGACGATTGATCAAGACAACGGTATTGTCGATATCGAGTTCGATCAAGACTTCCTGACCAAGGTTGACTACGCCAAGTCTGAGTTTGGGGCTACGGCCTACCTCAAGATGAAGCGGGTCAAGGCTGGCGATGTTGAAAACAAGTACGTCAACAGCATCAACAACCAAGCCTTTAACTCAAACACGGTCAAGACGCATACCGACGAACCAAAGCCGGCAACGCCTAAGAATGAGACGCCAGTTACGCCTCAAGCTACGACGCCAGAAACGCCGCTATCGCCAAAGACCAGTCAACAACCAGTATTTGCGGCCGTACAGCCAGCAGCCTTGCAAACGGCTAGTCAATCGCAGACACCATCTCAAGGTCAGCAACAGCTGCCTCAGACAGGCAACGATAGAGACGAAGCGCTTGCCTTAACTGGCCTGGCCAGCCTGTTGTTTGGTCTGGGTACGTTGGGCATGAAGAAGCGTCGTCGTCATGCTTAATCACTGCTGATATTTCTCCTAATTCTTTGTCCTTTAGCAAGAAGGCAGGCTGCGGCCTGCCTTTTTTATAGAAAGGGTGGCGATCATTTGCACTTGCGGAATCTAAGCCTTTTGCAGCTTGAGTTTGCTCAGGCGGGCATGAATGCCGACGCTAACGCCTGGCGACAAGCAGAGCAGCAATTGTCATTGCAGGATCAGATTAACTGCGTACTGGTTCTGGCTCACGAACCGGAGCCGAAGCCGGTAATTCAGCGGCTGATTGTAGCTAAACGGCTGTCGAATCGGCATAAACTGGCACGTCAATAAGATCAAAAAAGGTCAGTCAAAGATGGCTGGCCTTTTTCTTTCCATGTTATTTAGAATCATTATGAGTTAACCTCGTTCCAACCTTGGAACGAGGTTGCAGCAAACTCAGAAACTGTTAAGCTAAAAATATCAGGAAGGTGATCGAAATTTATGGCCAAAGTCGATACCGTCAAAATACTAAAGCAAGAAAGAAGTCAGCATTTTTCGCAAGGACTGTATGAATGGTCGCAGGTTGCTTTTGCTTACAACAACAATCATATGGAAGGGTCAGCGTTAAGCGAGGCCCAAGTTCGGCAACTGTATGACACTGGGACGGTTTTTGCTGAAAGTGGGGATCCAATCAAAGCCAACGATATCATTGAAACGCAGAACCATTTTCGCTTGTTCGATTTTATGTTGGATACGATTGACCAGCCGTTGACTTTGGACTATATAAAAGAACTGCAAGGTATTCTAAAACAAGGAACCATCAGTCGAAAAGGACTTCAAGAACCAATTGGTGAGTTCAAGAGTCGCAATAATATAATCGGTCAGCTGCAGACGGTGAATACCGTACCGGCTGATCAAGTACCACAACGGCTTGAACATTTGTTGGAGCTTTGGAGCCAAGCGCCGCAAACGGATTTGAACAGCTATGCCGCGTTTCATTATGAATTTGAGCGAATTCATCCATTTAGCGATGGCAACGGCCGTGTTGGTCGCATTCTTCTTTTCAAGGAACGATGCCGAAACAAAACCATGCCATTTATCATCGCCGATGAAGATCGTCCATTCTATATTCAAGGTCTGAGAGAATTCAAACGTACGCCAGGCTATCTGGTTGATACGTTTGGCAATGCTATGGATGAATATACGATGGCCTTTGAACAGGTATATGGCCGGCAGGTTCATCAGAAAGACCAGCCCAAGATTCCTCCCAAACCCCAAAAGTCGCCAAGACATTAAAAATCGATAAAAAAGGTCAGTCAAAGATGGCTGGCCTTTTTCTGTTAGCTTCTATTTTTAACGAATCTAATGTAACCTCGTTTCAACCTTGGAACGAGGTTGCTTACTATGGCCAAAGATACGAATTCAGCCGTCCTCTTCTAAGATTGCTATAAAAGCAAGAAAAGAAGAGGAGGAAGTTTCTATGATTAAAGTCTATACCAAGCCAGATTGTCCGCAGTGCAAGATGACAACGATGTTTCTGATTCGTCATCATGTCAAGTTCCTGAATATCAACGTCAGCGAAAACCCGCAGTATGCGCAAAGCTTGCACGACAAGGGCTATCGTTCGGTACCGATTGTGGTAACGGAATGCGAAGAGTGGTCCGGTTTTCGGCCGGAACGTCTAAAAGCAGTCGTCAGCCGGCAGCGTGAAGTCTTGAGGTGATCAGTATGGCAGAATTAACGGAAACGGATCGCCTGTGTCGGCAATCAATCCAAAAATATCTGGACGTCAAGGGCATTCCCTATGAACGGCAAGGATACTACCTGCGGCTGCGCGATCATGACTCTCTGGTCGTGGATACGCGCGTAACCAAAGAAAAGCCCTATGAGACCTTCTACTGGAACAGCCAGGCAGTCGGCGGCAACCTTTACAACTTTTTGCGCAGCTACGAAAACATGGAAGCCAAGGAAGCTTTTGATGAGCTGAAAAAAATGGCGCCAGAGCTGGCTAAGGCAGAGGTCCATGAGGTTAAGGCCGAACCCTATGAGCCAGAAAAATGGCGTGGCCATGCTCGGCATGATCAGGCTAAAAACTATCTGGTTGGCAAACGGCGATTGAATCCGCAGCTGGTTGAGGCACTGTTTAAACAAGGGCTAGTCCGCGAACTTAACAATGGCGATCTGTTTTTCTCCTGGAAGAACCCAAAGCATCAAGAAGTCGGCGGCGACGTCCAGGGAACGACGATTGATCATGAGAAATTTGGCAAGCGGGGTACACGCAAAATGATTGCCAAGGGATCTGTCAAAAATTTTGGGTTTCATTTTAGTGCCAATGATGGCAGCGGGACTAAAAAGCTGTATGTTTTTGAAAGTCCGATTGACGCCTTGTCCTTCTACAATCTGCACCCGCAGATAAAAGGCGAGAAAACCTTTATCAGTCTGAATGGCGCAGGAACCAAGATCAAAACGATCGAGTCGTTCATCAAGCAGTATGGCATACCTGATGAGCTGCATTTAGCCATGGATAATGACGGCGCCGGCTTTAAGGGTATGATTAGAGCCAAGACCGTTCTGCAGCCGGCCAATGCCGATCCGCATCCGGAACTGCGCAAGATGAAGATTTTGTTTGACCAGCCGGCTGATCAGTTTAAGGATTGGAACGATGCTTTGAAAGCACGATCGTTTGAAATGACCAGCGAAAACGTTGGTGATTTTATCAAGCACCGGCAGCAGTCATTGGGCCAGGACGCCTATAAGCAGCTCGTGCACGAATTTGTCAATGGGCAGTATGGCAACGTATCAGCCCCAAAAGCAAGTCGGCGGTTGCAGAAACCGCGTAAGGGAGTAATTAAAATGGAACCAGAATTTAATGAAGTCGCTAAGAAGCTGCAGACCAGCCGTATGAAACTAAAAGGCGTGGATCTGACCAAGGATTCAGATTATGCGGACGATTTTCAGTATCGGCTTGATATTGATGCCAATGGATCGCCTGACTATCATGAGATGCTGCAGTGGTTGGATAATCAGGTAGGATCATTAGCCAGCATTACCAGTGATGAAAAGGGCTGCTCCCTATGGGTCTTTGATAATAAGGACCGCGCAGGCGTCTTAAAAGAGATTGCCTCTGCATATGATCATGCGCGCGATCCGCTGCTTGGCCGCCGAGTACAGATGCCGAATGGTCGCGGTGGTACAATCGTTAAGACTGGGACGGAAAGCTTGGTTAAGTTTGACGACAACCAGTTTCAAAAGTTTAATCGGCAAGCGTTGGATCAGCATTTGATTCCAGATTTCCAAGTCCGTTATCTGCGCGACAAGACTAATGAGCTGCGCCCCGCATCGGCATCTGATGTCATGCACATGGCGGTGACGGTCCTGGATAATCAGCACAACGCGCCAGCCGCTCGGCAAAAGCAGCTGCTGATGAAGCAGCCAATGACAACGAAGCAGCGGTTGAGTATGGCCATGAGCGTGATCAACCAGTCACGGTGGGCACGAGTCAATCCGGATCCGCGGACAACTGTTCCACTGAACAGAAACGTTAAAGCTCGCGAAAAATAATAAAAACCGTTACCTAAGAGGTAACGGCCGTGCCCGACAGATTGATTCATTGTTAGTTTTGATGCCAAATTCGGTTGTTTCCCAAGGGACAAAAAAGGGACAAAATGGGAAAATATTTGATACTGTATGACGCTATTTGAAGATTCTAGCAGAATGAAAAGCCTATAGAATAAGGTAAATGAGTATAATTTAAAGAAAGACTATACAAAGCTTTAAAAATATCAATAAATACTCATATCGGGTTGAATTATTAATGTTTTTAATCCCGTTTCAATCGTTTGCCACCAATTCCCAGCATGGCGGCTAAAGCAGAAAGCCCTAAACCAAGCAAAGCCGAATTTTTATTGCCAGTTTGTGGCAGCTGCTGATTAGCGGTGGCTTGGTTAGCTGGCTGGTTTGAGGTGCTGGCGGCAGATATTTGATCAATAGCAACGATCGGGTTAGTTGAATTGTCGGTAATGACCAATGGGGATGGCGTATCAGCGGCTGAACTGCTGGAATTAGGCACACTTGGCTTGTCAGCGGTCGAACCGTTTGAATCAGCCGGGGTATCGCCAGGGAGAGCAGCACTTTGCGAACCGGAATCGCTCGATGTATTGGACCCAGGATCAGCAGGTGTATTGGCTGAACTGTTGGAATCAGGCACGCTTGGCTTATCAGCGGTCGAACCGTTTGAATCAGCCGGGGTATCGCCAGGGAGAGCGGCACTTTGCGAACCGGAATCGCTCGGTGTATTAGACCCAGGATCAGCAGGCGTATCAGCGGCTGAACTGCTGGAATCAGGCACGCTTGGCTTGTCAGCGGTCGAACCGTTTGAATCAGCCGGGGTATCGCCAGGGAGAGCGGCACTTTGCGAACCAGAATCGCTCGGTGTATTGGACCCAGGATCAGCAGGCGTATCGGCTGAACTGCTGGAATCAGGCACACTTGGCGTATCAGCGGTCGAATTGTTTGAATCAGCCGGGGTATCGCCAGGGAGAGCAGCACTTTGCGAACCGGAATCGCTCGGTGTATTGGACCCAGGATCAGCAGGCGTATCAGATGCCTTCACCGCGGTCTTTAAATGTATAGTGTAGGTAATCGGCAGCTTATTAAAGATCAGTAAGCCGTCCGCCGGCAGATTGCTTCCGACCAGTTCATAGTTTTCTGGAATGCTGATCGTGTAGGACTGCGTAGTACCGATATCACCAGTTAAGGTTTGGCTGGCAACTAGAGTCTCGTTTTGATCGTCAGCAACATAATTGATTGTAATTTGAGTCTTAACTGCTTCAACCGTGACGATTGTCGTGACCGGTTCACTGAGTGCACCATCGCTGTCGGTAACGGTATAGGTAATGGAGTAGGTACCAGGCGTATTGACGTCCACCGTGCCGGCTACGTTGGCAGCAGTCAGCGTAATCGTACCATCATCAGCATCGGTTGCCGTAACGTCTGCCAACGGGTCAAACGTGCTCCCCTGCTTGATCGTGACCTTAGCTGGAGCGGTGATGATTGGTTGGGAATTGGTGCCAGCCAGCCGCAGATGCAGATTCTTGGTAACCTCATAGACGAACTTGCGCGAATTGCTGCCCTTAAGACTTTCCGGCGCGACCAGCTGCATGCCGTCATGAGTGTCAAACGTCAAGATATCGCCAGCATTAAGCTTGATTTCGGTCGTACCGGCAGTTTCAGCAACGTTGCCATAGAAGATCTTTTGGTAGGTTTGATTGCCATTGGCGTCAGTCACCGTCACCGTAACGTAGGTATTGGCGCCATAGTTGGTATTCGGCTGGCGATTGGTAAAGGTTGCCAAAAGCGTGCCGTCGTTATTCAAATAGCGGTAGGAGGCAAATGAGCCGCCGTAGCCATTAAACTCCCATTGATCGATCTGGCTGGCCGCGCGCTCCAAAAGCTGCTCGTTGGCGTTTTTGATCGTCTCGTTTTGCAGGTCGTCAAGCATGCTGCGTGCATTGTTGATCAGCTCAACCGTGGCAGTATCGGCCAGCTTTTGATAGGTATCATCGGTAAACAGACTGGCAATGCTTGGCAGAATCTGGCTGGATGATGCAACGGCTTCATTGACCGTCGCATCTTCTTTAACGTAGAGGTACTGATCAGTCAGCTTGACGTTTGGATTGTCAGTAGTCAGTGTATAGATTCCATTGGCCAGCGTTCCCAGATCAACCGTACTTGAGGTGACTGGAATCGTCGCGATCGTCTGCGTACCGTTCATCAGCTTGATGGAAGAGCCAATCAGCTTGTCGGCATTGGTCAGATTTAAGACAATGTGGCTGGTCAGGCCGGTTTGTGCGAGCTGCTCATTGGTAATCAGCGCGACTTTAGACTTTAGAAAATCCTGATCCCAGCCCAGCTTTTGCATGACCGCCGTCAATTGATCGTCCGGCACGACTTGAGTAAGCATGGCTACGGCGGGGTAGTTCAATGAATTGAGCGCCGTTACGTCATCAACGCTTACGCCCATCGTCTCAAAGAAAGGCGTCACGTTAAGCTGATAGTGCTGAGCATAGACGCTGATCCAGTCCTTGCCAATCTGGTTGACCGTCTTTCCGGCAACGGCATTGGTGCGATGGTCAATGTTAAAGTACTCGAACGCGTCCGTGCCTTTTAGGTTGTAGGCTAGATTCATCCACAGTACGAGACGTTCTCGATAGCCAAGATCCGCCCAGCTCTGTTTTTTGGTCAGGACTGAATCCACCACGCTTTGCACGATGCTGTCTTTGGAAGTCCCGAAGATCCAGCTGCCAGTAGTGAAGTTGCTGTTGAATTGACTTTGATAAAGCGTACCGTAAATATTGTTGAATGAGTCGATGATGTACATATCACTGGCTGGGACTTCATAGCCGTGACCGATTTCATGCAGCGGCAGCCAGTTGATCGTCAGATAAGAAGCAATCGAGCTGCTGTTGGCGGCCGTGTAGTTGACCGACCAGTAGGCAGCACCGATTCCATCTTGATCGGCAAAGGCAAAATAGCGTCCCTTGACCGGCTGATCACGAACGGTATTGGTTGGGATGCCGGTCAGTTCATCATAAAGCTTGAAGACCTGATTGTCGTACTGATCAATCAGACTGTTCATATCGGTATTTTTAACCGTTTTGATATCTTGATAAGGAATCAGAATCTCAATGTTGTTGGCATCCATCAAGGCAAAAGCGGCTTTGCTCTGGTCCCATTGCTTTAAGACGGCAGCCTGGTCACTGTCAGCGGTAAAGACGGGCAGTTCCTTGGCTGTTCCGGAAACTAGCTCGTATTCCAGCAGCGGTCCGGTCGTCTGCGCATTTTCAGGCGTACGCAGGAAAACTGCGGCATCGCCATTGGCCGTAATCTCGACCCAGTCGGTACCTACTGATTGAGTCACGATCTTTTTAGAAGAATTGCCAATCAGCTGAATTGAAACGCTGCCTGAGTAGCCGTTGTCAATGCGCCGAATCTTGATCGTAGCGCCATCCGACAGTACCATGCCTAGTGACTGCCGATCATGGTAGGTTCCCATATAGCGGCCTTCCTTGTTGGTCTGCGTAATGCTGGCATCAGGCGACAGTACGAAGCCTTGGTAGGTCATGGTCTGGCCAACGTTAATGCTGTTGGTGGTATTGGCAAGCAGTGCTTTAGCTTGATCCAGGCGTGCCTGCAGCAGTGCCCTTTGTTCGGTCGTTAAATCAGCCTGCTGGTTATCAAGCTGATTCTGCAGGGTCGCAACGTCGCTGGCTGATGCGCCAAAAGCCAGCGCGCCATTATCAATCAGCTGTTTGGTCTTGGCATCCAGATAGGCATAGTCGCTGATGTTTTTTAACGAAAGATTATTGGCCACGACAAAAACGAAGCGGCTCAAATCACCCAAAGCCGAGGTCTTCATCGTGGCGTCGTCATTGGTGGTGTAGCGCGTCTTGGCTTCTGCATGCTCAATGCTTAAGATATCGCCGGCCTGAAGCTGCAGCGTTTGCTTGAATCGATAGCTCTGATCGCCGATAAAGGTTTGATCAAAAAGCGTTTCTGAGCCGCGGCTGACCGTAATGCGAGCATATTGAGCATTTGGAAAGTAGCTGTGCGGCTGACCGCTGGCATTGATCGATAATTCACCGGCTGGCTGGGCAGTCTGATCAGCATTGTAGTAATCGACTTGAGCAAAAGTGTAGTTTCCAAGTCCCTTTAACGTCCAGCTGGCATCGGACTGGGTTACGTTGCCGGTATCCGGTGTCGTGACCTCAGTCAAGACGTCGGCTGAGGAACTGGTGCTCTGCTCGCTGGCGGCTGACGAGGTAGAGTCGCTGAGGCTAGCGGCATCATCGGCGACCGCGCTGCTTGCGGCGTTCGTTTGTGCGGTGCTGTTTAAGACAACGGTATTGCTGACGGTTGTGCTCACGGCGGCAGCTGCCGTATTTTCAGCAGTGTCAGCCTTGATTTCATGATCGTTGAAAATCAGGCTGGTGGTTGCCGTTAGAAGCGCAAAACTGGACAGCATTATGTATTTTGGCAATCTTGGTGTCTGCATTGAAGTTTTCCCCTTATATTAAAATACTGAATTTTGAATGCGGCACTGATCATTAAGAAAAGCCTAATGAATCCCGCATTGATTATACATTACAAAAGGGGCCGATTCCCAACGAAATGGCTGAAACCAAGAAGTTGCATCAGAAGAATACTAAAAGAACACTTAGTTGGCTAATAATTATTTACCGCCCGCTGCTGATGGTTAATACAAAAAAACAGCAACGTCGCTTCAGACGCTGCTGTTTTGATTACTCCGGCAGTCAGACTCGAACTGACGACAACCTGATTAACAGTCAGGTGCTCTACCAACTGAGCTATGCCGGAATGACTTAACAAATAAGTACTTAATTATATTAACACATAATTTAGAAAATGCCAGTAAAAATCAGAAAAAAGTCAAAATTTTTTTAAAAGGCTAATTAAATCCGACTAACCAGCACTGTTAGCATTGTTTGGCAGTGCAGCAACAGCAAGCATTTCTGCTGACAGGCACCACCAATATCAAGGATGCTAAACACATCGCATGACTAAAGCAGGCGCTATCATACTAGGTACCTAGGATAAAAACCGGATCATAGAACTGCAGGTCGGTATCAGCATCAAAAACAATTATTCTTCACAAACTTTGTTAAACTTGAATTGTTAGTAAAAAGTCAACAATGTCAATCGATAATCAACATCCAGTATCGTTTGAAACGCTTTCAAAAATTCACAAGTGGGTTTATAATAAAAATACATTTTGAACTATCAAAAGAAGGCGAGGTTGTTAATTATGTCAATTAAAAACGTAACGATTGCCGGTGCCGGAACGCTGGGCAGTCAGATTGCCTATCAAAGTGCGCTGTGCGGCTATCAGGTTCGCATCTGGAATCCGCATCCAGAACGGGCCGAAAAACGAATTGCGGCGCTGCGGCCATTTTATAAGCATGACCTAAAGCTGACCGATGAACAGTTTGATGCCGGTTTGAAAAATATCGTTTCGATTACCAATGATTGGGAAACGTCATTTAAGGATGCCGATCTGGTAATTGAAGCCGTACCAGAAAATCTGGACATGAAAAAGGATTTCTACGCACAGCTCTGCTCGGTCCTGCCAAAAGAAGCAATCATTGCCAGCAATTCATCGACCTACGTGCCAAGTCAGCTGGTCCAACTGGTCGATCGGCCGGAAAAGTTCCTGCATCTGCACTTTGCCAACCATATCTGGGTCTTCAATACGGCTGAGATCGTTGGCAATGCCAAGACCGATCCCGCAGTAATTCAAGAAGTCGTGGCTTTTGCCAAGGGAATCAAGATGCTGCCGATCGTTTTGAAAAAAGAACAGCACGGCTACATCATGAACGCGCTGTCCGTACCATTCTTAAACGCAGCGCTGGGCCTTTGGGGAAAGGGCGTGGCTGACCCGATCACGATTGACAAGGACTGGATGAATTCAACCGGTTCGCCAATGGGACCATTTATGTCAATGGACGTGATTGGGCTGCGGACGGTTTGGGCAATTTTCAGTTCTCATGCTGATACGCCAGAGCAAAAAGCAATCGCCGACAAGCTGAAGGCCATGATCGATGCCGGTCACTATGGCGTCGAGGCCGGTGAAGGATTTTATACCTACCCGCACCCGGCTTATGAGGATCCCAACTTCTTAAAAGAATAAATCTGTAAAAAACAGCGCGATACCAGGCCTTTTAAAGCTTGATGCCGCGCTGTTTTAATTAATTCTAGCCGGAAATCCCGTGACTTTAGTCGATGGCGGCTGACGCGGGGCTCTGATTGGCAAGTGGGTGGCAGCTGTCAGGAGATTTTATCAAAAGTGGCATGAATTGATAAATAGATGACGTGTTTCGATGTTTATTATGGCAGGATAGGCGTGTATCATATAGTCATTCACTAAACGTTAAGCAAAGGCGGAGATTTAAATGAACTATTTTTTGATTGACGGCCGCTATGACGATCTCTTGCGGCACTATGGCTTGGATCCTCAGGCTGTTTTGCGCCAGGCAGAGCTGCCGGCAGACACTTTGAATCATGACCCGATCAGCATGAAAGAGGAACAGTACTATCGCTTTATGCAGGCGATTGATGAATTAAAGACAACGGATGATCTGGCAGTAAAGATGGCGACGGCAGACCAGATTGAGACTTTTTCACCGCCGATTTTTGCCGCCTACTGCAGTCATAATGGCGAACAGTGCATTAAAAGGCTGGCTGAATATAAAAAATTGATCGGTCCGATGACTTATCAGATCACGTCATCAGCCGATCAAGTTACGGTTGAGCTGCTGCCTGGGGATGCCAGCTTAAAGATTCCCGCGTTTTTGGCGGTCGCGGAATGGGCCTTTTTAATCGGTCTTTTAAGGCGTGCGACAAAGCAGGAAGTAACGCCGGTCAAAGTGGTCTTAAACTCCGCTAAAGCTGATCCTGCCTTAGCTGCGTTGGCAGGAATCAAGCTTGAATCAGGCAGCACCAATCAGATCAGTTTTTCCAAAGCAGACCTGCAGCGGCCGTTTATCAGCTACAATGCGGCGATGTGGAACTATTTTGAGCCAGAGCTGACCAAACGCCTGGCCGACCTTGAAATTGATGACTCCGCCTCGGCCCGGGTGCGCAGTGCTTTAGCTGAACTGCTGCCGAGCGGTGAAACGACGATTGATGACGTTGCCCGTGAGCTGGGAATCTCCAAGCGAACTCTGCAGCGCAAGCTCAAAGAAGAAAAGACGACTTTTCAAAAACAGCTTAACAGTACGCGAGAAAACTTAGCCGTGCATTATTTAAGCAACACCGACATTACCACGAACGAGATCGCGTTTCTGCTTGGCTATCAGGAACTGAACTCATTTTTAAGAGCCTTTTCGCTGTGGACCGGCAAAACCGTCTCAGAGTATCGCCGTCAGCACCAGGATCAGCCGAAAGCAAATCGCGGCTAGCAGTCGTGGGCACCATTAAATGCTGATTCAGTACGAAAGCCTTCCTGCAGATCCAAAAACTCCAGGTTGTCCGTCATCGTGCGCTGCTCACTGACCAAAGGCATCGTGAAATAAGTTTGATTGAAGCGGACCTCCATTTTCTCATCCAGCTGCGGCGCCGTGTAGTCCTTATACCAGACTGGTCCCAGATTTGAGGAAAGCTGGGCGTTAAAATCAGGCAGCTTGGCGTCTTTTCTTACAATGATCAGCTTGAAATTGGCATCCAAAGAGCAGTTGCCCAGTTTTGAAAACGGTCCGACGCCATCGTCAAAATCCAGAATCAGTTTGGAATCAGGCTGCAGGTATTTTTGCAGTCGCTGCTGAGCTTGAGGGGTAAAGGTAAGTTTCATGATTAGAACCTCGCTTTTGATTTTTTATCAGTTTATACTTATTTTTAGTAAGTGTAAATTCTAATGCTCAGCGGCAGTTAAAAAGTCCCCGTCCCAAAATAATGGAACGAGGACTTTTTTAAAACGAGCTGCGAATCGTAATCAAGATCGTGGTCATTAATGCCAGAATCATAAAGCCTTCTGAAAAAACGTTGGCCAACAGCGCGCAGGTACAATTGATAAAAAACAGTCCCAAGCTGGCAGCGAAGGCCACGAATCCCATCGTGAGCAGTGCCCGCTCATGATTGACCAGTTTTTGACAGTGTTTTAGACTGCGGGCAGGCAGCTGGCGCCGGACAAAAAAGATAATGGTACTGGCTAAGACAAGTGTCGCGATGCAAAGGACGTAAGACAAAAGAATAGTAGATGGCGACTTCATTTAAAAATAGGTCTGCGCCACGCCTGAGCATGGTGGTCCTTTCCTTGAAAGATTTGCCGCTATCTTAGCAGAAAATGCCTTAAACCACAAATTTGAAGAAATCATGAAGTTCGGATCTGGTAAAGACAACTGACCGATAATTAGCGGAATTGACAAAAAAATAATGGTCAACTAGGGCAAAATGACGGTTGGCAAGGGTTGTTGACGGGAATAAATAGACAGTACCGAGCTGAAAAAACAATGATATCTGAAAAAAACTTCATAAGTAAATTGATTGCTGAAACGAAAAGCGGCTGGGGCAGTTGATAATAAAATAGTCCATTTTTAAATGACTTAGCCAGAAACGCTCATTATCTAAAACTTGGATGCGGATCCAAAAATATCAGCCGCAGCTGGCTTGACTAAAGAAATCAAAATTGAATTTGCACAACGCGTTTGCTTATGATATTTTCGTGAAAACTCGCCAACTGGCTGCAATTGATCTGACAGCGACGTTTGTTCAGCAGGTGGCAGTAAAAGAGGGATATCGTGAGTAAGCGTCAATTTAGGCTGATTAATTCAATCAGTCATCGTTATTTGACTATTGATGACCATATCTTAAGAACAGTTGATCAAGAACAGGCCCTGATCGTCAGCGAGGCAGTTGGGCGGCAGCTGTTAAAAAAGATCAATCGGATTGCTGAGGCTTTGGCACAGGCCAATGGGACGACTTTTAACGAATATCGGCTGGAAGAAGCACCGCTGGCCACGATCAGACTGAGCAGCGAGGATCTGGATGCCTTGATCGAAACGGCTCAGCTGCTGGGCTGCTCTTATGAAAAAGCGGCGACTCGAATCAAGCATCAAAAAATCAAGCAGGCTGATCAAATGGCGATGCATCAGTATTATGGCCTGTCAATTCCGCATAAGATTCGGTAGCAAATAGACTTGAAAGCGTTTCTTTGAGAAGATATACTTGGCTTACCGAACGCATTGCATTATTTGGAAAGAAGGAATGATCATGCTATTTGATAAGGCAATTGTCAGAACGCCAGGCAAGTCAGTCGTGGATGGAATTGACGACTATGCTGATGCTGGCAAGCCAAGCTATGAAAAAGCAGTGGCTGAACACCATGCCTATGTTGAGCTGCTCAAAAAGCTGGGGATCGCGGTCACGGTTCTCGAGCCTTTAGAGCAGTTTCCAGACTCATGTTTCGTTGAGGATCCGGCCGTTGTCTTTGATGATTTTGCGGTCGTTACCAATCCAGCCCGCAGTACGCGACAAAAAGAACGTGAATTCATCCGCCCAGTCCTTGATCAGTTCTTTGAGCATGACCGGATTTTTGAGATTACCGCTCCAGGAACTCTGGAAGGCGGGGATGTCATGCCAGTTGATGATGATCTGATCTACGTGGGGCTTTCGGCACGGACCAATCAAGCCGGTATTGATCAGTTTGCCAAGATTGCGGCTCGCTTTGGCAAGACGGTCAAGGCGGTGCCAGTTGAACAGGTTCTGCACCTAAAGACTGGGACGACCTATCTGGGAGACAACAAGCTGCTGGTGGCCGGCGAATATATCGACAGTCCCTACTTTAAGGATTTTGATCAGCTTAAGGTTCCTGCCGGCGAGGACTACGCGGTCAACTGTATCAATACTGGCAATGGCGTGATGATGCCGGCCGGTTTTTCTGGCGTCCACCAGCTGTTGGCTGAGAACGGCTTTAAGGTTTACGAAACTGACATGTCGGAATTTGCCAAGATCGATGGGGGCCTGACCTGCCTATCACTGCGGTTTCGCTAACAGTTAAAGACAGCCGCGGTTCTCACCACGACGCCCGAGAATTTATTGACCTAAAAACAAAAACAGCGCGGGATCACAGATTCGGCGCTGTTTTATTTTTGAAGTGATTTATTGGGATACAAGTTCAGCCAGCCGCTTGATCCCCACGGCAATATCGGCTTCTTTAACTGGAGCCAAGGACAGGCGAATCCGGTTATGCGGGGCGGCATGAATATAGTAGCGGTCGCCGTTTTCTACCAGGACGCCTGCGTTTTGCGCGGCCGTGCAGAATTCAGCTGCCGTCATGGGCAGATTGAGCTGCAGCCAGAACCACACGGCACCATCAGCCGGCTGCCAGCTTAAACGATCACCAAATGATTCAGTCAAGAGTTTGCCGGCTGCCTGATACTGTTGATGATAGGCCAGTTTTAGGCTGGCAAGGTGCTTGCGCCAGAGTCGGTTTCGCAGGTAATAGTCAAAGATGCGCTGGGACAGTCCCGAAGTTGAGATGTCGGCAATCCGCTTAACGCCGGCAAAACTTTCGATCAGCCGAGTCGGCGATACCAGATAGCCCAGCCGCATCCCCGAGGCAAAAATCTGTGAAAGACTGCGGACATAGATGATGCGGTCGTCGGGATCGTTTTCTTTCATGGTGTGAAGCGTATTGCTGTCATAAGCTAAGCCAGAGCCATAATCATCTTCAATAATCCAAAAATCATAACGATGAGCCAGTCCAATGACGCGGGCTTTTTCCAAACGGCTCAGTGAGTTTGTAGTGGGGTTTTGCAGGTTGGGCATGAGATAGAGAATCTTGGGCTGGATAATTTTAAGCATTTTTTCCAGTTCGTCAATCAGCGTGCCATGATCAAAATTCAGACCGATTACTTTGGCGCCGCAAGCCTTAAAAGCATCCACGGCTCCTGGATAGGTGGGATTTTGAACCATCACGCAGTCGCCTTGTTGGATCAGCGCCCGCGCACAGATATCAATTGCCTGCTGTGATCCTGAGGTAATCTGAATATTTTGGGGCGTCGTTTTAATCCAGCGTTGGGCCAGTTCGACAGCCAGCGATTCGCGCAGAGGATAATAGCCCATCTCGTCTTCAATTACAAAAGCATGTCCGCCATCACGATCCAGGATGTGGTTAACCGCCTGCTTAAAGGCCGTCGTTGAGAAACGGTCGGGGTTGAGCGAGTAGCTGGCAAAGTCGATCAGCGGCTGATCAGAACGGTCAGCAGGAAAATGCGACAGATATGGAATCTGAGCTTGGCCGGGTAGTGAATCCGCCATGCCTTCCTGAACAAAGCTGCCAGAACCGCGCCGGCTGATGATATAGCCGTTTTTTTCCAGCTCGCGATAGGCACTGACGACTGTCCCAGGGTTGATTCCCAGTGCCTTAGCCAAAACCCGAACCGCCGGAAGACGCCGATCGGGAGCCAGCTGACCATTGACAATCCGGCTGCGCAGCGCATCATAAAGCTGAGCATAGAGCGGTTCTTTGGCCTGACGATTCAGTCTGATGTCGTTAGCCGCGCTTAATTGATCTGTATTCAATAAGAATCCTCTTTTCCGTGTCAATGCTAAATATAATGATTGCTTCAGCCCCGTCAAAAGTGTTCAGGGCCTGCCTGCTGCCTGGCCGGGCTGGATAGCGGAATTTGACATTAAACGCCGGTCAAGCAATGCGGGCCTCGTTTTTAATGGCAAATTCCCGAAAGTATGGCAGCGCAAATGCGACCTGGCCTGGCTGGGGATGACTGACGATCTGGTTTTCAATCAGATGCTGCAGGCAGACTGGGGCGGCTGTGCTGGTATCGTCAATCTGTTCTTTTAAAAAGCCTTCGTCAACGACGCTGTTGATCTCATGAGCCAGAATCTCGATTACCTCACGATCACCGGTTGTCAGTTCATCAATGATTGGCAGGTAGGCATTGCTGAATAGCTGTTGTTGATAGTCGGGCATGATTTTTTCAAATGCAGCCGGATTGATTTTTTTAGCGCCAGATTCCCACAGCAGCGAGCCAAGAATCTGGAACGCATAGGCATAGCCGCCAGTTGCAGCCGCTATGTTTGGCAGGATTTCGGGTTCAATGACGCGATGGGCCTTGGTAAAAATCTGCTGATATTGATTGGCCACCGTATCCAGATCAAGCATGGGCAAGGTCAGCCGCCTGCTTTTTTGAACCAGCATGGCAAAGTTGTCATCGCCTAAAAACTGCGGCATCCGGCTGGTGATTCCGGCCAGCACGACCATGATCGAATTGCCACGATTGCCCAGCTGCTGGCATAGCTGAAGCAGAGTGAGCAGTGATTCGGTTGGCTGATTAGCCTCATCAACGGTGATAAAAAGACGCTGCTGATACTTAGTAAGCGTTTCAACGTATTGAACGAACATCTCACTGGGAGTATCGTAGTCCAGCACGTCCAGCTCCTTGGTAATGGCGGCGCTGGCTTGATAATAGATTGCCCCGGCCAGCGTGCTTAAAAAATCGTCATCCAGTTCCAGATCAACCGTGATCCAGCCATCACGATCCAGCATTGCATCGCCAAGATCGTTTAAAAAAACGGTTTTACCGCAGCCACGCGGACCATCGATAAAGATCGAGCGAAATCCTCGCTGCAGCTGATCGGCTTGATCAAGCAGTTTTTGCTGCATGGCTGGCCGTTTGATACAGCTGGGCGAGATATTGCCAAAGCCGGGGTTAAATGGATTGATCATGCTTATCCCTCATTTCAACTGAAGTTTGCCTTTATTTTAGCGTGCCGGCCAGGTCAAGACAAGGTATGGCTGGGTTAATCAGCTGCAGATTGTCAAAGTCTAGAAGAGCGCATCTGTTTACGATCGGTTCGGATCAACAGACCGACTTTTGATATGCTCGCTCAATGATGCCTGCTGACTAACTTGATAACCTCCATGCATCAGCAGGATGATTTCTTGGCTGATGCTTTTTTAGCTGTTTGATCGGGCAGCATGGATCTTTAGCTCAGTGAAGTAAGCAGCAGTTAAAACAGCAGCCGTTTTTGATCAATTCTTTGAGTTTTTTTGAAGTTGAGCGAATCAATATCGAGAATGGGACAACGGAGCGATTGGCTTTAAGGTGTTTTAAAATGCGAAATAATTTCTTTGCTGAAGATTTTTGATTAAGCTTGAAGATTGTTGAAACAGCTTGGTATGCTCTAGATGTTTATTGAAATCGTTTACAAAGGAGCGTGATGAGATAATATCGACGCGACAGTGGAAAATTTATCTCAAAAACTGTCAAATCGAGCTGCTTGATAAAATTTATGTATTCGGGGGGATAAAAATGGACACAGCAGCAACGCCAAAAAAGAAAAAATTCAAATTGAAGATGCCGGGAGCATTTACGATCCTGTTTTTCCTGACTGTCATTTCCGTAATGCTCACCTGGTGCGTACCAGCTGGCAGCTATTCCAAACTGCAATATACTGGCGGACATCTTCAAGAAACGACTTCACTAGGCCAGAAAAAGACACTGCCGGCTACGCAGAAAACGCTGGATAAGCTGCACGTCAAGATCGACATTAAGCAGTTTACGTCGGGCGCCATCAGCAAGCCGGTTTCAATTCCCAATACCTATAAGCGCCTTAAGCAGCACCCAGCCAAGCTTTACACGATCTTCACCAGTATGGTTGAAGGAACGATGCAGGCAACTGATATTATGATTTTTATTTTTGTTCTGGGTGGCTTGATTGGCGTCGTTAAGGAGAGCGGGGCCTTTGAATCGGGGCTGATGTCCTTGACCAAGAAAACCAAGGGACATGAATTTATTCTGGTCTTCTTGGTTTCAGTTCTGTTGGTGCTTGGTGGTACGCTGTGTGGGATTGAAGAAGAGGCCGTGGCATTTTACCCGATTTTGGTACCGATCTTTATTGCCATGGGATATGACTCGATCGTCTGTGTCGGCGCCATCTTCCTTGCCAGCTCGGTAGGTACGACTTTCTCGACGATCAATCCATTCTCGGTCGTGATTGCTTCGAATGCCGCCGGAACCACGTTTACGCAGGGCCTGGCCGGACGGGTGATCGGACTGGTTGTAGCCACCGTTTGTCTGGTTGGCTATCTCTACTGGTACTCAAGCAAGGTTAAGGCTGACCCGGCATTCTCTTACTCATATGAAGACAAGCAGAAGTTTGACAACATGTGGTCAGTGGTTTCTGATGAAGAAAAGGACCTGACCTTTACCTTCAAGAAAAAGATTACGCTGACGATGTTTGCCTGCGCCTTTCCAATTATGATCTGGGGCGTAATGGCCAAGGGATGGGGCTTCCCACAGATGGCGTCATCATTCTTGGCAATTGCCATTACTTTGATGTTTATCAACTGCTTTGGCAAGGATGGCCTTGGCGAGACAGGGGTCGTTGATGCCTTTGTTAAAGGTTCTTCTGGCTTGGTCGGCGTTTCACTGATCATTGGTCTGGCACGGGGAATCAATCTGGTTTTGAACAATGGCTACATTTCCGATACGATTCTCTATGTTTCTTCAGAACTGGTCTCGCACATGAACGGGGTCTTCTTCATTTTAATGATGATGCTGATCTTCTTTGTGCTTGGCTTTATCGTGCCTTCATCATCTGGTCTGGCCGTATTGGCAATGCCGATCATGGCTCCATTGGCCGACACGGTGCACATTCCGCGCTACATTGTCGTAACTGCCTACCAATTCGGTCAGTACGCAATGCTTTTCTTGGCGCCAACCGGTCTGGTAATGGCAACCCTGCAGATGCTGGACATGAAGTACTCGCACTGGCTGCGGTTTGTCTGGCCAGTCGTTGTCTTCGTGCTGGTCTTTGGTGGTGCGCTGCTGGTTGCTGAGGTTTTGATTGCCGGCTGATTGATATAAGAATCTGCTTGAAAGAGTCTGGCGATTTCGTCAGGCTTTTTTGGTGCGCAGGTATTAAAACGGTCTAAAAAAAGTTAAAATAGCATTGTCGATATATTAACGAAATAGGGGAGGATGTTATGAGCAGTAACGCAAAAAAACGCGATCAAAAAATCCTGATTAAGATTGGCGTGGCTCTTTGCTATGGGGTGCTTTCGGCAATGGCCATCAACATGTTCTTGTCGCATGCCAATTCTTATTCATCAGGTCTGCTGGGGGTTTCGCAACTGCTGCAGGCGTTGTTTCTGCAAGGCGGCGTGCATGTCAGCATGAGTCTGTTGGTCGCGGTTTTGAATGTGCCGCTGTTTTTGTTTGCCTGGTATGAGTTTGGTTTTAGCTATATCTTATTTTCAATGCTGGCGGTTGGCTTTAACGTTGTCTTTTTGAAGTTTATTCCAACGGTCACCTTGGTAAACGATCCATTGACCAATACGATTATCGGTGCGGCAATCTTGGGGATCGGGATTGGGCTGTGTTTTAACCAGGGCTTTACGACTGGTGGTTCCGATATCGTTGTAACTTATTGTCAAAAAAAGCTGCACAAAAAAGTCGGGATGCTTAACAACCTGATCAATGGCGCGATCCTGGTGGTAACCGTCCTGTGCTTTGGGCCCAGCCGGATCGTCTACAGTCTGATCGGGATGCTGGTGACCAGTCTGATGATGGATCATACCTTCGTCCTGCAAGAAGACGTCTCGGTTACGATCTATACCAAGAAATCAGCTGCCGTCTCGGAACAGCTGCGCAATTTCGTGCACGGGGCAACGCTTTTGCATGGAACTGGCGTCTATACCAATGAACCCACTGATATTATTCTGGTATGTACGCCCAAGGCTCAGTTAAACGAGCTGCGCAAGATGGTTCATAACGTTGATCCGGACAGTTTTATCAGTATTTCACGAGCTGATGTCGAATTTGGCAACTATCAGCATTATTCGTTTTAGCGGCTGCTTGAATAGCCGTCCAAAAGTCAGCATGACGCGATAACTGCAGCGTGCTGACTGAATATTAAAAGTCCTTATCCCATTGTTGAAGTCATGGGATAAGGACTCAGCATAACTAAAAGCACCGTGCTTTGACTGATGTCGGCACGGTGCTTTTTGCATATCAAAAGACTTAATGGTGAGTGGCACTGTATTTGGCAATGCTGTAGGCGTCAACGCCGCGCATGGCATTAACGACGTCTCGCGGCGTAACCTCAAACGGCATGCGATTCATGGTGTCGTTTGGGGCGCAGGCTGCCTTGCCGACTTTCAGCAGGTTTGCTTCGCTTGGATCCTCGATTCCCAGCTCGACAAAGTTGGTTGGCAGATGCAGCTTCTTTAAGAAATGGAAGTATTTTTCGAAACGTTCGGTTGCCGCGCTCTCCAGCATCAATTGCGTCAGCAGACCGAATGCAACTTTTTCGCCATGCAGCCGCTCATGAACCGGACCATTCAAAACGCTAAGAGCATCATTAATGGCATGAGCCGCAGCCAGGCCCCCAGATTCGAAGCCAACACCGCTCATCAGCGTATTGGCTTCAACGATCCGGTCAAATGCTTTGGTGTCGGTATGGGCAATGGCAGCGGCATAAGCCTCGTCGCCATATGCAAACAGCGTGTTCTCACATTCCTGGGCAACTGCCAGGCCAACCAGCGTCTGGTGCTCGCCTAGCATGTTGAGTCCATGCGATTTTTTGACGGCCTGGGCTTCAATGTTGGTTGCCAAAGCGTCAGCCATGCCGCATGCCAAAAGCTTGGCTGGTGCCGTGGCGATGACTTTGGTATCAACCATGACCAGGTCGGGGTTCTGATTATAGAAACGATAATGGTCAAACTCGCCATTGTCTTGATAGATAACTGACAGCCGCGAACAAGGCGCATCAGTTGAGGCCACGGTCGGCAAAATAACGGTTTTGGCACTCAGATTGTCGGCGATGGCCTTGGCAGCGTCAATCGTCTTACCGCCCCCCAGACCGATCACCATTTCGACGTGGTTATCATGGCCGATTTTAGAGACGCGCTTGATCTCATTTTCGGATGATTCGCCATTGAACTGAACCTTGGTAACGGTAAAGTCGTTGTTGATCAAATAATCGCCAAACTCATTGCCAACGATGCGCAGTGAGGTAGGTCCAGCCAGCAGCAGGACCCGATTGCCAAGTCGTGCCAGATATTCAGCACTCTTAAACAAAACATCGCTTCCCTGAATATAGGAAGCAGGACTGCCAAACATGTTGAGACTCATTTTCATCAGCTCCCTTCAGATGCAAAAGCTTGCTTAGCTAAGTTAAATATACCATGAAAGCGATACCTCGGCAGGCAGATTTTAACAATTTAGTCAAAAAATATGACAATCTCGGCTTCAGTTGTCTGATAAGCTTTGCATACGATTTGCATTGTTTTGATTTGCTCAAATTATGCATAAAAATTACTGCAGGGGTTGAAACCGCATTCAAAAAGTTATAATATTTCTTTTGTAAAAACATATTTTTTATTTTTAAAAGAGAGGTTTTTAATATGAGTGATATTAAGTTTGACGCCAGTGCACTGAAGAAGTTCGTGCACGCAAACGAACTGGGCGAAATGCAGGCGATGGTCAACGCGGCCGACAGCGAGCTGCGCAACGGAACGGGGGCCGGTGCCGACTTCCGCGACTGGCTGCATCTGCCAACGGAATATGATCATGAGGAATTTGACCGCATCAAAAAGGCGGCGCAAAAGATTCAATCAGATTCAGAAGTCCTGGTCGTAATCGGGATCGGCGGCTCATACCTGGGTACGCGGATGGCCATTGACTTTCTGCACGACTCGTTCTACTACTCGCAAAAGCCAGCCGACCGCAAGTTCCCACTGGTTCTGTTTGCCGGCAACTCACTGAGCTCATCATACCTGCATGATCTGGTTCAGCTGATCGGCGACCGCGACTTCTCCGTCAACGTGGTTTCCAAGTCTGGTACGACCACGGAACCAGCCATTGCCTTCCGGATCTTCCGGGAGCTGCTGGTCAAAAAGTATGGCGAAGAAGGAGCCAACCAGCGGATCTACGCTACGACTGATGCCAAGCGCGGCGCTTTAAAGACTGAAGCTGACGATGCCGGCTGGGAAACGTTTGTAATTCCTGATGGCGTGGGCGGCCGCTACTCAGTCCTGAGTGCCGTTGGTCTGCTGCCAATCGCCGTTTCTGGAGCTGACATCGACCAATTGATGGCAGGGGCTGCTGACGCTGAAAAGTCGTACGCCAACCCAGATCTGACGCAAAACGAGGCCTACCAGTACGCGGCCTACCGCAACATTTTGTACCGCAAGGGCTTTACGACGGAGCTGCTGGAAAACTATGAGCCGAACATGACGATGTTTGCCGAATGGTGGAAGCAGCTGGCCGGTGAATCTGAAGGCAAGGATCAAAAGGGCATCTACCCATCCAGCGCCAACTTTACGACCGACCTGCACTCGCTTGGCCAATACATCCAAGAAGGCATGCGCAATCTGATGGAAACGGTCGTTAAATTGGATACGCCAAACCATGACGTCACGATTCCGGCAGCTGAAAACGATCTGGATGGCTTGGCCTACCTGCAGGGCAAGAACATGGACTGGGTCAACACCAAGGCCTACCAAGCCGTCGTGGCAGCGCACAATGCCGGTGGCGTACCAGTCATGACGGTGCACATTCCTCGCGAGGATGAATACACGCTGGGCAGTTTGATCTACTTCTTTGAGGTTGCCATGGGCATTTCCGGCTACTTAAACGGGATCAACCCATTCAACCAGCCAGGCGTTGAGGCCTACAAGACGAACATGTTTGGTCTGTTGGGCAAGCCAGGCTTTGAGGCAGTTGGCGATCAATTGCGGGCGCAAATGAAGGAAAACGATTAGGAGGACAAAATCTATGCTGTTAGGAAGCGTTGAGGCGGGCGGAACCAAATTCGTCTGTGCCGTTGGCGATGAGCATTGGACAATCAAAGACGTCATTCATTTTCCCACGACGACGCCAGAGGAAACATTGAGCAGGGTGGTCGATTATTTTAAAAGCTTTCCCGATCTGGCTGCTATTTCGCTGTCATCATTTGGACCAATTGAGCTGCGTCAGGATTCGCCTCATTATGGCTGGATCACGACAACCGGCAAGCCAGGGTGGCAGAATACCGATTTTTTAGGCATCATGAAAAAACACTTTAAGCTGCCGATCTATTGGACCACGGACGTCAATGGTTCCGCATATGGTGAGTACGTTTTGGCCCAAAAGCAGCATGAGGCAGTCGACTCACTGGTCTACTACACGGTTGGAACGGGGATTGGTGCCGGCGTTGTTGTTAATGGCCAGCTGCAGGGCGATAACGGCAACCCGGAAATGGGGCACGTATATGTAAAAAAACACCCTGCCGATGCTGAATTTGCAGGCATCTGTCCTTTTCATGGCGACTGTTTGGAAGGCCTTGCCAGCGGCCCGACTTTTGAGGCCCGCACCGGCAAAAAAGGTCCCGACATTCCATTGACGGATCCGGTCTGGGACGTTATGGCTTACTATGTGGCCCAGGCAGCCGTAAATGCCACGCTGACTCAGCGGCCGGATAAGGTGGTCTTTGGCGGCGGCGTTATCAGTGAGCCGTTTTTAAAGAAGGTTCGGCATGAATTTGTCGACCTGATCAATGGCTACGTTGAGCTGCCGGCATCACCAGAACGCTATTTGGTAATGCCGCTGGCTGCGCACAACGGTTCAGCGACGATTGGCAATTTTGCGCTGGCCCAGCAAATGCTTTCAAAATAAAAAACATATTTTTTAGAAAAAGGGTATACATTTTAGATAAAAGGTGTATATTATTTATGTAAGCGTTTTATAAGGATGGATTATCTTAGAGGAGGATATTGAGATGGCTGAAAAAACGATTATGCTTTGCTGCTCTGCTGGAATGAGTACCAGCATCCTGGTCAAGAAGATGCAGGAAGCAGCTCAAAAGGATGGAATTGACGTGGAGATCTTTGCCTGCCCAGCAGCTGAGGCCCGCGACAATCTGGAACAAAAGCAGATTGACTGCGTACTGCTTGGGCCCCAGGTTCGCTACATGCTGGCTGATTTCCAAAAGATGACGGCTGAAAAGAACGTTCCGGTTGATGTGATCGACATGGCCGCCTATGGCATGATGGATGGCGAAAAAGTACTGCAGCAGGCAAAAAAGGTTATCGAGGGTTAAAAATGACAGAAGAAGCAAAATCAGCAAACGAAATGGATCTTGAACAGACGATGGGCTTGATCGTCAATGCCGGCAACGCGCGGGCATTTGCCAAGGAAGCGGTTGATGCGGCACATAACGGCGACTTGAAGCTGGCCCACGAAAAGCTCGCAGCCGCTGACAAAGCCATCGTGGTTGCGCACAACTCGCAGACCAGCATGCTGACCAAAGAAGCCAATGGCGATCACGTTAAGCTGACGTTATTGGTCGTACATGCCCAGGATCATTTGATGACGGCAATTACTTTTATTGACCTGGCCAAGGAGCTGGTTGCCGTTTATGAAAAGATGGCTGAATAACAAGTTTTAACTACTGAACCGTTTGACAAATATCAACTTACAAATATCAACTAAAGGCGCTGCTGATATGATTGGTAGATTAGCTTCGCCTTTTAAAATTAGTTTTCTTTTTTAAAAAATATATTCTTTGCATTAATAATCGATATTTAAAGGAGGCGGTGGTTTTGCAACTACACCAGATGCCGAAAGATTTTTTCTGGGGCAATTCAGTTTCCAGCATGCAGACGGAAGGGGCATGGAATCTGGACGGCAAGAGTCGCTCGGTTTATGACGTTCGTCCGGCCACGGCAACTACGACTGACTGGCATGACGCGATTGATGAGTATCATCGCTATGAAGAAGATCTGGATCTAATGAAGGCGATGAACATGAACATGTATCGGATTCAGATCTCATGGTCACGGGTTATCAAAGATGGCGATGGTCAGCTGAATGAAAAAGGTCTGGCGTACTATGATCGTTTAGTTGATGCAATGCTTAAACGCAATATCGAACCAATGATCTGTCTGTATCATTTTGACATGCCGCTCAAGCTTGCTGAACAGGAGAACGGCTTTATGTCGCGCAGAGTCGTTGAGGCGTTCGTTGAATATGGCAAGCAGATGATTGATCATTTTGCTGATCGGGTAAAATACTGGATCGTCTTTAATGAGCATAATCTCTACTTTACCGATGAAGTCTTCAACATTTCGGGCTATACCAAAGGCGACCGTTCAATCAATGACATGTATCGGATTTTTCACCACACGATGCTGGCCTATGCACGCTTGAGCCATTATCTGCATGAAAAACATCCTGATCTGAAAATGGGCGGCATGATTGCTTATACGCCAGCTTATCCAGCCACTTCAAAGCCAATTGACGTCTATGAGGCGCGCAAGTCCAATGAGTTTTTAAATGAGAATCTGAACAAGCTCTACACGACTGGTCAATATTCAAATGAAGTCATGAGCTGGATCAAAAATCATGAAATTGACTATGACTGGCAGCCTGGCGATGAAGAAACACTGGCCAGCGTGCACACTGACTACCTTGCATTCAGCTACTATCGTTCAACGACGCTGAATGCTGACAAGGTACCGGCCGATGAGGCGCCCAATCGCTATCTTAACTATGGCTTTGAGAACAATCGCTTCTTGGCCAAGTCTGATTTTGACTGGGATATCGATCCACTGGGCTTTCGCAATATTATTACGCATACCTATAACTGCTATCATTTACCTGTCTTTCCAATTGAAAATGGGATTGGCTGTCGCGAAAGCTGGGATGGCGTTCACGAGATTCAAGATGACGTGCGGATCAGCTATCATCGTCAGCACATTCAGGCAATGAAAGACGCGATGTTTGAAGATGGCGCTGAGGTCTTAGGCTATCTGGGCTGGGGCTTGATCGATATTCCAAGCTCGCATGCCGACATGAACAAGCGCTACGGGGCAGTATACGTCAACCGGACCAATCATGATCTCAAGGACCTGCGCCGGGTACCAAAGAAATCATTCTACTGGTTCCAAAAGGTGTTTAAGAATAATGGAGATGAATTGTGATGGGAGAAGAACAAGCAAGCAAATCCAGTCGTATCAATAAGTTTGTCAATGAAAAGATTCTGCCGCCGGTAATGAAGTTCGTCAATACCAAAGGCGTTAAGGCAGTCCAGGATGGGATGGTCTATGCTCTGCCGTTTATCATCATTGGCTCGATTTTTCTGATCATGTCCAACTTCCCGCTGAAAGTCGTTTCAACGGCACTGCAAAACAGCGGCTGGGCAGCATTCTTTACGCAGGCCTACACAGCAACGTTTGGCATCATTTCAGTCTGGGCCGTGGTCGGGATTGCCTATGTCTACGTTAAAAACGAGGGCTTTGAACCATTGCCGGCCGCACTGACGGCTCTGTCGGCATTCTTTTTGCTGCAGTTCATGCAGGTCGACAGTCCGCTTAAGGCTGCCAAAGCCAGTGGAATCACCAACGCAGCCGGCAAGGTAGTCGTTTCGGGTCATGCTGTTGCCCAAAACCTCGATAAGCTGCCGCATGCAATGCAGAGCTTCATTATGTCGCCGGTTACGAACGTCTTTAACATTACGTGGCTGGGCGGCCAAGGGATGGTTGCCGCCATTATCATTGGTCTTTTGATTGGCTGGAGCTATTCAGCAATGATGCGGCGCGGCTGGGAGATCAAGCTGCCTGAACAGGTGCCATCAAGCGTTTCCAAGCAGTTCTCAGCTATGATTCCAGCCGGGGTTGATCTGACGGCCTGCATGCTGATCTTTGCCGGTTTTAAGGCATTTGGCAATACGGATCTGCTGCAGTGGATCTACAAGGTTTTGGAACTGCCAATGCAAGGCGTTTCCGATTCATGGGCCGGGGCAATCGTAATCGGCCTGGCCGTACCATTCTTCTGGTTCTTCGGCGTGCACGGTGGTCTGATCGTTGGTTCGATTGCCAGTGCCTTTCTGCTGCCGAACACGGCCGCCAATGCTGCTTTGTACCATGCGGGAAAGCTGACGCTGGCAAATGGCGCGCACATTATTACGAATGAGTTCTACAACAACTTCATCAATCTTACTGGATCTGGGATTACGATCGGTCTGGTCATCTTTACGGTTTTTGCCGCTAAGTCGCAGCAGATGAAGGCTATAGGGAAGATTGAACTGATACCAGCCATCTTCAACATCAACGAACCGTTCCTGTTTGGGCTGCCATTGGTCATGAATCCATTTTTGGCAATTCCTTTCTTCTTGACGCCGCTGATTGTAAGTCTTTCAACGTATGCGCTGATTGCTTTCCACATCCTGCCGCCTTTAAACGGGGTTGCTGCTCCATGGACGACACCGGCTGTCTTGTCCGGTTTCTTGATTGGCGGCTGGAAGATGGCGATCTGGCAGTTCCTGGTCCTGGTAATCTCGACTCTGCTCTACTTCCCATTTGCCAAGCGCTACGACAAGATTTTGCTGGAACGGGAACAAAAGAATGCTGCCGCTGAGGCAAAGACTGATAAATAGATCTGGATTTGATGGCAAAGAGAGGATTGAATTGAGATGGCAAAAGCAATTTTGGCAGTTGATATTGGCGGTACCAGCATCAAGTTTGCCAAGTGGACTGACAACCAATTGACCCAATTAGGCAGTGAGAGAACCCCTGATAATCTGGCGGCCTTCTATCAGCTGCTGGTTCAGAAAAAGGACCAGCTGGCAGCTCAGATGCAGGTAGTCGGCGTGGCAATCTCGTCGCCTGGTGCTGTCAATAAGAAAAGCGGCGTGATCGAAGGTATGAGCGCGGTTCCTTATCTGCACGGCTTTCCGATTGAACCTGAGCTGAAGAAGCGTCTGGCACTGCCGGTATCAATTGAAAACGATGCTAACTGTGCCGGTCTTGCTGAAAGCCTGATGGGAGCAGGACGTGATGCTGATACGATGATCTCGCTGGTAATCGGCAGTGGTGTCGGTGGCGCCGTTATAATTGATCACCATATCTGGCATGGTGCGCATCTTTTTGGCGGCGAGTTCGGCTATATGGTCATGAATCCAGAAGCTGGTGCCACGTTGAGCAATCTGGCCTCACCCGTCAACCAGGCCCGGCTGTTCAGCCAAAAAATCGGGCGTGACGTCAGTGGCAAGGAGATGTTTGAATTGGCGGAAAAAGGCGATTCATTGGCGCAAAAATACGTTGATCGAATCGTAACCGCTCTGGCTCAGGCTGCCTACAATTTACAAAACAGTTTGGATGTTGATAAAATTGTGTTGGGTGGAGCCGTTTCGGCAAATCCACATCTATTGCCGCTGATTGATGCCAAGATTGACATGATGCAGCAAAAGGTAGATGCGCCCGGACTGCATCCGAGCATCGTAGTTGGCAAATACCGCAACCAAGCCAACCAAATGGGTGCGGTGCTGGACTTTTGCCAATCGCGAAGTCTCGCAATCAACGAAATTAAATGATATTAGGTGGCATGATGAAGATGAAAAAGTATCAAACAGTAGCTGAAAAAATTAAAGAACGCATTATTGCTGGTCAATACAAGCCCCAATCGCTGCTCCCCAATCAAAGCGAGCTGGCCAAGGAGTTTGGCGTCAGCAAGATCACGATTAAAAATGCTCTTGATCGCTTGGCTCATGAAGGACTGGTCTATAAAAAGTCAGGGATGGGCACCTGTGTTTTAGGGATTGCGCCAATGCTCGGTCGGCATGATTCATCGGTTGACTCGATCAGTGGGCTGACCGCACAGCAGGGCAGTGAGCATGTTTCCAGCAAGGTGATCAAGTTTGACGTTGCTTTTCCATCTGAAGACATCTGCCAAAAACTAAACCTAAAATCCAATGACCCGGTTTATAAGATCATCAGACTGCGGCTGCTTGATAACGAGCCGTTCATTTTAGAGCATACCTATATGCCGGTCGGACTGGTACCCAACTTGTCCAAAGATGTCTTGGAGCATTCTGTCTACTCCTACATTCATCATGAATTGGGGATTCGATTTGGCGGCGCCTACCGTAAGATTCACGCTGCCAAGCCTGATGAGTACGATCTGAAATATCTGGGAGCTGCTCAGGATACGCCAATTCTAGAGGTTGAGCAGATTCTTTGGACGGTCAATGGCGGCAACATTGAATATTCAAGGGCCCGCAATCTTTATGATGCACGTTCTTATACCGTAGTCGAAATCAGTGATTAATAAAACTTTTGCTTGGGGGAAACAAACATGACAGCAGACGACAAGCTGCTTTTTCTGCAGCCTTATTTTCAAAATAAAATCTGGGGTGGCACCCGTTTGAAGACCGAGTATGGCTATGATATTCCAAGCGATCATACCGGCGAGTGCTGGGCAATCTCGGCACACCAAAATGGACCGGCAGTGGTAATGAACGGTTCATATAAAGGGCAGACGCTGACCGATGTGTTTGCCGCGCATCGTGAATTGTTTGGCAATCAGACTGGTGATCGGTTTCCAATGTTGACCAAGATCCTGGATGCTAAGACTAATCTTTCAGTTCAGGTTCACCCGGATGATGAGTATGCTGCAGTTCATGAACATGAGCTGGGCAAGACGGAATGTTGGTACGTATTGGCAGCTGAGCCTGGCGCGCAGATGATCTATGGTCACCACGCCCAAACCAAGGCTGAGCTGGCCGAGATGGTTGACAAGGGCGAATGGGACAAGCTGCTGCGTTTTGTTCCGGTAAAGCCGGGCGACTTCTTATACGTACCAAGTGGAACCGTTCATGCGATCGGCAAGGGCATCATGGTTTTAGAGACGCAGCAGAGCAGTGATACGACCTATCGCTTCTATGACTGGGATCGTGTTGACCAAACGACTGGCAAAAAGCGGCCGCTGCAGATTAAGGAATCGATGGACTGTACGACGGTGCCTTTCCACGATCCAGTGCTGAACACAGAAGAATACGAGGTTGGCGATGCTAAAGTAACGCGTTTTGTATCAACCAACTACTTTGCCGTCTATCGTTGGCTGCTTAAGAACGGCACGGCCGAATTCAAACGCGGTCAGAGTCCCTACACGCTGGTCTCGGTTCTGGACGGTCAGGGATCAATTAAGGTTGATGGTAAGGAATATCCATTAAAGAAGGGGCAGCACTTCATTATCACTACCCTGGCAGACCAATGGACGATCAAAGGCGATATGATGATTATTGCTTCTGAACCGGGACCAGATTCGCTAAAGGCATAGATTACAAAAAAACAAGTATTATGATGAAAGGATGCGTTTATATGTTTGAACATCAGATGCCCAAAGGATTTCTTTGGGGCGGGGCCGTGGCTGCCAATCAGCTGGAAGGCGCTTGGAATGCGGATGGCAAGGGCCCTTCCGTAATTGACATGATGACGGCTGGGGATGCCGAAACGCCACGTGAAATAACGGATGGCATTCAGCCTGGCAAAAACTATCCAACGCACGAAGCCATTGATTTTTATCATCATTATCCAGAAGATATTAAGCTGATGGCTGAAATGGGCTTTAAGTGTTTTCGAACCTCAATTGCGTGGACGCGTATCTTCCCAAATGGTGACGAAGAACAGCCTAATGAAGCCGGCCTGCAGTTTTATGATGATCTGTTTGATGAATGTCATAAATACGGCATCGAACCTGTTGTAACGCTGCACCACTTTGAGATGCCATGGCATTTGGTTGAAAAGTACGGCGGCTGGCAGTCGCGCAAGGTTATTGACTTCTTTACCCGTTTTGCTGAGGTCTGCTTTAAGCGCTATCAGCACAAGGTTAAGTATTGGATGACATTTAATGAGATCGATAATCAAAGCGCCTTTAACAACGCCTTTTTGATGGCTACCAATTCTGGTATTCTGTTTAAGGAAGGCCAGAATCGTGAGGCAACGATGTATCAGGCCGCTCACTATGAATTGGTTGCCAGTGCGTTGGCGGTTAAGCTGGGACACCGGATCAATCCTGATTTTAAGATTGGCTGCATGATCAACTTTGCTTCGATCTATCCGTTGACCTGCAATCCGCATGACGTTCTCTTGGCCCAAAGAGCTGCCCAGCGCCGCTACTGGTTCAGCGACGTACATGTTTTTGGCGAGTATCCTAAAGAGGTTGAGACCTATCTGGAACAAAAAGGCTATCGTCCAGACATTACGGCTGAGGATCGCGTCGTCTTAAAGGAGGGCACGGTTGACTACCTTGGTTTTAGCTACTACAATTCAATGACCGTTTCGGCAGCAAAGATTGATGCCGATCATTTGACCGATTTAGAAGCAGTCCATGCACCAAACAAGTATCTGCCAAGGACCGCCTGGGGCTGGGAAATCGACCCTGAAGGCCTGCGCTATGGTTTGAACTGGCTGACTGATCGCTATCATCTGCCATTGTTCATCGTTGAAAATGGGATGGGTGCTTACGATAAGGTTGAAGCTGATGGCAGCATTCATGATGACTACCGGATCGACTATCTGAAGAAGCATATTTCTGAAATGGAGAAGGCGGTAGTGCTTGATGGCGTCGATTTGATGGGCTACACGCCTTGGGGATGCATTGACATCGTATCAGCCGGTACCGGTCAGATGTCAAAACGCTATGGCTTTATTTATGTTGATAAGGATGACGATGGCAACGGAACGATGAAACGCTCGCGCAAGGATTCATTCTTCTGGTATCAAAAAGTAATTGAATCCAACGGTGCCGTTTTACAGGCTGACTAAAATCATTGGAACCTGATTTTAAGCAGTAATCAAAATTTATAAGACCAATCAACGACTTGATAAAAATGATGCAGTATTTAAGCTTTCGCTAGGCTGAATGCTGCATCATTTTTAATTTTTGTCAGTCAGTTGCATTTCAGCTTGGCAAACTATCTGCTGATAGGAATTTGATATGCAGCTGGAATACCGATATAAAAAATCAACTGGATATGTCGTTAAAAGTCTGTCGGCATCTTGAAATGGTAATCAAGATTGCAGTAATTGTTGATTGACTGAATTCGGCTGCGGTATCTATAGTTTTCTTGTGTTTCAAGACGAACTGTTGATAAAAATCCGGCTTAGCTAAAATTAATGTAAAAAAGCTATTGACTTAAGCAAGTTTAGTCTGTATAGTTATATATCGTTGTCGCGTTGATGAACACTTAAAAATTCAAAGCCATGTTGCTTGAATTTGTTTGAATTGTCTTCAATGTTTTCGATTAAAAAAGTTCTTGACTTTGAAACGACAACTTGTTAAACTAATAAAGTTGCTTGCTTGAAATGAGTGAGCAACGGTAGACCTTTGAAAACTGAATACAGTTTCGACGAACACAAATGTGCAGGGTCATCAATCATTACAATTGATGCAAAAACATTTGCGAAGTCAATTCGCTTAATTTAAATTTGAGCTTTTCAAGTTCTTATATTTTATATGAGAGTTTGATCCTGGCTCAGGATGAACGCCGGCGGTGTGCCTAATACATGCAAGTCGAACGCGTTGGCCCAACTGATTGAACGTGCTTGCACGGACTTGACGTTGGTTTACCAGCGAGTGGCGGACGGGTGAGTAACACGTAGGTAACCTGCCCCAAAGCGGGGGATAACATTTGGAAACAGATGCTAATACCGCATAACAATTTGAATCGCATGATTCAAATTTAAAAGATGGCTTCGGCTATCACTTTGGGATGGACCTGCGGCGCATTAGCTTGTTGGTAGGGTAACGGCCTACCAAGGCTGTGATGCGTAGCCGAGTTGAGAGACTGATCGGCCACAATGGAACTGAGACACGGTCCATACTCCTACGGGAGGCAGCAGTAGGGAATCTTCCACAATGGGCGCAAGCCTGATGGAGCAACACCGCGTGAGTGAAGAAGGGTTTCGGCTCGTAAAGCTCTGTTGTTAGAGAAGAACGTGCGTGAGAGCAACTGTTCACGCAGTGACGGTATCTAACCAGAAAGTCACGGCTAACTACGTGCCAGCAGCCGCGGTAATACGTAGGTGGCAAGCGTTATCCGGATTTATTGGGCGTAAAGCGAGCGCAGGCGGTTTGATAAGTCTGATGTGAAAGCCTTTGGCTTAACCAAAGAAGTGCATCGGAAACTGTCAGACTTGAGTGCAGAAGAGGACAGTGGAACTCCATGTGTAGCGGTGGAATGCGTAGATATATGGAAGAACACCAGTGGCGAAGGCGGCTGTCTGGTCTGCAACTGACGCTGAGGCTCGAAAGCATGGGTAGCGAACAGGATTAGATACCCTGGTAGTCCATGCCGTAAACGATGAGTGCTAGGTGTTGGAGGGTTTCCGCCCTTCAGTGCCGCAGCTAACGCATTAAGCACTCCGCCTGGGGAGTACGACCGCAAGGTTGAAACTCAAAGGAATTGACGGGGGCCCGCACAAGCGGTGGAGCATGTGGTTTAATTCGAAGCTACGCGAAGAACCTTACCAGGTCTTGACATCTTGCGCCAACCCTAGAGATAGGGCGTTTCCTTCGGGAACGCAATGACAGGTGGTGCATGGTCGTCGTCAGCTCGTGTCGTGAGATGTTGGGTTAAGTCCCGCAACGAGCGCAACCCTTGTTACTAGTTGCCAGCATTCAGTTGGGCACTCTAGTGAGACTGCCGGTGACAAACCGGAGGAAGGTGGGGACGACGTCAGATCATCATGCCCCTTATGACCTGGGCTACACACGTGCTACAATGGACGGTACAACGAGTCGCGAACTCGCGAGGGCAAGCTAATCTCTTAAAACCGTTCTCAGTTCGGACTGCAGGCTGCAACTCGCCTGCACGAAGTCGGAATCGCTAGTAATCGCGGATCAGCATGCCGCGGTGAATACGTTCCCGGGCCTTGTACACACCGCCCGTCACACCATGAGAGTTTGCAACACCCAAAGTCGGTGGGGTAACCCTTCGGGGAGCTAGCCGCCTAAGGTGGGGCAGATGATTAGGGTGAAGTCGTAACAAGGTAGCCGTAGGAGAACCTGCGGCTGGATCACCTCCTTTCTAAGGAATTAATCGGAAACCTGCACATTCGTTGAAACTGCGTTCAGTTTTGAGGGGTCTACCCTCAGCTTGTACTTTGAAAACTAAATAATATTTATTTCTTTATTCACAATTAAACCGAGAACACCGCGTTATTTGAGTTTTATTAACGAAATTAATCGCATACTCAATAACTGAGGTGATCGTAAGATCATCAAGGTTAAGTTATGAAGGGCGCATGGTGAATGCCTTGGTACTAGGAGCCGATGAAGGACGGGACTAACACCGATATGCTTCGGGGAGCGGTAAGTACGCTTTGATCCGGAGATTTCCGAATGGGGAAACCCAATCATCTTAGTCGATGATTGCCTGAGCAGTGAATACATAGCTGTCAGGCGGTAGACGCAGTGAACTGAAACATCTAAGTAGCTGCAGGAAGAGAAAGAAAATTCGATTCCCTGAGTAGCGGCGAGCGAAACGGGAAGAGCCCAAACCAACGAGCTTGCTTGTTGGGGTTGTAGGACTGAACATTTGAGTTACCAAAGTGCGACGTAGTTGAAGTCGTTGGGAAGCGACGCCAAAGATGGTGATAGCCCAGTAAACGAAACGTCACACTCTCAGTTCAGGATCCTGAGTACGGCGGGACACGTGAAACCCCGTCGGAATCCGCGAGGACCATCTCGCAAGGCTAAATACTCCCTAGTGACCGATAGTGAACCAGTACCGTGAGGGAAAGGTGAAAAGCACCCCGGGAGGGGAGTGAAACAGTTCCTGAAACCATGTGCCTACAAGCTGTCGGAGCACATTTACGTGTGACGGCGTGCCTCTTGCAGAATGAACCGGCGAGTCATGATTGCGTGCAAGGTTAAGGTGGAAAAACCGGAGCCGCAGCGAAAGCGAGTCTGAAATGGGCGTACGAAGTACGCAGTTATGTACCCGAAACCAGGTGACCTACCCATGTCCAGGTTGAAGGTGCGGTAAAACGCACTGGAGGACCGAACCCGTATCAGTTGAAAATGGTTGGGATGAGGTGTGGGTAGCGGTGAAATTCCAAACGAACTTGGAGATAGCTGGTTCTCTCCGAAATCTCTTTAGGGGGAGCCTCGAGGTTTAGAATCATGGAGGTAGAGCACTGTTTGGACTAGGGGCCCGTCATGGGTTACTGACTTCAGATAAACTCCGAATGCCATTGATTTTTACTCGGGAGTCACACGGTGAGTGATAAGATCCATCGTGGAAAGGGGAACAGCCCAGATCATCAGCTAAGGTCCCTAAATATATGCTAAGTGGAAAAGGATGTGGAATTGCACAGACAACTAGGATGTTGGCTCAGAAGCAGCCATCATTTAAAGAGTGCGTAATAGCTCACTAGTCGAGTGACTCTGCGCCGAAAATGTACCGGGGCTAAGCATATTACCGAAGCTATGGATGCATCCATCAGGATGCGTGGTAGGAGAGCGTTCCAAGGGCGATGAAGTCAGACCGTAAGGACTGGTGGAGCGCTTGGAAGTGAGAATGCCGGTATGAGTAGCGAAAGACAGGTGAGAATCCTGTCCACCGAATGACTAAGGTTTCCTGGGGAAGGCTCGTCCTCCCAGGGTTAGTCGGGACCTAAGTCGAGGCCGAGAGGCGTAGACGATGGACAACAGGTTGATATTCCTGTACCAGTTGATTGTGCTTGAGTGATGGAGTGACGCAGAAGGCTAAGCGATCCGGACGATTGGAAGTGTCCGGCCAAGCAGCAAGTCAGTTGATGAGTCAAATGCTTATCAGCAGGTTGACAAGCTGTGACGGGGAGCGAAATTATAGTAGCGAAGTCGTTGATGTCACGCTGCCGAGAAAAGCTTCTAGCGAATAATCAACTGCCCGTACCGCAAACCGACACAGGTAGTCGAGGAGAGTATCCTAAGGTGAGCGAGCGAACTCTCGTTAAGGAACTCGGCAAAATGACCCCGTAACTTCGGGAGAAGGGGTGCTGATCGCAAGATCAGCCGCAGTGAAAAGGCCCAGGCGACTGTTTATCAAAAACACAGGTTTCTGCAAAATCGTAAGATGAAGTATAGGGGCTGACGCCTGCCCGGTGCTGGAAGGTTAAAAGGAAGAGTTAGCTTCGGCGAAGCCCTGAATTGAAGCCCCAGTAAACGGCGGCCGTAACTATAACGGTCCTAAGGTAGCGAAATTCCTTGTCGGGTAAGTTCCGACCCGCACGAAAGGCGTAACGATCTGGGCACTGTCTCAACGAGAGACTCGGTGAAATTGAATTGCCTGTGAAGATGCAGGCTACCCGCGACAGGACGGAAAGACCCCATGGAGCTTTACTGTAGCTTGATATTGAGTGCTTGTACTGCTTGTACAGGATAGGTAGGAGCCATAGAAGCCAGGACGCTAGTTTTGGCAGAGGCGCTGGTGGGATACTACCCTTGCATTATGATCACTCTAACCCGCACCACTGATCGTGGTGGGAGACAGTGTCAGGTGGGCAGTTTGACTGGGGCGGTCGCCTCCCAAAAGATAACGGAGGCGCCCAAAGGTTCGCTCAGAATGGTTGGAAATCATTCGCAGAGTGTAAAGGCACAAGCGAGCTTGACTGCGAGACAGACAGGTCGAGCAGGGACGAAAGTCGGGCTTAGTGATCCGGTGGTTCCGCATGGAAGGGCCATCGCTCAACGGATAAAAGCTACCCTGGGGATAACAGGCTTATCTCCCCCAAGAGTCCACATCGACGGGGAGGTTTGGCACCTCGATGTCGGCTCATCGCATCCTGGGGCTGTAGTCGGTCCCAAGGGTTGGGCTGTTCGCCCATTAAAGCGGTACGCGAGCTGGGTTCAGAACGTCGTGAGACAGTTCGGTCCCTATCCGTCGCGGGCGTAGGAAATTTGAGAGGACCTGTCCTTAGTACGAGAGGACCGGGATGGACATACCGCTGGTGTACCAGTTGTTCCGCCAGGAGCATCGCTGGGTAGCTATGTATGGATGAGATAAACGCTGAAAGCATCTAAGCGTGAAACTCGCCTCAAGATGAGATTTCCCATTCCTTATGGAAGTAAGACCCCTCAGAGATGATGAGGTAGATAGGATGGAAGTGGAAGTGCCGCGAGGCATGGAGCGGACCATTACTAATCGGTCGAGGACTTAACCAAGTTTAGGGTGTTTCGATTGAACGTGAGAAGAATAGATATTGTTTAGTTTTGAGAGTGCAAGCTCTCAATCCTGAAAAGGATTAGTGTGGTGATGATGGCTTGAAGGATACACCTGTTCCCATGCCGAACACAGAAGTTAAGCTTCAACGCGCCGAAAGTAGTTGGGGGATCGCTCCCTGCGAGGATAGGGCATTGCCATGCTGATATGACCCATTAGTCAAGCGGTTAAGACACCAGCCTTTCACGCTGGTATCGTGGGTTCGAATCCCGCATGGGTCATTATTGGAGGATTAGCTCAGTTGGGAGAGCATCTGCCTTACAAGCAGAGGGTCACAGGTTCGAGCCCTGTATCCTCCATTTGATAAATATTGGGCTATAGCCAAGTGGTAAGGCAACGGTTTTTGGTACCGTCATGCGCTGGTTCGAACCCAGCTAGCCCAATAATGATTCTGCACCCATAGCGCAATTGGATAGAGTGTCTGACTACGAATCAGAAGGTTGAAGGTTCGACTCCTTCTGGGTGCATTTTTCGGGAAATAGCTCAGCTTGGTAGAGCACCTGGTTTGGGACCAGGGGGTCGCAGGTTCGAATCCTGTTTTCCCGATTTAGAATTATCGCGGTGTAGCTCAGCTGGCTAGAGCGTCCGGTTCATACCCGGGAGGTCGAGGGTTCGATCCCCCCTGCCGCGATTATTCTTGGTCCGTTGGTCTAGTTTTGGTTAGGACGCATCCCTGTCACGGATGAGATCACGAGTTCGAGTCTCGTACGGACCGTAAATGGCTCGGTAGCTCAGTTGGTAGAGCAACGGATTGAAGCTCCGTGTGTCGGCGGTTCGATTCCGTCCCGCGCCATTTATTATGGAGGAGTAGCGAAGTGGTTAAACGCGACGGTCTGTAAAACCGTTCCTTCGGGTTCGGCGGTTCGAATCCACCCTCCTCCACTTATGGCGGTATTGGTGAAGTTTGGTTAACACATCGGTTTGTGGGTCCGACATGCGTGGGTTCGAATCCCACATACCGCCTCTGTAAAAAGACCATGTTCAAGTAAATTGGACATGGTCTTTTTTTGCATAATTTTGTGAATAAAAATTTCAAATCTGGTTCTGGATTAGTTGCAAGCGGTTGCTTCAATTCATGACAAGCGCTTGCAGAAAAAATTTTTTTGATCGACATGATAGGGCTCATCAGCGCTTATTTTGCATGGCTTTAGAGAATCTTAAATACAATTGAACGTTTAATGGTACATTGTCAAATTGAATAAGAGGTGGTAATTTATATAAGAACGCGCTTACATAATATTGGTAAGTGGGATTTTTAAAAGGGAAGTGATGAATATTTACTTCATGACCAGATGTTTTTATAAACTGTGGTCAAAGCTGTAGATCAATTTGGAATAATTTGATAGTGATAGAGGGATTCATATGGTAGGAATTGTATTAACAAGTCATGGTGGCTTTGCTGACGGGATCAATCAATCGGCGGAAATGATCTTTGGTCAGCAGCAGGATGTGGCGCATGTAATTTTGAAGCCGGATGAGGGACCGGATGATATTCATGCCAAGCTTGAAAATGCCATTAAGGACTTTTCAGATCAAGAGCAGGTTTTATTTTTAGTTGACTTGTGGGGTGGCACGCCATTTAATCAAGCCTCGAGTCTGTTTGAAAAGCATCAGGATACCTGGGCAATCGTAACGGGAATGAACCTGCCGATGGTGATTGAAGCATTGGCCTCGCGAATGACCATGAACTCAGCCCGAGAAATTGCTACACATATCGTTGAAACGGCGAAGGATGGCATCAAGACCTTGCCAGAAGAACTGATGCCAAAGGCTAAGGCACCAGCTGCACCAGCCAGTGCCAAGCCAGCCGTCAAGGGAGCTATTCCAGAAGGCACCGTTATCGGCGATGGTAAGATCAAATACGTTCTGGCACGGGTTGATTCGCGACTTTTGCATGGTCAGGTGGCAACCGGCTGGACCAAGGCAACCAATCCAAATCGTATTATCGTCGTTTCTGACAATGTCGCCAAAGACAAGCTGCGCAAGAATATGATCAAACAGGCAGCTCCAACCGGCGTTCATGCCAATACGGTGCCCATTGCCAAAATGATCAAGGTTGATAAGGATCCGCGGTTTGGCGATACGCGGGCCATGCTGCTGTTTGAAACGCCAGAGGATGCCTTGCGTGCTATTGAAGGCGGAGTCGGCATCAAAGAGCTTAATATCGGCTCAATGGCCTATTCAGAAGGGAAGGTCAACGTGAACCAGGTCTTGGCCATGAACCAAGAAGACGTTGATACCTTCAGAAAGCTCAAACAGCTGGGAATTAAGTTCATTGTCAAAAAGGTTCCCTCCAGCAATGCAGAAGACATGGATGCTTTGCTGGACAAGGCTCAAAAGCTGATCGATGAACAAAAGAAATAAGGGGTTTTGATTATGTCTGCGATTTCAATGATTTTAGTTGTGATTGTGGCATTTTTGGCTGGTATGGAAGGTGTTTTGGATGAATTTCAATTCCATCAGCCACTGATTGCCTGCACATTAATTGGTTTAGTAACTGGCCATTTGGTTCCCTGCGTCATGCTGGGCGGCTCTTTGCAGATGATTGCCCTGGGCTGGGCCAACATCGGCGCTGCGGTGGCACCGGATGCAGCCTTGGCAGCCGTGGCCTCAACGATTATTTTTATTCAAAGTGGCGGTGAGATCAAACAGATCGGAACGGCGATTGCAGTTGCCATTCCTTTGGCGGTAGCTGGCTTATTCTTAACGATGATCGTTCGGACGATTTCCGTTGCAATTATTCATATCATGGACAAAGAAGCCGCTAAAGCAAACTTCCGCGGTGTTGATCTGTGGCAGATGCTGGCCGTCAGTCTCCAAGGGCTGCGGATTGCGATTCCAGCAGCAGCCATGCTGTTCGTTCCTGCCAGTGCCGTCCGCGCCTTTCTGGGATCCATGCCGGCCTGGCTGACTGATGGGATGACGATTGGTGGTGGAATGGTGGTTGCCGTTGGTTATGCAATGGTTATCAACATGATTGCCAGTCGAGAAGTATGGCCGTTCTTTATGATTGGTTTTGCCTTGGCTGCCGTTTCAGAACTTACCTTGATCGCAATTGGGGCGATTGGTCTGGCATTAACGCTGATGTACCTGTCTTTGGAATCCAAGGGCGGTTCTGGCAGCAATGGCGGCTCGGGCAGCGATACCGGCGATCCATTGGGCGACATTTTAGATGACTATTAAAATCAAGGGAGCGACTGATTATGGCAGATAAGACGGAAAACAAAATTAAACTATCCAAGCGTGATCGCTGGGACGTCTGCTGGCGCTCAACGTTCATCCAGGGATCATGGAACTATGAACGAATGCAAAATGGCGGTTATGCCTACGCAATGATTCCCGCCATTAAAAAGCTTTACAAGAACAAGGACGATCAGGCAGCAGCTTTGAAGCGCCATCTGGAATTCTTCAACACGCACCCTTATCTGGCCTCGCCAATCATTGGGGTTACCCTGGCGTTGGAAGAAGACAAGGCTAACGGGGCTGCTGTTGATGACGTTGCTATTTCAGGGGTCAAGGTCGGCATGATGGGACCATTGGCAGGTGTCGGGGACCCAGTCTTTTGGTACACGGCACGGCCAATTATTGCTGGTCTGGGGGCCTCAATGGCAATTTCTGGCAATATCGTTGGACCAATCCTGTTCTTCTTGATTTGGAACGCAATGCGGATTGCCTTTATGTGGTACACGCAGGAATTTGGCTACCATGCCGGCTCTAAGATCACGGATGACGTTTCTGGCGGTCTTTTGCAAAAGGTAACGCGTGGCGCGGCCATGATGGGGATGTTTATCTTAGGGACCTTGATTGAGCGCTGGGTTACGATCAAGTTTACGCCAGTCGTTTCCAAGACGCCGCTGCAAAAAGGCGCCTACATTGACTGGAGCAAGCTGCCAAACAATATTCATTCGGTACAAAAAGTATTGACTGAATGGAACATGGGCAAGGGCCTGTCATTGACCAGCTACAAGGTTACGACGCTGCAGGATAATCTGGACCAGCTGATTCCTGGGCTGGCTGGACTGCTGCTGACGTTCCTTTGCATGTGGCTGCTTAAAAAGCGGGTCTCGCCAATCGTTATTATCATTGGCTTGTTTGTCTTAGGGATCTTGGGTCACGTCTGCGGCCTGCTGTAAGGTGAGTGAAATGGTTGAATCAATCAATGCCAAAGTCGAATACGTAACGGACGGCACATCTTTTATGGGGCCCGTATCATATGGCAAGATTATGATTGGCGATCGCGGCTTTGAATTTTATGATGACCGTGACGTCCGCAATTTTATCCAGATTCCCTGGGATGAGATTGACCTGGTAATTGCCTCATTGGTATTTGGCGGGCATTGGATTCCTCGCTTTAAGATTCGAACCCGGCATAACGGTGAGTTCATCTTTGCTGCCAAGAATACCAAGGCAACTTTGCGCGCTGTCCGCAAACACGTTGATCCTCAGCATATGGTCAGAGCGTTGACGTTTACGCAGAAACTAAAGCGTGGCTGGCAGGGGATGCGCAACAGCCGCAAGCATTCAACAAAATAAACGATTGATTGGCACAAGAGAAAAGGCGTCTTAAGACTGATTCAAGGGTCTTGAGGCGCCTTTATTGCAATCAAAAATCCCGACTCTAAGTATCAAGTCGGGATTGAAATCAATTAGAATTTAAATTCGGGAAACCAGATCTTAATCTCACGCGCTGCGCCATCAACGGTGTCAGAAGTGTGAATAACGTTTCGCAAAACGCCATCTGGCCATTCACGACCAAAGTCACCACGAATCGTCCCCCATTCAGCTTGACCAGGATTGGTAGCCCCGGCCATGTTGTGAATGGCTTCAACGACATTGGTTCCAGAAACGACCATGCCGACGATTGGCCCTTCCATCATGTAAGTAAGAATTTCCGGCCAGAACGGTTTGTCAGTCTTATCGTAATAGTGGCGCTCAAGTTCATCTTCAGTAGCGTTGATCATCTTCAGCGCTTCAATCCGATATCCCTTGCGTTCGATGCGAGTAATAATATCGCCGATGTGACGCGTCTTTACGCCATCCGGTTTTACTAAAACCAAAGTGTATTCATCTTCGACCATATTAGCGGCCTCCCTTTAACAAACTATGTTATTAGCATATCATATCGCTTACTTTTGTCAAGAAATCGCTTTCAAATTAAATGATTTTTCCTTTCGTGTGGTTAAACGACAGGCTTTCGAATTTTCAAAATGAGGAACTTATTTTTATGCCAAGGCTAAATACTTGAAAATAAGGCGAGAATCAGTAGAATTAAACCAGCATAGTTAGTCAGAGAATGATAGCCGGTTTTAGGACGAATTGGCTAAAATCGTGATTAGATGATTGGTAAAGAGAGAATCAGCAGCTGCCTGATACTGTTGAATCAATAACGGCGCATCCGATGTTCAGTTTTGAACTCGGATGCGCTGTTTTCTTTTGAAATAAACCAATACAACGTAAATGATGAATTGTGAATAGTGAATTGTAAAAAATAAATAGTTAACAATAGGCATAATAATAGTGGAAAACATTGATATTAAGACATTTCATCTATTCCTCAGCAACCTTTAGCAATGTAAATAGTGAATTATAAATAATGAATTGTGAACAGTGAATTATGAATAGTGAATTGTTGATTGATAAAAAGACGTTTGTTAAGTTTAATGATTTTAACGGTTGCGCACTGATGACTTAGATCTTGAATGTTTTGCCTAATTTCTCTAGCCAGCAAATCTAATAATCAACTATAATTAAATCAAACCATGCGGAAGGTGAGACTATGACAAGTTTATTAATGATGTCTGACGGCTGGGGGCTTTTTTGCCTTTTGGTATTGGGATTGTTTTTAATGCTGGCGGTCGGCTTTTTATGGGGTGATTTTTGTCGACGGATGCGGCGTCACCGACTAGACGTGCTGTCGCAGCGGCATCCGATCTCTTGGCAGATTCTCCCGCTGGATTCGCCTGAGGCACTGCGCGGCTTGCGTATCTTTAACGGATTTCACAAAACGCTTGAAGCTGCCAGCGAGCATCTGGCCAATAATAACCGCGATGCAGCTAAGGGAATCATGGATCAGTACATGACGCCATTGGAATCCAAAGCCTTTTTGCGGGAATGCGAGCAGCGTGTGTATGAAAGTCGGCGCGAATTAGATATGCAATTGGATCTGGTGCGCTGTCGTGAAGTCAAGCTGGAAGGCCAGCGAACGATTTTTGAGCTGACGACGCGTCAAAATGGTCACGAGCAGCGTCCTGACGGCAAACCGGCTGCTGTTAGCTATGAACGGGTTGATACGTTTATCTGGGATGAGACTCATGAAAAAATGCTGCGAATCTGGCGAGGCGGGGCCACTGGTCAGGAACTTGAAATCTGGATCTCGCAGTTTGTCTACCCTTACGGCAAATACTGGCAACGGATGCGTAATGCTGCTTTGGCTGTTGCCGTACTGCTGATCGTGGCTGCTTTTGTAGTCGGCATTTGTTTTGGCAGCTGGCCGATCAAGAGTTGGGAGCCAATCGTCTGGGCCTGCATCATGCTTTACGTTGGACTTGGTCTGCTGTTTTCGCCTTTGATCAATTCAGATCGGGATGCAGCGGCTGAAGAATATGTCCGTTATTTGAAACGATAATTTAATACACGCTTTATTAAATTATGTTTAATAAATTTATGATGGGTTTTTAATCAACGTAATATGTCGTATAATTAACTTAACTGGTAGTCAGTTAATAATGTCAAAAATGTCCTGCTCGATCAATGCAATGTCATTAAGCTGCGAGCTTGACAAAATCATTAACTATTTAAGGTCATCTGATTAGTGAGTCATTCACTTATGGACGGCCTTTTTGTTTTGGCCAAACAGCATCGACAGTAACTGTTTTCTAGTTTTCGTGAAGCAGGAAATGGGTGCAGCTACCTATAGCGTTCGCGCAGGATTCACCCGTTGCTGCGGGATTTCTACACCCGATAATTTTGGTAATGCTTCACTCAATATCAACAGCATTAATTTACGTTAACTAAAAGCAGCAAAACCAATGCAGACCAATAATCCAGCGAGGTTAACGTCGATAAAATACTGATTATCATTGGCAGCAGCGAAACGATCGAATTTATCAAGGCGGTGAGGTTCTTATCATCAGCTGGAATTTGTAAGGCCCGCGTTTGCCATTAGTGGTGCGGTGCAATACTGCCTTGTCATGATTGATTGGTTCGTTCCAAATCATGCTGGTGTGTCGAGCGCTGCTTTGTGAAGGAAATTGAGTCATGGCCAGCTTCGGGGAGAGAAATTACCTACTTGACGCGGATTTCGGGCCGGAAGTAGGTAAATGAATATTCAACCAGCTTAACTTTACCTACTATGGGCGATTTTTTTCCAAATCGTAGGTAAAAATGCATATTTTCAAGTTGATTGGATCAGACCGACTTAGTGAATTACCTACTATTACGCGCTTTTTATCAAATAATAGGTAATGTTAGGGATCCCTAACTTGATATACACTAATTTTTACCTACTATGCATCGGATTTTTGAAAAAAGTAGGTAATGAGATTTTTGTCATATGTTTTATGCATGATATTCTGTATAATGGCACGACTAAAGAAACGATGCTGATTATAACAGGAGAGTGAATAGATTTAACGAGCTGTCAAATATTTACGATGGCATAAGAAGTGAAATGATTTATAACAGCAAGGCCTGCCCAGGGAAACTTGTCTTAGAAGCTTGATAAAACAACGTTAGGCAGCAGTTATATATCAAATGGACTCATATAAAAAGGCTTGACTGCAGGAAAATTCTGCAGCCAAGCCTATTACTGAATTTTATTTATCATATATTTTTGGAAGGAAACAGTGCCTATAAAATGTTCGATACGGTACTTTTTTATTTAGCGTCATGGTGCTGTTGTTCTTTTAGCATCTGTTTGATTTCCAACAGTTCCTGATGCAGCTGCTTATTTTCAGCGTGCAGCTTGGCGATTTCTTTTTTAGTGACCTCATGCGGATTGGTTGGTTCAAAATAAGTGGTGATCGTGCTGGTCAAAAGTCCAATGATGCTGACGCCAACGACCATCAGCAAAACTGCGGCAATTCGTCCCCAGAGCGTAGTCGGCGAGACATCACCATAGCCCACGGTTGAAACAGTCGTCAAAGCCCACCAAAAGGCCGTTGAAAACGAAACGCCCTCTGAGATGCTGTACATGCCGGCCGCGATAAAGAGAATTCCACAGCTGAGGTAAAGGTAGTAGATCAGACCATCCGTGTGAAAGAATCGTTTTAAGCGGACCGTCAGACCAACCAAGCGCAAAAGCCGCAAGACGCGCAGCATGTGAAAGACGCGGGCGACACGGGCAAAACGGAACAGCGTGAAGATTGAGTTGGTCGGGATGATTGAGAGCAGATCCCAGATGTTTTCCTTGAAAAATTGAATTTTGTCTTTTGCAATTGCCAGACGTGCAAAGTAGTCAACCACCAGAATCGCCCAGATACCGCGATCGATCCAAACGTAAGGCGACTGGCTGAGATTAATGGCATGAGCGCAGTCAAACAACAGCAGCAGAATTGAAACTAAGGCGATCAGCGCGATAAATAGCTGATAGAGTAACAGAATTTTGTGTTTGCGAGGATTCATAGTTAATTTTCCCAATAGTATAGTAATTAATTAAATAATAATTCGTTTGTGGCCAGGTGACAATAGTTTGGCGTGATCAACGCTTCAATTTTGCATTGAATTTTATAGGTTGTATTCCCTATGTATGTGGGGTGGTCTTAGACTTTCCTATGAATTTGTAACTTTTTAACAGAAAAAACGATAAGAATTTGATTAAAGCTGGCAAGATAGACAAAACTGTGCACATTAAAAGTGATCGCTATTATTATTTAATTGCTGGATATGTAATGCCTTATTCAATAAACGTGGCATTACGAAGCTTGTTTCCGCATTGAAGAACCCAGCTTACATTTATAAAGGAGCGGATGCGCGTGGCAACGTTGCAAAAATGTATATTGAGAAAGGGAATGACAATGATAGCTTGATTGTCATAACTAGAGATGAGATAATTACGGCGTATAAACCAGTAATGAGATATGTTGGTAGGAAAAAGCGATTGGAGGAAAAGCTTTATGAACGAGAGAGATAAGGAAATCGTTTTTTGGCCAGCAACTTATGACTTAGATGATGATGTACCGGCAATTGATATCGGCTTTAAGTGGATTCACAATGCCATGTATGTAGATGAAATTGAATTGCCTAAAGAAACGAAGTCAACAATTATGCTTGAGCGAAATAGTAACGATGAGATTGGTAAAATCCAAGTTGTAGACCCAGAAAATTTTTTGGCTGCAAAGTGCACCGATAACATCGAGGTTAATGGGTATAATGTGAAGCAATTGGTAAGAGAAGCGCTTGACTATTTCCAAAAAGCAGATAACCCATATGAGGATGTATATTTATAATGAGCAAGATGGTAATGAAATACTTCAATTTAGTTGAGAATAATAACGAGTCGCTGTATAAAATTGATTATGATTTAGGTACTATGTATGTTTGTTTTGATAAAACTAAGCATGAGTATACTGTTACTGGTGACCGTCCTTACTCTGCTACAGATGAAATATCAATTGTTAAACCGATTACCCAGGCCATCAAACGTCATTCCACACTTCCCCAAGGAGTAGTCAGTGGTTTAGGATAATATTGGGGTGTTGAGCCAGTATATAAAGGCGAAATAGAAGGAAGGGTTGATGATGGCTGATGCTAAGGACTTAGACAAATTCAAGGAGCGTTTAGAAATATGCGATGAAATTGAGTTTGATTTGAATGGCCAATCGTGGAACCTTGAACCAGTATATAAAGGCGATGATCAGGTTGCTTGGGAACTGTATCAACGCGATCCAAAATATGACCAAACGATTAATACAATAGATCCTAATGAAATTTTGAGGGTAAAAATTGATGGGAAACCATTGATCGATCAATGGTCAAAAGTTAAATGTTGAGCGTCTGTCGAATAGGATAGGCGCTTTTATTATGGCTTTTGCGGCATATTCTCATTTCGAAATTAATCGAAGCGATCAAAACAACAAAACATTGATAAAATGGCAAATTATTTTCATATCTCAACGGACTATTTGCTTAGTAGAAAAACGCAGACAACGTAGATTTAGACGAGGCTATCAATAACGCAATGAGTTTTGACGGCAGGAGCACGATGGTAAGTGACGAAACAGCTTTGGAAAGCATATTTAGCCATTAAAGAATAGGTGGTGTGTATGAACGACATGGATTTGTATAACGCAATCATGACAATAGGGCTTAAAATGGAATGTGGAGCTTGTTAAGAAAGTCATAGCTGAGTATTGATAGGAATTGTTGGTGAGGAAAATTGAATAGGATATTGTACAAGCTTAAAAATGCTATTTTATTTCTCGCTGTATATATTGTCATATTTTTCATAACAATGTTTATCAACGAGAACCTAGCAGCTGTAATGTTGGCAGGAATAGTAATTGGTGTTCCAATATATCTAGGTTACTTGCTGTTGGAAACCGTTAAGTATTTCATGAATAAAAAAAACACGAATGTTATATCGTCACAACAAGCGCCACTGCAGACACGTAGACGGAATAGAGACAAGCAAGTGCCTAAACGTAACTCTGATAGTAGTGTTCAAACTAATCATGTAAGCCAAAAGGTTCAGGCACATGAAAGCCGTCAAGCAACTACACCAATTGGCAAAAACTCAGTAAAACCAGTAAATGATGAAACGACATTACCTAAGGAAACACCAAAGCAAGCAATCGTTGAAACCAATGTGCACCCTATTAAGATGGCACGGCGAACTGATAAGCCAACGGTACACCATCTCCGAAGAAAGCTTAAGGATTTCGTCGTTATCGATATTGAAACAACCGGCCTTCAAAGAGACGCTAAAATAATTCAGCTTTCTTCTGTCAAATACAAGAAAGACGAATTGGTTGATACGTTCAACAGGTACATAAACCCTGGTATACCAGTACCTGCTGATGTATCGGCAATTACCGGAATAACCGATCAGCTATTGCAAGACGCGCCTACCTTTGATGAAGTTGTCAGTGATTTTGTGGATTTTGTTGGTGATTTGCCTTGGATTGGTCATAATATCAATGGCTTTGATATTCCAAAATTAATCAACAACGGGTTGCCTTTAACTGAAGTAAGTACTATTGATACTCTAAGGCTTGCCAGAAAGAAACTAACTAATCTATCTCATCATAGCTTGGAAATTCTAAAACATTACTACGGAATTAAGAACAAATCACACAATGCCTTAGAGGACTGCAAAACAAATGCAATTGTCTATCAGCGTTTACGTGATGATATTTTGGAACAAGTTGAAGCTGACTATTCTGATATTGTTCAAACATTAGCTGGGCTGAATTTTGCTATATCCGGTTATTTTTCTGGCTACAGTCGTGCTGATGTTAAAGAAATAATAATGTCACATGGCGGGAAAGTTAAATCAACAGTGACCAAGGATACAAATTATCTTGTTGATGGAACGCAGACTAGTGACAAACTGACTGACGGCGTTCATAGTGGAAAAGAACTAAAAGCCCAAAAATATGGGACTAAAATGATTGGCATCACCGAGCTAAAAGAAATGGCTAATGGTTGATAGTTGTTGCTTAATTATTGGGAAAACGTGATTGACGTTAAAAGCTGCTATTGGGAGTGTAAAAAATGAAATTGTTTTTGCTGGTTATTGTAGTTATTAGCTTTTTCTTAGCACTTGGTGGAGTACGTTCGCTTTATAAGCATCAGTATGAAGATGGCACCGGTGGATACGTGCTTATTTTTACTATCATTTCAGCACTAGTCTGTTTTGGGGCCTATAAGTTGGACGTACATCTTGCCGACACATCAGCAAGTGCTAAAACGGAACAAAATTCTAGCGATCACTATTGCCTGATTGGTCACAAAATCGTTAAATCACAGGTCAAGTCGCAAAATGGCGGATTGTACTACATCGATAAGGTTGATCCTAACATTCACTATTTTATTGATGACAGCCATAAAGTAACGGCAATCAAATATATGTATGAGCCAAACCACAAGCCGGGTCATTCAGCAGTTATTGAGCTCTCGGCTCTCTTAAACGACAAACATCTTAAGTTTACTAATGACAAGCAGTCAGACGATGATTTTTATCCATCGTCAAGCGATAAGACGTTTAATGTCTACTCGCCTAAGTACAAAAAGTGGTATCACGCAACCCTGCAATTTGACGGCAAGGACAAGGTATCGCAATTCAGCGTTTGGGAAGGTAAATCCGATGACGCGGAGTAAATAAAAAGGTCCGGTGTATTCCCCAAGTATATAGAGACAGTCTGCTTAACAGAAACCAATTGATAACCAAAATAGCGCTATATCAAGCTTTGAAGCCTGGTATAGCGCTATTGGCAGTTTTAGACCTGTTGATCGAACTGTTACCGTTATGCTGAAGCTTTGTTGGCACCGTGACGTTTGATCAGCCAACTGGCAACTGCAGCCAAAAGCATCCAGATCAAACCAAACAGACTGATTTTGCAGCCAAGAGCCAAACCTGGTACGTGGTAGTGCAGGACAACGCGATGAGTTCCCGCAGGCAGGCGCAGACCGACAAAAGCCTGATTAGTCCGCAACAGAGTGGTTTTTTTGCCATCAACGGTTGCCGTCCAGCCCGTTGAATAAGGAATCGAAGAAGTCAGAATACCGACCCGCGAAGTCGTAATCGTTCCCGAAAGCTGATTGCGCTTGAATTTAACGTTTTTAAGCGCATGTTTTTGAATCTGGCGAACTTCTTGATTGTATTTGGTCCCCAGTTTTTCGGCAACTACTTGATACTGCCATTGATAGGTCCCCAGCTTAGAAGGCTTGAGAGTCAAAGAAGTCGGCATTCCTTTAGCAAAGTAGCCAATATTCATCGTACCGTTTTTAACCAGCTTGAAAAATGAAAGCTTGCTTTGCTTAGGCTGTTCTATAGTTTCGGAACCTAAACGACTGGAAATCTTGACGGCAAAACTCATATCAGGTGAACCGTTCAGAATATGGTAGCGCCAGAATTTATACTGGTTAAAACGATGATTGACGATATCGCCTGGATTGGTGGACTGCTGCTCTTCATGCTTTTGCTCATAGGCAATCTGCTGTTTCATTGAAAACGGCTGATACTTGATCGAGGCAAACTCAACGTGCAGTTCGCTGTCTTTGAGCTGTTTTTTGAATGCCTTGCTGGTCAACTGCGGCAGCTGCAGCTGATAGGTTTCCAGACTGTCAGTATATTTAAGACCGGTTGACTTGATCTTGTTCAAACGATTTGAAACCAGCTGCGACTTAAGTTTGATAACGTTGCCCTTCAAATTGGCAGTCTTCATTCCGTTAGTGGCGCCGTTGTTTTTAGAGCTGACCGTAACCCCACTGGCCAGGGAACGTTCTTTGGCTGTAGGCGACAGCTTCTGGTAGGTCTTTTGACTGATGTATGAATCCTGCCAATAAAGCAGCGGAAAGGCATTATTCGTCTGATAGCGATTAGTCGTGGTTGGAACCAGCTGCGTCTGATCGGTCGGGTTAGTAGGCTGCCCGACGTCATAGTTGATTTTGGGTTCCGTAGTGGCATCAAGGAAATAGCCGCCTGGAATCTTATTAGCGTTCTCGCTGTTGCTTTGCACGAACAGATACTTGACGCCAAAGAAATTATTCAAAACGGTTCGGTCATCAACCTGACGCAAAGGGACGTTGGCTTGATACTGAGTGTTTTGCAGTGAGGTGCTGAACTGCCCCAGGTACTTGTTTTGCAGAGAGTAGTATGAATCGATATTGTGCATCCCTGAGGTCAGATCATTATCCAAAAGCCCACCGGAAGTAATCTGATTGTTGGAGATCGTGGAGACCCGGAAAAACGAGCCGTCGTTTAAGCCTTTTTCCAAGCCGCCATAGCGATTTTGAGCAATCGACTGATACTGGCCGCGCACCAATGTACTGTTGGCAAAATTACCGTTATAAGGCGTACCGACATACAGCGCGTTGCAGGCAGCGTTGGCCAAAATAATCGTAACCAGCCAGCGATCAGGATGCGGCGTGCCATGCAGGTTAATGATCCAAAGCATTAACAGCGACATGATCAAAAAGATGATCGGCATAAACATGGTCGTATCGTTTTGGAAAATATAGGTTGCCACCAAGACGACCAGATAGATGCCGGTTGCGCTGGTTAAGATCCAAAGCGTATGCCGGTCAAGACGGGTCGCATTCTGCAAAAGCAGGCAGACCGTCATGGCAATCGGCAGATAGATCAGCAGCGTCCAGCGATTGGAGGCCGCCATCATGCCATTGAAAAATGCCCCCACTGCCGGAATCAGCAGCATAACCAATGCCAGTGCCAGACTGATTGATAAAAGCGGAAATTCGCGGGTTCGCGTATAAAGATAAACGATCGCGATAAAAGCAATGCTGACCAAGCCTAATGCCGACCAGAACATAAACGTCCACTGGTCACCATTGATCAGCTGTTTGGGCAGAAACAGGTAGTAGTAGAGCGGATAGTGTTTAAGACCATTGGCAAATTCAGAACCGGCGCGAGTGGAATTCATAACGGCCATGATTTCTGGAACCAAAAGGCAGGCCGCGACTAGAATACTGGTGATTGCGGCAAAGGCCAGCTTAGCCAGGGTTTTGCCGTAGCTAAGCGTGGTTCGATAATGAGTTGCCACGCGGAGTACCAGATAGATAAAAGTGCCAATTCCTAAAACATACGCTAGATAGTAGTTGTTGATCAGCATCCACAAAAAAGCCAAGGTAAGCGGCCAGGCTGAGCCGTTTTGCAAGACTCGCTCAAGCTGGACGACTAGAATCGGAAACAGAATAAACGTCGTCATGAAAAACGGCTGGGCGATGCTGGCATACAACAGGTATGAGTTCACCATATAGACTACGGCACCACCTAGAATAACGTGGTCGCGAAAAGAAAAATGGCCAGCAAACCAGCAGAACGTCAAACCGACAAAATACGTCCGCAAAACGGTAATGACTTGATAGGCCAGCGTTAGTTTAGCTGCTGGGAATAATAATGCCAGATAGGCGAAAACATCACCAATCGTATAGTAGGAAAAGACCTGGAAAGTATCGGTGCCCAGCCCCATGTTCCAAGACCACCAGTTTAATGGCCGTGTTGGATGATGGAGCCAGCCCAGGACGATTTTACGATATTCGCCGAGCAGCGGTACGTGCTGATTTAAGGCATCCTTATTCCAGATCAACGTATGTCCGGTGATAGCATAGCTGCCGAACATGCACAGCGCAATCAAGGCAAACATTACCGTATATTTTAGATACAGCATGCGATGATCACGCTTTTCGAATGAGAAGTTCATTGAAATTGCTCCTTAAAATAAAAAGTACACCCTTCTATTCTACTATAGATTTTTGTAAACCTTGCCAATGAAAATGTTAAGGTATTTTAACGAATTACTGGTTTTTAAATCAGGTTGGTCCGCAGCGCTCTCAAATCAAGCTGATTGGCTGTTCAAAAATAAGTTTGCCAAAAGTATGTTCGCCTGTTAAAATGTAAATAGCGAACATATGTTTTAATAGAGCTTAAGGAGGGAACTGAGATGTCATTTGCGTTGCTGTATCGATCGCTTAGCCGTACTCGCTGGTATTGGTCAGTCAGCCAAAATTTTACCCAAAAAAGCGAGCGGCAGTTTACCTGGGAGTCGGCTGCGGATCTGGCTGCGGATTATCCTAAACTGAGGTCACGCTATCCTACGCTGTTTGCCAAGAAACGTGCCGAGGCCTTTTGGATTTATGACCTCGCGCATGATGATGCAACGCGACTGTCGCTTGCTGCAGCTGACAGTGCTGATGTACCAGCTGATGATGCACCTCAAGCAGAAGCCAATGCTGATAAAACAATCGCTGTTGCTTCACCGACAGCTGCTGATCCAATGGCCTTGCAAACAAGTACGCCCAAACAGCAGGAAAGTGATCCCAAAACCGCAGAGCATTTTGCATTGATGGTAGATGACAAAAACAATGCGTCTTGCTACTACAGTCGGACGCTTAAAAAATTCGTGGTCAAGGTCAATGAGCACGCCTCGGTCTGGGACCGGCGCGACTCTGCTATCGATGTGGGTAAAGAATTGGCAATCAATGATTCATTTTGGCTTGGTCATGCTGAATATGATCGTGCAACATTGCGGTTGGTCAGAGTCGAGGATGGCGAACGAATCTGGCCGCAATTGGCTGGGGATGGCTTACCGATGCCAGATCCCGAGCTTATTGATCAATTCCGCGAAAAAATCAGTGCCCATGTAGATGATGATGGTCCGGCAGCGTCAACGATGAGTCTGGCCAAGGCAGCACAGCATGAGGTTGAAACGATCGATTTTGAAAGATTCAATTTAAAGAAGATTCTTGAGGCCGTTGACTATTTGATCGATGCATTACGGCTTAAAGCAACTGCTGAACGCCAGCTGAAAGTTTTTGACCAGTCGATTCTGCAGGACTATCTGCACGTAATTGAACTGACTGAGCTTGACCAGATCGATACGCAGCAGCTGGTTGCCAGTCTGCAGTCAAATCGGCGGGCGCGTCGTCAGATTAAAGACCTTAAGATCATCTTATCGGCGCTGGCTAAGTCGTTTGATGTTCAGCAGTTTTTGAATATTCTGCTGTCAGAGCCGTCACTAGGCAGTCAATACTATTTTCGTGATCAGGCAACGGCCGCAAAGATAAAAGAAATGATTGATTAAAAGCTGATGACCGCGGCGTTAATACAGAGAATCAGTCACGATAAAACGGCTCTGCCAACAAAAAAAGCCGCCTTTAAAAAAAGACGACGTTTAGTTTAGCGTTCTTTAGTTTAGCGTTCAAGGTAGGCAATCAATTGAGGCAGCTGCTGTTCCATTTCAGCCAGTCCCTCATCATGAAAGCCAGCCAGTTTTTTGACATTGTTTTCAAAACGGCTGATCTTGACTGGTTTTTGTGGCGTAATGCAGTAAAGCTCATGATTGGCAAAAGCAGCGTCAATCTCATTGCACCGTTGATTATATACTTCCGGCCGGTTGATGCCTTCTTCGGCAAAAACCGGATAGTCTTTGTACTGGCGACGATAAAGCGCCTTGACCAGGGGACTGGAAGGCTTTTTGCGATAGGCTGCCTCACGTGTTCTGACGACGACGATCTTGTCGAATCCTTGTTCCTTAGCCAGGTCGGTCGGAATCGAATCAGCAATTCCGCCATCCAGACAAGGTCCTTGATCAGTCAGCTGCGGCTCAACCAAAAACGGCATTGAGCAGGAAGCTTTCAAAGCAGTTACCAAACCTTCCCGTCGGTAGTTTACAAAGTCAATTCGCTTGCCAGTTTCAATTGAAGTTGCCACCGCTGTAAAGTTCGATGCGGAGCGCTCATAGGCATGATGGTCAAATTGATGCCAGTCCCAGCCATGATCATCAAACAAAAAGTCCAGATTGAGAATGTCTTCATGACGCAGGCCGCGTTTGAGCGAAACATAGTCAGAATCATGACGGTAGCTGGTGTTGACGTGATTTACATATCCATACTGCTTGGCTACGTAACAGGCACCGCATAAGGCCCCGGCAGAAACGCCAATCACGCTTTTGAACTCGATGTGATGCTTGAGCAGGCAATCCAAGACGCCAGCCGTGTACTGGCCGCGAAAAGCTCCACCCTCCAAAACTAATGCCGCGTTGTAAAGCATTGCAATCCCTCTCTCTTCATGCATTTAATCGTATTGAATATGATTATAATAACACATCATCAAATCAATCAAGGATCATTAAGCCGCAAAACGACCGCAAAGCCATCGTTGTAAACAGCTTTACGGTCGCAGAGTTAGGATTTCTTATTTTGGTTGGCGCGCTTTTCTTGTTCTTCAGCCTGTTTTTGGAGTTCACGATTGACCAGTTCGGGATCAGCCTTGCCGGGGTTAAGCTCCGTAATTTTACCAGTTGCCGCGTAGATCACCCATTCGACCAGGTTGACGATGTGATCGCCAATCCGTTCCAGCAGATGAATCACGGTAATGTAGTGACTGCCATCCTTAATCAGTTCTGGATGGGCGTGCATGCGGTTGATGATTTTTTCATGAACCTGCACGTATTGTTTATCAACTTCCAGATCCATGTTGGCAACAGAGTAAGCCGTCTGTTCATCAGTGTAGACATAGGCATCAAGGGCTTTTTCCAGCATGTGACGCACGGTTTCAGCCATTTGGGCGATGTCGTTTTCAATATCTGGCCAGTGCTGGTCCATATCTTTGATGCGGATGGCGTCTCTGGCAATGTGAGAGGCATGATCAGCCATTCGTTCCAAATCCGAGCTGGCCTTAAGGATGCTCATAATTGAACGGAACTCGTTTTCTTTTGGCTTTTGAATATTCATCAGCTTAAAGGCGTGCTTTTCCAGGTAGGTTTCGCCATCATTGATCAATCGGTCGTTTTCGCCGACTTCCTTGGCTAGCGCCACATCGCGATCAATGAACGCCTTGGTTGCCTTATAAATTTGTTCGGAGGTGTTGATCCCCATTTCCATAAAACGGCCACGCAGTTTTTTTAGCTCGTCGTTAAAAATCTCGTTCATATGATCTCTCTCCTTTATGGGGCATTTTTCTTTGATTACTATACTTGTCTAATGTAAAAAATGTGTAAATTCGAGGTAAAATTATCGGATTTTATCGAAATTTTGTAAATATTGCGTTTTAATTAGACTTGGAAGAGAAAAGGGGATGGAGAATCATGGAGCAGCGACACTTTCTGCTCATTAGCAAGGACATGGCTTTATATGGAGCAATTGCCGCCGCGTTTGCGGATGAGGGATGGCTGCTGCACCAGACGACCACCGCGGTAGAAGGGGTAGCCAAAATCAAAAAGCACCCATACAGTGGGATTCTATGGGATTTTGACGCTACGCCGCTGGACACGATTTTAGCAACGCTGGACGTCATGCGTCAGATGATGAATGGCCCGATCATCGTCATGGGCGAGGCGTTTAAGCCTAAGGTGCGACGCAAGCTGTTTCGCTTTCATGCCGATGACTGTCTGCCAAGATCGCTTAACGATGCTGAAATGCTGGTGCCGCTGATCAGACAGCGCTTGTGGGTCTATGATCAGCTGAATACGGAACAGGCAACAACCGATAAGCCGCGGCGGCCACGGCGAGATGACGTAACGATTGGCAATTTAAGACTTGATTTTAATCATCGTTGCGTATATGTCAATGATCAAAAGGTGATTTTAACGCCAAAAGAGTTCAAACTGTTAAAATATCTATATGATAATCGCAATCAGGTTATCAGCCGCGAACAACTGTTAAATGGCGTCTGGAACTATGATATTTTAGGGACTTCCCGAATGGTTGACATTCACATTAGCCATCTGCGCGATAAGATTGAAAAAGACCCGCACCATCCGGAATGGATCAAGACGGCACGTGGTTTTGGCTATCTTTTTGATACGGCTCATTTGGATAAGTAGCCTTTCTGTGTCATAATTGGCGTAAACGATAATTTGAAGGAGAAGAAAATGGCATTTCCTTTTAAAGTGGCTGCCTTTGACATGGATGGTACGTTTCTGCGCGATGACAAGACTTTTGATCGCGACCTGTTCAGCCGGCTGTTGGATCAAATGTTGGCCCAAGGCGTGCATGTTGTCGTGGCCAGCGGTGATCAGTATGAATGTCTGCTAAAGTACTTTCCAGCTTGTCATGAGCAGCTGACCTTTATTAGCGAGAACGGCGCGCATATTATTGATCACGACACGGAGCTGGTGGTGCAGACCATGGATCCTGCGGTAGTTGACGAACTGATTCCATTTATGGTCGACAAAATGGATCTGGTACCGTCGCTTTCTGGCCATGAGCACGGCTACATCTCGCCAAACGTTTCAGCATCACGGCTCAAGCGGCTGCAGTTCTATTTTCCAAATCATGTTTTCATTGAAGATTTCAAGCAGCTGCCAGCCGATCGCTTCTATCAGATCTCGTTTGTCGTTGAGCCAGCCAAGCTGAAGATGCAGCTGCAGACTTTGCGCAGTCGGTTTGGCGAGCGGTTGAAGATCACGCCAAGCGGCAATGGTTCGGTCGATTTAACGATTCCGGGCGTTGATAAGGCCCAGGCGCTGCAAACGATGCTTGCCAAATGGCACCTGACGACTGATGATTTAGTGGCGTTTGGCGATGGTGGCAATGACGTGACTATGCTTAAAATGGCCAGAGTTGGCTGGGCAATGCAGAATGCCAGTGCAACGGTCAAACGGGCAGCTGATTTTACGGCTGATGAAGACAACAATCATGATGCCGTTTTGCATGTTCTGCAGTCTTATCTATAATTAATCAAATATGAATGGCCTTTTGCATCATCGTCATGCGGAAGGCTTTTTTAGAGGTGATCGAATGCATCAAGAATCGCTTTTTGAACAGGCGACGCACGAACCACTAGCCAGTCGCATGCGTCCCCAGACCTTGGATCAGATCGTTGGCCAGCAGCATCTTTTGGCACCTAACCAGATGCTGCGTCGTTTGATTGATGCTGATCGCGTGCCCTCCATGATTCTTTGGGGGCCGCCTGGCGTGGGCAAGACGACTTTGGCACGGGTAATCGCACGGCATACCAAGTCGGAATTCATCTCGTTTAGTGCCGTTACCAGCGGCATTAAAGAAATCAAAGAGCTTATGGCCCAAGCACAGCAAAACGCGGCTTATGGCCAGCGAACGATCGTATTTGTCGATGAGATTCACCGTTTCAACAAAGCACAGCAGGATGCGTTTTTGCCTTACGTTGAGAATGGCAGCATCGTATTGATTGGCGCGACGACTGAGAATCCATCGTTTGAAATCAATTCAGCTCTGCTTTCGCGCTGCCGTGTCTTTGTATTGCAGCCACTGTCAACTGACGATCTGCAAAAGATGCTGCAGCGCGCGGCTCAGACCGGCTTTTCGCGCCCGATTCAGATTGATGATCGCTTATTGAGACAAGTGGCGATTTTTGCGGATGGCGATGCCCGTACGGCTCTCAACACGCTGGAAATGCTGGTTGATAATGGCACGATTGATGAAAACGGTCGGCTTACGGCAGCGGACAATCTGTTGGAGCAGCTGCTTGGTCATAAAACACTTAAATATGATAAAAAAGGCGAGCAGCACTATAATCTTATCTCAGCACTGCATAAATCCATGCGCAACTCTGATGTCGACGCGGCCATCTACTGGCTGACGCGCATGCTGGATGGCGGCGAGGACCCATTATACATTGCGCGGCGTTTGGTACGCTTCGCCAGTGAAGACATTGGCCTGGCCGATACCAATGCGTTAAACGTTGCGGTCAATGTCTACCAGGCCTGTCAGTTCCTGGGGATGCCGGAATGCAACGTTCACTTGACGGAATGCGTAATCTATCTGGCGACTACGCCTAAATCCAACGCGGTCTATGCTGCCACGCAAAAAGTCCAAGAAGATGTTGAAAAAACGGCCAACGAGCCAGTACCGCTGCAGATCCGCAACGGTACTACCAAACTCATGAAGGAACTGGGTTATGGCAAAGATTATCAGTATGCGCATGATACGGCGGCTAAAATGACCACAATGGAAACGATGCCGGCTAATCTCGTGGAACATCAGTATTATTATCCAACCGAGCAGGGCAATGAGATTCGTTTTAAACGGCGCTTGGCCCAGATTAAGAACTGGAAACGGCAGCACCGTAATGATGATGGGCGCGCTTAAACTCAATAGTTGCAGGACTTTAAGATGGCGCAGCCAAAGAACGGGATTTTAAATGGCGCATCAGATAAATAAAAGAGGCATTCTGCTCAAAGCAGCCGAGTGCCTCTTTTTTAATGCCTTTAAGTTGGTCAAGACTAGCCGTCCATCACGATCCCGCCATCACAGTCACCGATCTCGCCGGTAATAAAGCTGGCCGCGTCACAGCCAAAGAACAGGATCATTTGGGCAATTTCTGCTGGTGCCGCGCCACGGCCAAGTGGAATCATACTTAAGACGCGCTGCCGTTTTTCAAGATCAGCTTCCAATGCGGCCGTCATGCCAGTGTGGGTAAAGGAAGGACAGACCGCGTTGGCGTAGATGCCATACTTAGCGCCTTCTTTAGCAATTGCCTTGGTAAAGCCATTTAAGCCAGCCTTGGACGATGCATAGGCCGTCGTTCCCAGCAAGCCGCCTCCGATTTTACCGGCTACGGAAGAAACGTTGACGATTCGGCCGCCGCCATTACTCTTGAAGTGTTCCCAGATAGCATGAACGGTATTGAAAGGTCCGGTTAGGTTAACGGCCAGCGTCCGATCCCATTCGGCTGGCGATAATTCATCAAACGACTTGGCGCTGATGATGCCCGCTACATTGATCAAGACATCGATGCGGCCAAAGTCATTTAAGATCTGCTGAAAGACTGCATCAACGGCAGCGCGATTGCTTTGATCCATGGCATAAGGGTGGGCGTGCTCCCCAAGCTCAGCGGCGACTTGATTTGCTTCATCAAGCGTCAGGCCAATCAGGGCAACCGAGCCGCCGCCAGCGATGATGCCTTTAGCGACTTCCTTACCGATTCCGCCAGTCGCACCGGTTACGATAACGTTTTTACCATCATAGTCATAGCGCATAATGGATCCCCCTTTAATCAAATACTTGTTTTTATTATAGTCTCAATTGTGAGCAGGGGAGTGAGAAATTAAATCAATCTCTATTTGATAAACCAGTAGTAATTTACCTTAACTAAACTTCAAAAACAAAATAAGACACCACTGACTTTAGCTATTCATAACCTAACTTAAGAATCGGCTACGTTTACAACTTTAATTTGACTTTCAGCAGCAAAGATGGAATAATTTGATTCCGATATCTCAAAATGTCTTGACAACTGAAAAACTGGTGTTGAGGCAATGATTTGATGATCGTCATCGGGATATCGTTGATCATCAGAGAGAGAGGAATTGATATCATGACAAAGAAAGAAGTCGTAAAAGCCATGAATGATGCGGTATTGGTTCGCATCAACGACTGGCGCTGTGCTCAAGCCTACCTGATTCAAAAAGTCTTGAATGATGGTAAGGTCTTGTTGCGGCGGGCTGACATCTCAGTTGATGGCAAGGCCGTCCCGACTGACGAAACCAAGAACGCTGCCTGGAGCGAACTGGAAAAGCTGCAGCTAGACTTTTAGTTCTCAAATCAAAATATTTATGGAAGGTCATCTGCTTTCGATAGATGATCTTTTTTATTGACATAATGAATTGTCAGATGTATTCTATACTAATTCCTCAATTTATTTTGGGGATTGACTTGAAGCTGGTGCATAAGGCTTTGGCAGAGTCGCCCAGCTGGCTGGCTTATCAATGAACCATGGCGTCAGGCAACGATAGCTGTTTGATTCCTAGCGTCAAGGCTTGCAGTGAGTCTTGATCGCGGTGAAAGAAAGCCGTGTTCCCAGTCAGTCAGGTAAGAGGCTAATAAGTTAAGGCACGACCCGATGCGCGTTTGCAATATCCCATCCACAGTCAATTAGGCTTGACAACCTAAGACCCAAAGTGGAACGTCACTAAAAACGTTCGCCGTGATACTGCAGTGATGCAGCTATAAGCATCGAGGTCGGTCCGAGTCGGTCAAACGGCGGCATCTTTTCAATACTTGATGAATGCTTATGCTGACCAAAAGCTGGTGGGTACCGATCCCAGCCCGTGCCTTGATTAAAGCGACAAGAGGTCATGATCGACGGGTCTTGGCTAAGCCTTGTCGAGCACGTTGCCTAATCAACTATTAACCTTGCGCCACGCAAACCAATGCGCAAGTCTGCATACCAGTCTAGCTCAAAGGAAGAGCAGTTGCTAAACGATGCAAGTTCGATTCTTGCGACTGGGTTAGATAATCAAACCGCCCCCAAGGCACCTGATGTTTAAGGTGTTTTGAGGGCGGTTTTTTTATATCGATGAATCAGCTGAGCATTTTAAGCATCCCGTGGTCCTCAAATAATTCAGCCAGCTGCAGCAGAATATCTTCGCGTCCTTTATTGGCGGTTAATTGAATTCCCTGCGGCAGGCCGTCCTTAGCAATGTAAGCAGGCAACGAGATTGCAGGCTCGCCTGTTAGGTTGGCAGCTTGCGTAAATGGCGTGCGGCTTAGTGAGTCAAGCCATTGGTCATATATCAGCTGGCGTTGTTCTTGTGCTGTCAGCTGATTGATTCTTTGCAGACGCTCATCGAAGACAGTGGCATGCTGCGGCTCATCAATGCGATAGGGGTGGCCAGCCGTTGTCGGGGTCAAGAGCACGTCAAATTGTTCGTGCAGCTTAGCGTGGAGAACACTGGCCTGATCCCAAACGTTCAATGCATTGATGTATTCGGCGGCAGTAACGTTTTTACCAGCTTGCCAAAGTGCCCAAGTGACCAGCTCAATCTCATTTTGTTTGACGGGACGTTTGATTGCTTGTTCAATGCTGGCAAACATGGCTGCGGTTTCACCTTCATTCATCAAATAATAACTATCAATCAGCTGCCGTCCGTCAATCGGATCTTCGTAGGGCTGACAGTCATAGCCTAGGTCTTGAAGAAAGGCGACCGCGTTTTTGACGGCTTGCACGGCATCTTCTGTAACCGGGGTTTTTACTGGCGAGGTAGTGGTCCAGCCGATCCTTAGACGTGATTGATCGTTTGTTTTAAAGGCATCCGGATTGAGCAGCGGGGTTTGGAAGACGGCAGGGGACTGAACGGTTTGAAGGGTCTCCAGCAAAAGCGCGGTATCTTTAACCGATCGCGTCAACGCAAAATTAATCGACGCGCCTTGCCATGACCGCCAATTGCCTGGACCAACCGGCATGCGGCCACGAGTTGGTTTCAAGCCAATGACGCCACACCAGCTGGCCGGAATTCTGATCGAGCCGCCGCCATCATTGCCCGCAGCGATTGGCACCCAGCCAGCTGCCACGGCCGCGCCGGCACCACCTGAAGAGCCGCCGGGCGTGAACTGCGGATTCCAGGGATTGCGGGCTGGACCAAAAAGTTTGGCATCGGTAATGTTTTTATAGCCAAATTCGGGAAAATTTGTCTGACCAATAATGATGAAGCCGGCATTTTGAAGTGCTTTGACAAAATTATCGGTTTCAGCAGCCAGTTGATTGCCAAACAGCTGGCTGCCGTTAGTATCAGGCTCGCCTTTCATTCGCTGACCGAGTCCCTTTAACAGCAGGGGAACGCCTAAAAACGGCTGCCCGTGATCTTTTAGCTGGTCGGCTTCTTTTAAGGCTGCTTCTGTTCTTAAATGAACAACGGCATTGAGGGTAGGATTTTCTGCTTGAATCTTACTTAATGCCATTTCAACCAGGTCACGACTGGTAAGCTGGTGCTGGCGGATCATTTCTGCCAAGCGATAGGCCGGTAACGTCAGTAGATTCATTTTAAGCTCCTTTGATTACTAAAAATAGGATTAAGCGTGCGTGCCTAATCCTATTTTCCGATATGCATTTGTCTGAATCAACTATCGCTTTCTGTTTCAAGCAGACCGAATTTAGGCAATGGGGTAGCTTTTTTGAGCAATCTTACATAATGACTGGCTTGATCTTGAAGTGCATCGTCAGTAATCGTGCGGGCACCAAAAGTTATAAAAGGCCGTGAGTATTTCATCCCTACCATTCCTGCCATCGATTGGAATGGACGCAACAGCTCGGCTAAACGATAACCATGCAAGCCAACGCGGGTATAATGGCCTTGATCACCACCAACGGAAACGCTCAGTAAAAATTCTTTGTTTTGAAGCTGGTTACCAGTACGGCCATGTGCCCATCCATGAGTCAAAACAGCATCTTCCCATTGTTTCAGTAGGGCGGGGCTGCTGTACCAATAAATAGGGAACTGAAAAACAATTCGATCTGCTTTTTTAAGTGCCGCTTGCTCAGCAGCAACGTTAATCCTAAAATCTGGATATAGTTTATACAGATCGCGAATTTCAATATTATCGATTTCTGCAGCCGCATTGGCTAATTTTTGGTTGACTCGCGAGGCATTCAAATAGGGATGCGCCAAGATAATTAATGTTTTCATAAAGTGTCTCCTTACAGACAACTTGATTAATGGCCACCTCGATTACGGTAGTCTTTAATGGTTTTAAAACGCGTTAGTTCTTCAAATTGTCCGGTGTCATTAAGATATTTTGAGTATTGTTCTGCTAGATTAGGAACTACTTCATTAGTATGAGGAGTAAAATGAATCTTCTCCGTTCCAGCGTCAATGGCAGTTGTGAAATACCATTCCTTAAATTTTAAATAACAAAGGGTATCTTGCAGATCATTAATCTGAGCACGCAGATTGGTCTCATGCAGCTTTAAAAGTTGATAGCGTTTTTTAAGCGTTGAGTCACCCTGCAACCGCATTTGGATAAAATCAGCAATTTCTGTTACTGGTACGCCGGCATTTTTAAGACAAATAATCGTACGCATTAGATGGACATCATTATCTGAAAAGATGCGTCGTCCGTTACTGTCGCGTTTAATGAAAGGGAGCAGGCCTTCTTTATCATAGTAGCGAATCGTATCAATGGAAATTCCTAGTTGAGCAGCAACTTGACCAATACTATAGCTCATGTTTTACCCTCCATTAATTTTTCTAGTATTCGGGCTTAATTATCGTCAGTTGACAACGATAACTCGCGATGACTTTCAATTTCACTCATTAAACTACGCAGCTTATCCAGACTGGCTTGATAGGCGAATTCTCCTAGAGGCAAATGTTTAGGCATTTCGTCACCACTATTGACAGCATCAATAATTGCTTGAGCTATCAGCATTGGATCGCCAGGCGCATTGTCAACAGCTTGATCGGTAGTTGCAATCATGTCCTTGAACCGTTCATATGCAGCAATCGTTGGAATCTTTTTTTCTGAAGAGGAGCCTGCCCAGTTAGTGCGTGCTCCACTTGGTTCAACGGTCAATACCTTGATACCCATTGATGAAATTTCTTGACGCAAAGCATCCGAATAGCCTTCAACAGCAAATTTTGCAGCACTGTAAAAGCCCATGGTTGGTAAAGTAGTTAATCCAAGAGCTGATGAAATATTAACGATCACGCCATCTTGGTTGGCACGAAACTGTGGCAATAGGGCATTCGTCATTTCAGCCAACCCAAAAAAATCAACCTCAAACATGTAGCGTACTGCTTGCATATCACTTTCCTCAATCGTTGAAAAGTATCCTAAGCCAGCATTATTGACTAAGACATCAATCTTTTCAGAAAAACTTAGTGCTTGCTTAGCAGCTTCCCTAATAGCCTTTGGATCGGCAATATCAACGATTATTTTTTTGATCTGTCCATGGTCATATTCATCAAGATACGCCAAATCTTTTTCTTTGCGTGCTGTTGCAATTACTTTGACATCATTTTGCAGAGCTAATCTAGTGGCTAAGGCTTTCCCGAATCCGCTTGACGTTCCTGTTATCATCCACGTTTTCATTTGAGAAGACTCCTTTTTATATTTAATGCAGTTGGTTATTTCACTATTTTTGATTATAGCTGTTTGCGAGCCGCGCTAACCAGTCCATCCAGCCAAGCCTGATGACCATTAAGCATGGGGTTGGGCTTAGTTATAGCAAGCTTAGCGGCTGAATTGCCAATCTGTGATTCTTGAGTAAGCAGTCGTACGCGATTGGCGGGCAGCTGTTCGATTAAGAAAGCGTGATATACATCAATTGCCGATTCAGCACTGTCATTGTTCCACCCGTGCCATGCAATTTTAGCAATTGGCGCATCTTTTGTCGGACTGATTAGCTCCATAACCTGTGCATCAATTGGAAAGCCAAAAGTATCAAAATGAAAATGCTCACCATAATGCAGTTCGCTGTTTTTGCCATTAGTAAGCTTAATATTAGCTGCATTATCATAGTATAGTTCCCATTTGGCAGTATCGACTAGGTAATGCCAAATATCAAAAACCGTTAGATCCTTAGCAATAACCTCATTGGAAACAAAATTATCGGTTGTCCCTGGTAAAAAGCGGGTTGGAAAACTAATTGAATGCATTTATGATTCCTTCTTTCATTTGTTGGTGAGATCACTATAAATGCTGGAGCTGACTCTAGGGCAACCCTTTTTTTAATTAACCTAGATGATTGATAATGCCTTGTGCTACACAAACCATCTGTGCGGGTTCTTCTTTCCGATTAAGATCAAACGATTATATAATCCTGGTTTGTTCAGTACTATCTGTGGATTAGTGCCGCTTTCGATTTGGATTATCATGAAATGCTTTGCTGAAATGAATTGGCTGGATTTGGCTTTAGGATTAAGCTGGATTGTCCTTAACTATTGGTTTGGGTTCAGATCGTCGGTATATCGTCATTTTGGCTCGTTAAAGCAATATAGCTTCACCTCTGAAGAAGTTGCAAAATCGGATCGCTTTATGAAAAACGTATAGGAGTGCAAGTTAATGGCACTTTGCCAGTCTAAAAAATAATCGTATTACACAAAAACTGGGACGGCTTTCATTCAGCTGTCTCAGTTTTTATGATCTTTTAAGCGGCGTTTCCAGAATCGACCATAGTCTTTGGGCGTTTGGCGTCAGCAGGCGATTGGCACGGGCCGCCAGCGAGATGATAAACTCGGGCTGACTGCCATCCGTCAATGGTAAGGCTATTAGGCCATCATTGGCATCCAGCGCCAGATCCGTCAAAAAAGAGATTCCGGAATTATTGGCGACCAGCGCTTTTAAAATCTGCACGTCGCTGGTTTTAAAAATAATTTTGGGACGTACACGAGCCAAATGTGCAGCCTGGCGGAAAGCCTGGGCATGAACGTATTCGTCATCAAGCGTGATAAATGGATACTGAGCGGCTTGAGCAAATGATATGCCATTTTTAAAAGCTGTCAAAGGATGATCCTTAGCCACGATAATTTTAATCGGTGCCTTATCAATCACACGGGCTCGCAGACTTGGCTGTTGAAATGGCTGCAGTGATCCTAACAGCGCCAGATCAAGCTCGCCTTTTGCCAGCAGCTGCAGCAGTGAGGCCGAACCATGATCAACGACTTCCAGCTGATTGAGCAGTCCTGCCTGCAGCAGCGCCGGGGTGAAGCGGGGAAAGTACCAGCTGCCGATGATTGGCGGCAAACCAAAGCTGATGCGTTCCTGCTTGGCACGGGCCAGTTCCTTTTGGGCAATCTCAAGTTCTTCAATCACGCGCTGAACGTGCTGGTCAAACTGAAGGCCGGTACTGGTAACCGTCAATTGATGATGCGAGCGATCACGCATGAAAAAAGTCGTTCCAAAGCTTTCTTCAAGTCGTTTGATGGCCATGGTGACGGTTGGCTGACTGATGTTGAAATCTGATGCGACCTGGGAAAAATTTTTGGTCCTAACCAAATCATGATAATAATATAATTCTTTAATATTCATCGATAAATACCGCCTTGATAGGATTTAAATTTATCATATCAAAAAAATTTATGGATTTGGGTATATTTGACTATGTAGTTGGCCAGTTTTTATAATCAATTGCGAGATAAGAGATAAAAGATGAATTTTGTTGAAAGAAGATGGAGTCTAATGCGTGGATTTCAAATACTTAATGATCCGTTTTTAAATCGCGGTACGGCTTTTACTGAGACGGAGCGGCGACAATATGGCTTGATTGGTCTTTTGCCGCCCCGAGTCAAAACGATTGATGAGCAGGCTGCCGAAATGTATGCACTGTACCAAAGCAAGGGATCACTGATTGAAAAGCGTCATTTTTTAATGGAGATCTTCAACCATAATCGGACGCTGTTTTTCAATTTGATGGTTCGGCATATTGATGAATTTATGCCAATCGTCTATGATCCAGTAATTGCCGAAGCTATCGAACGCTATAATGAACGGTTCATGCAGCCGCAAGATGCCGCTTATCTGACGGTGGATGATCCAGATACGATTGAACAGCGGCTGCAGAATGCGGCCGATCAGCGGGATGTTCGCCTGATCGTGGTTACCGACGCAGAAGGTATTTTGGGCATCGGCGACTGGGGCGTTAACGGCGTGGACATCGCGGTTGGCAAGCTGATGGTCTATACGGCAGCTGCCGGCATTGATCCGCAGCAGGTACTGCCGGTCGTAATTGACGCGGGGACAGACAATCAGCAGCTATTGGCCGATGATGAGTACCTGGGAACGCGTCATGAGCGGTTGTCTGGCGCGGCCTACTTTGCATACATCGATCGTTTCGTAGCGGCGGTTGAAAAGCTGTTTCCTAAGAGCCTGCTGCATTTTGAGGACTTTGGTCGCGGTACGGCTGCCCGCATTCTGGACAAGTACCAGGATCAGATTCTGACGTTTAACGATGACATTCAAGGAACTGGTGTCATCGCGCTGGCTGGCGTTTTAGGGGCACTTAACATTTCTGGACAGTCGATTGCTGAGCAGCGTTTCTTGACATTTGGTGCCGGTACTGCCGGGATGGGAATCGTCAAGATGCTGTACAACGAGCTCATCAAGCAGGGAATGAGTCCCAAAGAAGCCAAGCAGCATTTTTATCTGGTGGATCGTCAAGGACTGCTCTTTGAAGATACGCCGGGACTGACGCCTAAGCAGCAGGCATTTGTCCGTTCGCGAGATGAATTTGCTGATGCGGGCGAGCTTACGGAGCTGCCAGCAATCATCAAAGCCGTTCAGCCAACGGTAATGATTGGTACGTCAACGGTTCACAATGCCTTTACCGAAGCTGCCGTTAAAGAGATGACCAAGCATGCTGACCGCCCAATTATTTTCCCAATCTCCAACCCAACCGAAAAGATCGAAGCCATGCCAGCTGATCTGATTAAATGGACCAATGGCAAGGCGTTGGTGGCAACGGGAATTCCGAGTGCGACAGTCGCTTACCAAGGCATTGACTACCAGATTGGCCAGGCTAACAATGCTTTGATCTATCCAGGAGTCGGGTTTGGTGCATTGGCCGTTAACGCGCGGATTATCAATGATGAGATGCTGGCTGCTGCCGCGCATGCACTTGGCGGCTTGATTGACGTCAAGGTTCCTGGGGCACCAGTTCTGCCGCCGGTCAGCCAATTAACTGCTTTTTCCAAGCAAGTCGCGATCGCCGTGGCCCAGTCAGCGATTGATCAAGGCCTGGCACAGACTGATCTCAGTGCGGAACAGGCCGTTTTGGCAATGCACTGGCAGCCAGAGTATCAGCCGTTTGATCAGCTGCTGGCAAACTACCGCAAATAAAACATTGACTTAGAGTAAAAAAACAGCGTCAGATTCGTGCTTTGTAAGCCGAATTTGGCGCTGTTGCCGTTTATTATGAATTATTTTAGTAGACGGCTCCTTCATAAAAGTTGAACGAAGGCTGGTTAAAATTAAAGCTGGCCAGTTCACTCATCTTGATGGCGTTGTCCGCAAAGCCCCATGACATCAGGTTGATTGGCTTGCCCCATTCTTCATCAGGAATTACCAGCAGCACGTACTTGCCATGCGCCTTAGCCCAGGCAATCTCAGTTCCCATGCCGACGTCTTCTTCATCCGGAATGTAGACGGCCAGCGTAACGTCAGTCGTGGTAACGCCCAGGCAGTCGCCCTTAAAGGTAGCCGTGGCCCATTCCTTGTCATGCAGGTATTCTGGATGCTCGTCGACGCGAATGTTCTTGTATTGATGCTGCAGAGGAACATAGCTGTTTTCAACGTCAATCGTTGGATTCTGCTTGATTGCCGTCATGGCTGCTTGATAGGCTTGGTTTTGCTTATCAGTAAACCAGCCAGCACAAAAATAAATGGTTTTGCTAGTCATCTTAAAATCTCCCCTTGATTAAAATAACAATAACTAAGACAGGATATTAATTATAACATTGGCCGCCTTGAAAAGTAATAGTCGCATCTCAAAACCCAAACAGCAATTAAGCAAGCTCACGCATAAGTTGGCAGAGCTGATCAACGTCTTGCTTTCGTGTGGCCCAGCTGGTGGCAAATCGAATAACCGTATGCTTTTCATCGTATTTTTCCCAAAAGCTGAACGCAACCTGCTGTTCAAGACGAGCCAGCTGCTGATTTTCAATAATAAAGAAAGTCTGATTGGTTGGTGATGACCCATAGAGCTGGTAGCCGTTTTGCTTGAGACAATCGCGAATCTGATCAGCATATAAGATCGCGGGCCGAGCAATGTCGACGTAGCGGTTATCCTTAAAAAGCTCATCAAACTGAATCCCTAAAAGACGGCCCTTGGCTAAGAGCGCGCCATGCTGCTTGATCATCGTAAACAGATGCGGCAATAGTTTAGGGTCTGGAATAACGACGGCCTCACCAATCAAGGCGCCGCATTTGGTTCCGCCAATGTAAAACGCATCGCATAACGTTGCCAGATCTGCCATGGTAACGTCATTTGCCGTGCAGGCCAGCGCATATGATAAGCGCGCACCGTCAATATAAAGCTTCATATCATATTGTTGACAGACGTCGTGAATGGCTTGTAATTCCGATTTGGTATACAGCGTTCCAAATTCAGTCGGCTGTGACAGATAGACCATTCCAGGCATGACCATGTGATCGTGGTTTGCATCCGCGACATAATCACCAGCCAGTTCAGCAATCTGAGCAGCAGTAATCTTGCCTTCATGACCTGGCATAATTAAAACCTTGTGACCGCCTGCTTCAATCGCACCGGCTTCATGAACGATGATATGGCCAGTATCTGCGGCTGCTACTCCTTGATATGGCTGCAGCAGGGCATCAATCATCACGGCATTGGCCTGCGTGCCGCCAACCAAAAACTCGACCTCAGCGTTGGGAGCGTGGCAGGCTTGGCGAATCTTATCCTTAGCCGCCAGTGAGATCGCATCAAAACCATAGCCCGGCAGCTTTTGCCAATTGGTATCTGCCAGCCGCTTCAAAATGCTGGGATGGGCGCCTTCCAAATAATCAGAAGCAAAAGAAAGTCGATCGTTCATATAATTACCTCGCAATCAATGTCAATAAAAAGCGTTTGCTTAATGTCGATCATACGCTAAAGATATGCTTGTGACAATTATGGACAGCGATTCTGGAATTTGATTAGTTGGTTGAATCTAATCCGGCCTGGTCAGCAGTCGAATGATTTGTTAAAATACAAAAAGATTATTAAATATGGATTAAAAACCGCCATTTCCAAACTGGGATGGCGGTTTTAAATGGAGGAATGAAAAATGCCGGGATTAGGAACCATCGTGAACGTAATCGCAATTGCTGCCGCTGGAATAATCGGCTGTCTGGCTGGTGAAAAAATCGCGCCCCGTTTTCAAGACACCCTAATGAAAGCGACCGCGATTGCCGTTTTGTTTTTAGGACTGGGCGGAACCATGGCGCAGATGCTCACGTTTAAGCATGGCAGCTTTTCAACGCATGGAACCATGATGCTGATTGGCAGCCTCGCAATTGGCGGTCTGTTAGGCGAGTGGCTAAGGATTGAGGATCGCTTTGCTGATTTTGGCGAATGGCTCAAGAAAAAGACCGGCAATGCCAATGATCAAGAATTTATCGAAGCATTCGTAACCGCGTCGCTGACCGTTTGCATTGGGGCAATGGCAATCGTTGGCTCAATTGAGGACGGAATCTTGGGCGACCATTCGATTTTATTTGCCAAGGCGATCCTTGATTTTGTCATCGTCTTGGTAATGGCGGCTTCTATGGGACGCGGCTGCGGATTCGCGGCGGTGCCAGTCGGGATTCTGCAGGGAACGGTGACTCTGTTCAGCGAGCTGCTTAAGCCACTGATGACAACGGCTGTGATGAACAACATCTCTTATATCGGCTCCGTATTGATCTTTTGTGTTGGCATCAATCTTTTATGGGGCAACAAGATTCGCGTGGCCAATCTCTTGCCAGCACTATTGATTGGCGCGGTCTGGGTTGTCTTTTAATCGGTCAAATGACGGTGGGCTTACGCGTGCTTAGGCATCCCATCAGTAATTTTGATCTGATCGAGCAGCTGACGCAGGGCTGGATTATGATTATCGCTGCGGTAGACGAGGTTGAAGGTAAAGCGCTGGTCAGAGGCATCCTTGATCGGCCAATAGCGGATGTGGCGGCTGGTCTTATCGTAAGCCTTGATCAGCTCGCAGGGGTAAAATGCCAGTGCCTTGCCCAGACTGACCAGCATCTGCATGTGTTCAAACGAAAAGACGCGCTCGACGTTTAAAGCCTGACCATTTAATCCTAGACTCTCGAGAAAGGCCCGCTTGAGATAGGATGATTCTTCATTGCTGTAATAGATGATCGGGTAGCGCCGCAGCTGTTCAATGGAAACGGCATCTTTGATCGGCAGTCTTTCACTGGCGCCGATCACCATCTGATCCGTGTGCAGCAACGCGGTTTTTAGGCCCATCTTGGAAAATTCCTGGTCAAAGCCGTAGTGATCCATCACCACAGCGCAATCCAGATCATTCATCAAGACATCGGTAATGACGTGTTCGGGACCAGCTTCGGCAATAAAAACGTCAATGTTGGCATCCAATTCAAAGATCAAGTCGCGCAGCAGCAAAGTATCAAAAGGCGAGAAGTACCCAATCGTTAAACGATGCCGCGATCGTTCGTCAAAATGCTGAACAGCCTGATTGGTATCGTTGATCATTCTCAAGATAACCTGACAGCGCTCCTTAAAGAAACCGCCAGCTGTCGTCAGTGTGACTTGATTCTTACCACGCGTAAACAATTTGACGTTGAGTTCATCTTCTAAACGCTTCATCTGTCTTGAAACTGCCCGTTGTGAAACGTAATGTGACTGCGCGACTTTTTGAAAGCTGCCCAGCTCACTGACTTCCATAAAGATTCTTAGTTGATCGAGATTCAAGTTTTTCCCTCCTGCCTGCCGAATGAAATAGTTCGGGTGTCGGCATATTTTAGCACTACTTAGGCCGCAAGTTCAATGCTAAACTTATTTTGTTAAATGATTAACAATAAATGCGAGTGGAGGGAAACTAGCAATGAAGGCAGAGTCTAGACAAGCGATGCTGCAAACAATCACTTCAGGGAAAAAGGAATTGAAGCGAAATCGTGATCTATTTAACAGTGAGATCTATGCGGCTGAGTATGTCAAGCAGGCGAACATTGATATGTCGATTTATGAAGCAGTTTTGCCAGCATCGGCATTACTGAAATGGGATGATGAGCTTCACAACCTGATAATCGTGGTCTTAGCTGGACAGCTGTGGGTCAATGAGCAGCAGGCCGCGGGAGTCAATGACGTCATCGTTGCTCCAGCTGGTCAGAATACCAGTCTGCGAATTGATGGCGAGCAGTCGGTTCATGCCCTGCTCATGATTCGGCGAGCTGCGGGTCGGCTAAAAGAGGTTCTGATTCGCAATCAGAATCAATGTCCCTGGATTCCGGATGTTGAAGATGGTCACGTGCACCTCTATTTAAAGAACGTCTTGACACCGGAAGAGATTGGCGGCTGCTTGATGTGCCTGGACTATCCGGCTGGTCACGTTACGGAATGGCATGATCATGACTTCACGCATGCTGCATACATTGTCGATGGCGTTTTTCTAAATGAGACGCAATTTGATAAGCAGGCATGCTATTATGGCCCTGGATCCTTTATCTGTGGTCCTAAAGCTCAGATAATGCGTCATGGCGCCACGCCGGAACAAAACTGTCATTGCTGGTTTTTCACCGATCAGCGCTTTGGCCTTCATTATCTGGATGCAAAAGCAGTTAGTCATATCAAAGCAGATTAGTGAGCATGGTAAAGATAAGGAGAATCGATTATGAAAATGAAAGCTGCCGTTGTTCGTCAAGCTACGGATCCATACAAATTTGAAGAAGTCGAACTTGCTGAGCCAAAGAATGACGAGGTCCTGGTACGCATCACTGCCAGCGGTCTGTGCCACACTGATGAATTTGGCCGCACGCTTGGCATGTCGCCGATTGTTTTGGGACATGAAGGGGCCGGCATCATTGAAAAACTGGGTGAAAACGTCAAAGACTTTGCGGTTGGCGATCATGTAGCCTTTTCATACGCCTTTTGCGGTCACTGCAAGAGCTGCGTTCAAGGCCGTCCTCAATACTGTGAAAAATTTAACGAAATTAATTTTGGCGGCGTGGGTGCTGATGGTCAGAGCAAGCTGTCGCAAAACGGTCAGCCGGTAGCAATGTTTTTTGGCCAATCATCATTTGCTCAATATGCTACGATCAGCGAAGAAAGCATCGTAAAAATCGATGAAGACGTTGATCTGGCCATGATTGCACCATTTGGCTGTGGCGTTCAGACTGGTGCCGGGGCCGTCTTAAACACGCTGCGTCCCCACGTTGACGAAACGCTGGCTGTCTTTGGCTGTGGTGCGGTTGGCTTTAGCGCGATCATGGCTGCCAAGGTGGCCGGCTGTCGTCAGATTATCGCAGTCGGCGGCAATGAGCACAGTCTGGCACTGGCCAAGGAACTGGGCGCAACCGACGTAATCAACCGCAAGCAGCTGCCGGCTGGTCAAACGATGGCCCAGGCAGTCCAGGCAATCTCAAATGGCGGCGTCAACTATGCTATTGATACCTCTGGCAATGGCAACATGATCCAAAACGCCATTCAAAGTACCTGTCTGAATGGTAAGATCGTTTTGCTGGCGCCATCTGGTGAAGTTGAGAACTTTGACTTTGGCAAGGACGTCTTGATGGCATATCGGACTGTAATTGGCTGTTGTGAAGGCGACTCCAATCCAAAGATCTTTATTCCACGGCTGGTTCAACTCTACAAAGAAGGCCGGTTCCCAATTGACAAGATCATTACCAAGTATCCGTTTGAACAGTTGGAACAGGCCCGCGAAGACTCCAACGCGGGTAAGGTTATCAAGGCCGTCGTAACGATGGAGTAGGCATTTAGCCATTTAAATCCTCATAAAATGAAAAAACAGCATTGTAAAGCTTACAATGCTGTTTTTAATTTATTTTTCAGCTTTTAACCGCGCCATTGACCAAAAAACTGATATCCAGTGGAACGACACGGTTGGTCAGTTCACCGATGGACAAAAAGTCAACGCCGCAGCCGCGATAGGAGGCAACTGTAGTCAGATCAATGCCGCCGGATGCCTCGGTAAGAATTCCGTTAGGCACCAGTTTTTGCCATTTTTTGATCGTAGCTGGGACCTGGTTATCAAACATGATCACGTCGGCATGATGAGCAATCGCAGCCTGGAGCTGACTTTTAGTTTCAACCTCCACTTCAACGCGGGTCATTGGTCCTACGCTTTGCTTGGCCAGATCGATTGCCTTGCCAACGCTGCCCGCCAATGCCAGGTGATTGTCTTTTAACATAATCCCGTGCGTCAGTCCCATCCGATGATTAAAACCACCGCCTGCGCGCACGGCCGCTTTTTCAAACATCCTTAGTCCAGGCGTCGTCTTGCGCGTATCCACGATCTTGATGGTTGGATCAGCCAGCAGCTGGACGGCCTGAGCAGTTTTAGTAGCAATCCCGCTCATGTGCTGCAGCAGATTCAAAATGACACGCTCACCGCTCAGTAAAACGGCTGCTGATCCTTTGACACGTGCCAGCCTGGTCTTTTTGGCGACTTTTTCACCATCACTGACCAACAGCTCAACTTCGGCACCGCCTAAAAGGTCATAGACGGCATTGATAACCTGTAAGCCGCAGACGGTACCATCAGCCTTGGCAATAAACGTTCCTTCAATGACGTGATCGGGCAGGGGAGCAAGGCTGGCATCCCCAAACTCCAGATCTTCTTTTAAAAAGGTCGTCAGTTTTTGTTTGAGAAGAAAATCATTCAGCATGAGCGACCTCTTTCTTTCCTGGCTCCGGCAATGCCAAGACAGCAACTGAACCGATGATCAAAGAAACCATGAAAATCAAGAAGATCATATTGATGCTGACGTGCTGATCGATCCAAACACCTACCAACAGCGGTCCAACAACGGCGCCGATTCGCCCCATTCCTTGTGCCATCCCGGTCATCGTACCGCGAACATCAGTCTCATACAGAGTTGGCGTCAAAGCGATGATAGCACCATAAGCTCCCAGGTTGAAGAACGATAAGATGCAGCCGGCAAGCACCGTCATCATGTTGCTGGAAACATTACCGAACATGATTGCTCCCAGCGCCGTCCCCAGCATGTAGATGGCAAAAACGTACTTGGTCTTGATTTTGCCGGCAAGCCAAGCCGCCAGATAATAACCAGGCAATTGGGCCACTACAATGATCGTCGTATAGCCGAAACTTTCGATGACGCTGTTGCCCCGTGCCAGCATAATGCTTGGCAGCCACATAAACATCCCGTAGTAGCTGAACATTACCATCAGCCAAGCAATCCAGAGCAGAATAGTCTTCCCGTGAAATGACTTTTTTAAAGCCTGGCCCAAAGCAACATGCTGCGTTTGGACGTGACTGATTTCTTGAATGTTGCGGCGCATCATGATGGCAAAAAAGCCAGTCAGTGCAGTAACCAGCAAAAGACCCCGCCAGCCAATCGTGGTGCTGAGCAAAAACGACAGGAATGAGGCAATCAGCCAGCCAATCGCCCAGAAACTATCGGCTAAAATCAGCATCTGTGAGCGCTGACTGCCTTGATACAGGTCGGCAATGTAAGTAGCAGCTACCGGCAGCTCACCGCCAAGCCCCATGCCAACAAAAAAGCGAATCACTAAAAAGCTCTTAAAGCCAACCGTGGCCGCCAAGACGACGTTCCCTAACGAAAACATGAGCAGGGTAATGATCAGCGTGTTCTTGCGGCCGATTCGATCAGCCAGGTGTCCAAAATAAAAGCCGCCGCAGATCATGCCAATCGTGCTGACCGAACTGATCAAGCCGGTCTGTGAATTAGCCAGCCCCCAAGCCTTGCGAACGATCGGCATGATAAATGACAGTAGTCCCACGTCCAGCGCATCAAACATCCATGCCGTACCAATAATTAAAAACGTGGCAAATGCAGTCTTTTTAACGTTAATACCTTGATCCATTTTGCTTCTCCCTTAACCAGTTATTAAAAAAGTATTAGTTACTTTTATTGTGATCAAGTGTAGTCCTTTGGCGGCCGAATGCAAGTTTTATTTGGTGCTTTACCAAATCAGTTAATAATTATGTGATCGCTGCCATTATTGGATTGATCGCGTTTTGTAAAAGTAAAATATACCTAAAATAATCTGAGGTGGGGGATTTTTGAAAGCGCTTAGCTGAAGGGCTTGATTGCGGCAATGGCTAAAAAAGATTGAAAAACCGCTGCTCAGCAAAGGCAACTGACTGTTTTGCCCGGGCATTATCAATATGGCTGCTGCTTGAACGAACTGCAGATCCACAGCCACGCCTTTTAATCAGCATAAATAAATAGCAGCTGTCAGTTGAGCAAGACATCCGCTTTGACCTGACTGTTGGATTTTGATACGCTGTTTTAGATTAAGTTAGGAAAGGAAGCTGGAACGTTGAAGTACGAACGCTATCATTTTGGGGCCAATCTGGTGCTGGAAATCATCAGCGGCAAATGGAAACCATCAATCATCTGTTCACTGGATGCCAGACCTAAGCGCTTCAATGAGCTGAAGGCCTATCTTCAAAGAGTAAACGGCCAGCCGATCGCTCAAAAAGTGTTAACTGAGCAGCTTCGTCAATTAGAAAACGATCTGATCGTTAAACGGACTGATTATCATACCGTGCCGTTTAAAGTAGTCTATTCGCTTACCGAGGATGGCCAGCGAATCCACGACTTCTTAATCGAGATGAGCCGTGTTGGCGAGAATCTGGCCCGACATCTTGCTTCAGCTGATCAGCCAATTGCTTTTGATTATTCTTACCAACAGATGATTCATCACCAAAAAGGAGAACTGCATGCCAAATCATGATTTAAAAACCGATCGTCCGCGCTGTTCATGGGTCAACCTGGAAAACCCGCTTTACGTGAAATATCATGACTGTGAGTGGGGCAAACCGGTTCATGACGATCACCAGCTGTTTGAAATGCTGCTTCTTGAGTCGTTTCAAGCCGGCTTGTCATGGGAAACGGTGCTAAATAAACGAGCTGCTTTCAAACAGGCATTTGCGGGATTTGATGTTGGCAGGGTCGCTAAATTTAATGATGAGGACTGTCAGCGGCTATTGCAAAATCCAGGTATCATCCGGCATCGTTTAAAGATTCGCGCGGCGGTTGGCAATGCCCAGGTCTTTATGGCTATCCAGCAGGAATGGGGTACTTTTTCAAATTATCTGTGGCATTGGACGCAAGAGAAGACGGTTCGCGAAATCGGTCAAACCAGCTCACGGCTGTCCGATGACATTGCCAAAGATCTTAAAAAACGGGGGATGAAGTTTGTGGGCACGACTACGATTTATGCCTATCTACAGGCAGTCGGCGTAGTCAACGGTCATGAGAATTCCTGCTGGCTGGGAAATCACGCTGATCATGCTTAAACTGGATGACTGACATGACGGCATAAATTTACATCAGCTAAGTTAGTTGATGTTTCTGATAACGCTTGCAATTTAGTGGGCAGTTTATTTGCATCCCTGCCTCAGCGTGCTATGCTGAAGACAACGAACTGTAATGAGGTGATTTTAATGACGGATTATCAAGAAAAGCTGAACGAAGCACGGGCCAACAATCGCAATCTGTTTGGTGCATTGGGCGAGACAGGCAAGGGCTTTAACGCTATGCATGATGCTGCCGTCAAGGATGGCGCGCTAGATTTAAAGACGAAGGAGCTAGAGGCGATTGCGATCGCGATTGCCATGCGCTGCGAGGGATGTATCGTTCAACATGCCAAGGCGTGCCTAAAAGCTGGCGTTACCAGAGATGAACTGGTTGAAACGATTGGCATTGCCGTCATGATGGGTGGCGGTCCAGCCACGGTTTATGGTGGCAAGGCACTGGACTGCTATGATCAGTTTGTCCAGGCCTCAAAATAAGCTGTCGTCAAAAAGACATAATTGATAATTAGATAAATAAAAATGGCGCGGAGCAATCCGGGCCATTTTTTAACTTGCTCTGTATTATCTGCCGAAGCCTGTTTGAACTTTGGCCTTGCTTTGTATGACAGAAATCAGCTCGATCAAGCCGCGCAGATTCGGCTTTTAGCTATATTCCAAAACATGACTTTGGTGCCACAGTGGACATTTCAATCATCATATTAGCACGTTCGCAATGATGACGATGGGATCGCTGGCTGAGTCGAATCTGACCATCGTTTGCCATGGGGTTAAGGCGTTAACTTAATCACATTTAACCGACTTTGTGAAGGAAAGCTGGTTCTGAACGGCAATTGGCCAAGCGATTACCTACTATTGCTTGCTTTTTGGCCAATAGTAGGTAGCTGCATATTCGATTTTCCGAGATTTACCTACTTTGGGAAGCTTTTTGCCGAATCGTAGGTAAAATTGCATATTTTGAGACTGATTGGGTTGGACCAACTTTGTGAATTACCTACTACTGAGTGATTTTTATCAAATAGTAGGTAATGTTAGGGCCACCTAACTTGATATACATTGATTTTTACCTACTATGCATCGCTTTTTTTCGAAAAGTAGGTAATGCATTTTCGTCACATGCTATTATACAGAATTTTTTGCATAATCAACGCTGATGACGCCTTTTTGCGATTATCAAACGACCAGCCTAAAACAGATTACCTTGATTTGCATAGTTGCGGGAATGCAAAGAATCACGCTGCGGCCCTTGATAATGCTTTGCAGAGACGAATAAAGCCGATCCATCCCATGAGTAAGGTCACGAGTTGGGTCGGCTAAACATAATTAAGGCTAAGCGTAGATGCCTTGCCAATCATCAGTCAAGTTTTCCGTAAACTTCGTCATCAACTGGTTCCAGCCATTCATTGGATGTTTCCGTACCTGGAATGCCAAATGCCAGATGACTGAACCAGCTGTTTTGCTTGGCGCCGTGCCAGTGCTTGACGTTGGCGGGAATCTCAACGACATCGCCAGGCTTCAGACTTTGCGCCGGTTTGCCCTCTTCTTGATACCAGCCTTCGCCATCAACGCAGATCAGGACCTGACCACCGCCACTGGCTGCGCGATGAATGTGCCAGTTGTTGCGGCAGCCTGGTTCAAAAGTAACGTTGCTGATTGCCAATGGATCGCCTGGCTTTGACAAGACGTTAAGATATGACTGGCCGACAAAGTATTGAGCGTAGGCGTCATTTGGCTGACCAAGCCCGAACATCCCGCCGTGAGCATTGGCAGGATCCTTTAAGTCCTCGGCATAGACTTCTTTGGCTTGATTGAAGGCGGCCCAGGCATTTGGCCAGCCAGCATAGAAGGCCAGGTGAGTCAGCAGTTCGGCCATTTCTTGTTTGGTGACGCCATTTTTACGAGCCGTCGCCAGATGATAATGCAGCGAATTGTCAGTAATGCCTTTACCAATCAGTGCGCTGATCGTGGCAATACTGCGCAGCTTTAGCGACAGTTTGTCTTCACGTGACCAGACCTCGCCAAACAGCACATCATCGTTTAAATGAGCAAATTCTGGGGCAAACTCGCCCAGTGCATCGTGTCCTGCAGTTTGTTTCATTAGATTTTACCTCCATAAACCGGGAAAAAGCCATCTTTCCCATAATCTTTGATGTGTTCCAGATGCTTCATCGTTTCCAGATCATCAGCCCCAATAACAAAGTCAACATCAGCATTCTGCTTCATATGGTCGGGGTTGGCCGTCTTAGGCAGCGGCAGAAGACCAAGCTGCAGATCATAGCGGATGCACAGCTGAGCTACTGAAACGCCATATTTGTCAGCCAGCTCATTTAAGACCGGATTTGCTAAAACGGCGCCGTGCGCAACTGGTGAGTAGGCCTCGACCAAAATATCGTTCTGCTGACAAAAGTCGATCAGTTCAAATGGCGTGTTCGTGACGTGGGCCAGAACCTGATTGACGGCTGGGCGAACCGTTGCGTGATCCAGAATGTTCTGCAGATCGTGCTGGTTGAAGTTGGAAACGCCAATCGCGCGCAGCTTGCCGGCATGGTAAGCGTCCTCTAATGCCTGGTAAGCGGCCAGGTTGCCGGCTTCATGACGGTCAGTGGATTGATTGACTTCTTTCCAAGGCTGCGGGCTGTGAATGATCATCAGGTCAATGTAATCCAGTCCCAGTTTCTGCAGCGACTCATCAATTGCCTGAGCAGCTGACTCGTAGTCTTTGAGCTCGGCGGCCAGCTTAGTAGTTACAAAGATCTCATCGCGAGCCTTGCCAGACTGCTGAATGCCGCGGCCAACGCCTTTTTCGTTTTCGTAGGCTTCAGCAGTGTCAATATGGCGATAGCCCAGCTGCAGAGCCGCGGTCACTGCTTTTTCAGCCGCATCGTCATCTAAAAGCCAGGTGCCTAAAGCAAGTTTGGGAATCTTGACGCCATTGTTTAGCTGGTAGTCTTCATTAAGAATCGTCATTTAAGATCACTCCTTGGTGTTTTTGTTTGATAGTTCATTCCTGGAATCTGGTCCAGAGTTAAATTAGAGATGCTGTCGGGATGATAGACGGCTTTTTCGGTACCGGCCTTGATTGCTTCTTGGTAGTACCAGTCTTTATAGTCGAGTTCCTTGAGATAGAAGTTGAGCTGCTCAATCTGATCAAGGACGTGCTGACGCTGCTCTTTAATAATGGCATAGCGTTGTTCCAGCGTTGCATCGCCGTCCGCGCACAGGTCAACATATTTTTTGATCTGGCGAAGCGGCATTCCGGTACCCTTTAGGCAGTTTAGAATGCGCAGCCAGGGGAAATCGGTATCTTCAAAAACACGGATGCCATTGACGCGCTTAACATTGGGCAGCAACCCTTCCTTATCGTAGTAGCGAAGCGTGGAAGGGGTAACGCCCATCATCTGAGCAACCTGAGAGATGGTGTATGACATTTTCCATTCTCCTTTCATTTCATCAGCTGATGTCTTTATGCTAAACCTTAAAGTTAACTTTAAGTCAATGGTTATAATAATATTTTCTGCAGTTTTTTTTAAGCGTGGCAGGCAGACGACAAAATAAAAGCCCCAGCTGGAAATTACCAGGCTGAGACTGTTGAATTGATGTTTGGTGTTGCTTGCTGATTGTAAAAAGTGGGAGTATTGCAGCTATTCAGCGATAACTTGGCCAGTAATACACAAAACGTCAGCCAGAATCATCGTAACTAAAATTGCTGGCAAACTTAAGTGAATCAAAGGAACCAAATAAGTCGTGAAATTATAAAGTACCAAAAATAAAAACATTAGAAGGTTGCAGACACCGAAATGCTTGAGCCAGTTATGCCGCTTAACCAGTTGTTTCAGTTCTTTCAAATCAATCACTCCCTCAATCAATAAATTGTCAGCTGGACGTCTTTGGGCAGATTATTGTAGAGCCAGGTCGCGTCTTTTTTGGAGACTTGAATCGTATCGTCAACATGATTGCCCAGCTTGGGTTCCGCCTCAATGTCGGCATTCTGGCCAACGCTTAGCCAATTGATGGATTTAATGTCATTGCCATCAGTATCGTAATGAAAGATCGATGGACCTCTAAGATCGCCAACCAAAAGCTGATGCTGTCCAGCAGCAAGGTTGATTCTGGCGTTGAGAATATAAACAACCTTTTTGCTGCTTAGAATGTAAATTTTGTTTTGTTTAGGAAAGGCGGCCATAGTAAGATGCTGACCGCTAAGTTTGGGATAGGCACCTTTTTCTGAGGATTGGTCAATTTGGATGGCCCGCAATCGATTGGTATGGACGCGCCAGCTGGCATAACTGGTTTTCAGTTCAGCAGGCGGTTGATTAACGATCCCTCCTAGATTAACGAAGACTAGTTCAATCAAAACAATGCTGATGCTGAATTTTAGCATCTGCTTGATTTCACGATTCATTTTTAAAATACGCCTCTCAATTCCCCAAAATAACCGCAAAGATTAAAGATTATTTAACCAGCAGCCATTGGATAGTTTAAGTCTCCAAATCATCCAATGTATTTGTTCCATATAAGTTTTATAAAATCTTTAATATATGCCATATTAGTCGGATTGTTTGCGATGTCAACCCAGCCTCACGAATTCTAACTTAAATCGTATATTCTTCATTTGATTTTAATAATAAAAATTATAAAAAAGGGATGCTGGCCAATCTGGTCGCATCCTGTATTTTTAGCATTGTTCGTTTTTAAGCTAAATATGATTGGCAGTATTTTAAATTCTGCCGGCTTTTCGGCGCCGCAAGGATCAGGATTGAGGGATAACTGAATCGTTGATGTTGCTGTGACGATAGCCGTAGCCAAAGTAGAGCACCATGCCGATTGCAAACCAGATGCCGGCTCCAATCCAGGTCTCTTTTGACAGAAATGACATCATAAACAGGCAGGCAAACCCGGACAGCAATGGCAGAACCGGATACAGAGGAACCTTGAAGCCGCCTTCGTTAAGAATGTCATCACGCTTGCGCAATGGGATGATCCCAAACGAAACCATCGTAAAGGCCAGCAGCGTGCCGATGTTAACCAGGCTGGTAAGACTGTCTAAAGATACAAAGCCACCCATAATGGCAATTACAATGGCAACGGCCCATAAAGCAACTTTTGGCGTGTGCGACTTTTTGTCCAGCTGGTGCAGCGAGGTTGGCAAAAGGCCGTCGCGACTAAGCGAGTAGATCAGCCGAGATGAGGCGTAGATCGCGGTAAACATGCAGGTAGCCATGCCGATCAGCGCTCCGATTGAAAGCAGGGATGCCAGCCAGCCTTGGTGGACGGACTGCAGAGCAAACGCAACTGGGTTGGCAACGTCCAAATGCTTGTAGTTGACCATACCAGTCAAGACCAACGATACCCCCATGTACAGCACCGTAGCGATCAGCAGCGTACCAATGATTCCGATCGGCATGTTCTTTTGGGGATGCTTGACTTCAGCCGCGGAACTCGAGATACAGTCAAACCCTAAGAAGGCGAAGAAGACGGTCGTTGCGCCCTCAAACGCACCGTGCGCCCCATACGGCAGGAAGGGATGGTAGTTGGCCTTTTTGACAAAGAAGATGCCAATCGCAATAAACGCAACGATAATTAAAAGCTTAACCGCAATGGCGATGTTGTTGACGCGAACCGATTCATGCATCCCGTATGAAAGCAGCCAAGTGATCAAAAGCACGCTTAGAATCGCCGTCAGGTTAATATAGGTGCCGCCAGCGGGATTAAACGGACCAGACAGCACCTTGGGAATGTTGACGCCGCAGCTGGCCAGCAGCGAGTTGAAGTAGGCCGCCCAGCCAGTCGAGACGCAGGCAACCGCCAACAGGTATTCCAAAACCAGTGCCCAGCCCATGATCCAGCCGATGAACTCGCCATAGATGATGTTGCCGTAT